>JALHMT010000021.1 GCA_022843905.1 Rubrivivax sp.
GCGCTGCCCAAGCCGGGCGACTGGCGGCAGTTCTGCATCCAGGCCAGCCGCATCCACGCGCGCCCGCTCGACCTGAGCCGCCCGCTGTGGGAGATCCACGTCATCGAAGGGCTCGACGGTTTCCTCGACCTGCCGCCCGGCAGCTTCGCGCTGCTTACCAAGACGCACCACGCCGCCATCGACCCCGAGCAGGGCAGCGAACTCACCGACCTGCTGCACGACACGCTGGCCACGCCTGGCGCACCGCCGCCGCCCGCGCCCTGGTTTCCGGAACCCGCACCGGGGCGCCTGGGACTCATCAAGCGCGGCGTGGCGCGCACGGTGACGTCGCCGCTGCGCCTGGCCGCACCGCTCACGCGCGCGATAGGCCGTTTCGGCCCCGCCGCCATGGCCCTGGCCGGCGACCTGTGGCTGCACCCGGAAAAGCTGCCGCCCACGCGCTTCAACGCCGTGGTGTCGCCGCACCGCGTGTTCGAGACGCGCCGCTTCACGCTCGATGAATTCAAGGCCATCCGCACGCTGGTGGACAGCGACGGACACGCGCGCGGGGCGGGCCTGAACGCCAGCGTCAACGACGTCGTGCTGGCCGTGTGCGGCGGCGGGCTGCGCCGCTACCTGCAGAGCCACGGCGAGCTGCCCGAAGCCAGCCTGACGGCCATCGCGCCGGTGTTCATCCGCGGCGCCGACGCCGAGCCCGGCGACAAGGCCGAGCTGCAGTGGATGCCGGTGGCGCTGGGCACGCACATCGACGACCCCGTGTTGCGCCTGCAGGCCGTGTGCGAGCAGACCGCGTCGTCGCAGGCGGCCGGCCAGACCATCGCCGCGCGCGAGCTGGCCGAGGTGGCGCAGCAGACACCCGCCGCCACGCTGGCCCTGGCCAGCAAGATGCTGGGCCGCGCCACGCTGGCGCTGGGTGGCCGGTCACCGCTGGCCAACTGCACCATCACCAACGTGCCCGGCCCGGCCGTGCCGCAGTACCTGTGCGGCGCGAGGATGACCTACTTCAGCGCCATCATGCCCATCACCGACGGCATGGGCCTGGTGTTCGCCGTCACCAGCTACGACGGCCGCATCGTCATCAGCCCCACCAGCTGCCGCGAGCTGATGCCCGACCCCGCGCACTTCGCGCAGTGCGTGCGGGACAGTTTTCAGGAGTACCTGGCGCTGGTGGGCCGCGGGGCGCCGAAGCCCCGGGCCAAGACGACGTCGCCTGCGCCGCGGCCGCGCAAGGCAGTGGTCAAGCCGGCGGTGAAGGCAGCGGTGAAGAGGGCAGTGAAGGGTGCACCGAAGGCCGCCACGAAGCCGGGCACCAAGAAGCCCGTGCAGCCCAGCCCCACCCCTAAGCCACGGCGCCGGACCACGGCATCTGCCCGGTCGTCAGCCGGTAGATCGAGCCCAGCAGCCCGGCGGGCTTGAAGGGCGCCCAGGCGCCTTCGGGCTGGGCCAGTCGGTCGGCCACGATGCACAGCACCAGGGGGTTGAAGCCCAGGCCGGTGTGGCTGCCGGGCACGCGGATGTTCTCGTGCCGCGCGGGGTCGCCGTCGATGGTGGCTTCCTGCGGCGGCACCACGCCGTCGGTGAGCGAATAGAGGCAGCTCATGGGCAGCGGCAGCGGCTGCCGTTCACGCAGCTTCTTCGCGCGCGGCTGCAGGGCGTGGGCGTCGGGCCCCATGCGGTGCGCCACGATGCGGTACATGGCCTTCACCAGCGCCGGCGAGCGGCTGCCTTCGGGGTCGACGTTCACCGGGCTGCCCAGCGTGATGACGCCGCGCACGCATTCCGGCGCCTGGTGCGCGCCGTACAGCGCGAACACGCCGCCCAGGCTCCAGCCCACGAGCGACACGGTGCGCCCGCTGGTGTGGTGCAGGTGGCGGATCTTCTGTTCCACCGCCTGCGCATGCTTGCTCTGGAAACCCACGTTGCGGCCGAAGCCCCAGGTCTGCACGTCGTAGCCGCGGTTCTTCAGGAAGGTCTTCAGCGCCACCAGCGAGCTCTCGTCGCCCATGAAGCCGGGCAGCAGCAGCACCGGGTGGCCGTCGCCGTGCGGCGCCTGGGCCAGCAGGGGCAGGGAGGAGGGCAGCAAGGCCATCTCGCCGAGGGCGCGCCACTCCATCAGGGAGTGCATGAGGTGCGGTTCGCCGCGGTGGGGGTGGCGGGTGGGCATGGGGGAGTACTGAAGCGCTGGGGTTCCTCAGGGATGGTAGCGCTGGTGCCAATGGCGGCCAGGCTGGCTGCTCTCGGGTTTGTACGGGTGGGGAAGTCCGACCTTTGGCGTGATTGACAGCGGGGAGGGAGACGGGAGAATCGGAATCGTTGCTTAGGCTTGGCTATGGTCAGCGTGATTGACTAGACGTGAACAGTAACCCAAATCGGAACTGAACAGCCGCACAATTACCCAAGCAGGCTGCGCCGTCTCCTAAATCACGATAGGCCACGGATCCGAGCACCCCGCACTCGCAGTACTTCTCCTTCGACGCAGTTACACTCACATTAGCCCGCTACAGTGAGATTGAGAGACACAAGTGACAAAGATCTTTTCTTGGCAAGACCATCTCGAGGACATTGACAAGCGCGGCGTGAGGAAAACGTTCACGCCTCACAAGCCAGTCTCTGAGGTACAGAGTCTGTTGGGACGGCAGCCAGAATTGATGAGAATCCTCGGATGCCTAGATACACCTGGTCGCCATGTTCTGCTATATGGAGACCGCGGCGTCGGAAAAAGCTCATTGGTAAAAGTCGTTCCACACCTGATCGCCAGCAAGAAAATGCATAAGTGCATTTATATAACCTGCGACAGTCGGACAACCTTCAAATCTCTTGCCCGAGCAATACTATCCAAGCTTGATATCAGCGGAATCGAAGAATCGACATTCGCACGCGAAGAAACGATGAAGGCCAATGTGTCAGCGGTTGTGGCAACTGGCGAACTAAACTCCAAGAAGACAACAACGATCAAGAAGCCAATTACTGATCTTTCGCCATCGGCTGTTGCAAGTCTTCTTGAGACCCAGAAACCATCGCTTATCGCCATTGATGAAGCAGATACGATTTCAGACCCGACGGACAAGGGTCAACTAGCCGAGCTTCTAAAATTGTTGAGCGATGCCGATTCGAATCTCAAATTAATCGTTGTGGGAATCGCGGATACTGCAAGAGAGCTAACTGGTGGACACCCTTCAGTGCAACGTTGCCTAGATGAGGTCAAGCTTGGACGCATGAAGAACGAAGACATTCGCCAACTTGTACTGCAGGGAATGCACAGGTTGAAATTCGACTGCGAACCGCAAGTTGCGACTGAAGTCGCCAAACTTGCAAATGGTTTTCCCTATTTTGCGCATATTGTTGGTCTAAATTTGGCTGCGCTCGCCGTCGTTGAAGGCAGAAAACACATTCGCCAGAGCCATGTTGCGAAGGCGTTACTGCATTCTGCAGAATCAGCGGAGCAATCCTTGAAAGATGCCTACGAAGATGCAACACGTTCGTCGACAACACTAGCGTACAAGCAAGTTGTTAACGCGGCAGCACATATTGAGTTGCCAGAGTTCTCATTGAAAGACGTAAAGACGCGCTTCAGCGAGCTTTATAAGAGAACGCTATCCGACTCAACCTGCTCCAATGTCTTTCGGCGTCTGGCGGGAGAGAACGGCGGGCACGTATTGAGGCGTTCTGGGCGTGGCGTTTATCGCTTTGCAGATCCGAGAATGCCGAGCTTTGCGCGCATGACGTACAGTGCAGAAGCCTTCCAAGCAACGCAACCAGCGGGCAACCAGTAGTCGCGGAGGCCTCGCTTAAGCGGAGCGCCAACGGCAAGCTTCCAGGCCCGGGCCAGTGGTGAGCGGTGCATTTTCACCTGCCTGAGCCTGGCATCCTTCCGATGTCGCCCTCTTAGCTCGAACTACAAGGGCTTCCCCGCCTGTCAAGCAAAGTGTTCCACTGAATCGCGAATGTGATTCGTCTTAGAAGCTTGAATTGCATAAAGGCTCCACCGCGCGCCATTGCGGCTCGTTACTGCGCGATGCGCAGGGTGCGGACGGAAGAAAATACAAGTGGCCACTTTGCAGCCAGCCGAACCTGCTGCGCGTAGGCGACCTATTCGTTAGGGAAGGTCTGCAAACCTCCGTGCCAGTCCGAATATCCCTATCGCCCGGGGCGGGTGAACCTTACGCCTATGAAGCAGCTCGGACTCAGACTGAACCTCTCCACGAAGAAGACCCGCAAGCGCGAGTTCCTCGACGGGATGGAGCGCGTGGTGCCCTGGTCGGCACTGGTGCAGGTAGTTGAACGCTACTACCCCTCGTTTCGCGTCGAGCCCATGCTGCGCATCCACTACTTGCAACTGTGGTCCGCGCTGTCGGACCCGGCGATGGAAGAGGCGCTGCACGACATGCCAGTATTCCGCGAGTTCGCCAAGCTGGAGGATGGCGTTATGCGGCTGCCCAACGAGATGACGATCCCGAGATTCCGCCACCTGCTGGAGAAGCACGACCTGGCCACCGCCGACCTGGCCACCGCCAGGCTGCGTGTGGGAAACGACATCCTGCAGGCCAAGGGCGTGATGATGAAGAAGGGCACCTTCGTCGACGCCACGCTGATCGCCGCGCCAAGCTCGACTAAGAACGCCGAAGGCGAGCGCGACCCGGAAATGAAGCATGCCAAGAAGGGCAACCAGTGGTACTTCGGGATGAAGGCGCACATCAGCGTAGACGCGCACTCTGGGCTCGTGCCAAGCGTCGTGGGCACCGCGGCCAACGTCAACGACGTGACGCAGGCAGGTGCCTTGTTGCACGGTGACGAGGGGGTCACCTTCGGCGGTGCCGGCTACCAAGGCGTGCAAAAGCGCATCGAAGCCCAGGGGCCGCAGTGGCACGTGGCCATGCGGCCTGGCCTACGTCGCAAGTTCAACCCATTCATCGTGCCGTACTTCGATACCCTGAGCCTCGGGAAGTGGAGTGCCCGCGTTCGGGCCAAGGTCGAGCACCCGTTCCGAGTGTTCAAGCGGCAGTACGGCTACACGAAGGTGCGATACCGCGGGCTGGCCCAGAACACCGCGCAAGTCTTCACGCTCTTCGTGCTGTCCAACATGTGGATGGCGAGACGGCAGATGATTGGATCGCGCTGATGAGTGCGTCTGCAGGGGCCTGGGCCGGCGCCAGTGGCGCACGCATCGCCGCTGACGCGGGGTTCGTGGTCCGCGAGGACGGCCCGCGTCACTCAATTGGCGACGCAATGTCAGAGCATCACCTTGGCTTGAGCTGCGCATCACGTTGTGCAGACCTTCCCTAGACTTCACCAACACATATTCATGCCACTACTCGATCTCTGGGCTAAGTCGCCCGATCAACTCGAAGACAAGCAGATTCACCAGTTGATTGCCTTCGCAGGTGGGGGGAAGCTCCTGGATGACAGCCCGTGCTCCGCTGAGTTTCGGGAGTTCCTAGCTTCGGTTCCGTCCAAGAAGCTGGAGATGTTTTCTGCGCAGTGTCTAGAAGTGCCCTTCCAAGACTCCGGAATGGCTTTGCAAGATATCGTCAACGAAATCGGCGTTCGGTTAGGTGCTAAATCAACGCGCGGCCGCTATCGAGGAGTGAAGAATAAGAACGGCTTTGATGGACTATGGAGGTTTCCGGCTGGGAACGCCATTGTGATCGAGGTAAAGACCACGGACACGTACAGAATCGACTTAAACGTGGTCGCGGAGTACAGGCGGAAGTTGATTGCTGCTGGGGAGACGACGGAGGAGACATCGTCAATCTTGCTCGTCGTCGGGCGCCAAGATACCGGTGATCTTGAGGCACAGATTCGAGGGTCGCGGCATGCGTGGGATGTCCGAATCATCTCTGTCGACGCGCTGACTCGGCTCATGAAAATCATGGAGGACGTGGACGATCCAGCCATCGTGCAGCGCATCCACAGCATTCTCGTGCCCCACGAGTTCACTAGGCTTGATGCCATTGCCGACGTACTCTTCTCGACAACCGAAGAGGTGAAGCAAGACGAAACTCCAATCGAGATCAAGCAAAGTTCCGGGGAGCCGAAAGTTGATGGGATCAAGGCGTCGCCAGTTGCGTTTCACGAGGCGTGTGTGAAGCGAATTCAGAATCAACTCAAGGCGTCTTTCGTCAAGCGCAGTCGATCAGGCTACTCCACGCCGGACGAAGCAACAGCGCTGAATTGCTCTGTGTCCAAAGAGCACAATCCCGACTCGAATCCAAACTACTGGTTCGCCTTCCATCCGCATCAGCAAGTATTTCTTGAGAAGCATTCTCTGGCATATGTTGCGTTCGGATGCGGCTCTAGCGAGCGGTTAATTCTTGTGCCGTACGAAAAGTTCAAACCCTGGCTGCAGAGTACGTGGGTCACCGAGAATGATGAACGAACCTACTGGCACGTAGTTATTTATCGCGAGAATAAGAAGTACACCCTTCGCCTCAAGAAGGGCTCAAAGGCCATTGACCTTACGCCTTACGTCGTCTCGGATGAGGTCTAAATGTTGTAGCGCTGTGCGAACGTCGCGCGGACGAGATGGAACCGCCGCTCTGCATCGAGACCCATGTCACTCTCCAACATCATCAAAGGCTGGGCCGGCGAGTTGCTCGGCACCGCCGCCCACAAGGTCTTTCTCGATGGGTCGATCTACTTCTCTCTGCACAACTTGACACTGCCGACTGACAACGGCACCACCCAAGTCGATCACGTGATCGTGTCCAGGTTCGGTGTGTTCGTCATCGAAGCCAAGAACATCGACGGCTGGATCTTTGGCGACGAGCGTTCCCCGCAATGGTCCGTCGTCAAGCCAGGGAGAAAGTTCAGGATGCAGAACCCGCTCTATCAGAACTACCGGCACGTCAAGGCAATCTCTTCCTTTCTGGGGATCGACGAAGACAAGCTGCACTCGGTGGTGATGTTCTGGGGCGAGTGCGAGTTCAAGACGCCGATGCCGCGCAACGTCCTGATGACCGGGTACGCGTCGTACATCAAGAGCTTCGACCGAGTGTTCTTCTCCGATGACGAGGTCGCCTCGATGTGTGAGGCACTTCGAAGCGGCGCATTGCCGAAGACGTGGGCGACGCGCAAAGCGCACGTGGAGTCCTTGCGGGTCAGGCACGCCAGCACGACGGTCTGCCCCAAGTGCTCCAGCCCCTTGGTGTTGCGCACCGCGCGGTCGGGGGCGAAGGCAGGTTCGAAGTTCTATGGTTGCAGCACCTACCCGAAGTGCCGCCACACGGCACCTTGGTCAGGTGAGAGCTGAGGCTCTCGGCACAGCCGACCCAACAACGCCCGATCCAGCCACCAAAGCGCACGCCCCATGCACACCTGGTCCTCCACCCTAGACCCCATCGACTGGCAAGAGTGACCTGCCCCCTTCCAGCCGTACCAACCTGAAGTGACAGAAGTCCGCCAACCACGAGAATGGCGGACACGAGGAAGAGCAAGGTCACCTAGGAACAGATCATCGGGTTCCTCAAGCAGGCGGACGCCGGCTGGCCCGACCACGGAGTCGAGGCTTCCGCGTATCGCCGCTCAACCTTCCGCCTGACCTATGCACTTCGAAACCCTCGGCCAGTATCACGACGCCTGGTCAACCATCATCCTCTTTGCGCCCTCGTCGTTCAGAACCTTCGACGGCCAACCGGTGGCCGATCAAGCCGCGGCGCTGGACGAAGCTTTCGAGCTCATCCGCAGCGGCTTCGTGTTCGTCGAGAAGAAGCTGAAGGACCAGCAGCGCCTGTGCGGGGTGCTGCGCGAGATGATCGACATGGCGCACGAAGCCTACCGGGCGGGCGACGCCCGGCGCGGTGCGCATGTCTTCCAGGAATGCGAAGGCCTGATCTGGCCCAGCCGCCAGGGCCGCTTGAAGTACGCCGTCGAAGCCGAACAAAGGCGCTGGGGCGACCTGCAGCTGTTCAAGCACGTGAAGGTCTCGCCCTATCCCCTGGTCGGCACGGCGGCCGACCTGGGTTCGCACCAGGTGGCACTGCTGGCGTTCGCGCGGCAGCAGGCCCAACCCTTTGTCGACGCCAACGAAGCCTTCAAGTCGCTCACCTGGGTCATGAAGCCGGACGGCTCCGTCCACCCGGTGCAGGCGGCTTCACGAAAGAAGACCGCTGCGCTCGTCCGGGAGGCCGTTGCCTCGGGCGAGGTCGTGGCCTGCGCTTCGGCGCACTTGCCCTTCGGCAGCCTCGGTGGGCTGCTCTCCGTCATCGTCGAAGAGGCCGGGCGCCCCCGGGCCGAAGTGATCTCGCTGGTGGACCACGGGGTCGTCGCGGCGCCCTACCATCACCTGCACGAGCCGGAGTTCTTCTCACCCCCTGCCGACGACATCGTTCCTTGAAGGCAAACCCATGGCCCACATCGCATTGCTCGGTGACTCGATCTTCGACAACGCGCCCTGCACCGCGGGCGGCCCGGCAAGAGGGGCTTCCACAAGAAGCTGGTCTTCCTGCGGCTTGAGACAAGCATGGCGATCTTCTGGGACAAGGACGCGGTGCGGAAGTGGGGAGGGGGTAGTGGGGCGATGGCTGATCGCTGCAACTCCGAGTGCGATCGAACCACCTTCGTAAGTGATGCTTGATGCATGATGTATGATGCAGAACATCGGACAGGAGGCAAGCATGCGCACCACACTGACCATCGATGACGACGTGCTTGCCGCGGCAAAGCACCTGGCAGAGAAGGAACAGCGCACGGTCGGCGAGGTGGTCTCTGCGCTGGCCCGCCAAGGCCTGGCCCGTGCGGGCCGATCCCCGCGCGCCGAGCGCAATGGCATCCCGCTCCTCGCGAGCAGGAAGAACGCTTCGCCAGTCACCATGGAACTCGTGAACCAGCTCCGCGACGAGCTGCCGTGAAGCGCTGTCTGCTCGATGTCAATGTGCTGATCGCCTTGGTGGACCCGGCACACATCCAGCACGATGACGCGCATGAGTGGTTCGCCCGAACGGGCAGGAAGTCGTTCGCCACCTGCCCGATCACCGAGAACGGGCTGCTGCGCATCGTCGGTCACCCGAAGTACCCCAACTCGCCAGGGCCGCCGAGCGCCGTGTCCAGCGCCCTCGTCGCCCTGCGCGCTCTGCCGGGGCATGCGTTCTGGCCTGACAGCATCAGCCTGGCCGACATCAGCGTCGTCGACGCGTCACTGCTGTCCAGCCATGCGCGGGTAACCGACATCTACCTGTTGGCGCTTGCTCGGGCCAACCACGGCATGCTCGCGACCTTGGACCACAAGCTGGCGACGGAGGGGGTGCTGGATGGAAAGGCATCCCTGTTGCTCATCTGATTGTGCTGACGGATGCCCGCAGGGGCAGCACAGCATCCGCATCCATCAGCCGTGGCGCGTCTGCTTCGTCTTGATGCCGGTCCGCTGCGGACCTCAGGACTCCGGGTCGAACATGATCTCGCGCACTTCTTGTGCACAGCGGCAACTCTCGGCAATTCGCGCAGCCCAGACGAGCGCCTCCTCGCGAGACGCGACTTCGATGATCGAGAAACCACCGACGACGGCCTTGGTCTCGGGAAATGGCCCGAGAGTGGAAGCTCCGTCGGTCCCGACAATCGTGGCCTGCTGGCGCAGCAGCCCACACCCGAAGATCCACACACCTGCAGCCTTGGCTGCCCGAACAACCGCATGCGAGGCTTCGCCGACTTCGGGCCAGTCACCGTCGGGAATGTGGTCCATTGAACCGTCATCGAACGAGATCAGGTATCGAGGCACATCAGCTCCTTCTGGCCGTTCACGTCGGCCGCCATCAGTTCAACGCAGCCTACGCTGCCCACCCCACTCGACGTTCAAGCCCCCGCTCGAAAGACAAGTGGAAACCCGCGTCGGGTCCGCGCGCACCTGATACTGTTCAAGATGCAGCGCTGCCAGACGCTGCTGAAGGACGCTATGCGCACCGTTCCGCCCGCTTCGCCCGGTGAGATGCTTGAAGAGCAGTTCCTCAAGCCCTTGGGTCTGTCGACGTACGGCCTCGCAAAGGACATCCGGGTTCCTGCACAGCGCATCGGCGAGATCGTCGCCGGCAGGCGCGCCATCACGGCCGACGCCGATCTTCGGCTCTGCCGCTGCTTCGGTCTGGCCGCCTGACGAGTGGGTCTCATGGTCAACACCGTCCTCCAGTTCTGGTTCCAGGAAACCACCCCCGCCCAGCACTGGAAGGTCGACCCCGGCTTCGACCGCCTGATCCTCGAGCGCTTCGCTGACCTGCACCGCCGCGCCACGGCCGCCGAGTTGTTCGAATGGCGCGCCAGCCCCCGCGGCCGGCTGGCCGAGATCATCGTGCTCGACCAGTTCTCGCGGAACATGTACCGCGGCACGCCGCGCGCGTTCGCCGCCGATCCGCTGGCCCTGGCGCTCGCGCAGGAGGCCGTGGCGGCGCGGGCCGATGCCGCGTTGTCCGAGGACGAGCGCAGCTTCCTGTACATGCCCTACATGCACAGCGAATCGAAGCTCATCCACCAGGTGGCCGAGCGCCTGTTCCGCGAGCACACCTCGAAGAACAGCCATCACTTCGAACTGCGCCACCAGGCCATCGTCGACCGCTTCGGTCGCTACCCGCACCGCAACGCCATCCTGGGGCGGGAGTCGACGGTCGAAGAGCTGGCCTTCCTGGCCGAGCCGGGCTCCAGCTTCTAGACCCGGGCGCGGCAGCGCCCTGGTCACGCTGGCCTTGCTGTCCGCCTGCGGCGGCGGTGCCGACACCGCCACCCCGCCCGCCGACCCGCTGCGCTTCGTGGCGCAGAGGCGGGTCCAGGCCCTGGCCGTCCCGCCAGCGCGCGCCATCACCACCACCGACACCAACACACCGGGCGCTTCACGGTCGAGAGCGTGGTCGACGGCCCGGCCCGTTTCCAGAACCAGGCCGCGGTGACGGCGAGCAGCCGCACGAACGGCAGCGAAACCAGGGCCGGCGTCACCACCGTGGGGGGCGTGGAGATTGCCCCTGGCGAGCCAGTCGGCACAATGCCAGGCATGTTGCGTCACGAAACGAAGGCCGTGCCGAAGCCGCGGGGCGGTGCCGGGCGGAACGCCGTCGAGTCGGGCGCCGCTGTCCCCGCGGGCTGCGCGCCGTGGCGCAGCCGGCGGGCCCCGAGATGGCCGCGCCGGGCCGCCGTGCTGCTGCTGCCGCTGTGCATGGCGGCCGGCGCGCAAGAGCTTCGCGACGTCTCGACCTTCCAGGCCTGGCGCGTCATGCACGAAGCCGCCGTCAGCGAATTCGAGCAGCACCTGGCGGCCCACCAGCTGGCGGGGGTGCTCGAGCCGCACGAGCTGCTGAAGTCCGCCAGCGACTGGCGCCGGTGCGATGCCGAGCCCTACGCCGTGCCGCCGCCCCAGCAGTGGCCGTCGGTGCTGTCCGTCCTGCGTCTGCTCGGCGAACTCAGGAAACAGGGCATCCTCGGGGCCCTGACGGTGCACTCGGGCTACAGGGGGCCGCTGCTGAACGACTGTGCAGGCGGCGCCAGGGGCAGCGCGCACCTTCGCACCTTCGCGCTGGACTTCACGCCGCTGGACGGTGAAGACCCGACGGCCCCGCTGTGCAGGTTCTGGCGTGAACACGGCCGCGACTGGCAGATGGGCTTCAGCCGCTATCCGTCGGGGCGCCTTCACATCGACACGGCGGGCTACCGCAGCTGGGGCGCCGACCACACGGGCAGGTCGGCGGTGTGCGGCGCAGGTTGATGCTGCGTCGCACCCCCCGCGTCCCGTTCACCCTGCAGCAAGGGACCTGCTGCGCCGCTCGTGCGCCCCGGGGTGCCTCTGCCCGTGGCGCACTCGGCGGCATCGCACAATCCACGCCGACATGTTGTTCAGCCTGATCGCCTTCGGCTTCTTCGTGACCTCGCTGGGCCTCCTGCAATGGAAACCCGGCAGCAGCGTGGCGCGGTGGGTGCACATGGGGTTCAGCCTGCTTCTCTTCGGCGCCTGCCTCATCTGGATCGTGTTCGCGCTCTTCACCTTCTTCTGGCCCCCCGCCAAGGTCTGGGCCCTGGTGTGGTCGGCCGCCACCCTGGTGGTGCTGTTCTTCGTGGCCGCGTCCAACCCCGCGCCGTCCTGGTCGGAGTGGCTGTCCTGACCTCAGGGCAGCACCATGGGCAAGCGAGCCCGGTTCTTGCACAATGGGTTTTTGCCCCGGCCAGCCCATGCAGGAAGCTCCGTCTGCCCACGACCTCGGATTCACCTACCGCGTCCGCAAGAACGGTGACGTCGAGATCCTGCACCGCGGCCGCCTGGCGTCCACGCTGCGCGGCGCCGAGGCCCAAGGCTTCCAGCAGGAAGCCGGCGACGAAGGCAGTGCCGAAGCGCAGCAGCTGATGGCCCGCATCACCGGCAACTACAAGCGCGGCAACGAACGGCTGGCCGGGGAGCATCACCGCAACCGGCGGTGAACGGGCGGTGAACGGGCGGTGCCCCGGCGGTGCCGGGCCGCTGCTGATCGGGGCAGGCCCGACCCTGCCAAGTTAATGATTCGGTGGATTGATGAGGTCCAGGGACATCGGGCACACTCTGGCGATCAGCACGACCTCCGTGTTGTCCTTCAGCGGCATGACCTTCCCTGCGTCCACGCGACCGGCACCGGCGATCCGAGGGATGGGCACGTCGCCGCAAGGGGCAACACCACGGCGTCCTTTCGCCGCACGGCCGCCATGGTGGACAGTCTTCCTCTGGACAGCCGGCTTCTTCGGTACAGGTACTGTTCGGCTGGACCAAGGCGCCATGGCGCTGAACGGCGTCGCCTGAAGGCATTTCAATCCTGACCGCTCCACACGACCATGCAGATGTCGATCACTGTCGGTTCGAAGTCAGAGATCGACGTCGAGGTGTCGGTGGTCGGTGAAGGGCTGTTTCGCCTCGTAGAGCAACCGCTGCTGTTTCTTGCGCTGTCGCCCGACGACGACGCCGAATACATGCCTCGCTTTGGCGATGTCGTCTTCGGTGCCTACACCGACCAGGGCGTACTGGTCTACCGAGGTGTCTGCGAGAGGGGGCCGTACCGGCACTTCGACTGCCTGCTGTCGGAGGACCGCTCAGAGTCGACGAAACTGGCCGACTTCCTGCACCAGGTCGTGATGGAGGGCGGCCGCTGGGAACAGCACATGGGCGGCCTCTTCATGATCAGCGTCCCCAGCAGCTCCAAGCTCGATCCTTTCAGGATGTTCAAACGGGCAAAGCCTTGATCAAGACGGCGTGTCGACAGGCGACGCCGGTGAGCCAGCAAGCTGCCCCGTGCCGTCTTTCTCAGCCTGCTCACCGGCCATGCGACGCTGGTCGCGCTGGGCGATCGCTTGCCTCGGCGACCCTGTCGAACAGCGGGTCGAAGCTGCCGTCGACGGGCACCCGATCCAGTGTCCCGAGTCCGGTCGTCATCGAAGAGCTGCTTGCGACGCACCGGTGGCGGCGAGCAGGGCGCCCCGTATCCCGGGCGCGACCGGTTCAGTCCGGAAAGTGCACGTCCGGCAGGCGTTCGAAGGCCGGCTTGGCGAACAGGTAGCCCTGGAACAGGTGGATGCCTTCGTCGGACAGCCAGCGGTACTCGTCCACCGTCTCCACGCCTTCGGCGACCACTTCGATGCCCAGGTCCTCGCAGGTGCGCAGCACGCCGCGCGTGATGGCCTGGCGCGGGCCCTTGCGGTGGACGTCGCGCACCAGCTGCATGTCCAGCTTGACCTGCTCGGGTTGAAAGTCGGCCAGGAGATTCAGGCCCGAGTAGCCCGAGCCGAAGTCGTCGATGGCGAATCGCACGCCCAGTGCCCGGCACAGGTTCGCACGGGCGACGAAGGACCTGGAGTCCTTGATGACATCGCGCTCGCTCACCTCCAGCACCAGCTGCTCGACCCTCAGCCCGGCGATCACGGCCATGTCGACGGTGGAGGTCAGCGCCGTGCCGCCAGCGGCTTCAACGCTGTCCGTCAGAAGGTTGAGGTTCAGGCGAACGGCCAGCTGCAGCTGGCCGGCCAGGGCAATGGCGCGCAGCCGCGCGTCGATGTCGAACTGCCGCAGTGCCTGGGCGTCCAGGTGGTCCATGACCCAGTCGGCGCCCTGGCCCGCGGGCCCGCGCACGAGGGCCTCGAAGGACTCGATGCAGCGGTTCCTGGTGTCTGCGATCGGCTGGTAGGCAAAGGAGTAGGGCGTGGACACGGTGTGCTTCCGGTGCCGGGCGGTGGTGGTGTCAACCCGCCTCGGCCGGCAGCATGGCCCGCGGCAGTTGTTCGAAGCCGGGCTTGCCCAGCAGGTAGCCCTGGAACAGGGTGATGCCCTCGGCGCGCAGGAAGCCGTATTCGTCGATGCTTTCCACGCCCTTGGCGATGATGTCGATGCCCAGGTCGCCGCAGGTCTGCATCAGGCCGCGCAGGATCGCCTGGCGCGGGCCGTGACTCTCGATGTTCCGGACCAGCCACATGCTCAGCGAGATCATGTTCGGCTGGTAGTGATCGAGCAGCGCCAGACCGGCGTGGCCCGAGCCGAAGTCGTCGATGCTGACGAGGACGCCGTGCTCGCGGTACTGCTGCAACCACTGGGCCGTGGCGACGGGGTCGGCGATGGTGGCTTCGTGCTTGACCTCCAGCACCAGGCGGTCCGGCGTCAGGCCGCAGCGCCGGGCCGCGTCCAGGGTGGAGTCCAGACCCGGGTTTCGGGCGCTCTGGACCTGCGGCACGATGTTCAGGTGAAGCCGCCCCTTCAGGCCCAGTCGAGCGGCAAGCGACACGGCCACGCGCCGGGCGTCCTCGTCGAAGTCGGCCACGTCGTGCAGCGGCACGCGGTTCAGCACCTCGGCCGCCAGTTCCTGATGGCGGCCGCGCACGAGGGCCTCATGGCCGATCGACTTGCCGGCCTGGGCATCGACGATGGGCTGGAACGCGAAGCTGAATTCGGGGCGGACCGTGCCGGGCCTGGGTGCCGCGTCGGCGGCGTCTTCGGCCAGGGGCGGCGGCGGCGCCTTCGGCACGGACAGCGCACCGTTGAGCCGCACGCGCCAGCGACCGTTCTTGAAGGCTTCCAGCAGCTTGCGCGCGCGCCCGGGGTCGATCGCTTCCAGCACCTGTGCACTCTGGAACAGGTCGTTCAGGCCCTCGGTGCTGCGGAGGTCTTCCGAGGTCAGCGATGCCAGGCCCATGGTCCACTCGGAAAACGCGCGGCGGGCGATGGGTTCGCGGATGATGACCGTGACGCGGGTGTGTCGTGGGTCGGCGCAGACGCGCGCGAAGGTCTCTTCCACCGCGGCCGACGGGCCCTCCAGCACCTGGAAGAAGCTGCCTTCGGCCAGCAGCAGCATGCCTGTGACCTGGCTCGCCGCATTGTTCGTGCGCGACTTGGTCAGGATGTCGCGCACCTCCTGCTGGGGCTGCGAGCCGGTGGCCACGCTGTTGTAGATCAGATGAATCAAGTCGGCCATGTCGGGACGCCTTCAGCGCGCAGTCAGCCTCGATTCTCGCGTGTCTGCAGTGCGAACAAGGTTGCCAGGCGCCCACGGCGCCACGGTTGACTGGGCATTTTTTGGGGTCGCGCGGCGACCAGCGCTGTCGGCAGGCGGCTGTTCTTCGACTCTTCCATTGCCGCATCTGTGCACGCTTGGCGAAATCGATGCCGCCGAACAGAATGGGAGGACCGTGCCATCGCAGGCACGGCCCGAGGGGAGCCCATGGAGCAGGTCGACTCGCTGGAAGGAAGCTGCCACTGCGGCGCCGTGTCCTGGACCTACCAGGGCCTGCCCGAGTCAGCGACAGCCTGCAACTGCACGTCGTGCCGGCGCTGGGGTGGCCTGTGGGCTTACGGCTACGAAGGTGAACGGATCGTCGTGCGGGGCGAGAGCCGCACCTACGTCCGGGGCCCGAACCTGGCGTACCACTTCTGTCCGACCTGCGCGACCGTGGCCTGGTGGCGCACGCTGAAGCCCGACGCCGACGGCAAACAGCCGATGGCGGTCAACCTGCGGCTGACCGAGCCTGAAGCCATCGCGCACCTTCCCGTCGATCACTTCGAAGGGCTCGTGGCCTTCGAAGACCTGCCGCGCGACGGGCGCTGCATCCGGGACCACTGGTTCTGACCAGGCCCTTGTCCTGCAGGAGCGCACGATGGCTGAAGCCAAGACCCGGGCCGGTGACGCCAGCGTCGACGAGCACATCGCGTCACGCGCCACCGAAGACCAGCGGGCAGACTGCAAGCTCCTGGTCGAGATGATGGCCAGGGTCACGGGCCAGCAGCCGAAGCTGTGGGGCGCCTCCATCGTGGTCTTCGGGGCCTGACCCATGGACCCGCGGCCGGTTCTCGTGGTCGGCGCCAGCGGCCAGCTCGGCACGCGCATCGTGCAGCAGCTCGCGGCTGCCGGCCGCCCCGTGCGTGCGATGGTGCGGCCCACGTCGATGCATGCGCATCTGCGGCGCCCGGGTGTCGAGCTGGTCGAAGCCGACCTGATGCGGCCCGAGACGCTGGGCGCTGCGTGCCGCGGTGCCGGCGCCGTGATCGCCACGGCCAATGCCGTGGCTCCCACCCATGGCAGCAGCTTCGACGCGGTGGACGACCGGGGTTACGTCGACCTGATGAGGGCCTGCGCGAACCACCACTGCGGGCGCTTCGTGCTCGTCTCGGTGCCGGTGACCGCGCACGACGACGCGGTGCCGCTGTTCCGCACCAAGCGGCTGATCGAAAGACGCCTGGCCGACAGCGGCCTGGAGCATGCGGTGCTGCGTGCCGGTCCGTTCATGGACGACTGGTTCGCCCTCATCGGCAGCGCCTTGCCGACCCGTGGCGACGCCGCGCCGCTGGTGGCGCGCAGATGGCCCTTCCTGCAGCGCTTCGTGGGCGCGACGGGGCAGTTGATCGACCGCCACGGCATCGCCCTGGTGCCGGGCCATGCCGCGACTCGCCATGCCTTCATCGCCATCGAAGACGTGGCCGCGGCCCTCATCGCAGCCGTCGACCACCCGGTGCTGCAGAACGCCACGCGCGACCTCGCCGGGCCGGCGATGCTGAGCTGGGGCGAGGTGGCGGCGCTGTTCGCCGAGGTGCTCGGCCGCCCGGTGCGCGTGCTCGGCGTGCCGGGGGCGGTGTTCCGGTTGCAGCAAAGGCTGATGCAGCCGTTCTCCACGGCGGCCGCGAACATCATGGGCCTGAACTGGCTCGCCGCCACCACCTTGCCGGTGGCTCAGGACGGCACGCTGAAGCTGCTGGGCATCTCGCCCGTCGACGCCCGCCGGTTCCTGCAATCGAAAGCCGCCCTGGCAGCGTGAGCGATTGCGCGGCGGCGGCCTGGCGGGCCTCGCTTGGGGAAAGTCCTGCCCCTAATTCATTGGCAATGCGGGATTTGCAATGCCGGGCATTGCACGCAGAATTACGCGGCGGCGCACTTTCTCTGCAAAGCCAGCGCCGTCGGTCGGCCCATCAACGGGGAGGTCTCTTCGTGAAGAATGCATCTTCAACTGTGGCACTGGCCGCCGTCGCGGCCCTGGCGGCCGCGTCGGGCCTGCCTGCACAGGCCGCCGTGGTGTTCTCGTTCTCGACCAGCGGCGTCGTGTTCCCCACCGATCCTGTCGCGTGCCCGGATCCCTTTGCGGGCTGTGAATTGACGGCGGTCGGCAGTGCCACGGCGCTGGCAGGCAATGTGGCGCCATTGCCCGGGCCGTGGAACTTCAGCGCCACGTTCAGCATCGTCGCGCCCTTGAGCGCGACGACCTTCCGCACCACCGGAAGCTTTGCTTTTGACGATCCATCCAGCGTAAACAACGACTTGTTCGGGCTTCTGGAGGGCGTGCTGGATGCGACGACGTTCCAGAACACGATGGGCTACATCGTGACAGGCGGTTCAGGCCTTTTCTCCGGGCTTGGCGGATCGGGCACGTCGCTCATCCAGATCATTCCGCAGGGGCCTGACCAGCCCTTCCTGTTCACGGAGCGCGGGCAGCTGACCGTGTCGGAACCGCAATCCCTGGCGCTGGCCCTGGCGGGGCTGTGGGGTGTCGCCCTGCTGTCGCGACGCGGTCGACGCGCCGCGCACCCACCCACCGGACTCAGACCGGGCTGACGGCCTCTGGGCCTGCCCCGAGACCTCCGCCCAGCGGCGGGTGCGTGACGATCGCCCGCAGTTCCGGCCGAGCCTGCCGCAAGGCTTGCACGTCGGCCCGCGGCCGTGCCATCAGCGCATCGCCTTCGAAGGCCCTCTCGATTGCCAGCGCCGCCCCCAGCAAGGCGGCGTCGCCGTTCAGGCGCCCCACCATCTGCAGGCCGAAAGGCATGCCGGCTTCGTCGCGCCCGCAGGGCAGCGACAGCGAGGGGTTCGTCGCCAGCGTGGACACGTAGGTCAGGCCCAGCCACTGGTAGTAGGTGCGCATGGCCTGGCCGTCCACTGCGGTGGCGTAGAGCTCGGTCCAGGGGAAGGGCGAGACGGGTGAGACCGGCGCCAGCAGCAGGTCGAAGCCTTCGAAGGCGCTCGTGAACTGCCGCGCCAGGCGCGTCTGTTCCAGGTGCGCCCAGGCGCGGTCGGCCAGGGTGATGCTGGAGGCCAGCTCGACGTTGGCGCGCACGTTGGGGCCCAGGGTCTCGGGCGCCGTGCGGCAGGTGTCGGCGAAGGCGGCCAGGAAGGCCTCGGCGCGCAGTATGTCGAAGGCGCGGTCGGCGTCGCCCAGCACGGGCTGCCAGGGCTCGCATTGCGCCACCAGAGGCCGGATCGCGTCGACACGCTGGCGGAAGCTGCGGCGGATGTCGGGGGCCACCGCGCACAGGCCGAAGTCTTCGGTGAAGCCCACGCGCAGGCGCGACAGGTCGATCTCGGGCAGGTGCAGGAAGTCGCGGCCGTCGACGTGCGCCGACAGCGGGTCGCGCGCATCGAAGCCCACGCTGGCGGCCATCATCAGCGCGGTGTCGGCCACGTCGCGCCCCATCGGCCCCAGCACCGAGATGGCCGACCAGCCCAGCGGCCGCGCCGTGTGGGCCACCATGCCCGGGCTGGGGCGCAGGCCCACCACGCCGCACAGCGCGGCGGGGATGCGCAGCGAGCCGCCGGTGTCGCTGCCGGTGCACAGCGGCAGCAGGTCGCAGGCCAGCGCTGCGGCCGAGCCGCCCGACGAGCCACCGGCGTTCAGCCGCGGGTCGAAGGGGTTGCCGGTGGCACCCCACACCGGGTTGCGCGTATTGCCGCCGGCCCCCATGTCGGGCACATTGGTCTTGGCGGTGACGATGGCGCCCGCGGCGCGCAGGCGCGCCACCAGGCCGATGTCTTCCGTGGGCACGAAGCCGCGCAGCCCCACGTTGCCGTAGGTGGTGAGCAGGCCGGCGGTGTTCTGCAGGTCCTTCACGCCCAGCGGCAGGCCATGCAGCAGCGGCAGCGGCTGGCCGCACATCACCTGCGCCTCGGCGCGCCGGGCCTGGGCCAGCGCGCGCTCGAAGTCGGTGGCTGCCAGCGCGTTGACGCCCGGGTTCAGCGCCTCGATGCGGGCGATGCAGGCCTGCATCAGATCGACCGGCGACAGCTTGCGCTGGCCGATCAGGCGGCGCTGCTGCACCGCGCTCAAGGTCACGAGATCGTCGACGCGCATGTTGGCCTTGGTTCAATCGACAGTGATGCCGGCTTTTTGTACCAGCGCGCGCATGGCGGGTAGTTCGCGGTTGACGCGGGCTTCGAAAGCGGCGGGCGGTTCGTAGCCCACCTCCAGCCCGGCCTTGGCCAGGTCGGCCTGCAGGGCCGGGGTCTTGACCGCTTCGGCCAGGGCCTTCACCAGCGTCTGGCGCGCGTTCTCGGGCAGGCCGCGCGGGGCCACGAAGCTCACCCAGGCCGACAGCTCGAAGCCGGGCAGGCCCGATTCGGCCAGCGTGGGGACGTCGGGCGCACTGCTGATGCGCTGCGACGTGGTGACCGCCAGCGCCTTGATCTTGCCGGCCTTCATCTGCGGCACCGACGCGACGTTGGTGTCGAAGGACAGCGGCACCTGGCCGCCGATGAGGTCCTGCATGGCCGGCGCGCTGCCCTTGTAGGGCACGTGCACGATGTCCAGCCCCGCGGCGGACTTGAACATCTCGCCGGCGAAGTGCGCGCTGGTGCCGGCGCCGAAGGACGCGTAGTTCAGCTTGCCCGGCTGCGCCTTGGCCAGCGCCACCAGTTCCTTCACGCTGTTGAAGGGCGCGCCGGGGTGGGCCACCAGCATCAGCGGGATGCTGCCGATGGTGCCGATGGCCTCGAAGCTCTTCAGCGTGTCGTAGGGCAGCTTGGACTTCAGCGCCGGGTTCATGGTCCAGGTGGTATTGCTGCTGGTCAGCAGCGTGTAGCCGTCGGGCGCGGCCTGGGCCACCGCCTGCGCGCCGACCGCCGTGCCGGCGCCGGCCTTGTTATCCACCAGCACGGTGCTGCCCGGCATCTGCAGCTGCAGGTGGCGCGCCACGATGCGGCCCAGCGTGTCGGCCGCGCCGCCCGGCGGGTAGGGCACGACGATGGTGATGGGCTTGCTGGGGAAGGTGGCCAGGGCCGCCAGCGGACTCGTCACGGCGGCGGCGCCCAGCAGGGCCGTTGCGATCAGGCTGCGGCGGGTGGTGAAGGCGATGGTCATGGTCAAGGTCTCCTGGAGGTGCGGGGTTTGGGCAGGGTGGGCCGGGTGCGCTGCGGGGCTTTGCCGGCTGCGCCGGTGGCAGCAGCCCGGGCCGGCGGGGCGCTGCGGCAATGGCCGTCGATCAACACGGCGAGCATCTGCAGCTGGACGCGCTCTGCGTTCGGCGCGGCGCCGAACAGGCGCACCACGCCCAGCCCGCGCAGGGTCGACAGCACCAGCTGCACCAGGGCGGGGGCGTCGGGCCGGTCGGCCAGTTCGGGCAGCACCTGCACGAAGCGCTGGTGCAGCGCCTGGCCGAGTGCCGCGCGCTGCTGCGCGATCTGCGATCGCAGCTCGGGTTCGCCCGCACTGCCGAAGTACACCGCCCAGGCCGCCAGAAAGCGCGGCGGCTCGTAGCAGCGCTGCCACAGCGCATTCACCAGGCCGGCACAACGTTCGGCCAGCGGGCCGTCGGCGGCGGGCCAGGCCACGCCGTCGGCCCCGCTGGCGCGCAGGATGGCGGCGGTGGCCTGCATCATCAGTTCGGCCTTGGAGCCGAAGTGGTGCTGCAGCGCCCCGGGCGTCACGCCTGCGGCCTTGGCCACCTCGAACACCGTGGCGCCGTGGTAGCTGCGGTCGCGCAGCAGGCTGATGGTGGTGTCGATGAGGTGGTCGCGCGTGGCTTCGGCGCGCTGGGCCTTCAGGCCGGTGGCGGCGCGACGGGGGCGGGGGGCTTGCGAAGTCCCGGTGGGTGCAGCAAGGCGTTGGCTGGGCATGACGACACAATATACATTACGGCTGTAATGTGAAATGCAGGTTCTCCCGGATTGGCGAGGGGCTGCCTGTGTCTGCGCCTTTGCCTGTGCCTGGGTGGCGGGGTCCCTGCCCTGTATGTGCTGGCGACCCGGGTTTCCAACTCGCGACACTAGGGATGGCGATGCACCCGTCCCGCCCCCAAGCTGCGGCCGTCTGCAGGCTGCAACACCGGCGTTCGTCGCCGGGCAAGGAGACGCCATGGTCAGGATCAAGCGATCGGGCGAGGCCACCGGCGGCAAGGTGAACCGGCTTGCCGTGGCCTCCTTCAGCAAGGGCAGCGGGCAGGGGCCGACCCAGCTCGCCATCACGGCGGCACGGGACGACGCGGGCAACCTGTCGCTGGTGGTGTGGGCCGTCAGCGACGGCGGCAAGCCGAAGGCGGTGGGCGGCGACACCCTGGGCGCCGTGTCGGAAGTGGGGGTGTGCGCCGTGGGCGCGCGCCGCGTGGTCGTGGCCATGCGCGACGGCCCGGCCCCACCGACCTGGGCGGCGACGGCACCGGCGGCAAGGTGCGCGCGGTGTCGATCTCTGGAGCCGGCGCGTTCGAGGGCTTCTGGACCGCCACGATCGGCAAGGACCACGTGGGCGTGCGCACGGGCCCGCTGGGCGGGGGCCGCTTGCTGCTGGACACCGGTCTGCTGGAAGTCGCCAACTGGCAGTTCGAGACCGATCAGGTGGGCAGCAACCTGGAGCTCGTGGCCAGTGCCGTGGTGGGCCCCGAAGCGGGCATCGCCTACGAAGCGCGGGTGCTGTACGTCAGCACGCCGGTGGTCCTGGTGGCCACCTCCGGCGTGGGCACCTACAAGAAGCTGCTGGCCAAGGACCGGGGCAAACCCAAGCTGCACCTCTTCGGCTTCGAGCGCCAGGGCGACAAGCTGCTGCGCGTGGCGAGCGTGACGTCGAGCGGCACGCACAAGCTGCTGGGCATCGCGCACGTCCTCCAGCCCGACGCCGCCGGCAACCGCGATGCGCGCGTGCTCACCGCGGCAGCCAACGGTGACGGCAAGCTGCGCGTGGAGGTCTGGGACATGCGCGGTTGACCGCGCCGCGAGCGGGGCCGGTGCCCGCCTGCAGCGCGCGGGCAGGCTCCCGCCCCGGACGGCTCGCTCCCGGGCCCCCCCCCCCCCGCACTCGCGGGGTCCCCCCCACATTCGAGGCCTCCCGGGGACGGCGATGCCGCGATCCGTTAGGTATCGGTTGGAGGGGAGCGTCAGGCCCGCTTCTAGAGTCTTCCCCAGGCCAGCCATCCGGCGGCCGCGAACATCCAAGCAAGCAAGGAACGAGGGGAACGATGAAGCTGAACACGAGGACCTGGCTGGCCGCTGCCACCCTTCTTGGCGCCGCGCAGGTGCATGCCGCTGTCGTGCTGCAGTACGACAACTTCGCCGACACCACCGGCCTGCAGATCAACGGCAACGCAGCCGCGGTCGGCGACGTGCTGCGGCTCACGCCCGCGATCGACTGGCAGAGCGGCAGCATCTTTTCGACCAACACCGTCTCGCTCGCGTCCAACGCGTCGTTCAGCACCTTCTTCCAGTTCCGCTTCAGCAGCCCCGACCGCGGCTTCTGCGACACGGGCAACGTCTGCGGCGCCGACGGCATGGTCTTCACGCTGCAGACGGTGGCCAACAACGTCGGGGCTTCCGGCGGCGGCATCGGCTTCTTCGGCATTCCCAAGAGCGTGGGCATCGAGTTCGACACCTGGCAGAACCCCTTCGACCAGGGCAGCAGCAACCACGTGGGCCTGGACGTCAACGGCAGCGTGAATTCGCTGGTGCAGGCCGAGGTCACCGAGGCCGACATGAACCTGGGCGACATCTGGAACAGCTGGATCGACTACAACGGCGCCACCAACCTGCTGGAAGTGCGCCTGACGCGATCGGCCACGCGGCCCGCCAACCCGATCCTGTCGGTGACGCGAGACATCGCGCTCGACCTCGGCTCGACCAGCGCCTTCGTGGGCTTCACCTCGGCCACCGGGGCGTCGCACGCCAACCACGACCTGTTGTCGTGGACGCTGCGCGACAACTTCGATCCCATCGTCACGCCGAATGGCGCCGTGCCCGAGCCGGGCAGCCTGGCCCTGGTGCTGGCCGCCCTGGGCCTGGGCGCTGCCACGCGCCGTCGGGCGACGCAGAAGCAGGCCTGAGCCGCTCAGCGCGGCTGGCGGGCCAAGTCGGCCAGGGCCCGGGTGGAGGCCGACGGCGCCACCCCCGGCATGCGCTGCAGCGCCGCTTCACAGGCCGCATAGGTCTGCAGGGCCAGGGCCGTCTCGCCGCCCTGCAGCTGCGCCGCCATCAAGCCGCGGTACAACGGTTCGGCATGCGGATGCAGCGGCAGCACCCGTTCAATGAGCTGCGCCGCTGCCTGCCACTGGCCGGCGTCCAGCCACGCCTGCGCCTGCCGCTGCACCAGGTGCAGGTGGCGCTGTGCCAGCCGCTGGCGCTGCGCCAGCACCAGGCCGCCGAGGGTCTGGGCGCCCAGCAGCGGTGCTTCGTAGAGCGCGATGGCTTCGGCGGCGGCGGCGCGGGCCTCTTCGGCGCCCGCCCCCCCGGCATCGGCAGCCTCGGCACGTGCGCAGCGCGCCTCGAAGGCAGCCACGTCGGTCCAGACGATCTGCGCATCCAGCACCAGATGGCCGTCCACCCAGCGCACCGCGTCGGGCAGGTCCAGCAGCTTGCGCAGGCGCGACAGGGCCATGTCCAGCGAGGCGCGCGGGGCTTCGGCTTCGAGTGACGGCCACAGCTCGTCCATCGCGGTATCGGCGGACAGGGGCTGACCGCCCTGGGCGGTCAGCAGCGCCAGCAGTTCGAGCGGCTTGCGCTGCGCCTTGCCCGTGGTGCCCAGCGGCAGGCCGTCGCGTTCCAGGCGCAAGGGGCCCAGTGCCCGCACGCGCAGGCGCCAGGGCCAGGCACTGCGGTGCCGGTCGGGTGGCACCAGCCGGCGCGCACGCACCATGCCCGAGACGAACTCGGTTTCCACCTCGGCGTCGAGCCCGGTCTGCGCCAGCCAGGCGGCCCAGGCCGGAAAGTTCAGCAGCAGTCGCTGCCACTTCTGCGCCGCTGCCATGCGTATGGCCTGCAGGGCCAGCGCGCGGGCGTGCGGGTCGTGCTGCGTCCAGGCACGCGCCGCGCGCAGTGCCATGGCGATGGTCTGCGCCATGGCGGCCTGCCCGCCGGTCTGGTGCGCTGCCAGCTGCTGCAGCTGGGCTTCGGCCTCGTCCCAGCGCTGCAGCCCGGCCAGGGCGTAGGCGCGCATCTCCAGGTAGAGCCCGCGGTCACGCAGCGGGACCTCCACGTCGTCGCACAGCGACAGCACCAGGTCGAGCTTGTCCAGTGCCGCACCGTGTTGCATGCGCCGCATGAGCACCGTGGCCTGCCAGAACAGACCGCGCAGGGCCAGCCCGGGCCGCACCTGCAGGCGCAGCCTGTCCATCGTGGCGTACAGGCGGTCCTGCGCGGTGCTGTCGTTGTCGCGCAGCGCCACGCGCATTTCCGATACCGCCAGGCCCCAGGTCAGGGCGGGGGCGGAATGGGCCTCGACCAGCTCACGCGCCTGGCGGCGGAGTTCCAGTGCCGCGGCAGGCTGGCCCCAGTAGTCGAGGCAGTACTCGAGCAACAGCATCCAGCGCAGCCGCCAGGGCGGCGAATGCGCCGGCGCGGGCGCGCGACCGGCGCTTTCGGCGACCAGCAGGGCCACGCGCTCGCAGCGTTGCTCGTCGTCGTTGAGCCCGTGATAGTCATACAGCGCCTTGGCCAGCATCAGCTGCTCGTCGCCCGCGGGCCAGAGGCCGGCGCGCAGGGCTTCGAACAGGCGCGCCGCGGCTTCGCGGGCCCCGGGCGCGTCGAGCGCCACATCGTGCGTCAGGCTGGGCAGCTGCACGCGGGCGCCGTCGATGCGCAGGCGGTCGATGTCGCGCTGCAGCGCTGGCGCGGCCTGCTCGCCGGCCGCAAAGCGGTGGACCCAGGACTGCAGCCCGCGAAAGTCCGCGAAGTCGGCGCCGTGGCCCAACAGCGCCGCGGCCGACAACAGCCAGCGCGTGGCGTCGTCGCCGGCCGCCGCCTTCCAGGCGGCGTCCAGGGCCTGGCCCGCGCCGGCGTTGTCGTGCAGCATGGCTGCGAAGCCGGCGTCGACCGCTTCGCAGTCCATCAGCGTCCCTCGGTGCGTGTCCCTTGTTCTGCTCGCAGTTTACGGGGCGCCGCGACCGGGGCCGGCTGCGATCACTTCGGGCTGTATTCCAGCGACGAGTGGTGCACCACGATGCGCAGCTTGCCGGCGTCGTCCTTGACGAACTTCCAGGTCTTGTCGACGGTGGTGACCTTGCCGTCCTTGCCGGTGATGTTCACCTTGCCCATGGTGGTGGCGCTGTCGCCGGCCAGGAAGATGGCGGCGTTGGCCACTTCGCACTTGGTCCAGCCCTTCAGGGCGAAGCCGGTGTCCTTGGGGAAAGCGGTGTCGCCGCCGACGAAGTAGGCCAGCGCGCCGGCGCGCGTGGTGCGGAAGGTCTGCGGGTTGACGGTCAGCGTGGGCTTGAACAGCACGCCGCCCATCTGGTAGCCGTAGGCGGCGTCGATCACCTTCTCTGCCAGCGCCTTGGCGGCGGCCTGGCCGCTCTTGTCGCCCGTGGTGGAGATGTCCACCAGGGCCTTGCACCAGGCCTGCTGTGCGGCCAGCACTTCGGCTTCGCCGATGGCCTGGTTGACGACGACGCTCTTGGCAGCGGCGGGCAGGGCGGCAGCGGCGAGTGCCAGGGCGGCCAGGGTGTGGATGGCGGTCATGCGGGTCTTCATGCGGATCTCCGATCGAAGCAGGGTGCTTGGTTTGATGGCTGGCCGGTGTCGACGGGTGTCGTCTCCGGCACGAGACGTATTTCACGCCGCGGCGATGCACGGCGGCTGAACCCTGCATGAGCAGGTGCTGAACCTCTCATGAACGCCAGATGAACGGCCCGGGCCCAGCGTCCGCGAAGACACAATCCGGCCATGTTTCGCCGTCGCCTGACCCTGTCGCTGACCCTGCTGGCCACCGCCGCCGTGATCGAGGGCTTGGGCGCCGCTGCCGCATTGAGCGTGGCCGAACGGCAGGTGCAGCGTGGTCGCGTGGCCAGCGACATCCACACCGGCTTCGTCGAGCTGTCGGCCACCAAGCAGCGGCTGCGCACCTGGGTGGCGCAGCGCCAGCAGGGAGCGGGCGCCGACCCCTCGGTGCGCGAGACCTTGCACAACGACATGCGGCGCACCATCGAGCGGCTGCAGGCGCTTTCTTCGGAGGCCATCGAACTCGACGGCTCGGCCGCCACGCGAAGCGAGCACCTGCGGCGGCAGGACGCGCTGGCGGTGTTGTCGGCCAGCGTCGGCGACCTGAAGCGCGCCGTCGACGAAGCCGAGCCGCTGGAAGCGGGGGTCGACGCGCAACAGGCCTGGGTGGCCTTGTCAGGCGTGTTCGACCGCTCCCAGGGGCGCGATGTGCGCCAGCTCATCGCCGACAGCCTGGCGCGCGAAGCTGCCGCGGTGGTGCGCGAACGTGCCGCCGCCGATGTGTCGCTGGCCTGGATGCGCGGCTTCTGGCTGGCCATGGCCACCACGCTGGCCCTGCTGGCCATGGGCGCCGCGTGGCACTTCGCGCGCGCGCTGCGCCGGCCGCTGGACCATCTGAACGAAGGCGCACGCGCCTTGCAGCAGGGGCAGTTGCAGCACCGCATTCCGCTGGACGGTGCCGACGAGTTCTCGGCCGTGGCACGCAGCATGAACACGCTGGCCGCCGAGCTCGAGGTGCACCGCGCGCGCGAGGTCGAACAGCGCCACGAACTCGAAGCGCAGGTGGCTGCGCGCACGGCCGAGCTGCAGCAGGCACTGGACGCCCTGCGCCAAGCCGACGCCCGGCGGCGCCAGCTCTTCGCCGACATCAGCCACGAGCTGCGCACGCCCACCACCGCCATCCGTGGCGAGGCCGAGATCACGCTGCGCGGTGCCGACCGTCCCGCCGACGACTACAAGGCCGCGCTGCGCCGCATCGTCGACACCTCGGGACAACTGGCTGCGGTGATCAACGACCTGCTGACCATGGCGCGCAGCGACATCGACGCGCTGTCGCTCGTCAGGCAGCCGCTCGACCTGGCGGAGCCCGCCCGCGACGCCCTGGTGCAGGCCTCGGCCCTGGCCGCGGTGCGTGGCGTGAGCCTGCAGGCCGATGCCGTGGAGACGGGCCGCTGCTTCGTGCTGGGAGACGGGCAGCGGCTGCGCCAGTTGCTGCTGATCCTGCTGGACAACGCGGTTCGGTACTCACCGCCGGGCAGCACGGTGAAGCTTCGCCTGCACGCCGACGCTGTCGACGACCACGGCTGGTGCATCGAAATCCGTGACGACGGCATCGGCATCCCGGCGCACGAACTGCCGCAGGTCTTCGACCGCCATTTCCGCGGCCACGAGGCGCGCCGCCAGCGCCCCGACGGCAGTGGCCTGGGCCTGACCATCGCGCAGGCCCTGGCGCGGGCCCACGGCGGCCGCATCGACCTGACCAGCGCGCCCGGGCAGGGCACCACGGCGCGGCTGAGCCTGCCGGCCTGCGACGCTCCGCCGCGCGCACGGCCGGGCCAGGAGATGGCGGCATGAACATCCTCATCGTCGAGGACGATGACCGCATCGCCGACTTCCTGTGCCGCGGCCTGCGCGCCGAAGGCCACCGCGTGCAGCGTGCCGCTGACGGCCCGTCCGGCCTCGCGCTGGCCCAGGACGCCGCGCGCGATGCGCAGGCCGGCGGCGACACCACGGTGCTGGTGCTGGACCTCATGCTGCCCGGCCTGAGCGGGCTGGAGATCTGCCAGACGCTGCGCACCGCGCAGGTGGCGCTGCCCATCCTGATGCTCACGGCGCAGGGTTCGCTGGAAGACCGGGTGGCCGGCCTGCGCCTGGGTGCCGACGACTACCTTTGCAAGCCCTTCGAGTTCGACGAACTGCTGGCCCGGCTGGAAGCGCTGGCGCGTCGAGGCCGCGAGTTCCGGCCCCGAGCCTCGCAGCGCCTGGTGGTGGCCGACCTGGAGCTGGACCGCGAACGCATGCAGGCCAGCCGCGGCGGCCGCCCGCTGCAGCTGACGGCGCGCGAACTGGCCCTGCTCGAGCTCTTGATGAGCGCGCCGGGCCGCATGTTCAGCCGCGAACGCATCCTGGCCAACGTGTGGGGCACGAACGAAGACCCGCTGACCAACATCGTCGATGTCTACATCCGCCGCCTGCGCGCGCGCATCGACATCGACGGGCTGCCGCCCCTGATACACACGGCGCGCGGGCTGGGATACCGGCTGGAGGCGCTGGAGGGATGAAGGGCGACGGCGCCCCGCACTGCCCTACAGCGGCGCGTTGTTGATCGTGGCGTTGCGCAGGTCTGCGTTGGCCAGACCGCCGCCGGCGCTGATGCGCACGGGGATTCCCGTGCCCACGTGGTACCAGAGCGTGGTGAGTCCGGCCGAGGCGCTTTGCTCGGTGTAGCGGCAGGTGTCGTACGAGCGGGGGCCCACGACGATCGACTCGCGGGTGACGAAGGTGATGGTCTTGGTCTCCGAGAAGCGCATCGGCGTGCCCGGTGGCTGGATCGGGGTCTCCAGGCCGCTAGTGGTGCGAACGAAGCTGGCACCGCGCGCCAGCGTGAACTCGCTGTTCAGGTAGGGCGGGTCGAAGACCGAGCGCGTGGAGCGGGTGAAGCCCTGCGACGTGGTGGTCTCTTCGTCGCCCACGGTGCGCACCAGGCCGCCGCCCGCGTCCTGCAGGAAGAAGCGGGTAGTGGTGGTCGAGTTGCCCAGTGCCGGCGAGGACGTGGTCATCGTCGTCGTCAGCAGGGTGGTGTTCTGGTTGGCGAAGACGGCTGCGCCGCCGACCTCGATGTCCAGCACCTGGGTGCCGGTGACCGCGCCGCTGTAGACGTACTCGGCGCGCATGCGCGTGCCGGCCACCAGGGACTGCGTCGTCAACGGCTGGCATTCGTTGAGGTTGCTGCCGGGCTGCACCACGGGCCCGCAACTGTTGGGGTAGACGCTGCAGCGGTCGGCCCGGATCTGCGTCTCGAACGCCGACAGGCTGCCCAGCGGAATCAGCAGGTTGCCCGTGAACGGGCCCAGCCCGTAGATGTCGCCGTTCGCCGTGATGCCCAGGTAGTTGCCGGTCGAGTAGGCGCGCACGGTGTAGGGAACGCCCAGATGCACGATCTGGACGCTGGCGGGGCCGCGAGGGAAGAGTTCGGGGAACTTCCATTCGGCCCAGTCGAACGCTGCGTTGGCGTCGACGGGATCGTTGGGCCCGAGGGCCAGGGCCATCCGGCGTGGCTCCGCACGGGCGTGCCGCATGTCGGTCAGCGGGGCAGGGCTGGCCAGGGGGGGCGACCTGGCACCGTGTGCCGCGTCGGGGGCGTCTTCGATGCCGCCGCCGCAGGCCACCAGCATCTGCAGGACACAAGCACCGGCCACCGGCCGCAAAGACGAAACTTGCATCTCGACGCCCTCCCTGAGCACCTGAAAGCCGGAATCGACGTTCCGTCGAGGAATGATGGTGCGGCCGGCCAGGTGCGTCAAGCCGGACCGCCCCGCGCTGCCGCGTCGCCGCCGTAGTACAACGGCCGGGCCATGGTCCGCGTCCGCCGTTCCTCCCTTCACGCCACCGCGTACCTCTATTTCGAGACCGTGGCCCGGCTCGGTTCCGTGCGCAAGGCGGCGGCCGAGCTGCACGTGGTGCCGTCGGCCGTCAGCTACCAGATCACGCAGCTCGAGGCCGAGCTGAACGTGCCGCTGTTCCACCGCGTGTCGCGCGGGGTGCAGCTCACCAGCGCCGGCGAGACCTTGCTCTACCACGTGCGCCGCGCGGCGGCCGAGGTGGAGCGCGGGCGCGACTTCGTGCAGAGCCTCAGCGGGCAGCTCGCCGGCCGCTGCGGCCTGGCCTGCGTCGAAGGCGTGGCGGTGGGGCCGGTGGTGACGGCACTGGTGTCGTTCTGGGAACGCTGGCCGGGCATCCGCGTGGGCGTGACCATGGGCAGTTCGCTGCGCGTCTTCGACGCTGTCGACCGCGGCGAGGCCGACCTGGGCCTGGCCTATGCCACCGCCGATTCACCACGCGTGAAGGAGCTGGCCCGCGCCGAGCTGGCGCTGGGTGCGATCTTCCGCGCCGACCACCCGCTGGCGCGCCGCAAGACGCTGCGCCTGCGCGAGCTGAAGGACGCCGGCCTGCCACTGCTGCTGCCCGACCCGTCCATCGGCGTGCGCGGCATGCTCGAACACGCGCTGGGCCGCGACGCGCTGCGCCTGATGCCGCGCCTGGAGACCAATTCGGTGCTGATGATGAGCCGCCTGGCCCTGGCCGGCGCCGGCGTGGCGGTGAAGACGCGCATCGGCGTGGAACAGGAACTGCGCGAGGGCACGGCGGTGTTCGTGCCGCTGCCCGAGCTGGCCGACAAGTCGCAGCGCCTGCTGCTGTTCTGCCGCCACGACGGCCTGCTGTCGCCCGCCGGCGTGGCGCTGGCCGGTGCGCTGGGCGAGATGGTGGCCGCGCTGGCAGCCGCCTGAGCGCCGCGAACGAGCGTTCTGTTCTTTCGAACACGCTGGACTGAACGTTCCGCTCGACGCGGTGGGGCGGCGCTGCACAAGATGCAGGCTCGCCAATGCAGCCGGGGGCCTCGATGCCGACCTACGAATACCAGGGGGTGCACCTCGAAGCCCCGCCGGAAGAGCACCTGCACATCTGGCTGCTGGGCACGGGCAGCCCGTCGCTGTCGGTGTCTCGCCACGGCATCGCCACGCTCATCCGCGCCGGCGGCCGCTGGCTGCTGTTCGACACCGGGCGCGCCACGCTGCAGCGCATGTACGAATGCGGCATCCCCATTCCCGAGGTGACCGACATCTTCTACACGCACCTGCACTCCGACCACATCTGCGGCCTGCCCGACCTGTGGATGACGGGCTGGTTCGTGCTGCACCGCGCGCGGCCGCTGAAGCTCTACGGCCCCGAAGGCACGCAGCGCGCGGTGGACGGCCTGCGCGAGTTCCATCACTTCGACCTCAGCGTGCGCCGCAAGTACGAGACGGCCGAGCCGGCGGGCCAGGCCTTCCAGGTGGCCGAGTTCGGCGAAGGCGTGGTGTTCGACGAAGACGGCGTGCGCGTCACGGCCTTCCGCGTCGACCATGGCCCGGCCGTCACGCCGGCCTACGGCTTCAGCGTGGAGTGGAAGGGCCGCAAGGTGGTGTTGTCGGGCGACACCACGATCTGCGACGGCGTGCTGCAGCAGGCCGCCGGCTGCGACGTGCTGATCCACGAGATCGCCGGCGCCTCGCACCAGCAGCTCGCCGCCAACCAGATCACGCGCCGCATCCTGTCCATCCACACCAGCCCCGAGCAGATGAACCAGATCTGCCGCCAGACGCAGCCGCGGCTGACCCTGCTCAATCACATCAGCCTGTGGCGCATCACGCAGTACGACGTGCTGCGCCGCGTGCGCGCCGGCTACGGCGGCGACGTGGAACTGGCGCTGGACCGCATGGAAGTGCTGGTGGGCGAGCACATCACCGTGCTGCCTCCCGGCCCGCCCAGGTCGGGCCAGGACCTGATCGTCGAAGACACCCACCGGAGCAATTCATGACCTCACGCCTTCGCCTGCTGGCGACCTTCATCACCACGGGCCTGCTCGGCACGGCCATGCCCTGGGCCGCTGCGGCCGAGGCCTTTCCGACGCGGCCCATCAGCATCGTGGTGCCGGCCGGCGCGGGCGGTGCCGCCGACGTGCTGGCGCGTGCGCTGGCCGAGCACATGGGTCCGTCGCTGAAGACCACCGTCACGGTGGAGAACAAGGGCGGGGCCGGCGGCATCATCGGCACCGAGGCGGTGGCCCGCGCCGCACCCGACGGGCACACGCTGCTGCTGTCGTCGAACACGCTGGTCATCACGCCCGCGCTTTACAAGACCTCTTACGACATCCACAAGGACCTGGCGCCCGTCGGCCTGGTGGCCTCGGCGCCCAACCTGCTGGTGGCCCACACCGAACTGAAGGTGTCGACGCTGCAGGCCCTGCTGGCCGAGGCGCGGCGCACGGCCGGCGGCCTCTTCTACGGCTCGCCGGCGATCGGTTCGGCGGCGCAGCTCACGGTGGAACTGCTGGCGCAGACGGCCGGCGTGTCCTTCACCCACGTGCCCTTCAAGGGCCCGCAGCAGGCGCTGAGCGAAACGCTGGCCGGCCGCGTGCCGCTCACCATCTCGGGCGTCTCGAACGCGCTGCCGCACATCAAGGCCGGCAAGCTGGCACCGCTGGCCGTCACCGGTTCGAAGCGCTCGCCGCTGCTGCCCGAGGTGCCGACCTTTTCGGAAGCCGGCGTGAAGGGCGTGGACGTGACGCTGTGGTTCGCCCTGCTGGCCCCGGGCGGGACGCCGCCGGCGGTGCTGCAGCGGCTGAACACGGCGCTGAATGCGGCGCTGGCCTCGCCCGAGGTGGCCCGCGCGCTGCAGACGCAGGGCTTCGAGGCCCTGGGCGGGGACTCCGCGGCGCTGGCCCGGACGATGAAGGACGAAGAGGTGATCTACGCGAAGATCGTGAAGACGGCGGGCATCACGGTGAAGTGAGGGCGGACCGCAGGTACCCCCGGCCTGCGGCTCGGCCTGCTTTCCCGGAGCGCTCCAGCGGCGAAGCTTCCAGGCCGCCACTGCCGAGTTGGGCCTGGCCGACCCGCTGACCACCTTCGTTGGCAGCGACTCGGCCGCTACTTCACCACGCGGTAGACCACCATTGGTTCGGGGGCGGCCATAGCGCGGGCGAAGTCTTCGGCCGTTCGAAGGTCGACGATGCGCGCGCCGGCCGGCAGGGCGGTGGTCGCGGGGGCGGGTGTGGCTTCGGTGTCTTCGATCATCCACGCGCCGACCGCGGTCGATACGGTGCGGAAACGACCGGGCGCGGCCTGCCACTGGCGGGCGCGGTCGGCGTCGGCATCGGCGGCCTGCTGGGCGCCGCCGCCGGGCGGCGCCGCCAGTTCGAGCATCCAGGCGTTGCCGACCTGCACGGCCTTCACCCGGGGGCCGGGCGGCAGCCTGACGGGCCCCAGGTGGCGCCAAGGCGCAGCGGCCCGCATCCCGGCCTGGGCATCGGCCTGGCCTTGGGCGTGGGGGTAGGGCAGCGGCTGTTCGACCTGGGCCAGGCTGCTGCCGACGCAGGCACACAGGGCGGCCACGCCCAGCAGGGCCGGCCAGGCCCTGCCGAGTGCGCCGCTGCGGCCGGCGCGGCCTCGCAGGGGGGATGTCATGGCCGGGTCCTTCACAGCGTGAGGGTGTGGCCGCTGATCAGGGCCGTGCAGGTGGGTGACACGCTGAAGTCGCTGTGGAAGATGTTCAGCACGATGCCGTCGCCGCCGCTCGGGTCGAAGGGCAGGGCATCGGAGTAGAGCTTCATGTTGGCGCTGCCCGCGTAGATGAATCCGCCGAAGGGTGCCGCGCCGCGGCGTTCCATCGGCACGGCGTTGGCCTGGAGGAAGGTGGCCGAGGTGGGCCCCGTGAGGCGGGCCACCTGGACGATGACCTGCGGGAAGGAATCGGTGGCGCTGGGCGAAGTGCAGCTCACCGAGACGTACTCGATGATGTAGCGCTTGCCGGCCGGCGTCGGGAACCTGATGAAGTTGTTGACGACGTTGACGTTGATCGTCGTCTGCCCCCGCTCCATGTAGGGAAAGCGGTCGGGGTTCTCGACGTTGCGCATCGGGCTCGAGAACTGGGCCTGTGCGGCGCCTGTCACCAGGGCCAGGGCTGCGACGAGGGCAGGGCGAAGGGCGGAAGTCAGGCGCATGAAGTTCTCCGTGTGCGTGAAGAAGATGAAAGGCTCAGGGCGGCGAGCAGCGCCGCCAGCAGCAGGGCCGGCGTGCCGGGTTCCGGGATGGGGGGCGGGGGGGGAGGCGGCGGCGGCGGAATGGCGGCGGCGCGGGTCAGGCCGGCGTTCACGTAGCCGGGCCCGATGGCGCCCACCAGGGCCAGGCTGGCCGCACCGCTGAGGTCGAAGCGCAGCAGCGACGAGTCGCCCAGGAAGTCGCTGGCGATGACCTCGAACAGACCGGCGTCGTCGTCCCAGGCCAGCCCGCCCTGGAAGGCCAGGCTGCCGTCGCCCAGTTCGAACAGCGGCGTGGCCAGCCCCGTGGTGATATCGATCTGCTGCAACAGGCGCTGCACGCCGAAGGCGTCGGCCGAGATGCCGAACAGCAGGTCGGGCGATGCGCCGAAAGTCAGGCCGCCCATGAAGGCCAGGCCCAGCGGGCCGACCACGCTGCTGCTGCCGTCCGGCGTCACGCGCAGCAGGGTCGAGTCGCCGAGGAACGAGGTGCTTGCGGCGTAGAAGGCGTCTTCCGACGGCCGGTAGCTCAGGCCCGTCACGCCGCTGCCCAATGCACCCAGCGGGGTGAGCGTGGCGGCGCTGCTGCCGTCGAAAGAGACCAGGCTGCTCTGGCCCTGGGAGTCGTTGGCCACGGCATAGAAGCGGCTGTCGGCCGGGCGCCAGCTCAGGCCGTTGTAGGCCGCGCTGCCGTCGCCGAGGGCGAACGACGGCGTCGGGCTGCCGCCGGCGTCGAGCTGCGTCAGCACGCGGCCCACGCCGAAGGCGTCGGGCCCCAGCGTGGCGAGCGCGGCCGCTGCGTGCTGCCAGGGGGCGATCCAGGTGGACAGGCCGAGGAGCAGCGCGCAGGCGACGCGTTTCGGCGGGGACAGGGCGAGACGGATCATGAGGGCGGCCTTCCGGAGACGAACGGGTCCGACGGCCGCAGGGTTCATCCGTTTGGCCGTCTCCCTTGTCAGGACGGCGGGAAGCACACCAACCGGACAGGGTGGGTGCATCGAACCCCGCGACCCGGGGGGGTCAGATCGGCGCGATGATCGAATTCGCGATCAGGTCGTTGTCGAAGATGCAGTGCCGCTCGGCGAAGCGCAGGCCTTCGGGCGTGCGCACGATGCGGTCGACGTAGCGGCCGGTGCTCAGGATCTCGGGCATCGCGTCGCGCTTGGTGCGCAGCACCACGTAGCTGGCTTCGCTGCGGATGCCTTCGTCGCCGGCCTCCAGCACGCGCGGCGCGCCGACCACGTGGCGCTGCCAGTAGGGGTCGTGGTAGATGGTGTCGACGACGCCGTGCACGCGGTCCATCAGCATGGCGCGGCTCTCGAAGGCCAGCGTGCACAGCGGCAGCCCGCGCTCGAAGTTCTCGCGCGACTGCAGCCTGTAGCTGCACACCTCGGTGAAGAAGCCGGGCCAGCGGTGCAGCTCGCCCTGGTCGAGCGCCATCGCGTAGTCGGCGTACAGCGCCTGCAGCGCCAGCCAGTCCTCGAAGCCGATGTGCGGGGTGGCGCTGCCCATCACAGCTCCATCACCCGGCGCCAGTAGTCGTACATGCCGCGGATCAGCGTCTCGGTCACCATGTGCTCGGTGGGCCGCGCGTCGCGGCCGTCGAGTTCGCTGACGGTGCGTGCGTCGGGGTGCGCCTCGAAGGCCTGTTGCACGAATTCGATGACCTCGCCGTCGTCGGCCGAGACATAACCCGCGGGTCCGAACAGGTTGGCCTGGCGCAGGCGTCGTCGGGTCATCTCCTGGCTGTCGTCGGCGAAGCCGAAGTGCGTCCAGACGAAGTCGAACACGCCGGGGGCCACCGGCTGGATGTGGCGCGTGGACAGCGAGTTCACCTGCTGCTGGATGATGACGCTGGGGAACAGCGTCATCATCACCACGGTGGGGCCGTTCCACCAGGGCTCGGGCACCACGTCGAGCTGGCGCGGGTCGTGCAGCTTCATGTCGGCGCGGAAGCTCGTCACGCCTTCGGTCACGGACGCGCTGCCGCCGTCGTTGCGGCGCGAGACCATGCAGGCGTGGCGGTGGTGGCGGTCCATCACCATGCGGCTCTTCTGGTCGGCGCGCCACAGCCCGAAGGTGACGAACCAGGTGTGCAGCAGGCCGGCGTGGTAGGGGTCCTTGATGTTCTCCTGCATCAGCTTCCAGTTGGCCGGGATGCGCTGGCGGTTGTAGCCCAGCAGCTGCAGGGGCCGGCCGTGGAACACGCGGTCGAAGTAGGGCAGCACCTCGGGGCCCAGGTAGTCCTCGAAGGGCTCGACCGCGTGATCGAAGCTGGCGAACACCGCGCCGCCGCGGCAGGCCACCTTCAGCTTGGTCAGGCCGTGGTCGGCCGTCGAGAAGTCCTCGGGCATGCCGCCCTGCACCTCGACCGTGTCGCCGTCCTGCCGCTTCACGCCGCGCCTGAAGGGCAGGCCGGCCAGGTCGCCCTGCAGCGTGTAGCTCCACTGGTGGTAGGGGCAGACGAAGGTCTTGCGGTTGCCGTGCCGCTCGCGGCAGAAGGCCACGCCGCGGTGCGCGCAGCGGTTCTCCACGACGCGGATCTCGCCGCCGCGGTCGCGCACCAGGATCACGCTGCGTTCGCCCAGCACCGTGCGCTTGAAGTCGCCGGGGTTGGGCACCTCGCACTCCAGGCCCACGTAGCACCAGTGGCCGCGGTAGAAGAAGCGCTCCAGCTCCTGGCGGTAGACCTCGGCATCGGTGTAGACCCAGCCCGGCGCCCGGCTGGTGGGGGCGTCGCCCCAGCGCGAAGGCATCCGGACAACCGGGGAAGTCGGGGGCGGGATGAGCGGATCAGGGGCGTTCATGGGTACATTCTGGAGCCGTCATGACGAATGTCCCACCACGTTTTCGCTGCCCTGCCTGCGGCTTCGCCGTGTTCAACCGTCGCGTGCCGCACTGCGAGCGCTGCCACGTGGCGCTGCCGCCCTCGTTGCTGTTCGACGCCGAGGATCTGCAGCGCCTGGAGGACGAGGCGCAGCGCCTGCAGAGGGTCCGCGACGATCTGGCGCGCGAGGACGAAGCGGAACAGGCGCGCAGACGGCATCGCCGCGGCGGTGGCGGGTGAAGGCGACCGCCCTCATGGGCTCACTCCGGAGGCATGATCGAGCATGATCCATATCCGTGACATCGACCACCTCGTGCTGCGCGTGACCGACCTCGACCGCATGCTGGCCTTCTACTGCGGTGTGCTGGGCTGCAGCGTCGAGAGGCGGCGCGACGACCTCGGGCTGGTGCAGCTGCGCGCTGGCCGCAGCATGATCGACCTCGTGCCCGTCGATGGCCCGCAGGGCCGCGCCGGAGGCGCTGCGCCGGGCGCGCAAGCCCGCAACCTCGATCACTTCTGCGTGCGGGTCGACCCCTTCGACGAGGCCGCGATACGGCGTGAACTGGCCGCGGCCGGCATCGACAGCGGACCGGCCCGGACGCGTTTCGGGGCCGAAGGCGAGGGCCCGTCGATCTACGTCGACGACCCCGAAGGCAACGTCGTCGAGCTGAAGGGCCCGCCCACGGCCGCGTCCACCGAACAGATGAGCGCGCCGGGCCGCTCCCAAGCGCTCATCCCGGAGTGCGAAGCACGGAGGGAAGTCAGATGAGCGCGACGCCGCCTGTCCATCCCCCCGTGGCCGTGGAATCGCTGCCCGCGGAGTCCGGCACCGGCTACCCCGAGCCCTTTCGCAGCCGCATGGGCGGCGCCAGCTGGCGCTCCCTGGGCGACCCGTTCGGCCTGACGCAGTTCGGCGTCAGCCACGACACGCTGCAGCCGGGCGCTTCGTCGTCGGTACGTCACTGGCACACGCTGGCCGACGAATGGCTGTACGTGCTGGAAGGCGAACTGGTGCTGCGCACCGACGACGGCGAGACCCTCATGCGCCCCGGCATGTGTGCAGGCTTCAAGGCGGGTGAGCGAAACGGCCACCAGCTGCTGAACCGCAGCGCGGCCGAGGCCAAGTTCATCGTGGTCGGCTCGCGCGTCCCGGGCGACCTGCCGATGTACCCCGACGACGACCTGGCCGTCTTCGTGACCGAAGCGGGGCGATCCTTCGTGCACAAGGACGGCACGCGGTACTGAAGCCCCCGGGCCAGGCGGCCTCCGGCCGCCCCCGCGGGCTGGCCAGGGGGCCGGCCGAGCCGTCACCTTGAAAGCGCCCGCTGCGCCGCGACCAGCGGCCAGGTGAACGGCTGGCGTGGCACGGAAGGTGCTTGCGTTCTGGCTGGTATACCAGAACGTGCACCAGCATGGCGCTCCAGGAAAATCAACTGCTCACCGTCGAAGACTGGCTCGCTGCCTGCCGCGAAGGCGCTCCGGTGCTCGACCTCGTGGCCGCCCGTGCGCAGCGCCTGCTGGGCGACAGTCCGGCGGTGGCGTGGATCCATCGGGCCGGCCCGGAAGACCTGCGACAGCGACTGCAGGCGCTGGAGCTGATCGCTGCCGCGGCCCCCAGCCGCGCCGCCCTGCTGGCCGCGCACCCGCTGTTCGGCGTGCCCTTCGTGGTGAAGGACAACATCGACGTCGCCGGCTGGCCCACCACCGCGGCCTGCCCCGATTTCGGCTACCTGCCCGCGCAAAGCGCCACCGTGGTGCGCAAGCTGCTCGATGCCGGTGCGGTGCTGCTGGGCAAGAGCAATCTCGACCAGTTCGCCACCGGTCTGGTGGGGACGCGTTCGCCGCACGGCGCCCCCAGCTGCGTGTTCGCGGCAGACCGCATCAGCGGCGGCTCCAGTTCGGGTTCGTCGGTGCTGGTGGGTCGCGGCGACGTGGCCTTTTCGCTGGGCACCGACACCGCCGGCTCGGGCCGCGTGCCGGCCGGCTTCAACCAGGTGGTCGGCCTGAAGCCGACGCCCGGTCGGGTCAGCACGGCCGGTGTGCTGCCGGCCTGCCGCAGCATCGACTGCGTGTCGGTCTTCGCGCTGACGGTCGACGACGCCGCCACCGTGCTCGCCGTCATCGAAGGGCCCGACGGGGCCGATGAGTTCAGCCGCTTCGAAACCGGTCCTGCGGTCCTGGCCGGCAAGGCGCCAGGGGCCCGGCTGCGCGTGGGCGTGCCGGCCATCCCCGTGCTGGGAGAGTTCTACACCGCGCCCTGGCAGGCCGCGCTGCGCCGGCTGGAGTCGCTGGGCGCCGAGGTCGTGCCCGTCGACTTCACGGTCTTGCACCAGACGGCCGACCTGCTCTACGAAGGGCCCTGGGTCGCCGAGCGTTATGCCGTGATCGAGGCGCTGCTGCGCGACAGCCCGCAGTCGCTGGACGCCACGGTGCGCAAGGTCATCCAGCGCGCCGAAGGCCTGACGGCGGTGGACACCTTCCGCGCCATGTACACGCTGCAGAGGCGGCGCAGCCAGCTTGCCGCGCTGTGGGGCGACATCGACCTGTTGATGGTGCCCACGGCACCACGCCATCCCAGCCACGAAGAGGTCGCCTCCGACCCGGTGGGCACCAATTCGATGCTGGGCACGTACACCAACTTCGTGAATCTGCTCGGCTGGAGTGCATTGGCGCTGCCTTCGGGGACGACCACCGAAGGCCTGCCCTTCGGCGTGACCTTCATCGGACCGCCGGCCGCCGACGCCGCGCTGGTGTCCTGGGGGCGCCAGTGGGCCCGGGCCGCCGCGATGCCGCTGGGGTCCACGGGTCGCCGTGGCCCGTCGTCGCAGACGGGCCTGCTGCCCGGCAGCGAGGCGACGATGCCGCTGGCCGTGGTCGGTGCGCATCTCTCGGGCCTGCCGCTGAACGGTCAGCTCACCGAGCGCGGCGCGCGGCTGCTGCGCGCCACGCGGACCGCGGCGTGCTACCGCCTCTTCGCGCTGCCGGGCACCGTGCCGCCCAAGCCCGGCCTGTTGCGTGTGGCCGAAGGCGGCCAGGCCATCGAGATCGAGGTGTGGGCCATGCCGCAGGCCGCCCTGGGCTCGTTTCTTGCGCTGGTGCCGTCGCCTCTGGGGCTGGGCACGCTGGTGCTGGAAGACGGCACCGCCGTGCACGGCTTCATCTGCGAGCCCTTCGCGCTGCAGGGTGCGCTGGACGTGACCGACTTCGGGGGTTGGCGCGCCTATGTCGCTTCCCGCCGGAACAGCCCCGCCGCTGATTGATGAACGCTGAACGATCCACCAAGGAGCATCGAATGGACCGACGTGACTTTCTCTCCGGCACCGCCGCCTCTTCGCTGGCCCTGGGCGGGCTGCCGCTGCCGGCTGCGGCGCAGGCCCGGCCCAAGGACGTGCTGATCGTCGCCAACGAGTTCGGCCCCAACTCGCTGGACATCCACACCGTGGGCGCCAACCGGCCCAGCTACGGCGTGAGCTGGCTGTGCTACGACCGCCTGATGACCTACGGCAAGCGCACGCTGCCCGATGGCCGCGTGGCCTACGACCGCAACAAGCTCGAACCCGAACTGGCCGAGAGCTGGCAGATGGCGCCCGACGGCATGTCGGTGGTGTTCAAGCTGCGCAAGAACGCGAAGTTCCACGACGGCACGCCGGTGACGGCCAAGGACGTCAAGTGGAGCATGGAGCGCGCCATCGCCGCCGGCGGCTTCCCCACCTTCCAGATGGGCGCCGGCTCGCTGGAAAAGCCCGAGCAGTTCGAGGTGGTGGACGACCACACCTTCCGCGTCAAGTTCATCCGCAAGGACAAGCTGACGATGAACAACCTGGCGGTGGTGGTGCCCTGCGTCTACAACAGCGAGCTGGTGAAGAAGAACGCCACCGCGCAGGACCCCTGGGGCCTGGCCTGGACGCGCAACAACGTGGCCGGCGGCGGCGCCTACAAGGTGGAGAGCTTTCGCGCGGGGCAGGAGATCGTCTACGTGCGCTACGACGACTGGAAGAGCGGCCCGCTGCCCACGCTGCGCCGCATCGTCCAGCGTGACGTGCCCAACGCCGGCAACCGCCGCGCGCTGCTGCTCAAGGGCGACATCGACATCACCTACGACCTGCCGCCCAAGGACTTCAGCGAACTGGCGCAGCCCGGCAGCGCGGTCAAGGTGAGCAGCACGCCCATCGAGAACGCCATGTTCTACCTGGGCATGAACACCACCAAGGCGCCCTTCGACAACCCGAAGGTGCGCCAGGCCGTGGCCTGGGTGCTGCCCTACGACAAGATGTTCGACAACGCGCTCTACGGGCGCGCAGCCAAGCTGTACGGCGCCACCGGGCCGGTGAAGACCATCGCCTGGCCGCAACCCACGGCCTACAGGACCGACGTGGCCAAGGCCCGGGCCCTGCTGGCCGAAGCCGGCTACCCGAACGGCTTCGAGACCACGCTGAGCTTCGACCTGGGCGGCGCCACCGTCGGCGAGCCGATGGCCGTGCTGACGCAGGAGGCGCTGGCCTCCATCGGCATCAAGACCCAGATCAACAAGATCCCGGGCGCCACCTGGCGTTCGGCCCTGTTGAAGAAGGACATGCCGATGATCATCAACCGCTTCGGCGGCTGGCTCGACTTCCCCGAGTACTTCTTCTACTGGTGCTACCACGGTCAGAACGCCGTGTTCAACACCATGAGCTACCAGAACCCCAAGCTCGACAAGATGATCACCAACGCGCGCTTCGCCGAGAACAAGTCGATCTACGAAAGCTCGGTGCGCGAAATGATCCAGCTCGCCTACGACGAGGTACCGCGCGTGCCGCTGTTCCAGCCCACGATGGACGTGGCCATGCAGAAGAACGTCAACGGCTACATGTACTGGTTCCATCTGCAGCCGGACTATCGGCAACTGTCGAAATCATGACCACCCCCTACGGCCTTCGGCCGCCCCCTCAAGGGGGCAACCCCAGCGGCCCGGCAAAGCCGGCCCGCGGCGTTTGCTTGATGGCTCTTGTGGTCGATTGAACGAGGAAGCGTGACATGGATGTTGAAGCCTACGTCGACGCCGCCGCAGCGGCCCTGGGCCTGACGCTGGCGCCCGATCACCGCCCGGGGGTGATCCGCTACTTCCAGCTCGCCGCCTCGATGGCGCCGCGCGTGATGGACTTTCCGCTCACGCCGGCCGACGAGTCGGGCAACGTGTTCGTGCCGGTGGAGGCACCCAAGGCATGAAAGCCCTTGCCGCCGTACAGGCCAGCCTCGACCGCATCGCGGCCACCGACGGCCGCGTCAATGCCTTCACCGCGGTGCTGGCCGAGCGCGCGCTGACGCGTGCCGAAGCCATCGACCGCGACGGCCATGCCGGGCCGCTGGCCGGCGTGCCCTTCGCGGTGAAGAACCTCTTCGACATCGACGGCCTCATCACGCTGGCGGGCTCGAAGATCGAACGCGACGGCAGGCCGGCGCGCAGCGACGCGGTGCTGGTGCAGCGCCTGGAAGCTGCAGGTGGCGTGCTGGTGGGCGGGCTGAACATGGACGAGTACGCCTACGGCTTCACCACCGAGAACTCGCACGAAGGCCCGACCTGCAACCCGCACGACCTGTCGCGCATCGCCGGTGGGTCCTCGGGCGGCTCGGCCGCCGCGGTGGCCGCGGGGCAGGTGCCGCTGACGCTGGGCAGCGACACCAACGGCTCCATCCGGGTGCCCGCGTCGCTGTGCGGCGTGTTCGGCCTGAAGCCCACCTTCGGCCGCCTGCCGCGCACCGGCACCTATCCCTTTGTCGCCAGTCTCGACCACCTCGGCCCTTTCGCGCGGTCCACACGCGAGCTCGTGCTGGCGTACGACGCGATGCAGGGCCACGATGCCCACGACCCGGCCTGCAACCCGCGCGCGGGCGAACCGGTGATGCCGATGCTGGTGCGCGGCACCGACGGCCTGCGCGTCGGCATCCTGGGCGGCTGGTTCCGCGCCATGGCGCAGCCCGGCGCGCTGGCCGCGGTCGAGCGCGTGGCCTCGGCGCTGGGCTCGCACCGCATCGTCGAATGGCCCGAGGTCGACCGCGCGCGCGCTGCCGCCTTCATCATCACCAACAACGAGGGCGCGAGCCTGCACCTGCACGACCTGCAGACGAGGCCGCAGGACTTCGAGCCGCTGTCGCGCGACCGTTTCCTGGCCGGTGCGCTGCTGCCGGCGGCCTGGGTCAACCAGGCCCAGCGCCTGCGCCACTGGTTCGCGCGCCAGGTGGCCGAGTCCTTCCGCGACGTCGACGTGCTGCTGGCCCCGGCCACGCCTTGCACGGCACCGGCCATCGGCACCGAGTGGCTGGACATCGCCGGCCAGCGCTTGCCGGCGCGCGCCAGCATGGGCCTGCTCACCCAGCCCGTTTCCTGCATCGGCCTGCCCGTGGCCACCGTGCCCGTGTGGGGCTGCGACAGCGCAGCGCCGCACCTGCCCATCGGTGTGCAGATCATCGCCGCGCCCTGGCGCGAAGACCTCTGCCTGCGCGTGTCGCAGGCCCTCGAAACGGCCGGCGTGGTGCACGCGCCCCTGGCCAAGGACCTCTGACCATGGACATCAACCTCCCAGACGTTCACGCCGAGATGACGGCCGCCTTCGCGCGCTACGAAGACGCCCTGGTGAACAACCGCGTCGAGGTGCTCGACGAGCTCTTCTGGTCCAGCCCGCACACCGTGCGCTACGGCGTGGGCGAGAACCTGTACGGCATCGACGAGATCCGTGCCTTCCGCCTGGCGCGCCCCAGCGTCGGGCTGGCCCGGACCATCGACCGGACCGTCATCACCACCTACGGACGCGACTTCGCCACCGCGATGACCCTGTTCCAGCGCGAGGGCAGCACCAAGACCGGCCGCCAGAGCCAGACCTGGGTGCGCCTGCCCGAAGGCTGGCGCGTGGTGGCCGCGCACGTCAGCCTGATGGCCTGAGGCCACGCATCCCGGTCCCCCGATTCCCTGTCCGCACTCCTCGAAAGGAAGCCTCATGAACCACGATCCAGACTTCGGCGCCGACAGCGCCCACGCCGCGGCCCGTCGCCGCCTGCTCGCCGGTGGTGCGCTGGCCGGTGCCTCGCTGGCCCTGCCCGGCGCGCTGCGCTCGGCGCTGGCCCAGGCCCCCATCACCGTGGGCATCATCTACGTCGGCCCGCGCGACGACTTCGGCTACAACCAGGCGCACGCCGAGGCGGCAGCGCAGCTGAAGAAGGTGGCCGGCGTCAAGGTCGTCGAGGAAGAGAACGTGCCCGAGACGCAGGCCGTGCAGAAGAGCATGCAGGGCATGATCTCGCAGGACGGCGCCACGCTGCTCTTTCCCACCTCGTTCGGCTACTTCGATCCGCACATCCTGGCGCTGGCGCCGAAGAACGAGAAGGTGCGCTTCGCGCATTGCGGCGGCCTGTGGAACGAGGCCAAGCACCCGAAGAACGCCGGCAGCTTCTTCGGCTACATCGACGAGGCGCAGTACCTCAACGGCGTCATCGCCGGCCACATGAGCAAGAGCAAGAAGCTCGGCTTCGTGGCCGCCAAGCCCATCCCGCAGGTGCTGCGCAACATCAACGCGTACACGATGGGCGCGCGCTCGGTCGACCCCAAGATCACCACCACCGTCATCTTCACCGGCGACTGGAGCATGCCGGTGAAGGAAGCCGAGGCCACCAACAGCCTGTCGGACCAGGGCGTGGACGTATTCACCATGCACGTCGACGGCCCCAAGGTGGTGGTGGAGACTGCGGCGCGGCGCGGCAAGATGGTCTGCGGCTACCACGCCAGCCAGGCCAAGCTGGCCCCGGCGGCCTACCTGACCGGCGCCGAGTGGAACTGGCTGACCGCCTACACGCGCATCGTCGACGCCGCACGCACCGGCAAGCCGCACCCCAACTTCGTGCGCGGCGGCCTGCGCGACGGCTTCGTGAAGTCCTCGCCCTACGGTGCCTCGGTCAGCGAAGGCGCCCGCAAGAACGCCGAGGCCGTTCGCGCCAGGATGATGGCCGGCACGTTCGACATCTTCGGCGGCGAGCTGAAGGACAACACGGGCAAGGTGGTCATCCCCAAGGGCAAGGTCTTCAAGCAGACCGACCTCGAGCTCGAGTCGATGAACTACCTCGTTGAAGGCGTCATAGGCAAGGCCTGAGGCCGCAGCCATGTCCGACTGGCGAGACACCGCCGAGAGCTTCGCGCTGCCGATCCTGGCGCTGGTCGGCGGCCTGCTCGCCTTCGGCGTGTTCGTCTGGTTCGGCGGGCACGACCCGGTCGAGGCCTGGACGCTGTTGTTCAGGGGCGCCTTCGGTGATGCCTTCTCGCTGCAGAACACGCTGACGCGGGCCGCGCCGCTGATGCTGACCGCCCTGTGCGTGGCGCTGCCGGCGCGCGCGGGGTTGACCATCATCGGCGGTGAAGGCGCGCTGGTGGTGGGTGGCCTGGCCTGTGCCGCGCTGCCTTACGCCATGGCCCTGCCGAGCGGCATGGCCGGCTCGGCGATGGTGCTCGCGGCCTCGGCCGCCGCCGGCGCGGCCTGGATCGCGCTGGCTGGCGTGCTGCGCCAGTGGCGCGGTGTCAACGAGACCATCTCCAGCCTGCTGCTGGGCTACATCGCGATCTCGCTGTTCAAGCACTTCGTCGAAGGCCCGCTGCGCGATCCGGCCAGCCTGAACAAGCCCTCGACGCTGCCGCTGGACGAGAGCATCCGCATCGGCGCCATCGCCGGCTACGACGTGCACTGGGGCCTGGCCTTCGGGGTGGTGTTGTGCATCCTGGCCGCGTTGTGGCTGGGCGCCAGCACGCACGGCTTCGCCACGCGCGTGGTGGGCGGCAACCTGCGCGCGGCGCAGCTCGTCGGCCTGCCGGCGCGGCGGCTCATCGTCACGGCCTGCGCCCTGGGCGGCGCTGCGGCGGGACTGGCTGGCGGCATCGAAGTCGCGGCGGTGCACACGGCGGCCAACGCGTCCATCATCGCCGGCCTCGGCTACACCGGCATCCTCGTCAGCTTCGTGGCGAGGCACCACCCGCTGGCCATCATCCCCGTGGCCATCCTGTTCGGCGGCTTCCTGGCCGCCGGCAGCCTGCTGCAGCGGCGCATGGGCCTGCCCGATGCCTCGGTGCAGGTGCTGATGGGCTTCAGCTTCGTGATCATCCTGGCCAGCGAGGCGCTGCGCGGGCGGCTCTTCGGGCTGCTGGCGTTCAAGGTGGCCACCCCGGCACCGGTCGCCGGCAAGGGGGCGACCTCATGACGGACTTCGCCGTCTGGGACGTGCTGCTGGCGGTGATCGGCGGCGCGGTGCGCGTGGGCACGCCTTTCCTGTTCGTGAGCCTGGGCGAGTGCCTGACCGAGAAGTCGGGCCGCATCAACCTGGGCCTGGAAGGCGTGCTGGTGTTCTCGGCCATGGCCGGTTTCGGCGGCGCCTACCTCAGCGGGCTGTGGTGGGTGGGCGTGCTGCTGGCGGGCCTGAGCGGCGCCTTGATCGCACTGCTGCACGGCCTGGTGTGTTCGCTGCCGCGCGTCAACGACATCGCCGCGGGCATCGCCATCATGCTGCTGGGTGCGGGCCTGGCCTTCTACCTGGGCAAGCCGCTGATCCAGCCGCAGGCGCCGCAGATTCCTTCCCTGTCGCTGGGCGCCTGGAGCGACAACGGCGCCGTGGTCTCGGCGCTGAACATCAACGTGCTGTTCCCCATCGGCGCGGCATTGGCGCTCCTGTTGACCTGGGCCTTCGCCAACACACGCTGGGGCCTGCTGGTGCGCATGGTGGGCGACTCGGCCGACGCGGCGCGCGCGCTGGGCACCTCGGTCAACGGCGTGCGCATCGCGGCCACCTCGGCGGGTGGTTTCATCGCCGGGCTGGGCGGCGCGTCGCTGTCGCTGTACTACCCGGGCAGCTGGAACGAAGGCCTGTCCAGCGGCCAGGGCCTGATCGCCGTGGCGCTGGTGATCTTCGCGCGCTGGCACCCGGTGCGCTGCCTGTGGGCGGCGCTGCTGTTCGGCGGCGCGGGTGCGCTGGGGCCGGCGCTGCAGTCGGTGGGCGTCAGCGGCGGCTACTACCTCTTCAACGCCGTGCCCTATGCGCTGACGCTGGCCATCCTGGTGTGGAGCTGCTCGCCGCGCCGTGCGGTCCAGGGCGCGCCGATGGAACTGACGGTCAATCGATAGACAACTTCTGACAGGAGCGGGACATGAGTGGATTGGGCGGCCTCAACAAGTCACCGAACGGCGTGGTGGTGGGCCTGGTGCAGCTGCAGCTGCCGGTGGTGGACACGCCGGCGCAGTTGAAGGCCCAGGCCGCGCGCATCTGCGCGATGGTGGGCAAGGCGCGGCGCAATCTCGGCACGATGGACCTGGTGGTCTTTCCGGAGTACTCGCTGCACGGCCTGAGCATGAGCATCGCGCCCGAGCTGATGTGCACGATGGACGGCCCCGAGGTCGCGTCCTTCCAGGCCGCCTGCACCGAGCACCGCATCTGGGGCTGCTTCTCCATCATGGAAGCCAACCCCGGCGGCAGCCCCTACAACACCGGCATCATCATCGATGACACGGGCACGGTGCGCCTGTACTACCGCAAGCTGCATCCCTGGGTGCCGGTGGAAGCCTGGGAGCCCGGCAACATGGGCATCCCCGTGTGCGAGGGCCCGCGCGGCAGCAAGCTGGCGCTGATCATCTGCCACGACGGCATGTTCCCCGAGATGGCGCGCGAAGCCGCCTACAAGGGCGCCGAGATCATCCTGCGCACCGCCGGCTACACGGCGCCCATCCGCCACGCCTGGAAGATCACCAACCAGGCCAACGCCTTCCAGAACCTGGCGCAGACCGCCAGCGTCTGCCTGTGCGGCAGCGACGGCAGCTTCGATTCGATGGGCGAGGGCATGTTCTGCAACTTCGACGGCACGGTGATGGTCGAAGGCGGCGGCCGGGCGGACGAGATCATCAGCTGCGAACTGCGGCCCGACCTGGTGCGTGAAGCGCGCGCGGTGTGGGGCGTGGAGAACAACCCCTACCAGCTCTACCACCGCGGCTACGTGGCCGTGAAGGGCGGCGCGCAGGACTGCCCCTACACCTTCATGCAGGACATGGTGAAAGGCAGCTACCGCCTGCCCTGGACCGACAGCATCCATGTGACCGACGGCACGCCCTGCGGCTTTGCCGCTCCCACGCGCGCCTACAAGGGGCCGGAGGCCAACCCCTTGGAAGTCCCCGCCGCTTCGGTGCTGAAGAAGGTGGCCTGACCATGCAGCACGTCGACGCCAACCCGTACCCCTGGCCCTACGACGGCGACCTCACGCCGGCCAACACGGCGCTGGTGGTCATCGACATGCAGACCGACTTCTGCGGCCACGGCGGCTACGTCGACAAGATGGGCTACGACCTGTCGCTGACGCGAGCGCCCATCGAGCCCATCGGCCGCCTGATGGCCGCCATGCGCGCCGGCGGCTACACCATCATCCACACGCGCGAAGGCCACCGGCCCGACCTGAGCGACCTGCCGGCCAACAAGCGCTGGCGCTCGCAGCGCATCGGTGCGGGCATCGGTGACGCCGGCCCCTGCGGCCGCATCCTGGTGCGCGGCGAGCCGGGTTGGGAGATCATCCCGGAGCTGGCGCCGCGCAAAGGCGAGATCGTGATCGACAAGCCCGGCAAGGGCAGCTTCTGCGCCACCGACCTCGAACTTATCCTGCGCACGCGCGGCCTGCGCAACCTGGTGCTCACCGGCATCACCACCGACGTCTGCGTGCACACGACGATGCGCGAGGCCAACGACCGCGGCTTCGAGTGCCTGATCGTCGAGGACTGCTGCGGCGCCACCGACCTGGGCAACCACCTGGCCGCCTTGAAGATGGTGACGATGCAGGGCGGCGTGTTCGGTGCCGTGGCGACGTCGTCCGCCGTCATCGAGGCGCTCTGAGCCTGCCATGAACGCGCTGTCGCTGGAGACCTACCGCCTGACCAAGCGCTTCGGCGCCTTCACGGCGCTGGACGACGTGACGCTCACCGTGCGGCCCGGCACCGTGCACGCGCTGCTGGGCGAGAACGGCGCCGGCAAGAGCACGCTGGTGAAGGCGGTCGTGGGCTACCACCGGGCCGACGAAGGCGCGGTGCTGCTGGACGGGCGCGAACAGGCCATCGACTCACCGACCGTGGCGCGTGCGCTGGGCATCGGCATGGTCTACCAGCACTTCACCGTGGTGCCCGGCATGACGGTGGCCGAGAACCTGCTGATGGCGCGCGGCGGCCTACCGGCGGTGGTGCCCTGGAAGCGCCTGCGCGGCGAGCTGCAGGCCTTCATGAAGGACGCGCCTTTCCAGCTCGACCTGGACGCCACGCCGCTGCAGCTGTCGGCCGGCGAGAAGCAGAAGCTCGAGATCCTCAAGCAGCTGTTCCTCAAGCCGCGCCTGCTGATCCTGGACGAACCCACCTCGGTGCTCACGCCGCAGGAGGCCGACGAGGTGCTGGGGGCGCTGCGCGAGCGAGCGCACGCGGGCGACTGCAGCGTGGTGATGATCACGCACAAGTTCCGCGAGGTGATGGCCTTCGCCGACGACGTGAGCGTGCTGCGGCGCGGCAAGCTGGTGGGCAGCGTGGCAGTGGCCGGCACCGAGCCGTCGGCGCTGGCCACCATGATGGTGGGCGGCGAATCGGCAGGCGACCACGCGGCGCGCGACGAGGCCACGGCCGCCGCGCCGCTGCCGCGCACGGCGCGCGACACCGGCCCCGTGCGGCTGGCGGTGAAGGGCCTGAGCGTGGACGGCGACCGCGGTGAAACGGCCGTCAGCGCGCTCGACCTCGAGGTGCGTGCCGGCGAGATCGTCGGCGTGGCCGGCGTCTCGGGCAACGGCCAGCGAGAGCTGATGGAAGCCCTGGTGGGCCAGCGCGAGCGCGGCCCGGGCAGCGTGACGGTCAGCGGCCAGGCCTATGCCGCCACGCGCGCGCAGAACCGTCGTCTCAAGGTGCGCAGCCTGCCCGAAGAACCCCTGCGCAACGCCTGCGTGGGCCCGATGAGCGTGGCCGACAACATCGGCCTGCGGCGTTTCGACGAGGCACCGTATGCGCAAGGGGGTTGGCGCCGGCCCGTGGCGCTGCGCGACAAGGCGCGCGAGCTCATCGCCGCCTTCCGCGTGAAGACACGCGGCGAAGGCGCGCCCATCCAGTCGCTGTCGGGTGGCAACGTGCAGCGTGCGGTGCTGGCACGCGAGCTGTCCGACGAGGCCGACCTGCTGCTCGTCAGCAACCCTGTCTTCGGCCTCGACTTCACGGCCGTGGCCGAGGTGCACACGCGGCTGATCGAGGCGCGCAATCGGGGTGCTGCGGTGCTGATGGTCAGCGAAGACCTCGACGAGCTGCTGCACGTGGCCGACCGCATCGTGGTGATGAGCGAAGGGCGGATCGTGCATGCCTGCCCTGCCGCTGGCGCCGACCGCCACGACATCGGCCGGCACATGGGTGGCGGCGTCCATCACTGAGGAACGAGCGATGACCGACCCCTTGACCATCGTCGCGCGCCCCTTTGCGTACCAACTGCCGCCCGGCCAGGCGGCGCTGGTGATCATCGACATGCAGCGCGACTTCATCGAGCCGGGCGGCTTCGGTGCCTCGCTGGGCAACGATGTCTCGCGGCTCGAAGCGGCTGTCGGACCCACGCGCGTCCTGCTCGACGCCTGGCGTGCGCGCGGCTGGCCGGTGGTGCACACGCGTGAATGTCACCTGGCGGACCTGTCGGACCTGCCGCCCGCCAAGCGCGACCGTGGCTCGCCTGCGCTGCGCATCGGCGACCCCGGCCCGATGGGCCGGCTGCTGGTGCGCGGCGAGCCGGGCAGCCAGATCGTGCCGTCGCTGGCACCCGTGTCCGGCGAGGTAGTCATCGACAAGCCGGGCAAGGGCGCCTTCTACGCCACGCCGCTGCAGGGCGAACTGCAGCGCCTGGGCGTGACGCACCTGGTGTTCGCCGGCGTCACCACCGAGGTCTGCGTGCAGACCACCATGCGCGAGGCCAACGATCGCGGCTACGAGTGCCTCATCGTCGAGGAAGCCACGGCCAGCTACTTCCCCGAGTTCAAGGCGCAGGCCATAGCGATGATCGTCGCGCAGGGCGGCATCGTCGGCTGGGCCGCCGGCCTCGACGCCGTGATGGAGTCCCTGCGATGACCCGCATCATCCTGCAGCGCCTGCTGGCCGCGCTGCCCAACCTGATCGGGGTGGTGGTGATCACCTTCATCCTCACGCGCGCGCTGCCGGGCGATCCGGCGGCCTACTTCGCTGGCGGCGCCGCCACCCAGGAAGCGGTGGAGCAGGTGCGTGCCCAGCTGGGCCTGGACAAGCCGCTGGTCGAGCAGTTCTTCGTCTACGTCGCCGGCCTGGCGCGCGGCGACCTGGGGCTGTCTCTCACCACCGGCCAGCCCGTGCTGCAGGAACTGCTGCAGCGCCTGCCGGCCAGCCTGGAGATGGTGCTGCTGGCGCTGGTGCTGTCCTGCGCCGTCGCCATCCCGCTGGGCGTGCTGGCGGCCACGAGACCGGGTTCCTGGATCGACCAGCTCTGCCGCGTCATCACCACCGCAGGCGTCTCGCTGCCGACCTTCTTCACCGGGCTGCTGCTGGCCTACGTCTTCTATTTCCTGCTCGGCTGGGCGCCGTCGCCGCTGGGTCGGCTCGACCCGATGTACTCGCCGCCGCCGGGAGTCACCGGTCTGTACCTGATCGATGCCGCGCTGGCGGGCGATGCGGGCCTGTGGTGGGCGGCCCTCAAGCAGCTCATCCTGCCGGTGCTGACCATGGCCATCTTCGTGCTGGCGCCCATCGCGCGCATGACGCGCGCCTCGATGCTGGGCGTGCTGTCGGCCGACTTCATCCGCACGGCGCGCGCCAGCGGGCTGTCGTCGTCCACCGTGCTGCTGCGCTACGGCCTGCGCAATGCGCTGCTGCCGGTGGTCACCACGCTGGGCATGGTGTTCGGCTACATGCTCGGCAGCAGCGTCATCGTCGAGAAGGTCTTCGGCTGGCCCGGCGTGGGCAGCTATGCCATCGACGCGCTGACGGCGAGCGACTACGCGCCGGTGCAGGGTTTCGTGGTGGCGATGGGCATCCTGTTCGTGCTGCTGAACCTGCTGGTGGACGTGCTGTACGTACTCATCGACCCCCGGGTCACGCTCGAAGGCTGAGCACCATGGCCGCCGTCACCTCCACATCGCCCCAGCCTTCGTCATCGACGCTGGGCCACGTGCGCCACGTGCTGGCCGAGAACCCGGTCACGCTGCTGGCCGCGGCGATGTTCGCGATGTTCGTGGTGCTGGCGCTGATCGGGCCCTGGATCGTGCCCTACGACCCGCTGGCCAGCAACGCCGCGGTGGCACTGAAGCCGCCGTCGGCCGCGCACTGGTTCGGCACCGACGCGCTGGGGCGCGACATCTTCTCGCGCGTGGTGGTGGCCACGCGACTGGACCTGGGCATCGCCGTCAGCGCGGTGGCGGTGTCCTTCCTGATCGGCATGCCGCTGGGCCTGGCGGCGGGCTTCTTCGGCGGCTGGTGGGACCGCATCGTCACGCGCGTGTCCGACACCATCATGGCCTTCCCGCTCTTCGTGCTGGCCATGGGCATCGTGGCGGCGCTGGGCAACACGGTGGGCAACATCGTGCTGGCCACGGCCATCATCAACCTGCCCTTCTACGTGCGCGTGGCGCGCGCCGAAGCCAACGTGCGGCGCAACGCGGGCTGGATCGAGGCGGCGCGGCTGTCGGGCAATGGCGACCTGCGCATCCTGGCGATGCACCTGTTCCCCAACGCGCTGCCGCCGGCCATGGTGCAGGTCAGCCTGAACATGGGCTGGGCCATCCTCAACGCCGCCGGCCTGAGCTTCATTGGCCTGGGCGTGCGCCCGCCCGACCCGGAGTGGGGCATCCTGGTGGCCGAAGGCGCGCAGTTCATCGTCTCGGGCGAGTGGTGGGTGGCCTTCTTTCCCGGCATGGCGCTGATGCTGGCGGTGTTCACCTTCAATCTCCTCGGCGACGCCCTGCGCGACATTTTCGACCCACGGCGGAGAACATGACCCCCCCCCGTAGCGCCTTCGGCGCTCCCCCCCAGGGGGGCGCACCCAGTGGACCGGCGGAGCCGGATCCACGGCTGCCGCTTGGGAAGTCCCCTTCCATCCCGCTGCTCGACGTGAAGGACTTCAGCCTGGAGTTCCGCACGCGCAGTGGCACGGTGCGCGCGCTGGAAGGCGTGAACCTGAGCCTGCGCAAGGGCGAGATCGTCGGCCTGGTGGGCGAGAGCGGCTCGGGCAAGTCGGTGCTCAGCTACGCGCTGCTGGGCATCAGCGACCGCGCGGCCAAGGTGACCGGCGGCACGGCGGTGTTCGGCGGGCTGGACCTGCTGCAGGCCGACGAGCCCACGCTGGCCGGCCTGCGCGGCCGCGAGATCTCGATGATCTTCCAGAGCCCGCGCACGGCGCTCAACCCGATCCGCCAGGTCGGCCTGCAGATCGAGGACGTGCTGCGCCGCCACGCCGCGGCCAGCGGGCCCGACCTGCAGACCAGCCTGCGCCAGCGGGCCGTGCAGGCCTTGCGCGACGTGGCCATCGCCGACCCCGAGCGCCGCATCGCCGCCTACCCCTTCGAGATGTCCGGCGGCATGTGCCAGCGCGTGATGATCGCGCTGGCGCTGGCCTGCAAGCCCTCGCTGCTGATCGCCGACGAGCCCACCACGGGGCTCGACGTGACGACGCAGGCCGCCGTGATGGACCTCATCACCGGGCTGGCGCGCGAACGCCAGATGGCCACGCTGTTCATCACGCACGACCTCGCGCTGGCGGCCGACTACTGCGATCGCATCGTCGTGATGCACGCCGGCCATGCAGTGGAATCCGCACCCACGGCCAGCCTGTTCGCGTCGCCGCGCCACCCCTACACGGCACGGCTGATGTCGTCGACGCCCGGCGCGCGCAGCACCATCGCCAGCCTGCAGCCGGTGCCGGGCCAGCTGCCCGACCTGCGTCGCGAGGACCTGCCGGCCTGCCGCTTCGCCGAACGCTGCGAGCGCGCCAGCCCTCGCTGCCGCAGCGAACGGCCGGTGCTCGACACCTCGCAGCCGCATGCCGTCGCCTGCTGGCACCCGATGCACGAGGCCGCCCCGGCAGCCGAGGCCGAGCACCATGTCTGACACCGCCTCCCCGCTGCTGCAGGTCGAGAAGCTGCACAAGCGTTTCCCGGTGGCCGGCAAGCGCGGGTCATTGCTGCATGCCGTGGACGACGTGAACTTCACCATCGGCGCCGGCGAGAGCCTGGGGCTGGTCGGTGAGTCGGGTTGCGGCAAGAGCACCCTGGTGCGCGTGCTCGCCCGTCTGCTGGACACCACCGAAGGCCGCATCGTCTTCGACGGCCGCGACCTCGCCGAGATGCCCGCAAGGCGCTTCGCGCAGGCGGCAGAGCGTGCGGCCATCCAGATGGTCTTCCAGGACCCGACCGACAGCCTGAACCCGCGTTACACCGCGCGCGAGACCATCGCCGAGCCGCTGCGGCTGCTCAGCGCCCAGCGCGGCGCCGAAGCCGCCGCTCGCGTCGACGAGGTGGCCGAGCAGGTGGGCCTGCCGCAGTCACTGCTGTCGCGCTACCCGCATCAGCTCTCGGGCGGGCAGAAGGCCCGCGTGGGCATCGCGCGTGCGCTGGCCGTGCGGCCGCGGCTGCTGATCCTGGACGAGCCGACGGCCGCACTCGACGTCTCGGTGCAGGCCGTGGTGCTGCAGTTGCTGGACCGCCTGCGGCGTGAACTGCAGCTGAGCTACCTCTTCGTGTCGCACGACCTCAACGTCGTGCGGCTGCTCACCGACCGCGTGGCGGTGATGTACCTGGGAAAGCTGGTGGAACTGGGGCCTTCGGAAGCCGTGTTCCGCGCGCCGAAGCATCCCTACACACAGGCGCTGGTGTCGGCGATCCCGGGGCAGGGCCCCCGCATCCGCCTGAGCGGGGAGGTGTCCAGCCCGATCGATCCGCCGTCGCATGCCTGCCGTTTCCACGGCCGCTGCCCGCGGGGCGAAGATCGCTGCGCGCGCGAGGCACCGCTCTTCGTCGACATGCGTGGCCACGGGGTGGCCTGCCACTTTGCGGCATGATGAAGCCATGACACCCCAGGTCAAGGCCGCCGCACCCGAAGCAGCCGCGCCGCGCGGCAACCTCGCGGAACAGGTCTATGCGCAGCTCAAGGCCGACCTGCACGACTTCCTGTGGATCTCGGGCGACCGCTTCTCCGAGGCCGAGATCGGCCAGCGCCTGGGCGTCAGCCGCACGCCGGTGCGCGAGGCGCTGTTCCGGCTGCGCAACGAAGGCTTCCTGGAGGTCGAGTCCAAGACCGGCTGGTTCGTCAAGCCGATCGACTTCGACAAGCTCGAACAGCTCTACGACCTGCGCATCGTGCTCGAGACCGCCAGCATCGCGCGGCTGGGGCAGCGCAGCGAAGACCCGCCGGAGCTCGACGAACTGAAGGCGCACTGGCTGGTGCCGGCCTCCGAGCGCCTGACCGACGGTCGCCGGGTCGGCGCGCTCGACGAGCAGTTCCATGCCTGGCTGGTGCGGGCCGCCGGCAACCAGGAGATCGCGCGCGTGCACCACGACGTCACCGAGCGCATCCGCATCGTGCGACGGCTGGACTTCACGCGTGGCGACCGCATCGAGGCCACCTACCAGGAGCACGCCAAGGTGCTGCGCGCAGTGATGCAGCGCAAGACCGAGCAGGCGCAGCTGCTCATGCGCAGCCACATCGAGCAGAGCAAGACCGAAGTGCGCAAGATCACCCTGCATGCGCTGCACGAGGCCAAGGGACGTCTGGGGCGGCGATGACGGCTCGGCGATGATCGGGGCATGACAGACGCGCCCAAGTACGCCAGAAGCACACCCGTCGAAGCCTGGCTCGAAGACATCCGCCTGGTGGACGAAGACCGGTTCCAGATCGTGCTGAGCCTGCACAAGCTGGTGCTGTCGGTGAATCCGGCCATCAGCGACGCCGTCAAATACGGCGGCCTGCTGTTTTCGGCCGGGCCGCCCTTCTGCGGCATCTTCTCGTACACGCGCCATGTCTCGCTGGAGTTCAGCCGCGGCGCCTCGCTGCCCGACCCTCACGGGGTGCTGGAAGGCGAGGGCAAGAAGCGCCGCCACATCAAGATCGAGCGTCGCGGCGACATCTTCAAGAAGAACGTGCGCGAGTACGTCGAGCGCGCCTTCGCGCAGGCTGCCGGCAAGCCGGCGGGGCAGCGCGCAGCGGGCTGAACAGCGCTTTCCGTGACGCACCGGACAGACGCAGTCCGGGCGTTCGTGATGCTTCTCACGCTGCGTCTTGCAGCGTTCTTCCTCCCCCGATTCGAGGGGGCGATTACAGCCCCTGGGAAGCTCGTTCGTCGTTGCCAGGGCATGGCCGGTGCCCTAAGCTCCAGCCACATTCAACAGGGGGGTTTCATGTCCGCGTCCAACGTCCACAAGCTGCTTTTCAAGGCAGCGACCGTGGCAGGCCTGGTGCTGGGTTCGTTCCAGGCCAGCGCAGCTCCCACCAGCCTCGTCGTCTTCGGCGACAGCCTGTCCGATCCCGGCAACATGTTCGCGCTGTCGTCGCTGTTCGTGCCGCCGCTGCCGGCGCCCATTCCTTCGCTGCCCTACGTCAACGGCCGCTTCTCGAACGGGCCCGTGGCCGCCGAGTACCTGGCCAGCCACCTGGGCGTGCCGACGACCAACTATGCCTACGCGGGGGCGAGCACCGGCCTGACCAACCCCTACTTCGCCGGGCAGCCACCCGCCTTCGCGCCGCTGTTCAACACCGGCATGACCTCGCAGCTCAACACCTTCACCGCCAGCCTGGGTCCGGGCGGCGCCGACAGCGGTGCGCTGTACTTCGTGATGGGCGGTGCCAACGACTTCCTCGAAGGGGGCCTGGCCGACCCCATCGGCACGCTGAACACGGCGATCGGCAACCTGGTGAACATCGTCTCGACGCTGTACGGCGCCGGTGCGCGCGACTTCTTCCTGCCGCTGCTGCCCGACCTGGGCGCCACGCCCCGCATCCAGGCCCAGGGGCCGGTCGCAATGGCACAGGCGCGCGGCCTCTCGATGCTCTTCAACGCGAGCCTGGTGGGCGCCTACGAGCAGCTCGCCGCGGCCCTGCCCGACGAGAACTTCACCTACTTCGACACCCTGGCGGCGCAGGACGAGATCAGCGCCCAGACGCTGCTGGCCGGCGGCTCGACCAGCGTGCCCTGCGTGGTGGCCCAGGCCAACCCGACCTGCAGCGGCTTCTTCTTCTTCGACGACATCCACCCGACCACGGCCGTGCATGCAGGCATCGCCTCGCGCATGATGCTGGAGATCCCCGAGCCGGGCACGCTGGCGTTGGTCGGCGTGGCGCTGTTCGCCGTGGGCCGGCGTCGGCTGCGCGCCCAGGCCTGAGGCGGGGTGCCCGAGCCCCGGCGCGGGTCGGCCCGCGCGGGGGGCCTCTCAGGGGCGCGTCAAGGAATGGCCAGCACCACGTTGCCCGTGGCCTGGCCCTGTTCGACCAGCTGGTGCGCATGCACGATGTCGGCCAGCGCCACCCGCGCGCCGATGGCGTGCGTGATGCGGCCGCTCTCCAGCAGGATCTGCAGCGCTGCCACGGCCCGCGCCCGGTCTTCGGCCGACAGCTTGTAGACGATGAAGAACAGCAGGTTCAGGTTGTTCGAGATGAGCGGGAAGAAGGGCAGGCTGAACTGCGGCGCGCCGCTGCCGTAGACCACGCAGTCGCCGCCCGGCCGCAGCGCCCCCAGATCGATGGCGGCGTTGGCGGCGATGTCGACCTCGACGATGCGGTCCACCCCGCGGCCCGAGGTGAGCTGCTGCACACGTGCCACCACGTCCTCGCTGCGGTAGTCGATGACCTCGTTGGCCCCTGCGGCCAGCGCGATGTCGCCCTTTGCCGGGCTGCTGACCGTGGCGATCACGCTGGCCGCGCCCAGGGCTCTTGCGAACTGCACCGCGTAGTGCCCCACCGCACCGGCACCGCCCGCCACCAGCACGCTGCGGCCCTGCACGCCGCCGTGGGTGAGCAAGGCGTGCAGCGCCGTCAACGCAGGGATGCCCAGGCAGGCGCCGGCCTCGTCGGGCACGCCGGGCGGCAGCGGCACGGCCTGCGCCTCGGGCAGCACCACGTACTGCGCGGCGGTGCCCATGGCCCGGCCGAAGGCGGCGTTCCACAGCCAAACGCGCTGGCCGATGCGCTCGGGGGCGACGCCTTCGCCCACCGCGTCGATCACGCCCATGCCGTCGCTGTGCGGCACCACGCGCGCAAAGGGCATGGCGCTGCTGCGCAGCCCGGCCCGGCTCTTCACGTCGGAGGGGTTCACGCCCGACCAGCGCAGGCGCACGCGCAGCTCGCCGGCGCCGGGTTGCGGGTCCGGCAGGTTGCCCAATTGCAGGACCTCGGCCGCCGGGCCGGTTCGTTCGTAGAAAGCAGCTTGCATGTGGGAAGTGCGCGGCAGGGCGCGTGCAGAAATGCGCCCCGGGCGCGGTGGACGGCATTGTGGACCGGGCCCGGAACCGGCAGGCGTTTTCCCGTGTCGTGCACCGCATCCCGCGGTCGTACGATGACCCTCCAACAGGCGCCGCCGAAGCCCGGCTCAGCCTGGTCAGAACCGATGGAGACAGCCCCATGAACCGCATCCTCACTCCGGCCTCGCGCCGCCGCTTCATCCTGCAGACCGCCGCCGCGGCGGGCAGCATCGCATTGCCGACCCTGGCGCTCTCGCAGGGCTTTCCTGCCAGGCCCATCCGCTACATCTGCCCCTGGCCGGCCGGCGGCTCCACCGACGCGGTGATCCGTGCGCTGGCCACCAGCGCGGCCAGATCGCTGGGCCAGAACATCATCGTCGACAACAAGCCGGGCGCGGGCGGCATGCTGGGCGCCAACGAACTGGTGAACGCCGCGCCCGACGGCTACACGCTGAGCCAGCTGCCGCACGGCGTGTTCCGCATCCCGCACATGCAGAAGACCAGCTTCGACACGCTGAAGGACTTCACCTGGATCGCCTGCCTGACCGGTTACACCTTCGGCCTGGTGGTGCCTGCCGACTCGCCCATCAAGAGCATCGCCGACCTGGTGGCCTGGGCCAAGGCCAACCCCGGCAAGTTCAGCTACGGCTCCACCGGCACCGGCACCAGCCCGCACCTGGCGGTGGAAGAGTTCGCGCAGCGCGCCGGCATCCAGCTGAACCACGTGCCCTTCAAGGGCAACGCCGACAACATGCAGGCCATCCTGGGCGGCCACACCATGGCCGCCAGCGATGCCACCGGCTGGGCGCCCCACGTCGAGGCCGGCAAGCTGCGCCTGCTGGCCACCTACGGCAGCAAGCGCACCAAGCGCTGGCCCAACGTGCCCACGCTGGACGAACTGGGCTACAAGACGGTGAGTGACTCGCCCTTCGGCGTGTGCGGCCCCAAGGGCATGGACCCGGCCGTGGTGCGCACGCTGCACGACGCCTTCCGCCGGACGCTGGACGACCCGGCCGTGCTGGCCGCCTTCGACAAGTTCGACCAGACGGTGATCTACATGGGCACCGAGGCGTACACGAAGTTCGCGCGCGAGAGCTTCGAGGCCGAGAAGGCGACCATCGAGCGGCTGGGGCTGGCCGCCAAGACCTGAACGCCGCGGCGGGCGCGCGCGGCCCGTCGAAGGCCGACCGGGTGCCTTCTGCCGCTACATTGCCGTCTGGTCGACGTTGACCGGCGGCTGATGATCGGGGAGGGCTTTCGATGAGTGTGGCGACGGATGCGATGGACGCGCTGCAGGGCCTGAAGGTGCTGGAACTGGGGCAGCTCATCGCCGGTCCCTTCGCCGGCAAGACGCTGGCCGACTTCGGCGCCGACGTCATCAAGGTCGAGCCACCCGGCGTGGGCGACCCGCTGCGCAAGTGGCGGCTGCTGCGCGAAGGCACCTCGGTGTGGTGGGAGGTGCAGTCGCGCAACAAGCGTTCGGTGTGCCTGGACCTTCGCACGCCCGACGGACAGGAGGCCGTGCGCGCGCTGGCCGCCGAGGCCGACGTGCTGATCGAAAACTTCAAGCCCGGCACCATGGAGGACTGGGGCCTGGGCTGGGAGGTGCTGCACGCCGCCAACCCGGGGCTGATCATGCTGCGCATCAGCGGCTTCGGCCAGACCGGCCCCTACCGCGACAAGCCCGGCTTCGGCGTGCTGGGCGAGGCCATGGGCGGGCTGCGCCACCTGACGGCCGAACCCGGCCGCGTGCCGGTGCGGGTGGGCGTGAGCATCGGCGACACGCTGTCGGCGCTGCACGGCGTGATCGGCGTGCTGATGGCGTTGCGCCACCGCGAGGTCAACGGCGGACAGGGGCAGGTCATCGACGTGGCGCTCTACGAGAGCGTGTTCAACGTGATGGAAAGCCTGCTGCCCGAATACGACGCCTTCGGCGCCGTGCGGGGTGCGGCCGGCAGCGCACTGCCGGGCATCGCACCCAGCAACGCCTACCGCTGTGCCGACGGCGCCTACGTGCTGGTGGCCGGCAACGGCGACAGCATCTTCCGCCGGCTGATGAAGGCCATCGGCCGCGACGACCTGGCGTCAGACCCCGCGCTGGCGCACAACGACGGTCGCGTGAAGCGCGTGGCCGACATCGACGGCGCCATCGGCGACTGGACCGCACAGCGCCCCATCGAAGAAGTCATCGCCGCGCTGGAAGCCGCCGCCGTGCCGGTGGGCCGCATCTACAGCGTGGCCGACATCGCTGCCGACGCGCAGTACCTGGCGCGCGACATGATCCTGCAGACGCAAGGCGTCGACGGCCGGCCGCTGAAGGTGCCCGGCATCGTGCCCAAGCTGTCCGGCACGCCGGGTCGCCTGCGCAGCCCGGCGCCGCGTCTGGGAGAGCACGACGACTGCGTGCTGGGCCGCAGCGGCTGGCCGCTGCTGCAGCGCCAGGGCGCTGCCGCCAACGACGACGCCGGGCCGGAGTGCGCGTCGTGATCGCCGGGCCTGGCGATCGCGGCGTTCCGCGGCAGGCGCCGGGCAGCCTGGGGCGCGTCCTGAGGCGCAGCCTGCGGCAGCGCGCCTTCAGCCTGCTGCTGAGCTTGTTGATGATGGTCCTGCTGGCCGCCGGCGCCGCTGCAGCGGCCACGCCGATGACGCGTGAGCACGCCCTGCGTTCGCTGAACCACGCCGTGGTGCACGAGCGCGCCGCGGCCGTGGCCCGGCTGGCCGAAGCCGGCGCCATGAGCGATGCGCCCGCCGTGGCCGAGCGCCTGCGCGACGAAGACGCCGGCGTGCGTCGCATGGCCGGCGCCGCGCTGTGGATGATCTGGAGCCGCTCGGGCGACCCCGCCATCGACCGCCTGTTCCAGCGCGGCGTGGCGCAGATGGGCGAGGGCCGTCTGCCCCAGGCGCTGTCCACCTTCAGCCAGGTGGTGCGACGCAAGCCGGACTTCGCCGAGGGCTGGAACAAGCGCGCCACCGTGCACTTCCTGCTCGGCGACCATGCCGCGTCGCTGAAGGACTGCGACGAGGTGCTCAAGCGCAACCCGCTGCACTTCGGCGCGTTGTCGGGCATGGCGCAGATCCACCTGCAACGCGGCGACCCCCTCCAGGCGCTGCGCGCCTACGAACGCGCGCTGCAGGCCAACCCGAACCTGGAAGGCGGCGCCCAGATGCTGCAGTTCCTGGAAGAGGCCGCACGCCGCAAGGGCGGCGCCTCGACCTGATGCCCTCCCCCGACCCCGAACGAGAAGACGAGCCCCTGATGGATGAGAAGACTGACTTGCCGGCGCTGGGCGCCGGGATCCTGGCCGCCCTGGCCGGCGTGACCACCGCCACGCTGACCACCGTGCTGCTGAAGAAGGGCCTGCGCAACTGCTGGGTGCGTGGCGCGCGCCCCTTGCGCCCCGATCAGCCGCGCGTGGTGGGCCGTGCCTTCACGCTGCGCTTCGTGCCCATGCGCGAAGACCTGGCCACCCCGGCCAGCTGGGGCCACCCGATCAGCACGCGCGCGGCCATCGAGGCCATGCCCGCAGGCTGCATCGCCGTCGTCGATGCGATGGGCGTCACCGACGCCGGCATCTTCGGCGACATCCTGTGCGCGCGCATGGCCCAACGCGGCGTGGCCGCGCTGCTCACCGATGGTGTGGTGCGCGACCTGGCCGGCGTGCTGGGCACCGGCCTGCCGGTGTGGTGCCAGGGCACGGCCGCGCCGGCGTCGGTCGCCGGGCTGACCTTCGTCGGCTGGCAGCAGCCGGTGGGGTGCGGCGGCGTCGCCGTGTTTCCCGACGACCTGATCGTGATCGACGGCGACGGCGCGGTGCTGATTCCGCAGGCCCTGGTGCAGGACGTGGTCGAGGCCGCCGTCGAACAGGAGCGCCTGGAGGGCTGGATCATGCGCGAGGTCGAGTCCGGCCTGCCCCTGCCGGGCCTGTATCCGCCCAACGAGGCGACCCAGGCGCGCTACGAGGCCTGGAAGAAGCAGCAGTGACCCGGCGGCGGGGGCGTCTGTGTGCGACCCGCCGGGTCGATCCACGAGACGCTCAGTCGGCCCGCCCGGGCGGATCCACGAAGACGTCGCAGCCCCGGCCGGCGGCCTTGGCCGCATACAGCCCGCTGTCGGCCCGCTGCCACAAGGACTCGCTGCTGTCGCCGGGGAGCGCGACGGTGGCGCCGGCAGAGAAGTCGGTGCGCAGCGTCGGCAGCTGAGGCACCAGCACGCCGCTGCGCAGGGCCCGGCGTGCATCGCCCAGCACGCGCGCGGCGCCGGTCAGGTCGGTATTCATCAGCACCAGCAGGAACTCCTCGCCGCCGATGCGGCCCAGCACGTCGTTCGGCCGCAGACTGGCGACCAGTCGCTTCGCGAAGCTCACCAGCACGCTGTCACCTGCGGCGTGCCCGTGCTGATCGTTGATTTTCTTGAACTCGTCGAGGTCGATCACTGCCACCGTCAGCGGCAGGCGCAGTGCGACGGCCTGCGTCATCAGCGCCGTCAGCCGGTCGAAGACATGGCGCCGGTTGGGCAGACCGGTCAGCGGGTCGGTGATCGATGCCGCCAGTGCGGCGTCGTGCGCCCTGCGCAGCTCGACCTCGTTGACCTTCAGGCTCGTCACGTCGCTGCACAGGCTGAGCTGCCAGCCGTCGGCCGAGGTTTCCTCGCTCACGCGCATCCAGCGGCCGTCGGCGAGGTCGGATTCGAAGACGCGACGCGCCTGCTGTCGGTAGCGATGCCGCACGTCGGCGATCCAGCCGTCGATGTCGGCGGTGGCTATGAGCACGCCCTCTTGATGGCGGTGCGCGCTGCGCATGATCTCTTCCCAGGTCGGGGTGCCGGCCCCGTGACGCCAGTGGATGTCGCGGAAGCTGCGGTTGGACCACACCAGGTGCTCCTGCGGGTCGAACAGCCCGACCGGCACCTGGGACTGCTCGATCTGCTGCAGCAGGCGTTCGGCGGCTTCGGCGCGGTGCAGGGTGCGCACCTCGGCGCGCGGCAACGGCGCCGGGGCGCGGCCGGACAGCCAGCGCGTGGCCGCTTCGCCGTCGAGCGGGCGCGAGTACAGGTAGCCCTGGCCCTTGTCGCACTGCAACGCCTCGAGCACTGCGGCCTGCTCGCTGGTCTCCACGCCCTCGGCCACGGTGCCCATGCCCAGGCTGCGGGCCACGCGCACGGTGGCTTCGACCAGCACGCGGTGGTGCGCGCTGGACGCCACCTGGCTGACGAAGGAGCGGTCGATCTTGATCACGTCCACCGGCCACTGGTGCAGGCTGGCCAGCGACGAGTAGCCGGTGCCGAAGTCGTCCAGCGCCAGCATCACCCCCAGGCGCTTGAGCTCGTGCAGGCGCGACTGGATGAGCGGATTCTCGGCAGCCAGGCTTTCGGTGATCTCCAGCTGCAGGCAGGCTGCGGCCAGGCCGCTGGACTGCAGCGCATGCCGCACCTCGGCCACGAGCGTCGGCTCGTTCAGCTGCGCGCGCGACAGGTTCACCGACAGCACCTGCGGCGCGTGGTCGCCGAGCTGATGCCGCCAGGCTGCGAACTGCCGGCAGGCGGCGTTCAGCACGAAGATGCCCAGCGGCGCGATCAGGCCGCTTTCTTCGGCCACACCGATGAACTCTACGGGCGAGACCAGGCCGCGCTGCGGGTGCTGCCAGCGCACCAGGGCCTCGACGCCGCAGACGCCACCGCTGTCCATGCTCACGATGGGCTGGTACACGACGAAGAGCTGATCTTCCTGCAGCGCCAGGCGCAGCTCGCTTTCCACGCGCGCCCGACCGCGCGCGCGCTCCTTGATCTGCGGCTCGAACACGCAATGCCGTGCCCCGCCGCTGCGCTTGGCCTCGCGCATGGCCAGGCCGGCGTCCTGCAGCACGGCCTCGGCATCGGCGGCGCTGCCATCACCCACCACGACGCCCACGCTGGCCGTGCTGTGCACCGGCACGGTGCCGATCAGGTAGGGCTTGCCCAGTGCGTCGACCAGGCGGCGGGCCACCGTGCTGGCCACCTCGGCCACCTCGGCCGCCTCTGCTTCGGGCTCGCCGGCTCGAAGCGCCTCCAGCACGACGACGAACTCGTCGGCGCCGAGCCGGGCCGCCGTGCAGCCGGACCCCGCCTGCGGGTCCAGCGTGTCGCGACGGCGCACCGCCCCGCTGATGCGCGCGCCCATCAGGCGCAGCAGTTCGTCGCCGGCGGCCGGGCCGAGCGTGACGTTGACGCGGTTGAAGCGGTCGCCGTTGATGAACAGCACGATGAAGCGGCAGCCCGGGTCGCCGCGCGTGCGCTGCAGGGCGTGTTCGATGCGCTCCAGCACCACCGTGCGGTTCGGCAGGGCCGTCAGGCTGTCGATGCGGCTGGCGTCGCGCACCCCGGCGGCCACCCGCTGCTGTTCCAGCCGCACGGCGTCCGAGATGTCGCTCAGGCTGCACATCAGCGTCTGCGCGTCCAGCCGCAGCATCTGCAGCGACAGCGTGGTGGGCAGGGTCCGGCCTGCCGCGGGCGAACCCACGCGCAGCCGCAGGCCGTCGCAGACCTTGCCCCCCGGGTAGGGCGCGGCGGCGGCCAGCGCGCGCAGCTGCGGCGCGGCCTCGTGCAGCACCTCGAACAGGTTGCCCAGGTTGCCCTGGTCGGCCAGCGGCATCAGCAGTTGCGCCGACATCGGGTTGATCATCGTGATCTCGCCGTCGAGCGTGGTCTGCACCAGGCCGATGGGTGCCTGGTAGAGGAACTGCATCAGCGCTTCATGCGTGTCCTGGGCGTCAGGGGGCGCCGGGTCCGCCGGCGCCGCGTGTACTGCCTTGGGCTGTTCGTTCATGGTGCGGGGGGACCGTCCGGCCTGCCGTTGCGGGCGCGGCTCAGCGCGCCTCGGCCGCCGCGGCGGCGGGTCGCAGACCGGGCTGCCAGCGCACGACCCGGTTGCGCCCGGCGGCCTTGGCGGCAACCATGGCCAGATCGGCGCGTTCGATCAGCGCATCGACGCCGTCGACGCCCGTCTCCATCGACGCCACGCCCAGGCTCACCGTGCAGCGCAGCCCCTTTCCGTCGACGGACACCATCCCCGCAGCGATGCGTTCGCACAGGCGATGCGCCACCGCCGTGGCGGCGTCGCCGTCGCAACCCGGCAGCATCACCACGAACTCCTCGCCGCCCAGCCGGGCCACGACGTCCATCGCACGGCACGTCGCCGACAGGCCGGCGGCCAGATGGCGCAGCACGGCATCGCCGGCGGCATGGCCGTGTTCGTCGTTGGTGCGCTTGAAGTGGTCGACGTCGATCAGCACCAGCGACAGCGGGCGGGGGGCGCGCCGCCAGCGCTGCATCTCCAGTTCGCAGGCCTCGAACAGCGCGCGCCGGTTGGCCAGCCCGGTGAGGTGGTCGCAGGACACGGCGCGGCGCAAGGCCTCGGTGGCCTCGCGGCGGTCGGACACGTCACGGATCACCAGGCTGTAGGCCCGATCTTCGGGCAGCACGTCGTCGGCCGCGTGCAGCGGCGCGACCAGGCAGCTGCCCCAGAAGCGGCTGCCATCGGCGCGCAGCCGCCAGCCCTCGTCCAGGCTCCAGCCGCTGCGGTCGGCCTCCTGCAGGCGGTCCTGCGTGCCCATGGGGTCGATGGCATCTTCGGGATAGAAGATCGAGAACGGGCGTCCGAGGGTCGAAGCTTCGCCGTGGCCGGTGACGCGTTCGACACTGGCGTTCCAGTCGCGTGCACGGCCCTGGTCGTCCAGGGTCAGCAAGGCGTAGTCGGTCAGACCGGTGACGATGGTGTTGATCCAGGCCTGGCTCTGGCGCAGTTCGCGCTCGTGCTGCACGCTCTGCGTCACGTCGCCCAGCACGGCCATCAGGCGCTGTTCGTCGAGCTTCAGCAGGGTCAGGGCCAGGATGCTGTGCCCGGTGCCCTGGCGGGTGCTGGCCGCCACGCGCAGCTGCCAGCCTTCGCACACCAGGCCATGCGGGCCCGGGAACCCTTGCACGCGGCTGCGCAGGTCGGGGGCCACACCTTCGAGGGCGCTGAACAGGTTGCTCAGGTCGCCGTCGCGCGACAGCGGCATCAGCAGCTGCGCACACAGCGGGTTGACCATCAGGATCTCGCCGTCCAGGCGAGCCTGCAGCAAGCCGATGGGCGCCATGTACAGGAACTGGATCAGCGCCTCGTGCTCTTCGGCGAGCGTGGGTTCCGCCCGCGTCATGCCGGACGCTGGACCAGCACGTAGCGAAGCGGACCCGCCGGCGCCGCCAGCAGGCGCAGTCGGACCTTCACCGGGCGCATGCGCAGGGTCAGCACGTAGTCGAGCGTGGCGTCCAGCGCGGCACCGTCGGCCAGTGCGTCTTCGAAGCGCTGCGCCACCATGAAGTTGTTCATGCAGGGCGCGACGACGGTGAACAGCGGCTGTCCCAGCACGCGCTGGCTGGACAGGCCGGCAGCCCGGGACTCGAAGGCGTTGTAGCGCCGCACCACGCCCTCGGCATCGATGGCGATGACACCGAAGTCGAGCGCGTCGAGGTCGGCATCGGCCAGGTGGTCGAGCTCGGACAGCAGGGCGGCGTCGGCGAATGAAGCGGCTTGGGCGGTGTTCATGGCGGACGCTTTCAGGGAGGCGATCACAGCCCGTCATATCGGCCCCGCGCGCCAGCGACTTGAGACAGGGGACCGGTGCCGACCGGCGCTGCCGACCTTGGCACGCATGATTCATCCACTTGGATGGAAAGTAGTAGCATGGCGGCATGCCAGCACGCAGCGCCACCCTGTCGGCCAGCCCCCGGATCACCGACGAGAAGATCACCATCAACCTCGGTGTGGTCGATCTCGGCCAGGTCGATCTGCTGGTGCAGGAAGGCTTCTATGCCAACCGCAGCGACTTCATCCGCACGGCCATACGCAACCAGATCGGCAGCCACCAGGAGGTCCTGAAAGAAGTGGTGGCCCGCCGCACATTGGTGCTGGGCATCCAGCATTTCACCGCGGCGGACCTGAAGGCGGTGCAGAAGGCACGCCGAATGCTGGACATCCGTGTGCTGGGCCTGACGTCGTTTGCCGACGACATCACGCCCGAACTCGCGCTGGCCACCATCCGATCCCTCAGCGTGCTGGGTGCCTGGCATGCCCGTCCGGCGCTGCGCGCCGCCCTGGCACCGCGCCTGCGCTGACATCCCGCTTCTCTCCAAGGACCCCATGAACCGATCTTTCCAGGACCAGATGGCCCATGCCACGGCGCTGACGCGCAGTGGCCGTCTGCAGGAAGCCGCTGCGGCACTGCAGGGCGCCTTGAGCGGCACCCTGCCCGCCGGGGCGCCGAACGAAGGCGGCCCGCAGGCGACGTCGCTGCAAGCCGCCTTCGACGCATGGCGGGCGGGCGTGATGCCGCCCGTGCCTTCCGTGGGCACGCGCCCGCTGCCCTGGGTCGACGAGGTGCTTCCCGGCCGGGCCCCGCGCGACGAAGCCCGGGCTGCAGCCGCCGTGTCCGCCGGATCCATGGTGTCGGGACGGCATGCCGGCAAGTCCGGCGAGCTCGCCTTCCGGCTTTACGTGCCTGCGCAGGCCGGCAGCCAACCGCTGCCCCTGGTGGTGATGCTGCACGGCTGCACCCAGGACCCCGACGACTTCGCCGCCGGCACGGCCATGAACCAGGCTGCCGACGAGCGCGGCTTCTACGTGCTGTACCCGGCGCAGTCGCAGCAGGCCAACCCGCAGCGCTGCTGGAACTGGTTCAAGCACACGCACCAGCAGCGCGACCGCGGCGAGCCGTCGCTGCTGGCCGGCATGATCGCGCAGGTGCAGGGCGACCATCGTGTCGACGCCTCCAGGATCTTCGCTGCCGGGCTGTCGGCGGGCGGCGCGATGGCGGCCATCCTGGGCGTCGCCTACCCGGAACTGATCGCCGCCGTCGGCGTGCACTCGGGCCTGGCCGCCGGCGCCGCCAAGGACCTGCCTTCGGCGCTGCAGGCCATGCGCTCGGGCGCCGACGCCCCGGCCTTGGCCACCGCCGTGCGCACCATCGTCTTCCACGGCAGCCAGGACAGCACCGTGCACCCGCGCAACGGCGAGCAGGTCATCGCCGCCATGGCGGGCGCGGCGCGCCGGGAGTCCGCCACGGTCGACCGCCAGGCGGGGCGCCATGCCGCGACGCGCCAGGTCTGGCGCCAGGACGACGGCCGCATCGTCGGCGAACACTGGCTGGTGCACGGCGCGGCGCATGCGTGGTCTGGCGGCAGCCGACAGGGCAGCTACACCGACGTGGCGGGACCGGATGCCACGCGCGAGATGCTGCGCTTCTTCCTCGACGAATAGGCGCGCGGCTCAGGCTTCGATGCGCCACCAGGAGGGCAGCAGCGCGCGCACCTCGGGCCGGCGGTAGCGCTGGTCCATCAGCCACAGCCAGCCGCGGTCCTCGGGCGAGCGCAGCACGCGGCCGGCGGCCTGCACCACCTTCTGCATCGCAGGCACGCGGTCGGCGTAACCGTGCTCGGCGCCGAACATCGCGTCCAGCCGGGTGCGGAACTGCGCCTGCACCGGACTCACCGGCGGCAGGCCCAGCGTGGCGATGAAGGCGCCGACGAGGCGCGAACCCGGCAGGTCCACGCCTTCGGCGAAGGCGCCGCCCAGCACCGCGAAGGCGATGCCGCGACCCCCCGGCACGAAGCGGCCCAGGAAGGCGCGGCGCGAGGCTTCGTCCATCGCACGCGACTGCCGCCACTGCGGCAGTTCGGGGTGGCGCAAGGCCAGCCGTGACGCCGCCTGGTCGAGGTACTCGAAGCTGCTGAAGAAGGCCAGGTAGTTGCCGGGGTGTTGCGCATACTGCCTGGCCATCAGATCGCTGACGGCGTCCAGCGAGGCCTGGCGGTGCGGGTAGCGCGTGGACAAGCGGCCGGCGATGCGCACCTCCAGGTGCTCGGGCGGGAAGGGCGGCGGCACGTCGATCCAGCCGGTGTCCTCGGGCAGGCCGAGCAGGTCGCGTGGGTACTCGGGCGGGCCCAGCGTTGCCGAGAACAGCGTCACGGTGTGGCAGGCCGCGAAGCGCGGCCTGAGGAAGGCCGCCGGGACGATGTTGCGGATCGACAGCATGGCCTCGGGGTCGGGCTCGAAGGGCAGCGAGGCCATCGCCGCCTGGGCCGCGCGCGCGGGTGCCGTCGCCTCGCGCTGCACGTCGAACACGCTGTGCGGGCCGAAGCGCTCGATCAGTCGCTGCAGGGCCAGCGCCTGGAAGTGGAAGTCCAGCAGCGGGCCGGTGGCCAGCGGGTGCTTCTGCACGTGATCGGCCAGGCCCGCGACCAGGCCCTGCAGCGCCTCGGCCAGTGCATCGGGCACGGTGTCCAGCGCGTGGTAGTCGTCGTCGTGCGCGGCCGCCAGTTCGGCCACGGCCTTCAGCCAGCGCTGGAAGCGCCCGCGCAGGCCCGAGGGCGCGCTCTGCGCCGCGGTGCGGATCTGCGCCAGGCTCATGCTGGTGGAGTACATGGCGCGCGTGCGCTCGATCAGGTTGTGCGCCTCGTCCACCAGCAGCGCAAGCTTCCATTCCTGCGCCTGCGCCAGCGCGAAGAGCGCGCCGTAGGGGTCGAAGGCATGGTGCACGTCGCCCACCACCACGTCGGCCCAGCGCAGCAGTTCCTGGCCCAGGTAGTAGGGGCAGATGCCGTGCGCCAGCGCGATGCGGCGCTGCGCCGCGGGGTCCAGCCAGCCGGTGGCCACGGCTTCTTCGCGGGCGGCGGCCAGGCGGTCGTAGAAGCCCCGGGCCAGCGGGCAGGATTCGCCGTGGCAGGCGGCCTGCGGGTGTTCGCAGGCCTGCTCCTTGGCCACCAGCGTCAGCACGCGCAGGGTGCGGCCCGGCGTGTGTTCGCGCAGCGGCTCCAGCGCTTCCAGCGCCGTGATGCGGCCGGTGCCCTTGCAGGTGAGAAAGCCGATCTTGTCGATGCCGGCGGCCGGCATGGCGCGCAGCAGCGGGAACAGCGTGCCCAGCGTCTTGCCGATGCCGGTGGGGGCCTGGGCCAGCAGGCAGCGGCGGTTCAGCGCGCTGCGGTAGACGGCTTCGGCCAGCAGTCGCTGGCCGGGCCGGAAGTCGCCCGGCGGAAAGGGCAGGGCGGCCAGCGCCTCGTCGCGTGCGCGCCGGTGAGCCGCTTCCTGCAGCGCCCAGGCACGGTAGCGCCCGCAGCGGTCTTCGAAGGCGGCGTCGAGTTCGGCCGCGCTGCAGGCCAGGCGCTGCACGGTTTCGTGCTGCGTGGCGGCGTCGACATAGACCAGCGCGATGTGCAGCTCGGCCAGGCCGCGGCTGCGGCACAGCAGCGCGCCATAGGTCTGCAGCTGTGCCCAGTGCAGCGCGCGGCGGTTCTCGGGAATGTCCTCGGGCAGGCCACGGATGGTCTTGATCTCTTCCAGGCAGCCGCGGATGGGGTCCCAGCCGTCGGCCCGGCCGCGCACGCGCAACTCGCCGCTGCGGCCTTCGAGGACCACTTCGCTCTCGTAGGCGGGGCCGCGCCGCGCCACCACGGCGGCCTGTCCGTGCTGGCCTTCCAGCGCGGTGGCCGACGGCGTGAAGCGTCGGTCGAGGTCCCCTTGCTTGGCGGTGAACTCGCACAGGCTGCGCACGGTGACAGAGCAGGTCCAGGGGGCGGACGCGGAATTCGGCGTATTCAGGGAATCCGGGGAATCCGGGGAATCCGGGGCAGGATCACGAGGGGCCGTGGAGGCAGCGTCTGGAGCCGCCTCGGGCGCTTGCTCTGCCCGTTCCTGGGGCGCTTGGGGGATCGAGATCACCCGCCATTGTCGCCAGCGGCCGCAAACGCGTCGGACCGGGGCCCGCTCAGGGCTGGCGCGCCAGCAGCACCTTGCCCGGGTTCATCAGGCCCAGCGGGTCCAGCGCCCGCTTCACGCTTTCGAACAGCCGCATCTCCAGCGGACTCTTGTAGTGCGCCAGTTCGGCCGCCTTCATGCGGCCGATGCCGTGCTCCGCGGAGATCGAGCCGCCGAGGCGCACCACCAGGTCGTGCACGGTGGCATGGATGGCGGCCTTGCGGTCCAGCACCTCGGCCGGCGGCCGGCCGGGCGGCGCGGCGACGTTGTAGTGCAGGTTGCCGTCGCCGACGTGGCCGAAGGCGATGATGCGCGCGCCGGGGTGCAGGGCTTCGAGCAGCGGGCCGGCTTCCTGCAGGAACCGCGGAATGGCCGAGATCGGCAGCGAGATGTCGTGCTTGACGTTCTTGCCGTCTTCCACCTGCGCCAGCGGGATGTGTTCGCGCATGTCCCAAAAGCGCGCCGACTGCGCCAGCGACTGCGGAATCAGAGCGTCCTTCACGAGGCCGCCTTCGAGGGCCTCGCCCAGCAGGCCTTCCATCAGCTCGAAGGCATGCCCCTCGGACTCGTGGTCGGACAGCTCGAGCAGCACGGCCCAGGGTGCGGCTTGGGCGCCGAAGGGATGCGGCAGTTGCGGGAAGTACTGTGCCACCAGGCGAAGGCAGTCGTCGGAGATGAGCTCGAAGGCGGTCAGCAGGGCGCCGGCGCGCTGCTGCACGGCCTGCAGCAGCAGCAGCGCCTGCTCGGGCGAGGTCACGCTGACCATCGCCGCCAGCCGCGCCTTGGGGGTGGGCACCAGCGTGAGCACTGCGGCGGTGATGATGCCCAGCGTGCCTTCGGCGCCGATGTACAGGTCGCGCAGGTCGTAGCCGGTGTTGTCCTTGCGCAGTCGCCGCAGGCCGTTCCAGACCTCGCCCTGCGGCGTCACCACTTCCAGGCCCAGGCACAGCGCGCGCGCATTGCCATGACGCAGCACCGCCGTTCCGCCGGCATTGGTGGACAGCAGGCCGCCGATGGTGGCGCTGCCCTGCGAGCCCATCGTGAGAGGGAACTCCATGAACTGCTCGCGCGCTGCCGCGTGCACGTGGGCGAGCACCGCACCGGCCTCGACGGTCAGCGTCTTGCCGGCAGGGTCGATCTCGCGCACTGCCGTCATTCGTTCGAGCGACAGCACACACTGCGCCGCGCTTTGATCGGGCAGCGCGCCGCCGGCCAGGCCGGTGTTGCCGCCCTGCGGCACCACCGGCACGCCGTGCCGGGCGCAGCAGGCCACCACCGCGGCCACCTCGGCCGTGCTGCGCGGCCGAAGCACGCAGCGGGCACGGCCGCCTTCGCGGCCGAACCAGTCGTTGACGAAACGCGTGTGATCGCCTGGATCGAAGAGCGCGTAGGCATCGCCGACGATGGCGCCCAACTCCTGCTGCAGTGTGGTGTCGTGCATGTCCGTCCCGGAGGCGTGCGGTCGGCGCGGGCTCAAGCGGTGCTGCCCTGCGAGATGCCCCAGCGTTCGATGGTGCCGCGCTCGATGCGGCGCAGCACCAGCTTCTCGATGGCGATGCCGATCAGGCCGACCAGCACCAGCGCCGCCAGCATGGACTCGGTGTCGAGGTATTCGCGTGCATCGAAGATGATCTTGCCCAGGCCGAACTGCGGGCTGGCCAGCAGTTCGCCGCCGATGACGGCGATCCAGGCGCGCCCGAAGGCGATGCGCAGGCCCGAGATGATGTAGGGCAGCGTGCCGGGAAACACCACCTTGGCCAGCGACTGCGCGGGGCTGGCGCCCATCACGACAGCGGCCTTGGTCCACACCGGGTTGATGGCGCGCACGCCGACCCAGGTGTTGAAGATCAGCGTGAAGACCGAGGCGTAGATCACCACCAGGATGGTGGCCAGGTTGCCCAGGCCGAACCACAGCACGAACAGCGGTACCCAGGCCAGCGAGGGGATGGGCATCAGCACGCTCAGCAGCGGCGAGAACATGCGCTCGACCGTGCGCGAGGTGCCCATCAGCATGCCGAAGGGAATGGCCACGGCGAAGGCGATGCCCAGGCCGACCAGCATGCGCATCATGGTCAGGCCGGTGTGGATGAAGATGTCGCCCTCGGCCAGCATCTGACCCAGCCGCAGTGCGATCAGCTGCAGCGGCGGCGTCAGCGCCTTCGAGAACAGGCCGCTGCGCGCGAAGAGTTCCCACAGCAGCAGGGCCAGCGCGAAGCCGGCGCAGCCCAGCAGCAGCGTGCGGCCGAAGCGGCGACGGGCCGATCGCGCCAGGCTGTCGGTGTCGCCCTGTCCTGCCGCTGCGGTGCTGGTGTTGCCGGGGCCGCTCATGGCCGGGCGCCCCGGACGGTTGAACGGATCATGCCTTCACCATCCCCCAGCGCACCACGGTGCGGCGTTCGATGCGCTCGAAGACCTGCTTCTCCAGACCCACGCCGATCAGGCCGATGAGCACGATGGTGGCCAGCATCACGTCGGTGTTGAGGAAGGTCTGCGAGCCGAAGATCATCCAGCCCAGGCCGGTCTTCACGGACATCAGCATTTCGACGGCCACCAGGATGCGCCAGGCCGCCGCCAGCCCCAGGCGCAGGCCCGTGAGCACGAAGGGCAGCGCCCCGGGCAGCACGATGCGCCAGAAGATGTCGCGGTCGCGCGCGCCCATCACGGTGGCCGAGCGGATCCACACCGGCTTGACGGCCTTGACGCCCTTCCAGGTGTTCATCACCACCGGGAAGGTCGACGCGAAGGCGATGAGCAGGATGGCCGGCAGGTCACCCAGGCCGAACCACAGCACGAACAGCGGCGCATAGGCGATGCCGGGGATGGGGTAGACGAAGCTGACCAGCGGCAGCAGGAAGTCCTCCACCGACTTGTGGCGGCCCATCAGGATGCCGATCAGCACGCCCAGGCAGCCGGCGATCAGGAATCCAGCCATCAGGCGCAGCAGCGTGGCCGAGGCCGCCTGCCACATCGTGCCTTCGACCGCGAGCCGCACGAACGTGCGCGCGATCTGGCCCAGTTCGGGCACCAGTTTGGGCGGAAAGCCGCCGTTCAGCGCCAGCCACTGCCAGGCCCCCAGGATGGCGATGAAGGGCAGCGCCGGCAGCAGGAAGTCCAGGACACGACGCATGGTCGGAGCGGCTTGGGGGCCTCAGCTCCGTCTGATCTGGCTCACCAGGGGGTTGGCCAGCAGCGGACGCCAGTCTGGAATGGCATTGATCTGGCGCTGGGACAGCAGCAACTGCGACTCGTCGCGCAGGTAGGCCTCGAGCTGCGGCACGTAGGCCGGATTGGCGTCGAGCTTGCCCAGCATGGTGGCGATGGCGGCCTTGGACACCGTGAAGCCCATCTTGGTGAAGTTCTCCTGCACGATGGTGGCGGCGCGGTCGGGTGTGTTCTTGAAGATGTCGATGGTGGCGACCCAGGCGCGCAGGAAACCCATCACCGCATCGCGCCGCTTCTCGAGCACGGGGGAGTTGATGCCCAGCCAGACCGGCACCATGTCGAAGTCGGCGTAGTCGATGATGCTCAGGCCCAGGCCTTCGGTGACGGCCACCGACGGGAAGGGCTCGACCCCGGCGAAGGCGTCGATCGAGCCGCCGGTCAGCGCCGCGACGTGGTTCTCGAACTTGGCGTTGACCAGGGTCACGTCGGCCTTGCTGAGGCCGAACTTGGGCAGCACCTTGGAGACGAACACGGTGTCGGTGGACGAGCCGATCTGGGTGCCGATCTTCTTGCCGCGCAGGTCGGCGATGGTCCTGATGCCGCTGTTCCTGCCGGCGACGATGGCGTTGGTGCGACCCGCGTACATGGCCATCGCCACCGGCGCCACGTCGCCCTTGACGACGCCCAGGATCATCGGCGTCGTGCCCAGCACGCCGACGTCGATGCGGTTGGCGATCATCGCGTCGCGCACCGCCTTGCCCGAGTCGAAGCGGTTGATGCTGACGTTGACGCCCTGCTTCCTGAACATGTCCTCGGCTTCGGCAACCATGCCGATCGAGCCCCAGGACGTGTTCTGGAAGCCGAAGCGCAGCGGCTCAGTGGATTGCGCGCGGGCCATGCCGGCCAGCGCCGGCATGGCGGTGAGGGCGGCAGCGCCACGGATCAGGGTGCGGCGGGTGACGGGATGCTGGCTCATGGGGGTCTCCTTCGGTGCGCCGGGCGGGCCGACGTGGCGGTCGTGTGGATGTGGGGCATGGTGAGGTGACGAGGATGGAAGCCGGCCGGATCAGGCCGCCGCGGCGACCTCGTCGGGGTGGCTCAAGGCGTGCAGGATGCTCTTCTGCAGGTTCGCGAACTCGGCGGTGAGCGGCTCGCGCAGGCGCGGCAGGTCGACGTCGATGATGGTGGTCACCGAGCCTGGATGGGCGCGAAGCACGACCACCTTGTCACCGAGGTAGACCGCCTCGGCGACGTTGTGCGTGATGTAGACCACCGTCTTCTTCGTGGCTGCCCAGACGTCGGCCAGCATGCGCTGCATCTCGTCGCGCGTCATGGCGTCCAGCGCGGCGAAGGGCTCGTCCATCAGCAGAACGCTGGGGTTGTAGGCCAGGGCGCGTGCGATCGCGGCGCGCTGCTGCATGCCGCCCGACAGCTGGTGCGGATAGGACTCGGCGAACTTGTCGAGCTTGACCAGGCGCAGGAACTCCATCGCGGTCTCTCGGCGCTGCGCTGCCGGCACCTTGCGCATCTCCAGGCCGAACTCGACGTTGGCCCGCACGCTGCGCCAGGGGAAGAGTTGCGCGAAGTCCTGGAACACGACGGCGCGGTCGGAGCTCGCCACGCCGGGCTTTCCACCGATGAGGATCTCGCCGCCGGTGGGCTGCAGGAAGCCGGCGAGCATGTTCATGATGGTCGTCTTGCCGCAACCGCTGGGACCGACCAGGCAGACGAACTGCCCGGCCTCGACGGTGAAGGACACGTCCTTCACCGCGAGCACTTCACGCTCGCTCGATCGGTACGTGTAGAACACGTTGCGCAATTCGATTCGGTCCGCCACCCGGGTCACTCCTGCCGCATGCCCTGCCGTGATGGCAGGGCAACCCGAGTAAGTTAAGGGTCATCGCCTGATAGATCAATCCATGACTTCCACTAGAAATCATGTGTGCTGTCTATGGAATGATGTCTTTGGTCAATGCATTGAAGGCAGGCAGGCATGGAACTGAGGCATCTGCGCTATTTCCTGAGCATCGTGAAGCTGGGCAGCTTCACCAAGGCGTCGCACGAACTGTGCGTGACGCAGCCCACGCTGTCGCACCAGATCCGCCAGCTCGAAGAGGAACTCGGCTGCGAACTGCTCGACCGCTCCGCCCGGCACGTGCGGCTGACCAATGCCGGCGAGATCTTCGCCGAGTACGCCTCGAGGGCGACCAAGGAAGTGGAGAACGGCAAGATCGCGATCCAGGAGTTCCGCGGGCTGCGACAGGGCAGCCTCACCTTCGGCGTCATCTCGTCCTTCACCAACAGCCTGCTGCCGCCGGTGCTGTCGCGGTTCCAGGCCGAGTACCCCGGCATCCACCTGAGCGTGCTGGAGCTGCCCACGGGCGAACTGGAGCGGCAGGTGCGCGAGGGCGATCTTGCCTTCGGGGTGGCCTACGGCCCGGCCGGCGGCGACAACGTCAACTGGGAAGACCTGTTCAAGGAAGAACTGGCGCTGATCGTCTCGCGGCGCCACGAGATGGCCAAGCAGGCGTCGGTGAACTTCGCCGACATCGCGCAGACGCCGCTGGCCCTGCTGACGCGAGGCTACGTCTCGCGCAAGATGATCGACGCCGCCTTCCTCGACGCCATGCGCACGCCGCTGGTGAAGATCGAGATGAACTCGATCGACGCCATCCTGCAGATGGTCGCCAACACCGGCCTGGCGACCATCCTCACCGCGCGCATGGCCAGCGGCACGGGCGGGTTGGTGGCCGTGCCCATCCGGCCGGCGGTGTTCCGCAGCGCCGGCATCTTCACGCGTCAGGAGGCCAACCTGTCGCCGGCGGCCAAGATCATCGTGGACATGATCCGCGAGGTGTACCGCGACGGCGCGCGCGGCATCGGGACGCGCCGTGCACGACTCAAGCCCTGAGCGGGTGCGCGGGCGGCTTCCCTGGCTCAAAGTGTCGACGTGATCTATGGACATCATAAAAGATTAGCATTTGATCTATGGCGTGAATCTCTCTAATCTCGCGGGCACCGATCGAAAGCCATGCACATTCCAACTGCTTCTTCGACCCCCGGCCCTGTCCCGCTGTCCATCGTCACCGGCTTCCTCGGCAGCGGCAAGACGACCTTCCTGAACTGGCTGCTGTCCCAGCCCGGCACCGGCCGCATCGTGGTGGTGGTCAACGAGTTCGGCGAGATCGGACTGGACCACCAGCTGATCGCCACGCCGGTCGAGAACATCGTGCTCATCGAGGGCGGCTGCCTGTGCTGCGAGGTGCGCGGCGACCTGGTGCAGACGCTGCGCGATCTGCGCCAGCGGCGCGACAGCGGACAGATTCCCGACTTCGACCAGGTGGTGGTGGAAACCACCGGGCTGTCCAACCCCATCCCCATCCTTCAGACCGTGCTGTGCGACGAGTCGGTGCGCGACGACTACCGGCTGCACCGCATCGTGACGCTGGTCGACGCCGTCAACAGCGCGGCCCAGATGCGCATGCACCCCGAGGCCATCCGCCAGGTGGCGGTGGCCGACCTGCTGCTGGTCAGCAAGCGCGACCTGCCGCAGGCCGGCGACCCCGATCTGCTCGAAGCCGAACTGCGCGCCATCAACCCGGGCGCCGCGCTGGTGACGTCGCGGCGGGGGTGCCCCGAGGGCCTGAGCGCGCAGGACGTGCTGTCCGGCGGCGACCTGCACGGCCAGACGGCCTTCCTGCGCTGGTTGCAGGCCGGTGAAGACCAGGTGCGCCGCGCGATGCAGGCTTCGGGTCAGGCCTCGCTGCTGGCGCCGACGGGCGGCATGACCAGCCTGTCCCACGCGCTGCGGCCGCTGGGCATCGAGAGTTTCGCCATCCGCCGCCCCGGAGAGATCTCGTCGACCGGGCTGGTGATGTGGCTCAACCTGCTGGCGACGATGAAGGGCGAGCACCTGCTGCGCCTGAAGGCCATCCTCAACGTCGAGGGCCGGCCGGTGGCGCTGCACGCCGCGCAGACCATCGTGCACGAGCCGGTGCAGATGGCCGAGTGGCCGGGGGCGGACCGCGACTCGCGCATCGTCGTCATCTCGCGCGGGTCGATCCGGCGCGAGTTCGAACGCTCGCTCGAACACCTGGACCAGCGCGTGCCGGAGACCCCGTCCAAGCCCGGCTTCGATCCTGCCGCCTACCAGCGCTTCCTGAACCTGGCCCAAGCCTTCACACCGGGTGCCGAGCGCACCGCGGACGCATCCACGGAGACCCCATGAGCACCACGTACCAGAAGTTCGAGCAGCCCGAGGCCGCCGGTCCGGCCCGCTATGTCAAGGGCGCACGCCTGGTCGACGTCATCGGTGGCAAGGTCATCTCCGACCCGGTGGTGAAGATCGAGGGTCGCAAGTTCACCGCCCTGGGCAGCGCGCGAGACGTGCTCATCCCGCAGGGCGCCGAGGTGATCGACTGCAGCGGCCTGACCCTGATGCCGGGGCTGATCGACTGCCACCTGCACACGATGATGTTCAACTGCCTGACCTTCCACAACTACCGCGTCGCGCAGTGGGAGATCACGCCGGAGCTGCAGCAGATGTACGGCGTGTTCCACGCGCAGCTGTGCTTCGACATGGGCTTCACCACGCTGCGGGACCTGGGCCTGGCCTCCAGCCGCGGGCTCATGACCGCCCACCTGTGCGCCGTGCGCGACGCCATCAATGCCGGCATCATCGAAGGCCCGCGCATGCTGATCGGCGGCTTCACCTCGATCACGGGCTCGCACCTCGACCTCATCAACCCGCGCGCCATGCAGCGCCTGGGCTTCCAGACCGCCGACGGCCCCTGGGAGCTGCGCAAGCTGGCGCGCCAGAACATGCTGGTGGGGTGCGACGTGGTGAAGACCTGCGCCACCGGCGGCGGCGGCACCGACAAGGAAGAGCCCGACATCCGCAACATGACGCAGGAGGAGATCGACGCCATCGTCGACGAGGCGCACGCCTTCCACAAGATCGCCGCGGTGCACTGCTTCACGCCCAACGGCCAGAAGATGGCGCTGCAGGCGGGTGCCGACACCATCGAGCACATGGTGTTCTCCGATCAGGAAACGGCCGACAGCATCGCGGCGTCGAATGTCTGGATGACGCCCACGCTGCTGCACCGCACCGACCACGCCATCGAGATGCGCCGCCTGCAGGGCACCTCGATGTTCGTCATCAACAAGATGAAGTCCATCCAGGACAGCTGCTTCAACACCTTCCAGCGCATGCACAAGACGGGCGTCAAGATCGCCATGGGCACCGACATGGGCTTCGACCCGGAGATGGGGACCAATGCCAAGGAGCTGGGCATCTACGTCGACCTCGGCATGAGCACGATGGAAGCGCTGCAGACGGCCACCATCAATGGCGCACGCGCCATCAGGATGGAGAAGGACATCGGCAGCATCGAAGCCGGCAAGCTGGCCGACCTGATCGCCGTGAAGGGCGACCCGACGGTGGACATCCGCTGCCTGACCGAGAAGAAGAACATCCAGATCGTCATGAAGGAAGGCCGGGTCTTCGCCGACAGGCGCGAAGGCGGCAGCGGCAAGAACGTGGTGTCGGTGAGCCCGGGCGACTGGAAGAAGGTCGACTACCTGTGAGCGCCCTTCGGCCCGAGGAGCAGATCGCCGTCGTCACGGGTGCCAGCGCGGGCATCGGTGCAGCGCTGGCCCTGCACCTGGCCGGGCTGGGCCGCCACGTGGTCACGCTGCAGCGGCGGCGCCCCGAGTTCGTCGGGCCCGTGGGCCCCGGCCGCATCGACCACCTGGAGGTCGACCTGATGGCGCCGGGCGCGGCGGCCGAGGCCGGTGCCGAGCTGGCACGACGTCACGCCGTGGGCTATCTGGTGAACAACGCAGGCGTCAATCGCCCGGGGGGCATCGACGCGGTCACCGACGAGGACCTGGAAGCCGTCTGGAAGCTCAACGTGAAGGCCCCGATCGCCCTGGTGCAGGCGCTGCTGCCGGGCATGCGCGAGCGGCACTTCGGTCGCATCGTGAGCCTGTCCAGCCGTGCGGTGATGGGCAAGACCTCGCGCATCGCCTATGTCTCCTCCAAGGCGGGCCTGATCGGCCTCACGCGCAGCCTGGCGCTCGAGGTGGCGGCCGACGGCATCACCGTCAATGCCGTGGCGCCGGGGCCGGTGGCCAGCGAGCTGTTCGACAACGGTCATCCGCCGGGCAGCGACAAGCGCGCCCAGGTCATCCGCAGCGTGCCGGTGCAGCGCGTGGGTACGCCGCAGGACATCGCGCTGGCGGTGGCCTTCTTCCTCGCACCCGAGAGCAGCTACATCACCGGACAGACCCTGTTCGTCTGCGGTGGTGTCAGCATCAGCGGATCGGGCGGGCAATAGCCGGCCCCGACCGGCAGCGGGCGAGGGCAGACGTGGTCAGGTTGGGCATCATCGGACTGGGCAAGTGGGCCGGCGTGCTGGCCAAGGCCGCGGCGCGCTCGTCGTCGCTTTGCATCACGCACGGCTACAGCCGTTCGGCGGCCACGCGCCAGGCCTTCGCGGCTGCGCACGGCGTCGAGTGCCCCGAAACGCTGGAACACTGGCTCGCCGACCCCGCCATCGAGGGTGTGATCCTCACCGTGCCCAACGAACTGCACCTGTCCTACGCGCTGCAATGTGCGCGTGCCGGCAAGCACGTCTACATCGAAAAGCCCATCGCCGGGCAATTGGGTGAGGCCCGAGCGCTGCGCGCCGCCTGCGACGCGGCCGGCGTGCGGGTGTTCGTGGGCCACTGTGCCAAGCTGCTGGGCGGCGTGCAGCAGATGCGACAGGCCATCGACGCCGGCGAACTGGGCGAGCTGTGCCTGGTCGAGGGTCGCTTCTCCAACGAGCGCGCGCTGGCGCTGACACCCGCCGACTGGCGCTGGTACCAGGACAAGGCCCCGGGCGGACCGCTGAGCCAGATCGCGATCCACCAGTTCGACGTGCTGCGCCACCTGGGCGGCGCCGTCGACACCGTCAGTGCCATCTCGTCGCGCAAGTCGCCGGCCGGCGCCGAGGTCGAGGACCAGTGGGTCGTCAGCCTGGGCTTCAGCAACGGGGCGCTGGGCTGCATCACCAGCTCCTGGACCTCGCCGGGGGTGTTCGAGGTGCGCGTGGTGGGCACGCGCGCGCTGATGCACTACCGCATCGACCAGACGCGCTGGGCCACGGCAGAGCGGCTGCACGAAGGTGCCAGCCTGACGCTGCAGCGGCATGGCCAGTCGCCCGGCGCCGCCCAGGAGATCCCGGTGCAGCCCGGCGACATGTTCCAGGACGAACTCGAGCTCTTCGCGGGCCTGGTCCGCGGCACGCCGCAGCCCGATTTCGATGCCGGCTACGGCATCGACATCCTCGGTCTGGTCGAGGCGGCGCGGCAGTCCGACCGCAGCGACGGCCGGCGTGTACACCTGCGCAGCCTTCTTCAGGACCACGCACCCGCGGCGCCCGATCGCCCCCTGTGACGCCCGAGTCGCTGCCCTGGCTGGCCCTGCTGTGGAGCGGCGTGGCGCTCTTCGTCGGTGGTCTGTCCAAGGGCGCGCTGGGCATCGGCCTGCCGCTGCTGTCCATTCCCATCCTGTCGCTGTTCATGAGCGTGCCGCAGGCCGTGGTGCTGCTGACCATGCCCATCATGGTGACCAACGTCTGGCAGGCCGTCCAGGGCGGCAACCTGCGCCTGGTGCTGCGGCGCTTCGGTCCGATGGCCGTGGCGCTGGTGGCAGGGCTGGCGCTGGGCACGCAGGCGCTGGTGCTGCTGAGCGAGCGGTGGCTCTACGTGATCATGGGACTGCTGGTGCTGACGCAGCCGGCGCTGCGCTGGGCCCGCCCCGAGTTCCACGTGCCCGAGGCCACGCGCCGCTGGGCCGGCCCGACCGTGGCCTTCTTCAGCGGCCTGCTGGGCGGCACGACGGGGCTGTTCGGCCCGCTGGTGATGGCCTACCTGGCCCTGCTGCGACTGGAGAAGAACGTCTTCACCGCGTCGGTGGCCATGTTGTTCGCCGCCGGCGGCGTGGCGCTGGCGGTCTTCCTGGCGCAGGTGGGCCTGATGCGCGGGCCGCAGCTGCTGTCGTCGATGGTGGCGCTGCTGCCGGTCTCGCTGGGCATCGTGGTGGGGCAGCGCGTGCGATCGCGCATCAGCCAGGCGCAGTTCGAGAAGGCGCTGCCGCTGGTGATGGTGCTGGTCGGGCTGAGCATGCTGTGGAAAGCCGTGTGAACCAACCACCCTGCCGCGCAGAGCCCCCGGCGCGGGCTCAGATCATCGTCGCGCCGCCGTTCACGTCCATCGTCGTCCCGGTGACGTAGCTGGCCTGCGGCGACGCCAGCCAGACCACCGCGTTGGCGATCTCCTGCGGCTCGGCCAGGCGGCCCAGCGGCGTGGTGCGTTCGATGTGGGCGATGCGCTCCGGCGTGCGGATGGCGCGCGTGCGCGGCGTCTGCACGTTGGCCGGCGCCACTGCGTTCACCGTGATGCCGTAGGGCCCCAGGTCGCGCGCAGCCTGCCGCGTGAGCGCCAGCATGCCGCCCTTGGCCGCGGTGTAGTGCGGCGGGTTGGGGTTGACGCCGCTGCGCGCGGCCATGCTCGACAGAGACACGAAGCGGCCGTAGCGGCGCTGCATCATGTGCGGGGCCGCGGCCTTCAGCAGGTAGAACATCGATCGCAGGTTGGAGTTGACCACCGGATCCCAGGCCTCGACCGGGCAGTCGATGAGGCTGACGTAGGCGGGGAAGCCACCGGCCGAATGCACCACGATGTCCAGTCGTCCCGCGCCCTTCGCGAAGGCATCCACGGCGGCCTGCGTGTCCTTCCAGTCGGTCAGGTCGGCGCGGCTCGCGCTGGCCGTGCCGCCGCTGCCCTTGATGTCGCGCACGACCGCCTCCGCCCCTGCGGCGTCGAGGTCCAGGATGCACACGTGCACCCCCTGCGCTGCCAGCGACGCGGCGGCGGCGGCACCGATGCCGGTGGCGCCGCCGGTGACGATGGCCGTCTGGCCGATGAATGAATCCAAGACGGGCTCCTTCAGGAAGATCAAGCTGTGAATCGTTCGATCGCCCGGATGACGATCGCGTTGTCCAGATGGCCTTCGCCGTGGGCGAGGTTGTCGTCCATCATCTGTTCGTAGCGTCGCGCGAAGGGCAGACCCAGGCCCGACTGCTCGCCCAGCCGCACGATGAGCGAGAAGTCCTTGCGGCTCTGGTCGACACGGCTCTGAGGCGGCTCGAAGCGACGCGTCACCATGGCCGGGCCCTTGATGTCCATCACCGCGGACATCGCGGCCGACTGGCGCAGCACACCGAAGAAGCGCTCGGCGTCCAGGCCGATGGCGCCGGCGAAGGCCAGGCCTTCGGCCAGTGCGGCGCGGTTGATGCCCAGCACCAGGTTGATGGCCAGCTTGGCCTTGCTGGCGTCGCCGAGGGTCTCGCCCAGGTAGTGATGCTCGGCGCAGACCGCGCCGATGAAGTCCTTCTGTGCGGCCTGCAGGTCGGTGGCGCAGGCCACCAGGCCCACCGCCGTGCCCCGGGCGAACTGCTGGCTGCTGCCGGAGACCGGCATTTCGATGAAGCGATGCCCGCCCTGCTCGACGGCACGGCCGATCTCTGCCAGACGTGCCGGGTCGCAGGTCGTCGTGCACAGCAGCACGCGGCGTCCGGCGTCGTCGCCCGCGCCCGCCAGCCGGGGGAGCGCCCGCGCCACCGACAGCGCCTGGTCGGCATCGAACACACACAGCACGATGTGGCTGGCTTCGGCCAGCAGGGCCTGCAGACTGGCGGCCGCGACCCCACCAGCCCGCGCCAGGGACTGCATCTTGCCGTCGTCGATGTCGTGGCCGATCACGCGGTGCCCGCGGGCCAGCAGGCGCTGCGCCAGCGCCTGCCCCATCAGGCCCAGGCCGACGATGCCCGGCACGAAGGGCGCCACCATCATTCCGCCTTGATGTTGGCGGCCTTGATGACCTTGTCCCACTGCCGGGTGTCCTCGCGCAGCTGGTTCATGAACTCGTCCATCGACCCGCTGAGGCTGGTGTCGATGCCGACCCGGTTCTGCATGCTTCGCACCTCCGGCAGCCTGGAGATCTCGACGAGTTCCTTGAACAGCCGCTCCCGGATGGCCAGCGGCGTGCCCTTGGGCACGAAGACGCCGGCCCAGTTGCTGACGCCGAAGCCGGGCACGGTCTCGCCGATGGTCGGCAGCTCGGGCAGCAGCGAGGTGCGGGCCGGCGTGGTGACTGCGATGGCGCGGATCTTCCCCGTCTGCAACACGCCGCCGGCTGCGGCATAGGTGGCGAAGCTGACGTCGATGCGTCCGGTGGCCAGGTCCTGCATGGCCGGACCGCCGCCCTTGTAGGGGATGTGCACCAGGTTCAGGCCGGTCTTCTGCTTGAAGAACTCGGCGGCGAGGTGGTCGGCCGAGCCCACGCCCGAGGAGCCGAAGGAGATCGGCCGGTTCTGCTTCTTCGCCCAGTCGATGAACTCGGCCACCGTCTTCACCGGCAGCGCGTCGGGCACGACCATGACGTTGATGATCTCCGACAACCGCAGCACGGGAATCAGGTCCTTCAGCGGGTCGTAGGACAGGCCCGGCACCAGCGCCGGCGCGACGCTGATGGGCCCGGGCGTGACGATCAGCAGCATGTAGCCGTCGCCGGGCGAGCGCACGGCCACTTCGGTGCCCAGACGGGCGCCTGCGCCGGCGCGGTTCTCGATGACCACCGGCTGGCCCAGGCGTTGCTGCAGGGGTTCGGAAACCGCGCGCGCCACGGCGTCGAGCGCGCCGCCGGCGGGGTAGGGCACCATGAAGCGGATCGGCTTGCTCGGATAGGCAGGCTGCGCACTGGTCAACGCGGGCGACAGGGTCGTCAGCGCTGCGATCAAGGCGCCGGCGCGGCGCCGGGTCAGGGTTGTGGAAGGCATGTTCTTCTCCGGGTCAGATCGCCGTCAGGGCATGGCTGAAGACGTTTTTCAGGAAGGCCGGCCTTTGCATCAGGCGAGCGTGGTAGCGCGCAATGTGTGGCGTGTCGAGCCGGTCCTGTTCGATGCGCACCCACTTGTCGGCCACCACGCCGAACACCAGGTCGGCCATCGAGAAGCCATCGCCCGCAAGATGCTCGCGGTCCAGCAATCGCTGTTCGGCCACGGCCATGATGACGCGCACCTCCTGGCGCATGGCCTCGATGCGGGCGGCGTCCTTCTCGGCCTCGGGCGTGCGTGTCTGGTAGAGGTAGTAGTTGCGGAAGGTCGGGTAATAGAGCGTGGCTGCCACCCAGTCCATCCACTGGTCGGCATGCGCCCAGGCCGTGGCCGATGACGGGCCCAGCGAGCCGCGGCCGGCGTGTGCGCAGAGGAATCGGATGATCGCGCCCGACTCCCAGAGCACGAAGCCGTCGGCCTCGAGCACGGGAATGCGGCCGTTGGGGTTCATTCGCAGGAAGTCCGCGTCCTTGTTGCGGCCGTGATGCTGGCCGGCGTCGATCTGCTCGTGCGGCAGGCCGAGTTCGTCCAGGCACCACAGCACCTTCTGCACGTTGAAGGCAGCGCGGCGGCCCCAGAGCTTCAGGTGCTGCAGCGACGGGGCACCGGCCCCGCTTTCGGCCGGCGCGATCACGCCGCCTGCCGCTGCACGGTGTGCGAACGCGGATGCGGCGGCAGCGAAGCCGCCTGCGGATCGCGGAAGGGGCGGTGTCCCTTGACCTGCGCCGCGTGCAGGATGCGCTCGTGCGAGGCGTCGAAAGGTCCTCTGCGATGCAGCGTGCAGCGGTTGTCCCACAGCACCACGTCGTTCTGGCGCCACTCGTGCACGTAGCAGTGGGCGTCCTGCGTGGCGCTGGCCCACAGGGCGTCGAGCACACGGTCGGACTCGTCGAGCTCGAGGCCGTCGACATAGTGCTTGAAGCGCCGGCCGAGGAAGAGCGAGTTGGCCCGTGTCTCCGGATGCGTCGACACGATCGGGTGCCTGGGCCCCTGGGCCTGCCGCGGATCGTCCACCGGCACCGCGCCCAGGCGCAGCTTGCGGTTGGTGTCGTAGGCGGTGTCGTGCCTGATGTGGTGCGTCAGCGCGATGTCGCGCAGATCGGCCGGCAGGCCGTCCCAGGCCGCGTACATGCTGGCGAAGGCCGTCGAGCCGCCGGCGCTGGCCGGCGGGATCTTCACGCCGTGCAGCACGCGCATGCCGCCGGGCACCTCCTTGAAGGAGTAGTCGCTGTGCCAGACGACCTCGCCGTCGCCGAGCTCGCCGATCGGCACGCCGTCGACCTTGACGTTGGACACCACCGTGATCTCCGGCGGCGCGTCGCTGACCTGGTGCCCCGAGCGCTCGTGCGCCGCCGGCGGCAGCATCAGTTCGCCGAAGCGGCGGGCCAGGCGCACGAGGTCCGGGTCACCGATGGGCTGGCCCCGGAACAGCAGCAGCAGGTGGTCGAGGTAGGCCTGGTACAGGGTCCTGAACTGCGCGTCGGGGATCTCGCGCGTGAGGTCGAGGTCCAGCACTTCGGCGCCGAGAGCGCAGGGCAGCGGAACGATCTTCATGATGGGGTCTCCTCAGACACGGTACTTGTCGACTCGGGCTTCGTCGACTTCGATGCCCAGGCCCGGGGTGCGCGGCACGCGGATGACGCCCTCGACCGGGGCGACCGGCTGCCTGACGAGGTCGTCGGCCAGGTAGTGATTGGTCAGGCTGATGCCCCAGTCGAGGTTGCTCATGACCAGGCCGAGATGCGTCACCGCCGCGGCGGCGATGCTGGTCTCGCCGACCTTGCAGGCCAGGTTGATGGCCAGGCCCAGTTCATCGCACAGGTGCGAGGCGTGCACCACGGGAGACAGACCGCCGAACTTGATGGTCTTCAGGTTGACCCCGGCCACGGCGCCGGCGGCGCTCAGGGCCATCACGTCGGCCGGCGAGCCGACCGACTCGTCGCCGCACAAGGGGATCGACAGGCTGCGCGCCAGGCGCGCCATGCCCAGCAGGTTGTCGCTGCGCAGCGGCTGCTCCAGGAACAGCAGGCCCTGGTCCTTCACGCCTTCGCAATAGGCCTGGATCTGCTGCGCACCCAGGCCCATGTTGCCGTCGGCGCACAGCGTCACGTCAGGGCCCAGTGCCTGCCGCAGCAGCCGGGTCGAGCGGATCTCCTGCTCCACCGGCTTGACGCCGATCTTGATCTTGAAGAAGCGGATGCCCTGCGCCAGCTTGCCCTCGGCCTCGCGCACGTCGTCTTCCACGTGTTCGTTGCCCAGCAGGTGCATGGGGCGCAGTTCGTCGCGTCGCGCGCCACCCAGCAGTTCGTACACCGGCACGCCCAGCAGCTGGCCGCACAAGTCGTACAGCGCGCATTCGACGGCGCACTTGGCGCCGCTGTTGCGCATCACGGCGTGCTGGACGCGCTGCATCAGCTGCGCGCGCTGAAGCGGCTGCTGGCCCACCAGCATCGGCGCGAACACCTGTCGCACCGCGGTGACCATCGAGGCCTGCAGGTCGCCGGTCATGGTGGGCGCCGAGGCGGCCTCGCCCCAGCCGACGCGGCCGCATTCGGTCTCGATGCGCACGATCAGGTTCTCGGCATGCGAGATACGCACCCCGGCCATGCGCATCACGTGGTGCAGCGGCACGGCGACGGCGATGGCCTCGACCGACCTGATCCGCACGGCCGTCACGGCACGACCTTGATGTTGAGGTCGGTGGCGACCTTGACCCAGCGCGAAATGTCGTCCTCGAGGTACCGGCGCGATTCGGCCGGTGTCATCGGCAGGCCGTCGGCACCCACCTTGGACAGCGACGCACGCATGTCCTCGTCCTTCAGGGCCTCCTGGACTGCCCCCGAAAGCCTTTGCAGCACCGGCGCCGGCGTCCCCTTGGGAGCGAACAGGCCGTACCAGGAGCCGATGGCAAAGCCCGGCACCCCCGACTCGGCGATGGTGGGAATGGCGGGAAACACCGGCGAGCGCTGACGGCCGCCGGTGGCGATGCAGCGCACGCGGCCGCTGGCGATGTGCGGCGACGCGCTGGGGATGGAGTCCATCGTCATCGCGATCTGCCCGCCGATGGTGTCGAGCATGGCCGGTGGCAGGCCCTTGTAGGGGATGTGCACGATGTCGACGCCCAGAGCCGCCTTCAGCGCCTCGAAACCGAGGTGGGCCGAACTGCCGTTGCCCGACGAACCGTGCGAAAGCTTGCCCGGGTTGGCCTTGGCGTGAGCGGCGAGTTCCTTGACATTGGCCGCCGGCACGTCGCGGTTCACGCACAGCAGGAACGGGGCGTCGGCAAAGATGGAGACGGCCTCGAAGTCGTTCAGCGGGTGGTAGGCGATGCCCGGGATGGTGGCGAAGTTGGTCGAATGGGTGCCCGTCGTGCCCAGCAGCAGCGTGTAGCCGTCGGCCCTGGACTGCATGACGGCCTGCGTTCCCAGCATGCCCGAGGCGCCGGGACGGTTGTCGACCACAAATGTCTGCTTGAGCTTCTGCTGCAGCTTGCGTGCCACTTCACGGCCCATGAAGTCGGCACCACCTCCGGCGGGGAAGGGCACCACGACGCGCACCGTGCGTGTCGGGTAGTCCTCGGCAAGAACACTGCCGGGGGCGATCACCATGGCGGCCGCGAGTGCGGCTGCCCATCCCACTGCGCTTTCGATCACGGCTTGTCTCCGGTGTTGTGCTGGCGGACCGGACTGAATTTGCCTGACCGATGGTCATAGATCAAATGCTATATATGAATCTGCATGAGAGATGGCATCGATGCTTTGGGCCGTGCCGGTTTGGCCCCGACGGCGTGCCCGACGAACGCCGGTTCAGGCGGCTGCGAACAGCGGATACCAGGCGTCGGCCACGTCCTGCAGTTCATCGACCGGGGCGGCGATGAGCGGCAGGGCGACGCGGCGCACGAGGTTCTTCTGCGCATCGTGCGTGACGTACTCGACCGGCGACTTGCCGTCGATGCGCGCCAGCAGCAGCGCCGGCAGCAGGACGGCGGCGCGCGCTTCCAGGGCGTCGCGCGGCTGGAAGCGGGCGGCGCTGAAGTAGGCCGCAACGAAGGCGTCGAACGACTCGCGCAGTGCCGCGGCGGCGCGGGGCACCGGCAGGCACTTCAGCAGCAGGTGGTTGAGGCAGAAGGCGATGTCGAAGGCCGGGTCGCCGTACCAGGCGCACTCGGCGTCCAGCAGCACCGGACCCCGCGGACCGACCAGGATGTTCTTGGGGCTCACGTCGCCGTGCACCAGCGCCTCGCGGCGCGCTGCGGTGGCCTGGACCAGGGCTTCGAGCCGGCCGGCCACGGTGGGGTGCCGGGCGGCGGTGGCCAGCAGGTAGGGCTCCAGCCGCAGCGCGTGGAAGTTGTGCCCCGAGTCGAAGCTTCGCGCCAGGTCTTCGCGCTGCGCGCTGGCCGTGTGCAGCAGGCCCAGCGCGCTGCCGACGGCGGCGGCGGTGGTGGCGTCGACCTGGCCGGCGAGCAGTTGCGCCTTCCACACCGGATGGTCGGCCGGGTCCAGGAACTGCATGGCGAACAGTCCCGCGGCCTCGTCGTGCGCCAGCGGCTGCGGCACGGCCTGCGGCAGCACCCCGGCGGCGAAGCGGATCCAGGCCCATTCGAAGGCGTTGCGGGACACCGGTGCCTGCCAGTCGGCCGCCACCTTGAGCTTCGGCAGCGCGCGCTTGACGCACAGCCTTCGACCGTCGTCGAGGTCGACGCGCCAGATGTCCGAGGACACGCCGCCGGCCAGCGGCGTCCACTGCCTGCCGAGGTCTTCGGGTGCCAGGCCGCACTGCGCCAGGAACCCGTCCAGTTCGTTCATGCCGCCGGCCGACCGGTCAGCGCCCCCAGGCCCGCATAGGGCGCAGCGCAGGCCTCTTCGATGCGCAGCAGCTGGTTGTACTTGGCCACCGTGCTCGAAGTGCGCAGCGAGCCGATCTTGATCTGCCCGGCGCCGCTGCCCACGGCCAGGTCGGACATGAAGGCGTCCTCGGTCTCGCCCGAGCGGGCCGAGACGATGGTGGCGTAGCCGGCAGCGCGCGCCTGCGCGATGAGCGCCAGCGTGCCGCTGAGCGTGCCGTTCTGGTTGGCCTTGACCAGCACGCCGTTGGCCATGCCGCCGGCCGTGCCCCGGGCCAGGCGGTCGGGGTGCGTGGTGAAGAGGTCGTCGCCCACCAGCTGCACCTTGCCGCCCAGCCGCGCTGTCAGCCGTTGCCAGCCGGCCCAGTCGTCCTCGCCCAGGCCGTCCTCGATGGACACGACCGGGAAGTCGCGCACCCAGCCCGCCAGCATGTCGATCATCTCGTCGCTGCTGCAATGGCGGCCCTCGCGCGCCAGGCGGTAGCGGCCGTCCTTCTGCTGCAGCGAGGCGGCGGCGACGTCGATGGCGATGACCACGTCCTCGCCCGGACGCAGGCCGGCACGGTCGATGGAGCGCAGCATCATGTGCAGCGCGTCACGCCCTGTCTCCAGGCCCGGGCTGAGCCCGCCTTCGTCGGCCAGCAGCGTGGGCAGGCCGCGCTCGGCGGCTTCGGCGGTGGCGGCGCCGCGCACGCGGGCCATCAGGTGCACGGCTTCGGCGATGGACGTGGCCTTGGCCGGCATGGCCAGGAAGTCCTGCACGTCCATGCCGCGCGAGGCGTGCAGGCCGCCGCTGAGGATGTTGACCATGGGCACCGGCATGGCCAGCGCCGGCCCGCCGGCCAGGCTGCGGATGCGCTCGAAGAAGGGCTGGCCGCAGGCCGCGGCGCTGGCGCGTGCGGTGGCCAGCGACACCGCCAGCACGGCGTTGGCGCCCAGACGCGACAGCTGCGGCGTGGCGTCGAGTTCGCGCATCGTGCTGTCGATGGCGGCCTGGTCCATCGCGTCGCGGCCGATCAGGGCGCTGGCGATCTCGCCCCGGATGTGACCCACCGCGCCGAGCACGCCCAGGCCGGCGTACAGCGCCGGGTCGCCGTCGCGCAGCTCGTGCGCCTCGGCGCTGCCGGTCGACGCGCCCGAAGGCACCGAGGCGCGGCCACTGCTGCCGTCTTCCAGCAGCACGTCGGCCTCGACCGTGGGCCGGCCGCGCGAGTCGAGGATCTGGCGGCCGTGGATGTGGCTGATGCGCGTCTTCATGGGCAAGAGTCGAGGGTCGAAACAGCAGGCCCGGGCGGGCGGAGCGCGCATGATGCCTGCATCGCGCCCCGGCCCGTTGGCAAAGTGCGCGGTGCTTCAGGGGCGATGTTCGAGCAGCGGCGGTTGCAGCAGATCGGCGTCGACGTTCATCAGCACGCTGGCCAGCGCGAGCGCGCGCCACAGCGGGGGCGGCATCTGCAGGATGGCTTCCGGGGTGCGCGCCGCGGCGATCCAGCGCCTGATCTCTGCGTGCTGCTCACCGGACAGCAGCCGTCTGTCGAGCATCTCGTCCAAGGTCTTCACGGTTCCCTCCGGTGCGTGGCCTGGGCGGACCCGGCCCACCCCCGCATTCTGCCGATTCTCGGCCTGCCGGTGGGCGCAGGGCCTTCACCCGGAGTGCCGGGCGCCGGGGTTGATCCCGGTGCCCGGCGGACGCGACGTCTGTCCCGGCTCGTGTTCGCCCTTGCGCTTTCTGTCGGGCGAGTGGTGCTCGACGAGCGCATTGATCTCCGAGCCGAACAGCACCGCCAGCCCGGCGATGTAGAGCCACAGCATCAGCAGGATCACGGCGCCGATGCTGCCGTAGGTCGCGTCGTAGTCCCCGAAGTTCTGCGCGTACCAGGCGAAACCCGCCGATGCCGCCATCAGCAGCAGTACGCCCACGACGCTGCCCGGGGTGATGAAGATGAACTGCTGCTTCACATTGGGTGCCAGCCAGTACACCAGGGCAAAGGCCAGACCCAGTCCGGCAACGATGACGGCCCAGCGAAACACCACGAACAAGGTCAGCAGCCAGGTGCCCAGGCCGAAACGGGCCAGGAGCCAGTCCTGCATCACGCCGCCCAGCACGATCATCGAGAAGGCCAGCACCATCAGCAGCGAGAACAGCAGGCTCAGGCCGATGGCCACGGCACGCGCCTTGACGAAGCCGCGCGTCTCCGTCACGTCGTAGGCGATGTTGAGCTGCTGCATCACCGCGTACATGCCGGTGGAGGTGGCCCACAGCGCACCCAGCAGGCCCACCGACAGCAGGCCGCCGCGCTGCTCCTTCGTCACCTCTTCGACCACGCCCGAGAACATCTCGGCGGCGCTGGGCGGCAGTGCTTGCCGCATGGCGTCCATGATGGCCACGTCGACGTTCGGGATGGGCAGATAGGGAATCACCGCCATCACGAAGATCATGGCGGGGAAGATGGCCAGCGTGAGGTAGAAGCCCAACACGGCTGCGCCGTTGAAGATGTCGTCCTGCGTGATCTCGCTGCGCAACTCGCGCAGGAACTGCTTCAGGCTGATGTCCAGTCGGATCTTCTTCATGGCCAGGGGCGGGCAGACGGCATGGCCCGTGTCGGCAAGGCGTGTGCCCTGGGTACGAGGGCCCCAGGCCGGGCCCGTCGGACACGGGCTCAGGCCGTGGCCTTGGCGGGCGATTGCGTCGCAGTCGCCGGTGCGGCGCGCAAACGCACGGTGAAGCGTGAACCCAGGCCGGGGTCGCTCTCCACCGTGATGTCGCCGCCCATGGCCAGCGCCAGGGCGCGCGAGATGGCCAGGCCCAGGCCGTGGCCCTCGATGGCCGAGTTCTCCGCACCCAGGCGGTTGAAGGGCTCGAAGAGCTGGCCGATCTGCACCGGCGTGAGGCCGGTTCCGGTATCCGCGACTTCGACGCACACACCGGGGTGCTGGGCATCGCCAGCCGTCACGCGCAGCGTGACCCGTCCGGCGGGACGGTTGTACTTGATGCCGTTGGACACCAGGTTGATCATGATCTGCCGCAGGTGCGTCTGGTCGCCCAGCACCGTCTCGTCGCAGGGTGTGGCGGCGCCCTCGGGCGCGGTCGCCTCGGTCAACTGCAGGCTCACGCCGCGTGCCTCGGCCAGCGGTGCGCAGATGGCAAGGCAGTCCTGCAGCAAGGGGCGCAGTGCCAGGGCCTTGACCGCAGGGTGCGACTGTCCCGACTCGATGCGCGTGAGGTCGAGAATCTGGTTGATCAGTGTCAGCAGGTGGCGCCCGGCGTTCAGGATGTGCTTCGCGCCGCTCTGCGTGGCGGGGGGCGCCGCCGGATCGGTGAGCATGAGTTCAGAGAAGCCGTTGATCGCGTTCAGCGGTGTGCGCAGCTCATGGCTCACGCGCGACAGGAAGGCCGTCTTGGCCTTGCTGGCCGCCTCGGCCGTCTCCTTGGCCACGCGCAGCTCTTCGTTGTGGCGCTGCGTTGTCACATCGACGAAGACCACGATGACGCGAAGCAGCGAGCCGTGGGCGTCGAACTGCGGGTAGGCCGTGACCATCACCCAGGTGTGCGGGACGGGCTCGATGGCATCGCCGGCGCCGACGATGCCTATCACTTCAGCCTGCATCGGACGCTGGGACTGCAGAACCCGATTGACGGGATAGGCCTGCGGCAACAGGCGTTCGCCCCGCGTGTCGACGAAGTACCAGGAGCGATCCACCGCCTTGCGACCCTGCATCTGCTCGTGTGTCATGCGCAGCAGCGAACAGGCCCGGTGGTTGAAGACTTCGATCGAGGTGTCGGGCAGGTGCGAGACCACCGCCACCGGCAGGTTCTGGATCAGCGTGCGGTAGTGGCTCTCGCTGGCGCGCAGGCGCTGCGCCGATTCGTCGGTGGCCACCACCATGCGGTTGAACTCCCGCGCCACCTCGCGGATCTCGCGCGGGCCCGACGAGGGCGCGCGCCGGCTGTTGTCGCCTGCAGCCACGCCGCGCGCAGCGTGCGCCAGGCCTTCGATGGGCACGAGGATGCCGCGGCTGACGCGCCAGGCCGCGAAGCCGACCAGCAGCAGCACGCCCACGATGGCGGCCAGCGCTCGCCGACGCGACTGGTGGTAGCCGTGCAGCGTGTCCCGTTCGTCCAGCGCCGTCACCACCCCCCACTGTGTGAACGGCACGCTGTGGATGGCGAACAGCCTGCGATCGCCCTCGATGCCGACTTCGACGAAGGTGCGCGTCAGCGGCGCCGCGGTGCCGGCCGCGGCACGCTGCCGCCGAAGTTCGGTCATCTCTCGCACGACGCCTTCGGCGCCCACCTTGCCCACGCGCTCGTCCTGCAGCGTGGAGCGCACCACCACCTTGTTCGACGCGTCGAGCACGGCCGATACCGTGCTGCCGGGCACGTTGGCGAACAGTCTCTGCTGCAGCTGCTGCAGGTTCACCGGGGTGATGAGCAGGCCGGCCACGCGGCCGTCGCGCCCGGTCACCGGATGGGTCAGTCGCACGGTCCAGGTGCTCTGCACGGCGCCCAGGTGCACGTCGCTAGCGTGAAAGCCGGGCTGGCGCAGGGCGGCCTGGAACCACGCTGCCGCTGCCACGCTCTGCTGGGAAGGAGGCTGCGCCAGCTCCGAGCACACCGAGCTGCCGTCCAGGCGGCGCAGCGACAGGGCCTTGAAGGCGGGGCTGAGGTCGCGGAAGTCGTCGAAGATGGAGTCGCAGCCGTCGCCGTCCATCGCCTGCACCTTGGGGCGGGCGGCCACCGCGGCCAGCATGCCCTGGGCGTCCTGCAGCATCCAGCGCAGCCGCTCGGAGGTTCCGCCGGCCACGACGATCGCCTGTTCGAACGCATCCTGGACGGCGATGTCACGCAGCTGGCGCAGGTACCACGCTGTTCCCGCGATGGCCGGCAGCAGTCCGATGGCCAGCATCAGCAGCAAACCGGTGCGCAGCCCGTAGGGCCACCGGCCGGTCAGGCTGGAGGGGGACCGTTGCTGCGGCCCGGCGGGCCCCGAGGCGGACAGCGCCGACTCCAGCGACACCGCAGGCCCCGTGGATCCTTGCGGCAACGCCGCGTCGTCTGGCTTCACGAGGAGGGACATTGTCCTTTCGGAGGGAAGAACGGGCCGGACACAACCGGTCACCGACGCTGCCCGGCGCGGCACACGCAAGGCAGTATGCGCTTGCGATGCGTCGGAATGACCCGGACAGGGTCATTCCTTCAAGGACTGGGGGTCGCCCTAGGCGCAGCGGCTGGCGCCTGCTGCGCGCGCGGCGCCGGGCCTGCTCGATGTCACGCTTCGGCCTCCGGGGCGGCAGCGATCAGGCTGCCGCGGCAGGCCGCGGCGCCGCAGCGGCAGGGGTAGTCCTCGGGCCGCCCTTCGTCGATCTGCAGTCGATAGTCCAGCAGCAGTTCGCTGCCGGCGACGATGCTGCGCAGGGCTTCGATCTCCACGCGCAGATGGCCGTCGTCGCCTTCGATCTCCCAGGCCACGCAGTTGGGCTCGCAGGAGTGGTTGATGTGGCGCGTGGCGTTGCCGCCGTCGGAGCCGTCGATCACCGAGCCATCGGACAGGCCGAAGACATAGGTCAGGGCGGCATCCCAGTCCATCGCAGCCACCTCGTCGGCCGACAGGCGCTGACCGGCGTAGTGGCCGATGCGCGCACCACGGCGGAGATTGCGGGCGGCGAATGCACCCTGGCCGTGCACGGTGCTGTGGCGGACTTCGAGGGCGGATTCAGGGGGCTTGCGAACGATGTGGCGAGCGATCTTGGGGGTGGGCATGAAGTCAGGAAAGGCGTGATGGAAGAGGTGCGGCAACGCACGGCGGTGCCCCGCGGCAAGCAAGCCGCGGGCCGGCCTTCGCACTTCTCAGAGCACGGCTTCGATGAGGTAGGGCGCCCGACTGTCGAAGCCGCGGCGCAGCGCCTGGGTCAGCGAGCTGGCATCGCTCACGCTCTCGGCCGGCACGCCCTGGCCCTTGGCCAGGGCCACCCAGTCGAGCGAGGGCCGGTCCAGCGAGAGCATGTCGGTGGCCTTCTGGCCGCTGATGGTGGCGCCGACGCCTTTCAGTTCGCCCTGCAGGATGGCGTAGGCGCGGTTGGCGAAGATGACGACCACGATGGGCAGCTGCTCGCGCGCCATGGTCCACAGCGCCTGCAGCGTGTACATGGCGCTGCCGTCGCCTTCCAGCGCCAGCACCGGTCGGCCCGGCGCACCGATGGCGGCACCCACCGCCCCGGGCAGGCCGAAGCCGATGGCGCCGCCCATCGTGGGCAGGCGGTCGTGCGGGGCGGCCTGGGCCATCACCGGGCCGAAGGCGCGGCCGCTGGACACCGCTTCGTCGACGATGATGGCGTGCTCCGGCAGCGTGGCGACGATGGCGGCGGCGGCCGACTCCGGCGTCAGCGCGCCGCTCGGGGCGGCCGGCATCGCGACGGCTGGCAGCACCAGGTCGCGCTGCACGCGCACGTCCAGCACCTCGGCCAGTGCGCGCAGCGCGGCCGGCACGTCCTGGCGCGCCTCCGCCAGCGTGACCAGGGCTGCACCGGGCGGCTTCAGCTGGGCCGGCCGGCCCGGGTAGGCGAAGAAGCCGATGGGGTCCACGCTGCCGGCCAGCACCAGGGCCTGCGTGCCGGCCAGCTTGGCGATGGCGGCGTCCACCGGGTAGGGAATGCGCTCGAT
>JALHMT010000022.1:0-48834 GCA_022843905.1 Rubrivivax sp.
CGCCCGTGAGGCGCCGCACTACCGTCAACGACGGCCTCGGGTCGGGGGTCAGCCGTCGGTGCTGCAGCGTGCCCGCCTTGAGGATGGCCATCACGCCGGGCTGGCTGCTCGCGCATCCACGGCATCAGGCCGAACTCGAGGCCGCGCTCGCTCACCGAGTAGTACACTTGGTTGGCGGCGCAGCCGGGGGCGCCGGCCTCACCCTGGCGCAACACGGCCGCCAGCTACTGCAGGTCGTCCACGTCGAAATTGCTGACGCCCCAATGGCGGATCATGCCGGCCGCCACCAGCGCCTGCAGGGCCGCCACGGTGTCCTTCAGCGGGTGGTGGCCACGCCAATGCAGGAGGTACAGGTCGATGTGGTCCAGGCCCGGACGACCGAGGCTGCGCTCGCAGGCAGCGACGGTGCCGTGCCGGCTGGCGTTGTGCGGTTAGACCTTGCTGACCACGTACAGGGCCTCGCGGCGTACGTCGCCCGCACGGAAGGCCTCGGCCTCGGCCACGGCCCGCCCGACCACCTGCTCGGCGCCTCCCTCGCAGTACATCTCGGCGGTGTCGATGAGCCGGTATCCCATGGCGATGGTGGCATGCAGGGTTCGGCTCTCGCTGTCCCGCGTGCCCGGGTCTTCTCCGAGGCGCCAGGTGCCCAGGCCCAGCACGGGCAACGGCGTGCCGTCGGGCAGATGGGTGGTTCGCATGGGCCCTCCTGGATGCAGCGACTGCAGGTGCGCAGCCATTCTGCCCGGGTCCCCGGCGGGTCAGCTCACTGCCAGTGCATGTTCGCAGGCGACGTGGTGTTGCGGTGGTACGCGGCGAACAGCCCGACGGCGGCGCGGCGCAGCTGGTCGTCGCTGCTGCAGTGGCCGGCGACCAGGCATTCGTAGGCGTACGCATCGTCGATGCACATGCGCTGCAGGTCCACGTCCTGGCCCTCGTACTGCATCAGCCGCTGAAAGCTCACCAGCGCCGGCAGCGGCATCACCCACAGCGGTGCGCAGGACGGTGTGGCGGGTGGGTTGGGAAGCGCGTTGTCGGCTGGGGCCATGGGTGTTCTCCGGGCCGGCCGGACAGGCCATCCCATGCCCCCCATGCTGCCGCTGCCTGCGGGGGCTGATACGGCGATCAGACCGGCCAAGTGCCCCGGTTTCCGCGAACCCCCAAGGCCCTAACGCGGGCCGAGGCGCTCGCGGCCGTCTGACCCGCGCGTCCACTTCAGATGCGCGGCGATCCAGTCGGCGTCGATCGAGCCCAGGCTGGGATAGGGCGTGAGTTGGCGGTCGAGCCGCAGCGCTTCGGGCTTGCCGGTGGCGAGGTCGATCAGCAGCAGCACGCCAAAGCTGTCGCCGCCGCGCCCGGCGTCCCGGCCTTCGCCCCGCAGCACGAAACGCGTGCGGCCGGGCGACAAGGCCACGGCGGGGCTGTTGCTGGCGTTCATGCTGACCTGGGTTTCGCCCTGGCCTTCGGTCAGCCAGGGCTCCACCGGAACCCGCTGCAGCGTGTGCAGGTCCAGCAGCGCGGGTCGTTTCGCATCGGGCAGGTCCAGTACCTGCCAGAAGCGCTTGCCGATCACGGGCAGCTCCACGGGCCGGCCGTTCCAGCGGACCTCGTACACGCGCGAGTCCAGCCTGCCAAACGGGTTGCCGGTGCGCAGAAACAGACTGCTGTTGCCGCTGCTCTTGCCGTGGGCGCTGACCGCAAAGGGCCCGACCTGCCGGGTGCCGTCGACACCCGGCGGCATGGCGGCCACCGGATGCCCTGTGAACAGCGCGCCGGCCAGCCACAGCCAGGCAGATCGGAATCGGCGGGTCATCGTGGTCCTCCCTCGGACACCTGGTAAGCCATTGCGGCGGCGGATGGTCGGCTGCCGCGCCGCCTCTCGCCGACCGGTGTGATGAGCATGCAGCCCACGAAGGTGACCAGGCGGATCGCGAGCCGCCGGTTCATGGCGATCGATCCGGCGTCGGGCTCCCGCTCCCCGCTCTCAGCCCTTGTTGAAGGTGTGCAACTGGTCCTTGCGCAAGACGTGGACCCCGAAGAACAGACCGCCGGCAGTGCCGGCCATCCCCATGAAGCCCGGCAGGCGAACGATCACGCGGTCGGCGGTTTCCTCGATGACCTCGGCATTCTTGGCCCGGACCATGGTGGGCGAGAGCAGACCCGCCGACCGGCCGCCCACCAGGTGCAAGCTGCCCACTTCGGCCCGTACCGCGCTGGGGCCGAGTTCGCCCCGGGCGCCGCGCTCGACCAGGTCCCTCAGTTGGGCAGCGGCGTCCGTCAACTCGGCTTGCAAGGTGGCCAGGGTCGCCGCGCTCGGCTGCTTGAAGGCGTCCAGCGGGTAGGTGGTGGGCAGATGGACGGTGTAGCGCCCGATCCAGCCCCCGCCTTCCAGCTGAAAGACCGAGGCGATGCGGTAGCGATCGTCCACGCACTCGGTGATGAAGACAAAGGGCTTCAGCGTGAGCGCGCCACCGGCCGGACGAAACAGCGGGCTGCCCTGCATGGCGGCCAACGCCAGGCGGTAGGGCGCAATGCTCGCGTAACGCTGCTCCAGGCCCTCGGCCACGTTGCGATCGAATGCGCCGCTGATGGCCTCGGCCACGAAGGGCACGGGCACCAGCAGGCCGGCCGGGCTTTCATTGGGCACCAGCACGAACTGGGCATGCGGCACCGCCACGGCCTTGTCCGGCAATTTGGCCGGCAACGCGCGGACCAGCGTGATCCCCTGTGCGGCAAGCTCTGGCCGCATCGGGGTGCTGGCAGTCGGCGTGATCGAACAACCGGCCAAGACGGCGATCGACAGGGAGGCCAGGGCCCGGGCCAGCGAACGGAATGCTCCAACCATGGTCACTTCTCCGCGAGACATTCTGTACGTCATTCTGACGTGGCCGCTTTCCAGGACGGCTGGTCACCAGATGCGCACCCGGTCGGCCGGCTCGCGCCACATCGCGTCGCCGGGGCGGGTGCCGAGGGCCTTGTGGAAGGCGTCCAGGTTCATCAGCGAGGCGTAGCCGCGCACCACGCTGTTGGCGTGGTGGTCGGTGGCGGCCCGCACGCGGATGAGTTCCTCCCGGGCCTAGTAGATCCACAGCTGCGACCAGGCGACGAAGCAGCGCTGGTCGGTGGTCAGGCCGTCGACCTTCGGCTGCGGCTTGCCCTTCAGCGCTCGGTGCAGCGCCGCATGCGCCATCGTGATGCCGCCCACGTCGGCGGTGTTCTCCCCCAGCGTCAACGCACCGTTCAGCTTGAGGCCCGGCAGCAGCTGGAACTGGCTGTATTGCGCCACCAGCAGGTCGTTGCGCTTCTTGAACTCGGCCGTGGCCTGCGGCGTCCACCAGTTCCGTACGTTCCCGTCGGCGTCGAACTTGCCCCCGAAGTTGTCGAAACCGTGCGTCAGTTCATGGCCGATCACCGCGTCCATGGTGCAGTAGTTCACCACGGGGTCGGCGACCGGCATGAAGAACGGCGGCTGCGAGATGGCGGCGGTGATGTCGATGCCGTTGAGCTGCGGGTCGTAGGCGGCGTTGACCGACGTCGGCGTGGTGTGGCCGACCTCGGCGAAGCGTTCGCGCACGGCCGGCTTGCCGACCCTGTCGAGCATGCGCTGCAGCCGGAACGCGGCCAGGCGCTGGTTGCTGCCCAGGTGGTCGTCGGCCCGGATGTCCACGCCGCTGAAGTCGATCCAGCGCTGCGGGTAGCCGACCTGGATGTCGATCTTGGCCAGCTTGGCCAGCGCGGCAGCACGGGTTGGCGCGTCCAGCCAGGGGTTGGACTTCAGGCGCCGGGCGAACTCGGCCTTGACGTGGCCCACCATCTGCGTGATCGCGCGCCGGGTGGTGTCGGTGTAGTACTGCTTCACGTACAGCTGCGACAGCGGGTGGAACAGCTGCAGCGTCACCGCCTGCACCGCCTGCCGCTCCAGCGGCGGCGTGGTGGCCAGGCCGTCGCGCTGGCGCTGGTAGTCCTGGCTGAGCTGCAGCCAGGGCTGGCCGAGCAAGTCGGCGTTCAGCGCCAGCACCCACCAGCGAAGCAGCGTCTGCACGTCCTGTGCAGGCCGGCTGCTCAGCAGCAGCTGCGTCGCCTTGGCCGCGCCCATGTCGTACACCTGCAGCCGGTCTGGCAGCGTCAGCCCGGCCGCCACCGCCATCGCCCGCAGGTCGAAGGCGGGGATCAGGGCCTGCGCCTCGTCCACCGACAGCAGGTTGTAGATCAGCGGCGGTTCGTACAGCTGCAGAGGCGTCAACCGATTCGCCGCCAGCTCCGCTTCCATCGCCAGGATGGTGCGCGCCTTGGCGGCCGCGACTTCGAGCGCATCGCCCAGCTGCTGGTGCATGCGGGTGATGTAGTCGACGTAGATGTCACGGATCTTCTGGCTGGCCGGATCGCGGTACTGGTCCTGCGGCAGCTGCAGGTCCCCGAACTGCAGGGACAGCTGCGTGCGGCGGCTGTCCTTGAGGTCGGGCACTGTCACCAGGTTGAACAGCGGCGAGCTGCCGGTGCTGGCCTGCAGCCGCAACGATAGCCGGGCCATGTCGGCCGGGCTGCTGGCGCGCGCGGCGGCGTCCAGGTCGGGCTGCAGCCGCTGCAGGCCGGCGGCATCGCGCTGCCGTATGTCCAGCGCGGCGCGGTAGAAGTCGCCCACCTGCTGCGTCGGACTGCCCTTGGGCGCCTGGCTCCTGCTGGCCTGCACGGCCAGCTGCTGCAGCTGTACATCGAGGTTGGCGCCCAGCAGCGAGAAGCCGCCGATGTCCGACTCCGAATCTGGGATCGTCAGTCGCTTCAGCCAATTGCCGTTGGCATAGGCGTAGAAGTCCTGGCGCGGGTCGACGCTGCGGTCCATGTGGCTGGCCGAAAGGCCGACCGTCCCGGTCGTCGCCTGGCCGCTCGGCTTGACGGGCCGGTGGATCACATCGGCCGAGGGCGGGCCGGCGAGCGCGACGGCACTCGAGAGGCAGAAAAGGGTGGTGGTGGCAATGCGTTTCGTGAGCTCTCCGTCCTCGCGCGCAAGCCTGCGCCAGCCCCGGCCGGATCGTAGCCAGCAGGGGCAGCGGAACAATCCAGATTGCGACGCACCGGGACCGCTGGTCCGGGTGCGTCGCTCGGCGCGCCGGACGGGCTCAGTGCCGGCGCGAGCGCGCCAACGTCCGCGACGGCAGTTCACCGATCACTTGCCGATAGAGCTGAGCGAACCGCCCCACATGCTCGAAGCCGCTGGCCAGCGCGATCTGCGTCACGCTGGCGCCGGGGCCGGCTCGCAAGAGCGCCTGGTGGGCGGCGGCGAGGCGCCGTTCGGCGACGAAGCGCATCGGCGACATCCCGCGCCTGTGCTCGAAGTCGCGCTGCAGGCAGCGTTCGCCCACGCCGGCGATCCGGCACAGCTCGCCGAGGGTGATCGGTTCACTCAGATGCGCATCGATCCAGCCCTCCAGGTCCATGACACGCTGCTTGTTCAGGTCGGCGGGCCTCTGCCGGACCAGGATGTCTGGAATCAGCTGGGCGGTCTCGGCCAGCAGGCGCGCCTCGGCCAGCTTCAACTGCTGTGGAGAGGCGCCGGGTTGGGTGGCCAGCACGGTGGCCGCGACGGCTGCGCGCAGCCTGGCCTGCGTGGCCGCATCGATGTCCCGCAGGACCAGACCGGACAGCAGCTCGCCACTCGCCGAGGGGCGAATCGCCTGCAACTCATCGCGCAGCGCGCTGTGGTCGACATGAACGGCGAACACGAGGCCTGGCGGGCTGATACGACTCCACTCCCAGCCGGAGGGCACGATGACGACCGAGGACGGACCGGTGGGCAGAGACGTCAGCCGTCCTGTGCGAAACACGCTGCCTGCCGGCAGGGCCACCTGAAAGACAGGGCCTTCGACGACCCAACGAGCCGTCTGGCCGACGAGCGATGTGGTGCTTCCCAGCGCCGTGATCCGGCCCTTCAGCGCGTGCGCCACACAGCCCATCGGCTGGCGGCTGTGGGCCACGCGCGCCCTCGCGCCATCGAATTCGCCGAAGAAGCGCCGCACCTCGCCCAGGTCGTCGGAGCGGAACCCGGGAATCCAGGGGCAGGTCGCCAGGATCGCAGTGGAAGGCTGATTCGTCATCGGGGATCGCGGGCACGGCAACGATGATCCGCCCGGCGCACCACATCGCTCAGAGCGGGCTCAAGCACCGCTCATTCTTCCACGGACCATTGCGCCGCGCACACCGCATCAGCTCACCGGCGCTCGGACAGCTCATCGGCATTCAAGGGCATCGCAGCGATCCTGGGAGGCGAGTCTGCGTCGAGCTGACGGGGCGGGTGGCGTGGCGGACGCTGAGGTGGGGTTCAATGATCGGTCTTGGGCAGGCTGTTCGTTGAGTTGGCTGGCAGCAGGCGACCCATCAGAGACATTGACATCCCTGACTTGCTTGCCCCGATGCAGTCGCCTGTCGAGGGTCAGGCAGGTCGGATCAGCCCCTTGCGAACCCGGGCCTCCCAATCGTCAGCATCACGGGCGATCAGTGCTTCGAAGTCTTCTGGTGAGCTCGTTGCGACCTCAAGTCCCGTATCGGCCAGGCGCTGGCGAATAGACGGATCGGTCAACACGCGATGCAACTTCGTGACCAGACTGGCGGCCAGTTCGACGGGCGTTCCCTTGGGGGCGAAGAGTCCCTGCCAGGACTGGTACGCGTAGCCCGGGACGCCCGCTTCGGACAAGGTGGGAATACCCGGCGCGACGGCCGCTCTGCTGGCTCCCGAGACACCCAGCGCACGGAGCCTGCCTGAGCGCACATGTTCTTGGCTCGACGCGACATTGTCGAAGGCCGCATCGAGGCGGCCAGCGATCAGGTCTACCAGCAGCGGCCCCGATCCCTGGTACGGAATCACATCGATCGCAGCGCCAGCCAGTTCACCGAACAGCACGGTGGCCAGATGCGGCGGAGAGCCGATGCCCGGAATGCCGACCTTTAGCCGGCCGTGTCGCCCCGCTGCCGCAAGGGCCGGTGCACTCGCAACGGGCGAACTCGTCGGCACCACGAGAAAAAACTGGGTGCGGGCCGTGAGCGTCAGCGGCATCAATGCCAATCGCGGCTCGGGCCCGTTGGCAGGGAAGAGGTGTCGGGCCACCACCATCTGACCTTGGTTGCCATACAGCAGCGTATGCCCGTCGGGACCGGCACGGCCGACCGCGGCGGCTGCGATCAGCCCACCTCCGCCGCCCTTGTTCTCGGCAACCACCGGGCGTCCCAGTTCCCGCGAAAGCCCATCGGCCAACAAGCGCACCACGAGGTCCGAAGCACCACCGGGCGCGAACGGAATCACGATGGTCAGCGGCGTCGCGCTGGCGGACTGTGCGATCGCGGGCGCTGAAGCCACTGCGCTGCAGAGGGTGCCAGATGCGAGGGAGATGAAGCTTCTGCGATTCATGGTCATCGATCCTCCGGATGCTTGAAGATGAGCTCGATCCGTGCGCCGTCGGGGTCGTGCAGAAACATCTGCAGCGCCGATCCGTCGGGCAGGGCCACCAGTTCGAAGGGCACGCCCGCCCCTTCGAGTTGTGCCGAAACCGCCGCCCTGCGGCGGGCTTGGAACGCCACATGCTCGATCACGCCAACTCGCCCTTCGACAGGTCTTTCCACCACGTGCACCACAGGGTGACCATTGGCGTACAACCACAACCCCGACACGGCAAACCCAGGACGAGGACCAGGGTGCAGGCCGAGCAGGCTTTGGAAGAAGGCCAGCGTTCGATCCAGGTCGGTCGAGCGTAAAGTGACGTGGTCCAGTGCTTGCAACATGGCTGCCATCGTGCCGGAGCCGGCCTCGAAAGTCCTCAAGCTAAGCTCAATCCTTTCAAAACCCTTCTGCGCAACGACCACTGCATGGAACGCGACTCCAATTCCTCAGCCGGTGCTGCGGTGTCGGGCCGCTGCTCCGTCGGTCGATGGCATGCCGACCCGACAGCCGACACGCTGACGCTTGCCGGCCGTACGATCAAGCTCGAGCCACGCACCATGCGCCTGCTGATGGCGCTGGCCGAGCGACCCGGCGAGGTCTGTCTGAGTCAGGACTTGCTCGACACGGTTTGGAGTGGCGTTGTCGTCACCGATCAATCGCTCTACCAAGCCATTGGCGAGCTTCGAGCGGTGCTGAAGGCCGACACCGTCAGCGGGGAGTTCATTGCCACTGTGCCCCGCAAGGGGTATCGCCTCGTGGCTGCGGTGCGGCGCCTCCAGTCGCCTGCGTCGGGTCCGATCGCTTCGGTGACGGACCTGCCCGCCGCCCGCACGGTGGCCGTGCTGCCGTTTCGCGATTTGGGTTTGCCGGCAACGCTTTCGTTCCTGCCGGAGACCTTTCTGGGCGAGCTGGTGCTCGAGCTGTCGCGTCAGCCAGGGCTGACGACGATCGCGCGCGGCACGATGCTGTCGTACCGCGGCCTGGCGTTGTCGCCACGTCGCATTGCCGATGAACTCCAGGTGAGATACGTCGTCGATGGTGCGATGGCACCGGCCGGCGACCGCCTCACGATCAGTTGCGACCTGATCGACGCGTCCACCGGTGCCGTGCTGGCCAGCGAGTCGATCGAGGCGCCGACAGCCGACTGGCCCTCGCTGGCCTCACGCGTGGCCGGCCGGCTGGTTCGGGTCTGGCGGCTGGAAGTGTCGGAACACGCGGCGCGCGAGATCGACGTCCAAGGCCCTGAACGGGCGAGCGCACTCGAGTTGGCGATGCGGGCCTGGGTCGAGTTGTACTGCCGACCACAAAGCCGGGAGACGAATGACCTCGCCTGGAAGTGGGCTGCCGAGGCGGTGAGCCGCGATGCGTCGGTCGGCGCTGCGTGGAATGTGCTCGCTTACTGCGAGTACCGCGCCGTGCAGTTCGACTGGCAAGAGGCCAACCCAGACATCCTGCTTGCCGACGCCACGGCACATGCCGAACGAGCGACGGGGCTGTCGCCATCGGATCCCGATGCCCAATACACGCTGGGGCTGACCCTGTTTACTGCAGGCGAGTTGGTGCGCGCTGAGGCCTCGCTCAGGCACTGCCTGCAGATCAGCGCCTCCTACGCGCCCGCATACGGACTGCTCGGCCTCGTCGCCAGCGCGGGAGGGCACCCGGAGCGTTCGTTTGACCTGTGCTCGCGCGCGCTCGCGCTCAGCCCTCGCGAACCGTTGCGCGCGATCTGGCATTGGGGCGAAGCCTGTGCCGCATCGATGCTTGGCCGGGAAGACGAAGCGCTCGCGTTCGCGGCTCGCGGCATTGCTGCGAACCCGACGTTTCCAACCTGTTATCTGTCTGCAGCCGTAGCAGCGCGCCGGCTCGGCCGCGAGCAGGAGGCTGCGCGCTTCCTGTCTGTGGTGCGGGCGACTGCGTTCCGCAGCATCGAACGCTTGCGCCAACGCATACCGGCGATGCGAGTCGAGCCCTGGGCCTCAGCCTTCCTTGCCGACCTGAGGGCCGCAGGCCTGCCCGAGCGCTGAGTCTCGCTGTGCCACTGGGCACCGACAACGCCACAGCGCCAGCCCGATCAGCACGCCGCAGCAAAGCGTACTGAACGCATGCACGATACAGAGCACCGCGTCGTTCAGCACCATGCAGGCGTACACCGCTGTGGACAGGTTGGCCGCCAGGAAGAGCGCCCAGGTGGCGTACGAGAACGAGACGGCAGCACCTGGACGGCAAGCCAACTGAAACATCTGTGGAAAGTAGGCCGCGATGCGAAGCGCATTGCAGGCAGCGAAGGCGATGAGCGGGAGGTCGGCCGCTGACATGTCAGTCTCCTTGCCGCAGGTCGACGGAAGGCCGCGGGCAACAAGCAGCGGTGGCGGCGTGGTACGCGACCGAGCGGCAGGCGAGGTGTCGAGCGCGACCTTCTGCGGCTCGCAGCGACATGGTCACGGAGGAGTCCGGCAGCTTACGCGGCCAGGCGCAGGCACCGACCTGGGAGGCATCGCAAGGCGACGTGGACAAGTCCAGCATGGACGGGCTCCTTGCGGGCAGACGGCCCGCGATGCGAGCATGATCGCCATCTGAGACCCACGAGTCCTCAGGAACAGCCCAAGCTTTGTGCAACCTTGGATCGAGCTCGCGTCAATGGACAGCGACCGTGCTCCCGACGACTGCGGTGCGCATCTGTTAGCGTCCTGCTCTCGAGTTGGGTGCAGGATAGCTGGCGGCCACCACCGGCCGCTCTTGGCCGGGTCCTGGTGGTCACGAGCGGCTGCTTCGCGGACACAGAACCTGAAAGAGATCGTTCCGGGCGACTGGCAGCTTCGGAGAAGCCTGACGGGCAGGTTTGGGTCGTCCTCTTCCGACCGCGGGCGTCGGCTATCCGGTACCTCAGGATGAGGGTCAGCTTTCTGGCGTCGAGATCGCGCGCCCGACCGGTGCAAGCCGACCCGTGGCAGCCAATGACGGCCTTCGGGTCGAGCAACCGTTCCACCTTGGAACCTGTCCCTCGCACGAGCCGTCGAGAGATGCGCCGAAGAGGTCAGCCGCCGGACGAGAGGGGCGACGGATTCACGCCACCTCCGAACTCGCTCCACCGCACCGGTGGTAACGAAGCTGCCATTCCAAGACATCATCGCTCCAGACCATCTCGCCCCACCTCACCCAGCAGATCGATCAACAGCCGCGCAGCCGGCGACAAGTAGCTGCTGTCGCGGTAGGTGACGACCAGGCGGCGGCGCATCGTGGTCTCCTTCAGCGGCACTTCGCGCAAGGGTGAACGGTTGTCCGCGGCGTCGAGGTGATGGCGCGAGATGAAGCTCAGCAGTCCCGTCTCCGCGATCAGGGCCGGCAGCATCAGCAGCATCGTGCTCTCGACCTGCACGCGGGGCCGCGGCAGGCGCTTGCGGTCGAAGGTGTGGTCCAGCCAGTCGCGCGTGGGCGCACCGGGCGGCTGCAGCACCCAGCGGTAGGCCGTCAGATCGCGCAGCGTCGGTGTGCTGCGCAGCACGTCGTGGCTGGCACTGGCCGCGACGACGATCTCGTCTTCCGCCAGGCGCTGCGACGTGAAGCCCGGCTCGTCGGGGCTTTCGGTGCCGACCATGAGATCGAGTTCGCCCGACCGCAGCATCGGCTTGAGCGCATCGATCAGGCCGACCACGGTTTTCAGCGTCACCTCGGGCGCCTGCTGCATCAGCCGGCGGGCCGCCGGAGGCAGCAGGAACTGCGCCGCCGTGGGCACGATGCCGATGCGGATGTGGCCCGACAAGCCGCGCCCGATGTCCCCGATCTCGCGCCGTGCGTCCTCGACGTCGAATCGCATGCGCTGCGCCCACTTCAGCAGCACCTTGCCCGCCGCGGTGAGCCGGATGCCACGGCCCGACTTTTCCAGCAGTGGCGCACCGCAGGCCTGCTCCAGCCGGCGCACGCAGCTGGTCAGCGCGGGCTGCGTGCGGTGCAGCCGCTCGGTGGCGCGACCGATGTGCTCGAGTTCGGCGATGGTCTCGAAGTAACGCAGGTCCCGCAAGTCCATTGCAAAAGTCCAGTGAATGATTTGGAAGAAATTATCGATTGGACTCGATCGGTGTGCGCACCCAATACTCCGCTCCGAGATCAAAAACGACGGAGACAGACATGACGATGACCCGACGCACCCTGCTCGGTGCCGCGGCACTGATCGCCAGCAGCTGCGCCCTTGCGCAGGGCTACCCGACCAAGGCCATCCGCGTGGTCGTGCCCTTCCCGCCCGGCGGCGGCACCGACATCATCGCCCGCGACATCACGCAAAAGGTGGCCAGCAACACGGGCTGGACCTTCGTGATCGAGAACAAGTCCGGGGCCGGTGGCAACCTGGGCATCGACACGGCCGCCAAGTCGCCCGCCGACGGCTACACGCTCGTGCTGGGCCAGACCAGCAACCTGGCCATCAACGTCACGCTGTACAGCAAGCTGCCGTACAACCCGGTCAAGGACCTGGCGCCCATCGGGCTCGTGGCCAGCGCGCCCCTGGTCATCGTGGTGGGCGCGCAGTCGCCGCTGAAGACCATCGGCGACCTGGTGGCCGCGGCCAAGGCCAAGCCGGGCGAGGTGAACTTCGCATCGCCGGGCAATGGCACCGTGGCGCACCTCACCGGCGAACAGTTCCAGAAGACGGCCGGCGTGAAGTTCCAGCACATCCCGTACAAGGGCGCCAACCAGGCCCTGAACGATGTCATCGGCGGGCAGGTGCAGATCTACGTCTCATCGGTCCCCTCGGTGCTGCAGCAGATCCGCAACGGCAAGCTGCGTCCGCTGGCCGTCACGTCCGCCAAGCGGGTCGACGACCTGCCGCAGACGCCCACCGTCGGCGAGAGCGGCTACAAGGGCTTCGACGCCATCACCTGGTGGGGCTTCCTGGCGCCCACCGGCACACCCAAGGACATCGTCGAGCGACTGAACACCGAGTTCAACAAGGCCTTGCAGGCGCCTGACCTGCGCAAGCGCCTGGCCGATGGCGGCGCAGATCCGCTGGGCGGCACGCCGGAACAGTTTGCAGAACTGATCCGCAGTGACATCGTCACCTGGGGCAAGACCGTCAAGGAATCCGGCGCCCAGCTCGACTGAGCTCGCGCCACCCTGGGCGCTGCCGCCCCGGCGGGCGCAACGCCGCACACCCACCCCATCCTCACCTTTTCTGTAGGAGGCTCTCATGAGTCAAGCCGCTGCATGGCCCGACGTGATCCGTGACTTCGAGCGGGTCGACCCTGCTGTGGTGGACCAGGCGGCCCAGTTCCCCTCGTCCATCCTGGCCGATGTGGCCGGCCGCCGCGGTGCGCTGCACGGACGCATTGCGCCGCTGGCACCGTCGATGCGCTTTGCCGGCCCGGCGCTGACGGTGGAAGTGCGCCCCGGCGACAACCTGATGATCCATGCCGCGATGGCGGTCGCCAAGCCGGGCGACGTGATCCTGGTCGACGGCAAGGGCGACCTGAGTGCCGCGCTGATGGGCGAGATCATGTCGCAGCAGTGCGTGGCCCTGGGCGTGGCGGCGGTCGTCATCGACGGCGCCGTGCGCGACAGCGAGGCCATCCGCGAACTGGGCTTCCCGATGTACGCCGCGGGCCTGAACCCCAACGGCCCGACCAAGGCCGTGTCGGGTCGGCTGAACCACCCCATCTCGATCGGCGGCGTGACGGTCTGTCCAGGCGACCTGGTGGTGGGCGATGCCGACGGCGTGACCGTGATCGAACGCGCCAAGGCCGCGGCGATGCTGCCGCTGGCGGTAGAGAAGGTTGCGGCTGAGACCCGACGCATCGCCGACATCAAGAGCCGCAAGGCATTGCGACCGGCCTGGCTCGACGGCGCCCTGCGGGCCGCCGGGGTCATCAAGGACGGAGAAACGCTGTGAGCGCCCAGCCTGTCTTCCTGGTGACGGGCGCCGACCTGGCACCACAGGCGCTGGCACTGCTGAGCGGCTTTGAGGTGGTCTATGCCGGCAAAGCCCCGAACGAGGACGATGTCGTCGACTTGTGCCGCCGACACCAGCCGGTGGCCATCATCGTGCGCTACGGCAAGGTGGGCGCGGCGGCGATGGACGCGGCGCCTGGCCTGCGCGTGATTTCCAAGCATGGCAGCGGCACGGACACCATCGACAAGGTGGCCGCGCGCGCCCGCGGCATCGAGGTGGTGGCGGCCGTGGGCGCCAACGCCGCCGCCGTGGCCGAGCAGGCCATGGCCTTGCTGCTGGCCTGCGCCAAGTCGGTCGTTGGCCTGAACGCGCGCATGCACGCCGGCCACTGGGACAAGGCCACGCACAAGAGCGTGGAGCTGGAGGGGCGCACGGTGGGCGTCATCGGCCTGGGCGCGATCGGGCTGCGCTTCGCCAGGATCGCCGATGCGATGGGCATGCGGGTGCTGGGCTTCGATCCATACGCGAAGAAACTGCCGCCGCATGTGGAGCCTTGCGGGCTGGATCGGATCTGGCAAGAGTCCGACGTGCTGTCCTTGCACTGCCCCCTGACCGCCGACAACGAACGGCTGTTGAACGCACAGACCCTGGCTGCCTGCAAGCGCGGCGTCATCGTCGTCAACACCGCGCGTGGTGGCCTGGTCGATGAAACCGCGCTGCTGCACGCGCTGCGCTCGGGCCAGGTGCACAGCGCCGGCCTGGACAGTTTCGCGGTCGAGCCGATGGCTGCGCCGCACCCCTTCCACGGTGAACCCCGCATCGTGCTGAGCCCGCACATCGGTGGCGTGAGCGCCGATGCCTACGTGAAGATGGGCGTGGCTGCCGCGAACAACGCGCTGGCTGTGCTCCATGCCTGCCAGGAGACCCAATCATGAAGCTGTTCCACACCGCACTGACCGCCGCCCTGCTGGCGGCTGCAAGCCTGGCACAGGCCCAGACCTGGCCCGCCAAACCCGTCAAGATCGTCGTGCCCTACGCCCCAGGCGGCTCCGTCGATGTCGTCACGCGCAAGATGGCCGCCAAGCTGCAGGAGCAGACCGGCCAGACATTCTTCGTCGAGAACAAGGCCGGCGCCACCGGCACCATCGGCATCTCGCAGGTGGTGCAAAGCCCTGCCGACGGCTACACGCTGGTGGCCAACGACACCACCTACGCGCTGCTGCCGCACATCTTCAAGAAGCTGCCCTTCGATCATGCGCATGACCTGGTGCCGGTCGGCGCCTTCGTCTTCGCGCCCATGGGCGTGGTTGTCAAGGCCGACTCGCGCTTCAAGACCCTGGGCGACCTGATTGCCGAGGCGCGCAAGGAGACCAACAAGGTGACCTACGGCACGGGCGGCCCCGGCACCACGCCGCACTTCGTGAGCGAAGCCCTGGGCATTGCCGCCGGCGTGAACTTCCTGCACATCCCCTACAAGGGCGCGGGCGAGGCGACGATGGCCATGCTGTCGGGCACCATCGACTACCAGGTGGCTTCCACGCCCGGCGTCATGGGCAACGTCAAGGGTGGCAAGGCGCGCCTGCTGGCGGTGAGCGGCAGCAAGCGACTGGCCGTGCTGCCCGATGTGCCCACCTTCGCCGAGGCCGGCATCAAGAACTTCGGCCTCATCAACTTCACTGGGCTGTGGGCGCCCAAGGGCACGTCGCAGGCCGTGGTGGACCGGCTGCAGAAGGAGATCGCCACCGCGATGGCCTCGGCCGACATGAAGGCCTTTGCCGAGGGCATCGCGTCCGAGCCGGGCCACTGGGATGCCGCCACCTTCGGCAAGGACCTGGCCGAGCGCACGGCCTTCTGGGGCAAGGTGGCCGCCAACACGGCCTTCGAGCGGCAGTAGGCGGCCGGCCGTCATGTGGCTGCTGCAAGCACCCGAGGTGCGTGAGGCCGAGGTCTTCACGCAGATGCCGAGCCACTTCCGCCGTACCGGCGTGAGCAGCGCGTGGGCCGAGGCCAACCGCGGCGGCCAGCCGACCGACAGCTTCCTCGAAGGCCCGGTCTTCGACGCCGAGGGCAACCTCTACGTCACCGACATTCCCTTTGGCCGCATCTTCCGCATCGACCCCCGAGGCGCCTGGACGCTGATCACCGAGTACGACGGTGAGCCGAACGGCCTGAAGCTGCTGGGCGCCCGCGAACTGCTGATCGCCGACTACCGCCACGGTCTGATGGTCTGCGACATCGCCAGCGGCCAGGTCCGGCCCTACCTGGACCGGCGCAACAGCGAGCGCTTTCGTGGCATCAACGACCTGGTCTTCGACCGCGCCGGCAACCTGTACTTCACCGACCAGGGGCAGACGGGGCTTCACGATCCGACCGGTCGGCTCTATAGGCTGCGGCCCAATGGTCAACTCGACGTGCTCCTGGCCAACGCGCCCAGCCCAAACGGCGTGGCGCTGTCGCCCGACGAGCGGGTGCTGTACCTGGCGGTGACGCGCGGCAACGCGGTCTGGCGCGTGCCCTTGATGCCCGACGGCAGCGTCGCCAAGGTGGGCTGCTTCTTCCGTTCGTACGGGCCCAGCGGCCCGGATGGCCTGGCGGTGGACACCGCCGGCCGCCTGATCGTGGCCAATCCGGGGCTGGGCTATGCCTGGGTGCTGAACCACCGCGCCGAGCCCGTGCTGGTGCTGCGCAGCCCGGCGGGGTGCGGTGCCTCGCTGACCAACGTGGCCTTCGGCGGCGCCGAGGGCCGGACGCTGTACTGCACCGAGTCGGTCAGCGGATCCGTGCTGCGGGCCGAACTCGAAGTGCCCGGACTGCAGTTGGCGCACGCAAGACCAGCCTGCCACGAGAGCACTTGAAGGGTCGGCCCTTCAAGTGGCCCGCTCCGCACGATAGCTCGACCATGCTGCCAGGCCCACTATGACCGTGCAGCTCGCGAACGGTGCCGACGGCGGCAGTCCTGCTGAACCGGTCGGGGCGCGAGCAAGTGGCATTTGTCTCGAATGACTGGAAGTGGCCGGGTCCTGGTGGTCACGAGCGGCTGCTTCGCGGACACAGAACCTGAAAGAGATCGTTCCGGGCGACTGGCAGCTTCGGAGAAGCCTGACGGGCAGGTTTGGGTCGTCCTCTTCCGACCGCGGGCGTCGGCTATCCGGTACCTCAGGATGAGGGTCAGCTTTCCGGCGTCGAGATCGCGCGCCCGACCGGCGCAAGCCGACCCGTTGTCGCCATCCGTCGACCCGATCTCGCGGCCTCGACGCGGCCGGTCGAGCCCCTCGCGGTTCCTGTTGCCATGGATACGGTTGATCACTGACTGGCGGACGGCTCACGACCCGGCGCCAGGCGAGCGAGATGCCCTGCAACAGATGCGGTTGGGCTGAAGTGGGGTACGACAGCTCTCCCCTCTGGGGTCTTTGGCCGTCCCGGACCAGAAGACAAGACAAACTGAAGCTTCGAGGATTCACTGCACCCGTCAAGCGTCCGCTCTGTCGTGCCATGACCCGACTTCTCGTCACCGCATCCCATCGAAGCGAGTATCCGAAGCCCATCGCGTTTCAGGCTGGCACCCGCCTGACCGTGGGCCAGCGCTACGAGGGCAGTCAAGGCTGGGAGGACTGGTTCTTGTGTAGCACACCAGGTCAGGAGGATGGCTGGGTGCCGCTGCAGGTGCTGGAGTTCATCGATGAGAAGACCGCAGTCGCTCGGGAGAGCTACACCGCCCGTGAGCTCGACGTGGACGTTGGTGATGTGCTTGAGTCCACCCGAATGCTCAACGGCTGGGTCTGGTGCATGCGAATGCGCGACGCAGCTTCAGGGTGGGTTCCGCTGAACAACGTCCAAGAGCACGCGCGCTCTCAAGGCTGAGGAAGCCCCTGCGCCGTCGGCTGCCGACCGCGCAAGACAGTGATTGGCCGGGTCCTAGCGGCGGCGAACGGCAGCTGAGGGTCGGGATATGCCGACCGGCCTCCCAGGTTCATTGCCGAGAAGCACCCCTTGAAGCTGCGCTTGCCGGAAGCAGCCGATCGCCACCACTTGCAATCGACCCCTATTCGTCATCCAGGCGTCCTGTTCGGTTGCCTTGCAGCAGCCCTTCGGCGCCGCCAGCGGCAACCGAGCGTGCGAGAGGCACATCGGCCCGACAACGACTGTGATGGACCGCAAAGGTCGGCGTTGGCCCGTCGCCATGTCGCGACAGGTGTCGATGGTGCTCTTTGAGGACCCGCCACCTCGACAAGGCGTCGGTCGACGGCCTCACCTGGTTCCCCGCTGGTATTCACGCGTCCGTTTCCGGCCAGACCACGCCTTGCTCGCGGGCCATGATCCGACGGTGAACAACGCCCTCCCGCCCATCTTCAAGCGCCTGGCCGGCGCCAATCTCGCGGCGCAGTCAGCCGAACAGATCAGCCTGGCCGCTGTGCCGCTGGTTGCGGTGCTGGCGCTCGGCGCCGGGCCGGCTGAGATTGGCGCACTAGCCACCGCACAGACACTTCCCTTCTTGCTGCTGTCGATCCCTATCGGGCTGCTCGCTGACCGAGTCTCCAAGCGCCGCCTGATGGTGGCGGCGGAAGCGCTGCGCACGCTGGCTTTTGCGGGTCTGTTGATCGCAGGGCTGGCGAATCAACTGTCGATTGAATTGCTGGCGCTGTTGGGCTTTCTAGGCGCCACCGGCACCGTGGGCTTCAGCGTCGCCGCACCAGCGCTGGTGCCCAGCCTGGTGCCACGCGAATTGCTCGGCGCAGCCAATGGCCGGCTGGAGCTGGCGCGCAGCATCGCCTTTGCTGCCGGGCCGGCGCTGGCCGGGGCGCTGGTGGCCTGGGCTGGAGCTTCGCCGGCCTTTGTACTTGCGGCGATGCTGTCGGCGTCGGCACTCGTGTTGCTGCTGGTTCTGCCCGAACCGGCAGGCGCCACACCGACACCCCGGCTCCATCCGCTCACCGAACTCAAGCAAGGTGCTGCGCTTGTGTGGCAAAGCCCGCTGCTGCGGCCGATCCTGTTTACGGCCGTAGCTTGGAATATCGCCTGGTTCGTACTGCAGGCGGCCTATGTGCCTTATGCCGTGCGCGAATTGGGTCTGAATGCCGGCGAAGTCGGGCTCACGCTGGCCACTTATGGCGTGGGCATGGTGCTCGGTGCGCTGCTCGCGCCAAAAGTCTTGCGCGCACTGCCTTTCGGCCAAGCCATCCTGCTCGGGCCGGTGGTGTCGGTGCTCGCGTCGCTCACGATGGTGGCCACCGTGGTCTGGCCTTCCGGTGTCTTGGCTGCAGCATCGTTCTTCTTCTTTGGCATCGGGCCCATCATCTGGACCATCAGTTCCACCACGTTGCGCCAGACCGTAACGCCAGGCGCCATGCTGGGCCGGGTAACGGCGATCTTTCTTTCGGCCAACATGGGCGCACGGCCGCTGGGCGCTGCTCTTGGGGGCTGGATGGGCTCGGCGTTTGGCGCCCAGGCTTGCTTGTGGCTTGCGCTGGCCGGATTTGTGCTGCAAGCGCTGATGATTGCGGGTTCAGCCGTGCGCACGTTGCAGCGCCTGCCACCTGCTACCGCATAGAAGCGGACACGCAACGCTTCAGACGGTGCGACCTCGGACCGTCCAGAGGCGTCTCTGGTGTGCGGGGCGCCCACGGGCGGGTGCTTGATTGCAGATGCCCAACGTCTGGACCGGCTCGCGGTGACGACGACGGTTGGACACGCAAGCGACTGGCCAGAAAGCTGCCCGTGGCCACCGTAAGCTCCTGGCCGGGTCCTGGTGGTCACGAGCGGCTGCTTCGCGGACACAGAACCTGAAAGAGATCGTTCCGGGCGACTGGCAGCTTCGGAGAAGCCTGACGGGCAGGTTTGGGTCGTCCTCTTCCGACCGCGGGCGTCGGCTATCCGGCGTCGAGATCGCGCGCCCGACCGGCACAAGCCGACCCGTTGCTGCCGCTTGGTGCGAGAGACACCGGCCATTCGACCCTGGCACTAGACGCTGGGGTCTAGCCAGACATCGGTCACATCGGCCGCAGTCCGCGGGCCGCTGCAGCCACCACCTCGCGGCTCAAGCCGTCGATCAACGACGACGCGGCGCGGGCGTGCTGCCAGTACAGCGGCACGTCGAGCGCGGTATCGGGCACCAGTTCGACCAGCGAGCCGGTGGCCAGGAGCGGGGCGATCAACGCCCGCGGATGCAGACCCCACCCCATGCCCGCCAGCGAGGCGGTGACGAAGGCATGGGCTGAAGGCACCGCATGCCGAGGAAGTTCCACATCCCGGTGGCACAGACGCCGAACCCAGCGGGCTTGAAGGTCGTCCTTTGCGTTGAACACTAGGCTGGGCGCCTGCGCGAGGCTGCCTGCCCCGACGCCGCCGGCGAAGTGGCGCGCCATGTAGGGTGGGCTGGCGGCCGCGAGATAGCGCATGGCACCCAGCGGCCGGCTGTTGAAGCCCGCCGGGGGCCGAGCCGTTCCGGTCACAGCGGCCAGCACGGCGCCGCTGCGCAGCCATGTGGCGGTGTGATCCTGGTCGTCCACCGACAGTTCGACCAGCACGGGGGCATCGGCCGCGAAGGCTGCCACCGCGGGTGCGAACCATGTGGCCAGGCTGTCCGCATTGACGGCGATCGGCAGCGCCACGCGGGTAAGGCCTTCAGGCGCCAGTGCCGGCAGTGCGCCCTGCAACTCCTGCTCGAGGAGCCGCACGCGATCCACGTGCTGGCACAGGCGCCGGCCGGTATCAGTGGGGCGGCAAGGCTGGCCGCGCACGACCAGGGCGCAGCCCACCCGTTCTTCCAGAGAGCGAATGCGCTGCGACACCGCCGATGGCGTGACGAACAGCGCCTGCGCCGCGCGTTCGAAACTGCCTTCCCGGACGACGGCGGCCAGCGCGGAGAGTGCGGCGTAGTCGAGCATGATTCAGTCTGGCTTCATCGTGATTAGTCGGATTAGTTTGTCTTCAGCCGTCGAGGTTGGCAAGCTTCGCGCACCATGGACCCCATAGCCGCTTCTCCTCTCGCCTTCCCGGTGTTCGTGCAGGGCCTGGCCCTGAGCTTCGGGCTTATCGTGGCGATTGGTGCGCAGAACGCATTCGTGCTGCGCCAGGGTCTGCGCCGCGAGCACGTGGGCAGCGTGGTGTTGTTCTGCGCGGTGGCAGACGCGGTGCTCATTGCGGCGGGGGTCATGGGCATGGCGCAGGCTCTCGGGCAGAGCCCGAACCTGGCGCGCGCCCTGGCCCTGGCGGGCGCGGCGTTCTTGGCCGTCTACGGATGGCAGGCGCTGCGACGCGCAAGGCAGGTCCACCGGCTAGATGCGTCGGCGGCCGGTTCGTCGTTGTCGCTGGCCACGGCGGTGGCGCAAGCAGCCGCCTTCACGCTGCTAAATCCGCACGTCTATCTGGACACCGTGCTGCTGGTCGGCAGCATCGGTGCGCAGCAGCCGGCAGCACTGCGCGGCTGGTTCATCGCCGGGGCCGCAGGGGCCAGCCTGGTCTGGTTCTCGCTGCTGGGCTTTGGTGCTCGTTGGCTGGCGCCGTGGTTTGCCCGGCCGCGGGCCTGGCAGGTGCTTGACGGCTTGATCGGCGCGACCATGTTCGTGCTGTCTGCGCTGCTGGTGCGGCACGCGCTGGTCGGGATGTGAAGGGCCGCGCATGTACGTGAATCCGCTGCACCGACTGACCGATCGCGAGACCCTGTTCGCGCTCATGGCGTCGCACCCGCTCGGTGCCTGGGTGTGCCACGGCCGCGACGGCCTCATCGCCAACCACGTGCCCTTCCTGCTGGACCGCAGCCGCGGGCCGTTCGGTACCTTGATCGGCCATGTCTCGCGCGCCAACCCTGTCTGGGGCGAACTCGGTTCGGCCGGTCCGTCCGTGGTGATGTTCCAGGGACCCCAGGCCTACGTCACGCCGGGCTGGTACCCAGGCAAGGCCGAGCACGGCGAGGTCGTGCCCACCTGGAATTACGTGGTGGCCCACGCCCATGGCGTGGCGCGTGCGGTGGAGGACCGCGATTGGGTGTTCGACATGCTCAAGCGCCTTGTCGCGGCCCATGAGGCTGCTCGGCCATCGCCTTGGTCGGTTTCCGATGCACCGGTCCCTTTCATGGACAAGATGATGCGGGCCATCGTGGGCATCGAGATCCCCATTGATCGCCTGGAGGGCAAGCTCAAAGCGAGCCAGGACGAAGCGATGGCCGACCGCCTCGGGACCGTTCGCGGGCTGCGTGAGCAGGCCTGCGACACTGCGCGCGCCATGGCGGCGCTTGTCCAAGATGCGATCGACGCAGCGGCCGCCGACAGCTCCTGACTGCGATGTGCAGTCCGATGCTGCGCCATTGAGAGGCGGCTTCCTGGTACTTGGACGAATGTCGCTCAATGGCCGCTGGCTGATCCGTATGAGTGGCAGCTTCCTGGCGGCCTGGTCGCCATTCAGCCACGCGCAACACGAGCAGCAGCTCTGACGCAGAAGCCGGCCCCGCCGCAGGATCTTGGGCAAGACCTGCCAGGACTTGGCAGCGAGTCAGGCGCGAAGTCCTCGTCAGCCCTACCGCTCCATCACAGCTTGCGCACCGCCCGCGTCAGCGCCGCGCCGACACCACGATCCTGCCCACCATGCCGGCCGAGTAGTGCCCGGCGATGAGGCACGCGAAGTGGAAGTCGCCGGCCCGGTTGAAGGTCCAGACGATCTCCCCGCTCTTGCCCGGTCCGACGTGGGCCATGTAGGGCTCGTCGTGTTCCATCTCGGGGAACTTCACCATCAGCGCGGCGTGCTCGTCGAGCTCCTTCCGGTTGCCAATGACGAACTCGTGCATCACCTTGCCGGTGTTGCGCACGACGAACTTCACGGTCTCGCCCTGGCGCACCTCGATGCGGTCGGGCTTGAAGCGCATGTCGTCGCCCATCGCCACCTCGATGGTGCGCTTGGCGACCTTCGCGTCGCCGGCGATGCCCCAGGGCTTCTGTTCCTTCTTCACCGCCGCGTTGGCGGCATGGGGTTTCTCGCCGTGGGCGACGGCACCGGTGGCGGCCGCGAGCAGTGCGACGAACAGGGAGGTGGTGAACAACTTCATCGGCAGGTCCTTCCAGGATACGGCGAGGGCAGCGCGGCAGGCGTCAGTGGTGGCCGGCGTGGCCACCGGCGGGCTTGCGCACCTGCACCTCGACGTCGGTCTTCGGCCGCGAGACCGGCGGCATCGACACGCCGCCTTCCGACTTGAATCGCGCGGGGTCGGGCAGGCTTCCCGTGAACTCGTAGGCCACGGTGCCCGGCGGGTGCTTGTACCAGCCGGGGTCGGCGTAGCTGCCGCGCGGCTGCTCCTTGCGCACCTTCACCACGCTGAACATGCCGCCCATGCCGATGGCCCCGAAAGGCCCCTGCCCGGCCATCATGGGTGCGGTGTTGTCGGGCAGCGGCATCTCCATCTCGGTCATGTCCTTCATGCCGCGCTCGCCCATCACCATGTAGTCGGGCACCAGCTTCGTGATCTGGCGCGCCACCTGGCTGTGGTCGACGCCGATCATGGTCGGCACGTCGTGGCCCATCGCGTTCATCGTGTGGTGGCTCTTGTGGCAGTGGAAGGCCCAGTCGCCCTCCTCGTCGGCCAGGAAGTCGATCTGGCGCATCTGGCCGACCGCGATGTCGGCGGTGATCTCGTACTGCCGCGCGCTCCTGGGCGTGGGCCCGCCGTCGGTGCCGGTGATGAGGAACTCGTGGCCGTGCAGGTGGATGGGGTGGTTGGTCATCGTCAGGTTGCCCATGCGGATGCGCACCTTGTCCATGTGCCGCACCACCAGCGGGTCGATGGCGGGGAAGATGCGGCTGTTCCAGCTCCACAGGTTGAAGTCGAGCATGGTCATGATCTTCGGCGTGTAGCTGCCGGGATCGATGTCGTAGGAATTCAGCAGGAAGCAGAAGTCGCGGTCGACGTCGTCGATGAGCGGGTGCTTCTGCTTCGGGTGCGTGACCCAGAAGCCCATCATGCCCATCGCCATCTGCACCATCTCGTCGGCATGCGGGTGGTACATGAAGGTGCCCGGCCGGCGCGCCACGAACTCGTAGACGTAGGTCTTGCCCGGCGGGATGCCCGGCTGGTTCAGGCCCGTCACGCCGTCCATGCCGTTGGGCAGGCGCTGGCCGTGCCAGTGGATGCTGGTGAGCTCACCGAGCCTGTTGGTGACGAACAGGCGCACGCGGTCGCCTTCCACCACCTCGATGGTCGGCCCCGGGCTCTGCCCGTTGTAGCCCCACAGGTGGGCCTTGAAGCCGGGCGCCATCTCGCGCACCACGGGTTCGGCCACCAGGTGGAACTCCTTGACGCCGTTGTTCATGCGCCAGGGGCAGGTCCAGCCGTTGAGCGTGACCACCGGGTTGTAGGGCCGGCCGGTGTTGGGCACCAGCGGCGGCATGGTGTCGGGCCGGGTCTGGATGACCGGCTCGGGCAAGGCGGCCATCGCCACCTTGCTGACGGCGGCGGTGCTCACCGCGGCGGTGACCGCCGAGGCGCCACCGATGAAGTTGCGTCGGGAAACCATGGTGTGAATCCTCGGGTTCAGTGGCCGGGGCCGCCGGGCTCGGCGGCAGCGGTGGCAGAGACGGCGGCAGCCGCGGCCAGGCCGGGCTTGCCGATCAGCGCCATGTCCAGGTCGGCCTGCGCGATCCAGAAGTCGCGCAGGGCGTCGATGGCGCCGTTCACGCCGGCGATCTGCGAGCGCGCGTCGGCCAGCAGTTCGAACACGCCGATCAGCATGCCGTTGTAGCGAAGCAGGTTCTCTTCGGAGATGCGCTGCTTCAGCGGCACGACGTGTTCGCGCTGGTGGCGCGCGATGTCCCAGGCCGTGCGGTAGGCACCATAGGCCTCGCGCACCTCGGAGCGTGCGTTGATGGCTGCTTCGGCCGCGCGGTTGACCGACTGCAGGTAGAGGCTCTCGGCCTGCGCCACGCGCGACGTGCCCCAGTCGAACAGCGGGATCTCGAAGCTGAGCTCCCAGCCCTTGTGCACCGGGCCTTCGTTGGAGCTGTTGTACGACAAGCCCCCCTCCAGCACGTTCACGAAGCGCGTGGTGCGCGACAGCCCGAGGTTCTGCGCCGTCTGCTGCACCGCCAGCCGGGCGCCCTGCACGTCCAGCCGCTGGGCGATGGCCACGCGTTCGATGTCGGGCAGCTCGCGTGCCGTGGCCGGCAGGTCGGGCAGGCGTTCGGGCAGGCGGAAGCTGGTTTGGGGTCCCCACAGCCCCATCAGCCGGATCAGGCGTTCGCGCGTGGACAGGCGGGCCTGTTCGGCGCGCGCCAGGTTCAGCGCGGCTTCGGCGTAGAAGGACTGTTCACGCGCCTGCTGCAGCTTGTTGAAGTTGCCCACCGCCGCCATGCGCCGCGCCAGCTCGGCGCTGGCCTCGGCGGCCTGCATCACCTGCCGCGTGTAGCGCACCGTCTCTTCGGCGCTCACCGCCATCACCCAGGCCTTCCGGGTGTCGGCCGCCAGCGACAGCACGTTCATCGCCGCCACGCCCTGCGCCTGCGCGAAGCGCCGCCCTTCCAGACGCTGCAGCGTCGGCATGGCGATCAGGCGCGCCAGGTTGAAGTGCAGCCCGCGTTCCAGCTCGATCTCGTCGCCTTTGGTGCTGCGGCCGAAGCTGAAGCCCGGGTTGGGCAGCCGGCCGGCCTGCACCAGCTGCGCTTCGGTGATGCCCAGCTCGAAGAAGGCGGCCTGCAGGCCGCGGTTGTTCAGCAGGGCCAGCTGCACGGCAGCGTTGCCGTCCAGAGGCTGCGCCAGCAGTTCGCTCACGCGCTGGTCGATCTGCCGCTGGGCATCGTCGCTGCGCGCCCAGCGCACCTCCTGTCCGATCTGCTGTCGCACCACCTCGGCGACGGGCGTGAAACCGCCGTCGGGGCTGAAGGACGCGCAGCCGGAAAGCACCAGCACGGCGGCTGCCAGCGAGAGCCTGCGGGCGGAGTGGCCGCCGGGGTTCGGGGGGGTCCTGGTCATCGGCCGTTCCTCAGGGCTTGCCATGGGGACGCCCATGATGTTGATGACCGGCGGCAGGCCGCGCTGGCGGGGTCGCTGCAGGGGTCGCTGCAGGCGCAGCCGGCGTGGCCGCGGGTGCGGGTGCGGGTGCGGGCGCGGGTGCGGGTGCCACGGTCGCATCGGGCTGCGCGGCCTCGCGCAGGTAGGTTCGCCAGCCGCCGATGCGTGTGACGGTGTCGTTGGCGTCCTTCCACGAACCCAGCGGCACGTCGATGGCCGAGCGGTAGGCGGCCAAGGCCGAGCGGTGCACGACGGGCGGCACCTCGGCGCGCGGATTCAGCGGGTCGGGTCGGGCCGCCGCCTGGGCCCAGGCGGCGGCGGACAGCAGCAGTCCGCATGCGGCGGCCATCGCTCGAAGAGCGTGTGTTGACATGGAAGACCTCGATGACGGTGGAACGGATGGAACGCACACCGGTGACGGCGCTGCGTCGTGCTTCCAGGGACACGGCCGCGCCGGGCCCCGGGGGGCGCCGCGGCGTGCCGTCAGGCGAGGTCGGTGCGGGGCGGTCGCTCGGGACCGCTGGAGATGAACGAGGCGGCCGCGCGATCGGGCACGAGCGCATGAGCGGGCTCGTGGCCCGGCAGCGCCATCAGCGGTGCTGCCGGCGGCAGGGCCAGGCCGACGCAGCAGGCCGCACAGGCGCTGCAGCTGTGCCCGTCCACCGGGGCCTGGGCTGGAGGGGACCCGGCATCGGCCTGTGCATCGACCGGGTCGATCAGGTCGGTCTGCCCATGGTCATGCCCGTGGGCGTGAGCTGGCGATCGAGCGTGATGCGCCACATCGTTATCGCCATGGGCTGGATGCGCACGAGCGGTGTCGCCGGCATGCGCCGACATCCCGGCCGCATGGCCCCTGCCGGTGGCATCGGCGCAATGCAGCGTGCGCGCCGCCGCCAGGCCCTGCAGGGGCAGCGCCAGCGCCATCAGGCACAGCAGGAGGGATCGCCAGAAGATGCGCACGGACCACACTCTAAAGGATTCGCCCCGGCTGCACAGCGCGGCGCCAGCCTGCCCTGCAAGGCTGCCGGGCGTCGCCCATCGCAAGGAGCAGAATGCAGGAGGAGTTTCAGAGACAACCCGCCGAGATGACCGCACACCCTGCTTCCGGTCCGGCCGGCCGCACGACGGCGACGTGGTCGGAATGCGCCCGGCTCGCGGCCTGGCCACTGCTGCTCCTGATGCTGGCCAGCGCCGCCGTGCCCGCCAGCGCCGCAGAGCGCGGGGCCGGCACTGCCGCCGAAAGCACCTGCCCGCAGGCCCCGGCCCTCGTCGCAGGCGCCACCGCGACGGACCTTGCCGACGTGTGCCGCGGCGTGCAGTCGGCGCTGGCCTTCTTCGCCTCGCACGGCATCCAGGCCACCGAGTCGCTGTCCATCGAGGTGACCGACAAGCTCCCTCCGGAGGCCGGCCCGTCGGCAGCCGGCTGCTACATCGCCCAGAAGCGGCGCGTCTACGTCGTCCCCTACGATGCCTTCCGCAAGAACAAGACCTGGTTCGGCGTGGCCATCGACAGGTCGCTGTACCGCGCGTTGGCGGCACACGAAGCGGCGCATGCAGTGGCGGGCTGCAGCTTCCGCATCCCCAACCCCACCATCCAGGCCCAGGAGTACCTGGCCTATGCGGCCATGTTCTCGACCATGGCGCCGGCCTTGCGCGACAAGGCGCTGCGCGCCACCCGCACGCAGGGCTTCGACGACATCGAGCGCTTCACGCCGATGCTGTACATGTTCGACCCCATGCGCTTCGGCGCCGAGGCATGGCGGCACTTCTCCAAGGCCCCGGACCGGGCCGCCGTGCTGCGTGCGGTGCTCGAAGGACGGCAGCTGTCCGATCGCTGACCATCGCCCGGCGGTGAAAGCCGTGCTGCCTGGCGTTTGCGCTCCTGGAGGGGTGGCGGCTTTCGCTGGCCTCAGGCGCGTCGCGCCGCCGCAATGGCCGCCGTGGCGGCGAGTTCGGCGTTCAACGCCTGCTCCAGCGGCGAGCGGCACAGCCCGGCCACGTCGTAGCGCAGGTTCTCGTACAGCTCGGCCGTGGCGGGTGCCACGACCAGGATGGCGCGCAGATGCTCGTCGACCTCGGTCTGTGCAAGCAGGCTGCTCACCTGGCGCGCCACGGCGCGGTACTGCTCGGCGCTGGCCGAGGACGGCCGGTGTTCGAGCCGCTCCAGCAACCCGGCCAGAGTGGCCAGGCTGTGCAGGCGGGCAGGCAATGGGTGGCGGGTATCGAGGCTCATGCCTTCCCACATCGGGCCGCCCCGCGGGCTTTCAAGGTCCGGCGGAGCCGAAGCGCACGACACGCGTGTCAGTCCAGTCCGATGGCGAAGGCGGCCAGCAAGGGGTCGACCACCTCGCGCCGGGCCACCAGCGTCAGCGTCACGGCATGCCAGCCGCCTTCTTCGACGCAGACCTGCAGGTCGTGATGCCAGGCCCCGCCCTCGTCCAGCGGGCCGTGCGTGTCGGGGTGGTGGCGCCAGGCCCAGTCGAGCAGCTGCTGCACTTCCTGCAGCACGGCGGCGTGCTGTCGCGATTCGGTCGAAGCCACGGCTTCCAGCGTGAGCACGCCGAACGCGTCCTCGCCGAGATCGAAGCTCAGGTAGTGCAGCACCTGCGGCGACATCACCCGGGCAACGGCGCGCGATCCGCACGCGAGGCCAGCCATTCGCGCAGGCCGGACTGCGCCATCAGCTCGTCGAACCACACCCGGTAGCCGGCATCGCTGGGATGCAGGCCGTCGCTGGCGTTCAGGGTCGTGCTGTCGGCGAAAGGGTCGTCGGCGCGCTCCTTGAAGAGGTCGATGTACGTTGCGCCATGCCGGGCCGCGGCCTCGCGCACGGCCACATGCAGGCGGCGCGAGCGCGAGGTCATCAGCCAGGACACGGGCGGAAAGAAGAAGGGCGCGTTGCCGACGTTGCCGGCCGGCATCAGCAGCACGCGATCGGCCCGCTCGCGGGCGCGGCGCGTGACGGCATCGATCTGCAGGGCCACCTCGTCGAGGTCCCGCAGGCGGATCACGTCGTTGCCGCCGGCCTGGATCAGCACGACATCGAAACGCTCGCTGCCTTCCAGCTGGCGCGGCAGGTCGGCGAAGGTGGCGCCGTCGCGCGCGCGGTTCTCGATGTGCAGCTGCGGGAAGGCCTTCGCCAGCAGACCGGCCAGGCTGGTCTGCGGCGTGCTGGCGCCGGTGCCGACGGCCGTGCTGTCACCGACGACGAGCAACCGCGCGCGCGGGCCGGCCAGGCCGCGCTGCAGCGGCTCGCTCTCGCGCGCCAGCTCGATGGCCCGGCGCATGCGGCCGGCGGTGCAGCCCGCCTGCAGCAGCAGCGCCGCGCCGGCGGCGCCCCACAGCAGCAGCTTGAGATGCGAGCGGCGTGTGGAGGAAGGCGACGGCACGGGAGGCAGCAGGAAGGAATGGTCCCCATCATGTCCCGAACCCGGCCCGCGCGCACAACGTCCCCGGCTTGTTCCTGTTGGCGGCGATGTCTTGCAGGGGTCACGCGCCACCGGGCCGAGGCGCCCGGGGACGGGCCGTCGCCGACCCGGCCCGCCCGCAGTTCAGGGCTCGCGACGCGCCTGGATGTCGGCCAGCCGGTCCAGCAGGGCCTGTGCGGCAGCCGGGTCGCTCCTGCGCAGCTGCTGCGCCATGCGCTGCAGGGGGTCGAAGGCGGGGCGGAAGTCGGGGCTGGTCTGCAGCACGGCCAGGAGCGGCTCCTGCACCTGCGCCAGCATCTGGCGGGCGTCGGCACTGGGTCGCACCTGGCGGCCGGCGTCGATGAAGCGGTCGCGCGCCGCCCAGTACGCCGCCAGGCGGGGCAGCCACGACGGTTCGTCGCCGGCGTCGACCAGCGTGGCCGCAGCGATCGGCTCGGCCGCCAGTTCGGTCAGCAGGGCCTGCAGCCGGTCGGCCGGCTGCGAGTCGGGCACGTAGGTGATGCGCGGCGCGCGGTAGGCCACCACCGGGCGGTCGTCGGTGTTCAGCGGCGCGCCGCCGGCAAAGCGGCGCAGCGCCGGCGCATCGGCCACCAGGCTGCCCAGCACGGCGAAGGGATCACCCAGGCCGAAGTCCGACAGCCGCTGCGGCCCGCCATAGCCGGCCAGCCGCGCCTGCACGGCCTGCACGCTGAAACGCGGCGCGTCGGGCCGGGCGACCAGGCCCAGCACGGGCGTCAGCAGGCTGTTGGTGGCCAGGATCGCCGCGCCTTCGGGGTACACGGCCAGGAACGACTGCACGACGCTGCGCAGGGTGTCGAGGTCGATCTGGTGCAGCGGCATCCACTGGCAGAACAGGCCGCCGGGCGCCAGCCGGTTGCGCACAGCGTCGAAGTGCTCCACCGTGTAGAGCAGGCCCGAGCCGCTGCGCGCCGGGTGGAAGTTGTCGCTGACGATGAGGTCGTAACGCGGCCCGTCGGCCTTGACGAAACGGCGGGCGTCGGCCGCGAACAGGCGCAGGCCCGGGGCGGTGCCGGGGCCGCCCGTGCGGAACAGCGCAGAGGCGTCGATGACGTCCGGCAGCAGTTCGGCCACGTCGACCTGCAGCGCGGGGTCGGCAGCGGCAGCCCGGGCCGTCACCCCCGTGCCCAGGCCCAGGAACAGCGTCCGCCGGGGTTCGCCGTGCAGCAGCACCGGCAGCAGGGCCTGGCGCGAGTCGGCCAGCAGGCTGGCGCTGCTGCCTTCCTGCTGGCGGTTGTTGATGCGCAGGCGCGCCACGCCATCGGCGTCGGCCACCACGCTGACCGCGGCCAGCGCGCCTTCACGGTAGCTCAGCACCTGGCCGCCCTCGGGGATGTCGATGAAGGCCAGCGGCGGAGCCAGCACGGCAGCACCCGCGGCGGCGACCGCAGCGCCCGCCACCCAGGGCTTGAGCCAGGACCGGGGCGCGACGAGCAGCAGATAGGCCGCCGCCACGATCAGCAGCGCGCCGCGGCTGCCCAGCAGCGGCACCAGCGCCCAGGCCACCAGGGGAGGTGCGGCCGCCGCGCCCAGGGTGTTGGCACCCAGCGACAGGCCCAGGCCCACACCGTCCCGCCGGGCCTGCGTGGCCAGGTGGCTGAACAAGGCGCCCATGGCCAGCGTCGGCAGCGCAAAGGCCAGCAGCGCCGGCAATGCTTCGCCCAGCAGCGCCCAGCCGATGTGACCGGCCTCGGCGGCACCCGCGGCATCGCGCCAGGACAGCGGCCAGTCGCGCAGCGACTCCGCCGCCCACAGGCTGGCGGTGCCGGCCAGGCAGGCCCAGGCCACCCCCGCCACCAGCTTGTTGCGCAGGGCCACGCCCGCATCGGCCGGTGCCCAGCGCGCGTAGAGCGACGCGCCCAGCGCCGTGCCCAGCAGGTAGATGGCCAGCAGGATGGCGAAGGTGTAGACGGTGTTCTCGGTGACCTGGCTCAGCACGCGCACGACCAGCACTTCGTAGGCGATGCCCAGAAAGCCGGTGGCCGCCAGCAGCGGCCACGTCGCGCTGGCTGGTGCGGCGACCCCTGGAGACAGCGGCACCGGCGACGGCTGCAGGGCGCCCGGTGCCGGTGCCTCCGCCGCCGGGCGGCGGGGCGACAGCGCCAGCGCGATGGCGGCGCACAGCAGGTTCAGCAGCGCACAGGCGATCGCCGTGCGCATCAGGCCGAAAGTGGGCACCAGCCAGAAGGCCGTCGCCAGCACGCCCAGCACGGCGCCCAGCGTATTGCTGGCGTACAGCGCCGCGATCGGCGAAGCCCGGCCGTTCAGCGCGGCCAGCACCCGCTCCATCGCCGGCAGCGTCGCACCCATCGCGGCGGTGGCCGGCAGCAGCAGCAGGAAGCAGCCGATGAAGGCCACCAGGCCGTGCCACAGCGGGCTCGGTTGCGCGCCGATGACCCCGAGCAGGGCATCGCTGAGCGGTGCCATGGCCAGCGCCAGCACCCCGCTCCACAGGGCGATCAGCACTTCGCAGCCGGCATACCAGCGCGCCGGCTGCGGGCTGCGCTCGATGCGGCGGCCCAGCGTCAGCGCGCCGAGTGCCAGGCCACCGAAGAAGGCGGTGATGACGGCCAGCACCGCCACGGCCTCGTGCCCCAGCCAGCGCGAGCTCTGCTGCGTCCAGACGATCTGGTAGCCCAGCCCGGCGAAGCCCGAGGCCACCATCAGCGCCAGCACGGCGCGCTGGCGCCGGCCCGATGCGGCCTCAGCCACCGAAGGAAACGACATAGCCCCAGGAATCGAAGCGGGTGGGGATGGCGTTGAAGGCCAGGGTGATGCGGCGGGTGCCGGGGTTCGGCGGCACCTCATGCATCAGGTAGCTGGGGAACAGCACCATGTCGCCGGGTTCGGGCGCAGGGCTGATCCACTTGGCGGCGCTGTAGGGCGTGGGGCGGCTCTTGGCGTGGTCGTTGCGAAAGGCGAAGTCGGTGCCGCCGGGTGACTTCATGAACACGGTGCGCGAGTCCGGGTGCGAGGCCGTCAGGTACACCACGCCCGAGATGAAGCTGTTGGCGTGGTTGTGCATGGTCTGCCGGCCACCGGTGTCCAGCAGGTTGACCCACATCTCCTTGACCGACCAGCCCAGCGCCTCGCCGAACATCTGCTCGCCCAGGGCCACCAGCTTGGGCGTGATGAGCTGCGCCGCCTGCCCGAACAGCGGGCTCTCGCGCGGGTTCAGCAACCGCGTGTGCGACAGCTGGGTCGAAGAAGAGTTCTCGCGGTCGGCTTCGCTGCTGAAGTGCGCCACCAGGCCCGCCACCAGCGGCAAGGGCAGCACGCCCTTGGCGCGCAGCAAGGGTGTCGGAAAGAGGTCGAGGATGTCGTGGCTCATCGGCTCACTTCAGTGGGTGAAAGGGAAATGCACCGCGGAGGCCGCAGCGCTCCGGGCGCTGTCATAGGGCGCAGTCAAGTGGCGCTGCCACGATGACCGGACCCGGGAGTTTGGTCGTCAGGCATGACGGTCTTGTGACGCCTCGCCCGGCTGTGCACGGGGTGGCTGCGCCGGGCCGGGCCCTGCGCAAGGTCGATTCATCGCGCGATGGCCGAGGGCAGCAGCGCGGTGGTGCCGGTCGCCTCGCCGGCCGCACCCATGCCGCTGCCCAGCACCAGCACCATCAGCGCACTGGCGGCGATCCAGGACCCCATCACCTGGCGCGCCACGCGCTGCCAGGCCTGCTGGCCCAGCCGGCTGGCCAGCAGCAGCGCGGCAGACACGATCAGGCCCACGCCGACGGCCAGGCCGACCAGTGTCAGGAGCCAGTCCAGCGTGCCGGGTGCCGGTTCGGGCACCGAGTCCAGGCCCAGGCACAGGCCCAGCACCGCCGCCAGCAGCGGCAGCACACGCGCCGCAGCCGGCGCCCCCGTGGCCACCAGCAGGCCCAGCACGGCAGCACCCGCCAGCAGGGCCTGGCCGGCACCGGCGGCGGCGTCGGGCAGGGCCAGCGCCGCCAGGCCGACCACCACACCGAGCAGGAAGGCCGCCAGCACCCGGCGTGCCGGCAGCGCCGGCAACTGGGTGCACAGCAGTCCCAGCGCCACCGCGGCGAGTGCGTGGGCCGGCACCACGGCGGGGTGCAGCACGCCGTTGTAGAAGTGGTTGAGGCCGGCGATCGGGCTGTGCGCCAGGGCCTCGGCGGGCCAGCACAGCCCTGCCGCCAGCAGCGCGGCGGCGCCCCGTGGGGGGACCTCGCAGGAATGCTTCATCGTCCGATCAGAGAAGCCCGGTCATGAAACCCACGCCGGCCAGCGCGATCAGCCCGCCGCCACCGCGCAGGGCCAGCCTGCCCTGCGGCCAGCGCAGCAGCAGGCCGAAGGCCATGCCCACGGCGTGCAGCGTTCCGGTGGCCAGCACGAAGCCCAGGCTGTAGGCCAGCGGGTTGGCCGCGGTGGGCAGCTCGGTGCCGTGGGCATGGCCGTGGAAGATGGCGAAGATGCCCACCAGCAAGGCAGCCACCCACAGCGGGGGCCGCGCCGCCAGCAGCACCGCCAGACCCAGCACCAGGGCCGATGCGGCGATGCCCAGTTCCACCATCGGCAGCGCCACGCCCAGCACGCCCAGCGCGCCGCCCACGGCCATGACCAGCGGAAACACCACCGGCAGCAGCCACAGCGCGGGCGCTCCCAGGAAAGCGCCCCACAGGCCCACCGCCACCATCGCGACCATGTGGTCCAGGCCGGCGAAGGGGTGCAGGAAGCCGCTGGCCAGGCCGCCGGCCACGCCGTGTGCGGCGTGTGCCCAGGCGGCACTGCAGCACAGCATCAGGGCCAGTCCGAGGCCCAGTCGCGGGGGCAGGGGCATGGATGCGGGCAAGGGGGATGTCATCGGTGTGTGTCCTTTCGGTTCGTCGAGGGAGGCGGGGCGGCGCCGGCCGGTCTGTCGGCGGGTCGTGCGCTGTTCAGTCCTGGCAGGCGTGGGGGTCGAGGCCGGTGTCCTTCGTACCGGGCGTCGCGCCCGCGCCGGGCCCGGCCGGCGGCGGCAGGGCCCGCGCGTGCAGGAAGGCCCCGCTGGCGGGCAGGGCCTGCGCCGCGCGCTGCATCAGGTCTTCGGTAGCGCTGCCCACCGGCACCAACCACAGCGTGTGATTGCCGGGGCGCATCTGCGCCACGCGCAGCTGCTGTCGACGCAAGGCCTGGTTGACGTCGGCCAGGCGTGCGTCGGGGTTCAGGCTGGCCTGCACACGCCAGCCCGGCGGCAGCGCGGGCTGCCAGTCGCGCAGGCCGGTGGTGGCGGGGGCGTCGGATGCACCCGGCAGCAGCGCGCCGGCGCTGTCGTGCAGGGCGGCGTCGGCGCTCAGGGACCAGGCCAGGTCGCCCGGCTGCGGCACCCAATCTTCGGCATGCACCAGGGTCAGGCTGCCACGGGCACTGCGCGCCGCTCCGGCGGCCATGTCGCCCAGCACCAGCAGGCCTTGCTGCACCTGCACGCCGGCCGCGGCCGGCGTCACCACCGCCAGCAGGCCGGGCAGCGGCAATCCGCCGTTGTGCAGGGTGACGCGGTAGCTGCGCTCCACGCGGCCGTCGGGGCGTTCGATGTCGCCCAGCGCGTGAAGCTCCCAGCGCAGCGGCGCCGCGACCGAAGGGAGCGGGGTCGACGGGCCGGAGACGGCGGGCGTCTCCCGTGCGGCCTGCGCCATCCGCGCCTCCCGGGGCACGTCGGCTGCGGGCCGGGTGTTGGTGGTGGGCGGCGGCGCGCCCGCGTCGCAGGCGGCCAGCGACACCAGCAGCGCCGACATCGACGCGGCCACCGCCGACTTCGCGACGCGCCTGCCCCCTGGGGGGCGATGGTGCTGGACGTCCTTCATGCCAGCACCGCCACGACCCGCTGGCACGACCAGAAGGCCGCCACGCAGCCGATGGCGTACAGCACCGGCCGCACCAGCAGTGGTGCGGCCTGCAGCTGGCGCGCCAGGTGCATCAGCAGGAAGGCGCCGGCCACCGTCATGAGCTGGCCGATCTCGACACCCAGGTTGAAGGTCAGCAGGGCCAGCAGCAGGTGGTTCTCGGGCAGGCCGATGTCGCGGATGGCGCCGGCAAACCCCAACCCGTGCAGCAGCCCGAAGCCGAAGGCGACGACGGCCGGCAGCCGGCGCGTCAGCGAGTCGCCGCCGCGCAGCGCTTCGGCCGCCATCAGCACGATGGACAGCGCGATCGCGGCCTCCACCGGCGGGCCGCGCAGCACCAGCCAGCCCAGCGCGCTGAACACCAGCGTCAGGCTGTGCGCCGCGGTGAACGCCGTGATGGTCCACACCAGTCGCCGGTTGAAGCCCACCAGGAACAGCAGGCAGATCACGAACATCAGGTGGTCCAGCCCGCTGAGGATGTGCTCCACCCCCAGCACCGTGTAGGCCTTCACGATCTCGATCGAGCCGCGCTGGTCGTCGTAGGCGCCGAACAGCTGCACCCCCGTCTGTGCACCGGTCAGCGAGTAGGTGCGGCTGCGCCCGTCGAGCCAGGTGATGCGCACCAGCGCGGCGGAATAGCTCTCGCCGATGCCCTCGACCTCGAGCCGGCCGCTCAGGCTGGGCTGGCACAGCAGCTGGTCGCCTTCGGCAGTGCAGCCCGACGGCCACACCACGCGCAGTTCATCGGCGGGCGTGTTGCCCAGGCCGCCGGCGCCCCAGTTCCACAGGAAGCTGCCCGGCGCCGTTTCGCGCAGGCGCAACTCGGCCAGGCTGAGCTCGTGCGCCGAGGCCAGCGTCGGCCACAGAGCCCCCAGCGTCAACAGCAGCGCGCCGATGCTGCGTGCCAGCACACGCCACAGACGCTGCAGCCCACAGGATCCCGACAGCGCACTCATGGCTGCGACGGCGCAGCCACGCGCAGTGCGTACTTGTCGGCCAGCGCGCGCACGCCGGCCGTGCGCAGTTCGGCCATGCGCTGGTCACGCCAGTCGGCCAGCACACGTTCGCGCACTTCGTCCAGCGTCACGGCGCGCCCCGGGGTGCGCACCTCGACCATCATCGCGCGCGGGCCGTTCGGGGTGTCCAGCGCATGCCAGGTCTTCAGCGGCAGGTCGGCCAGCACGGCAGCGAAGTCGGCGCCGAAGGTTTCCTTGATGCTGCCCATCGGGCGCGCGCGGAAGATGCGCAGTCCGCTCTCCTGCGTGTCGACCGTGCCTTCGTTGAGGGCCTTGACGAAGGCCGCCACCTCGGCGGCCGAGGGCTTGCCCGAGATCACGGCTTCGAACAGGTCGACGCGGACCGGCACGTCGTAGCGCGCGCGCTGCTGCTCGAACCAGGCCTGCAGCGTGGCCTCGTCGGCCACCGGGCGCTGCAGCCCGGACTCGACGACGGTCAAGGCCTTGAAGATCACGCGTTCGCGGATGCCGGTGTCGCCACGGTCCAGGCCCAGGGCCAGGCCCTCGCGGTACAGCATCTCGTTGTCGAACCAGCGCTGGCGCAGGCTGGCCAGTTCGGCGTCGTTGGGCGGGCGGCCGCGGCCGTCGGTGAAGAGCTGGCGCAGTTCGGCGTCGGCCGCAGCGTTCAGCGTGATGGTGTTGGGGTCGTCGCGGCCGGCCACCACCCAGGCGTCCAGCGCGAACAGTGCGGCGCCGGCCAGTGCAAAGTGCAGCAGGGGCTCGCGAAGCCAGCGCTGCAGGGCGCTGGGACGGGCAGAGGCCGCCGCGATGGCGGCGTCCGAAGAAGGCGGTGCAGGTGTCGGGCTCATGCTGGCAACGGATCGAACCGCGGGAATTCAGGGAAAAGCTGCGCGCCCGTTCAGGCGCGGGAGAAACGCAAAAGCTGGCCAGGGGCCAGCAGGGTCGACAAGCGATGGCGACGGGCTCGTGACCTGTCGCCACCGCTGCATGTCCCGCCCCGCGGCAGCGCCCTGTCGGGCCCTGCTGCTGCCCGGCACCTGCTCCTGGCAGGTGCCGGCAGCGGGGCGGTCAGCGGTCTTCAGCGGCTGGCGGTACGCACCGTTGCGCGGGCAGGAGCGGCACGGTTGCCCACGCCGGCCACCGGCACGCCGCCGGCCACTTCCACGTACACCGGGTTGCTGTAGAACCACAGGTCGGTGAAGGCCTCGACGTCGAAGTTCAGCTGGCGGCCTGCACCCTGCACCGGCAGGTGCGTGACGCAGTTCAGCACGGTCGGCGCCGCCGCGGGGTCGGCACAGGCCGGGTCCGTCGGCACCACGGTGACGTTGTGGCCCAGCGAGTCGACCAGCGGGTTGCCGTCGGCATCGGTTTCGTTGGGCACGCCGGCAGGCATGTTGGTGCCGCGCAGACGCAGGTACTGGCTGACGCGCACATCGGCCATGCGATAGCTCATCATCTTCCAGCCGCCCGGCAGCGAACGCCAGTTGCTGGCGTTCCAGGTGGCCTTCACGGCCGTGCTGGGGTTGATGGTGTTGGGGCTGTCCTGCTCGCCGTTGCGGCCGCCCGGGGCGGCGCCGGCGTAGCGCGGGTCACTGGGGTCGATGTAGCCGGTGACCAGACCGCCGATCAGGTCCACGTGGTGCAGCACCGGCTGGTTCAACGGCTGGTTGATGCCCACCTGCAGCAGCGACGGGTTCGGGATGCTGTAAGGCGAGCGGTTGGCGCCTTCGGGATCGCGCAGCGCGACGATGGCACGCAGCTCTTCACCCGGGTTGACGACCAGCTTCTCGCCCTGCTGCGCGCAGTTGGAGTCGAAGAAGCCCGTGCCGGCCCTGGCGGCCGCCAGCACGCGGCTTTCCAGCGACGCCACCGCGACGCGGTTGGCCTTGGAATTGACGCGGCACACCACGTAGACCTTGCGGTCGATCAGATCGCCGTTGACGTAGTACACGTTGCCGGTGCGCATGCCGTCCACGATGTCCTTGGGCGTGATCGGCGCACCCCCCGTGCGCGTCAGCACATAGGTCATGTTGAACTCGCCCGGGTACTGGTCGTTGTTGGAGCGGGGATCGTCCGGACCGAAGGAGCCGCGGTTGTGGTAATCGGAGTTGTTGAAGATCCAGAAGTTGCGACCCTCACCCAGCAGCGTGTCCCACAGGCCGCCGACCTTGGCGGTGTAGTAGCCCGCGCCGCCGTAGGTGCCGCGACCAGCAGCACCCGTGCCGTAGCTGCGGTTGCCGCTGGCCTGGTGGCCCGGGCCGCCTTCCATGCCGAAGGCGATCTGCGGCGCGGCGTTGTTGAAGTTGCGGAAGTGCTCGATGTTGAAGCCGTTGCTGCCGTTCGGGTTGAAGATACCCGCGCGCTCGACGTGGGCCGGGATGTAGAAGCTGGTGTCCGGGTGGAAGGCGGCCATCCACTTGATGCCTTCGACCGTCTTCAGGTGACCGGCGGTGCCACTGTTGGTGGTGAGCTTGGCGCCGCGGGCGTCGAGCTGCGCATTCAGCGCGCTGCCGGGCACGGCGCAGTTCCAGCCCTGTTCACCGCGGCTCAGGTCGCCGGAGGCACGGTCGAAGCAGTATTCCCATTGCGCCACGGCCGTGCCGTTGCCGCCGCCGCCCAGCGGCAGCTGGCCGGTGGTGATGGACATGTTGCTGTGCTCGTGGCCGGCGACGACCGACTCCAGACCCACGAACAAGGGCTTCTTCTTGAGCTCGCTCATGCGCTCCAGCACCGGGTACTGGAACTCCTGGATCGACTGCCAGCGCCACATGCGGCGGTTGGGGTCGGTCGGGTTGGTGCCGATCAGGTCACCCTTGATCGCTGCAGTGCCGATGCTGTTGCCCCAGGTGGTGCCCGGACCCTGGCCTTCGACGAAGGTGTAGCCCGATGCCGCAGCCGTCTGCGCATCGTCCACCAGCGAGCAGTTGCGGTTGCCGCTGCCGCCGTGGCCGGCCATCACGAACCAGTCCAGGCCGTAGGTGTCGACCGACTTGTTGACCAGCTTCTGCACCGAGATCTGGCCGTCGGAGCAGGTGCTGTGGTTGTGGAAGTCGCCGGTGGTGTAGCGGCCGACGTCGACGGACCGGGCCTGGGCCTGGGCCGCCTGGGGCGCGCTGGCCAGCGTGATGAAGGTGCAGGCGGCAGCGGCCGCCAGGCCGATGTCGCGCACGACGAAGCGTTGTTTCATGGATAGGACTCCTGTGTAGGGTGTGGACGGTGAAGGGTGGCAAAGGACGCGTGCCGGCAAGCGCCGCCGATTCCCGTCTTTTGCACGTTAGCGGTCGATTGCGACAGAACAGTGGCAGCACATCCGTTCGTCGCTTTCGTTGTGTCGATCACGCAGCTCGGGCAAACCCTCAGTCCTGGCCCACGATCAAGGCGGCGGACACTTCGCCGACACGCTCGAAGACCAGGGTCAGGGGGTACTCGTAGCCGAAGCGCAGATCGGTGTTGACGCGGTCGAGCACGAAGTGCGGCGTGAGCTGGTTCATCACCAGATCGCGCCCGGGGTGCAGCGCCACGCCCGGCCCGCTGTCGCGACGCGCGGTCGACAGCAGATAGGACGGGGTGCGCAGGATCATGTGGTCGGCCACGGTGGTGCTGGCGGCCAGCAGCCGGTCGGGCTTGGAGATCTCGACGATGCGCAGCTGCACGAGCAGGTCTTGTGTGCCGCTCTTGGCTTCTTCGCACCAGGGGTGGATCACCGTGAAGCCGTCTTCCGGATAACTGTGGGCCCGCGCCGGGCCGCTGGTGGCCAGGCCCGCTGCCAGCATTGGCAGTGCCAGCAGCAGTTGCCGCCGGCGCAGGGTGCTGCGGCCGCCGCCGGTCGCCGGACGGTCCTCATGGGACGGTCCGGCGCACTGCGGCAGGTTCGCGAGAAGGCCGGTGTTGCGGCTTCGCACGGCGGCCACGGGCAGGTGCTTCAGGGCTTGCGGCGACGCGTGGTCAGCGACGCGGCCAGCAGGGCCGCACCCATCAGGCCGTAGGTGCCGGGTTCGGGCACGCTGCTGATCATGAGGGTGCCGCTGTTCCAGATGCCGTCGGCACCATCGAAGTCGTTCAGGACCTCGTGGAACTCCAGGAACAACTTGCCGTCGGCGCCGAGCGAGAAGTTGTTGCCCAGGTCGGGCAGCCAGACGCTGCCCATGAAGCTGGCGCTGCCGGAGGCGTCGATGTTGGCCGGGGTCAGCGTGATGCCGTCGCCGTCGCTGTTGGTCAGGCTGACGGCCAGGTCCGACAGCCAGCTCGAACCCAGCGCCGTCAGGCTCAGGTCCCAGCGGATGTAGTTGATGTCGCCGCCGGGCTGCAACTGGAATTCGAGCCGGGTGTTGGCAGCGTCGCCGATCTCGCCGAAGCTGCTGATGCCGGCCACCGGCACGGTCAGTGGCGACAGCAGCGGGGCTGCCAGGACGGGTTGGGTCAGGACCAGACCGAGGAGGGCCGCGGAGGCCACACAAGTGCGCTTGAGGATGGTTTTCATGCAGTCTCGCCTATGGAAAAGGGGTTGGACGGGCCTCCTCCAAAGGCGGCCTCGGCTTCGCACTTTGCACACCCAATGTGACGGTTTGGCGATGGCCGGCGTGACGCAAGCTGCAGATTCGAACCGCAGATTTGCCGCTCGCCACGGGGCGTCAGCCGGCAGGGCAAAGCCCGTCAGCGACCCCCTCGAACGCGGGGGCGACCGTGGCGCTTGCCGTGGCCCTCAGGCGACGTCGAAGGCGGCGATGCGCGTGCGGTGGTCGCTCGAACGATCCGCCAGCAGCTCGCCCAGCCTGCCCAGGTACCAGGCCAGCGGCGGCGTGGGCTTGCCGGGCACCTGGGCCGCGTCGTCCCAGCGACGCAGCTGCAGCGCGTCTTCGGCAAAGGGCTCGTTGGCGAAACGCAGGCACTCGGCGGCGCTCATCGGTCCGCCTTGCAGCAACAGCGAGTGCGCCGACGCTGGCGACAGCAAGCGGCGGTAGGCCGGCTCCAGCGAAGCCAGGTAGCGCTTGGCCGCCACGTGCAGGCGGATCGGCTCGGTCACGGCGGGGCCGAAGACACCGTGCAGCCAGGCCAGCGCGCGCAGCTCGTGCGCGTCGTCGGTCTGCTCGTCGGGTTCGCCCGCCACGAAGTGCCCGATGTCGTGCAGCAAGGCCGCGGCCACCAGTTCCGGCGGCGCACCGGCCCATTCGGCCAGTTGCGCACACTGCAGCGCATGCTCCAGCGCGGTGACGGACTCGCGTCGGCTGCCGTCATGGGGGGTGGCGCCGCAGCGCAGGAACAGGCTTTCGATCTCGCTCAGGATCTGGTCGTTCATCGGTGCACTTCATGCGGCCGGGATGGCCTTGGAACGGCACCGATCATCGGCAGAGCCCGTGACGGGGCGGTGACATGGCCCACGGCTTCAAGGCGCTCCCGATTGACGACGCACAAACATGGCGCCTTGAGTCCGGGCCGCCGCAGCCCTAGACTGGACGGGCACCAGGAGACGTCGATGAACATCCAGCAAGCCATGACCTCCGTTTACAACTTCCGCACGCTGGACAGCGGCTACGAGTCGGCCCCCGTGTCGTGCTTCAAGGCCACCCGACAGGCGGTGCGGGACATCTTCGGCGGCGACCTCATCGAGGCGACCGAAGAGCGCGTGCCGCAAGACGAGGTGGACGAGATGGGCCGCTACCGGCGCGTGGCCACCGGCTGGGGCGAGCTCGGCTGAAGCAGCGCTTCAGGCCGCCGAAGGCACGGGGAGGCCGGACGGCCCCGTCGCTGCGTTGTGCAACAGCGCCTGCGTCAGCAGCGCTTCGAAGCGTCCTATCACTTCGTCCCAGTCCTGCATCAACGCGCGTGCCCTGGCGGCGCGCGCCAGCGCCAGGCGCCGTGCGCGGCTGAGCGCCAGCGTCACCGCTGCCGTCTTGAAGGCTTCGGCGTCGCCGCAGGGCACGAGCAGGCCGGACTCGCCATTCACGATGAGCTGCCCGGCCGCGGCGTGGTCGAAGGCCACCACCGGCAGGCCGCTGGCCATGGCCTCGGCCGTCACGTTGCCGAAGGTCTCGGTCAGGCTGGGAAACAGGAACATGTCGGCCGAGGCGTAGTGCGCTGCAAGGTCGTCGCCCTGGCGCTGGCCGGCCACGATGGCGTGCGGCAGGCGCTCGCTCAGTTCGGCGCGCATGGGGCCGTCGCCCACCAGCAGCAGGCGGGCCCGCGGCTCGCGCGCCACGATGGCGGCAAAGCTGTGCTCCAGCAGTGACAGGTTCTTCTCGGGCGCCAGCCGGCCGACGAAGGCGACCACCGGATCGTCGGGCTCCACGCCCCAGTGCGCACGCAGGGCCCTGCAACGCCGCGCCGGGTCGAAACGCCGCGCGTCCACGCCTCGCGCCACCACCGACAGCTTCTGGAAACCCGCCGCGGCCAGGTCTCGCCGCAGCGGTTCTGTGGGCACCATGGTGGCCGCCGCGGCGTTGTGGAAGCGCCGCAGGTAGGCCACGATGGGCCGTTGCAGCCAGCCCAGCCCGTAGTGCTGGCTGTAGGCGTGGAAGTTGGTGCGGAAGTCGGTGGTGACAGGCAGCTTCAGGCTCAACGCGGCACGCAGGGCCGACAGCCCGAGCGGGCCTTCGGTGGCGATGTGCACCACGTCGGGCCGCTGCAGTGTCCACAGGCAGCGCAGCAGATGCCCGGCCGGCAGCCCCAGCCGCAGGTGCGGGTAGCGCGGAATCGGCATGCCGCTGACCAGCACCTCGTGCAGGTCGACGGCATTGCGGGCCTGGTCATGCTCGCCCTGGCGCGGTCGCACCAGCTGCAGCAGGTGGCCACGCCCGCGCAGGCCCTCGACGACCTTGGCGACAGTGGTCGCCACGCCGTTGACCTCGGGCGGATAGGTCTCGGTGACGAAGGCCACGCGCAGCGCCGGGGCGCCAGCGCGTCGCGGATCGAGGCTCGCCTGGGTGTGCAGTGCATTCATGCGCCCATGCTGCGCGCGCAAGGCGACGGTTCGATGACAGGCCGGCGGCCAGGCCGCAGCAGGCTTGCGCCGCCAACAGGTCACACCCGCGTCACTCGGCGGTCATGCAGGAGGCCCAGCATGCCAGCGCGCGCAGGCATTTCCGCGCGTTGTCCACCCCAACCACATCACACCCCTGCTACGCCGGAGGAAAGCCTTGAAGCACTTTCTGCAGACCCTCGAGACACAGCGCTGGGACGACCACCGCTACTACCACCAGAGCCGCATCAACCAGAGCCTGCACCTGATCAGCGCCATCAGCTTCCTGGTGGCCTACGTGCTGCTGTTCATCGACCCCGCGCTGGCGGCCATCGTCGGCTGGTGCGTGTCCATGGGCACGCGGCAGAGCGGCCACTTCTTCTTCGAGCCGCGCGGCTTCGACCACGTCAACCGCGTCAGCGACGAATACAAGGAAGCCGTCAAGGTCGGCTACAACATGCAGCGCAAGACCGTGCTGCTGGCCGTCTGGGCGGCGATGCCGGTGCTGCTGCTGCTGCAGCCCTCGCTGTTCGGCCTGATCGAGCCGGCGCGCAGCTTCGACGAGACCTGGCACGACATCGGCATCGCCTGGCTGATGCTGGCCGTGCTGGGTCTGACGGTGCGCGTGGTGCAGCTCTGGGTGCAGCAGGACCTGCTGACCGGCATCGCCTGGGTGGTCAAGATCATCACCGACCCCTTCCACGACATCGCGATGTACTGGCGTGCGCCTTTGGCCCTGCTGCGCGGCGAACTGCTCGACCCGATGGTGCACGTGCGCCACTGAGCAGCGGCATCACGACGTTGCGCCGGCGCCCATCGGGCGCCGGCGGACGATCAGAACCGCTGACGCAGCATCTCGCGCAACAGTCCGCGCTGGATGCCGCGCGCGGTCAGCGACGCATCGCTCCACCACCAGCCGTCGTCCTTCATCTTCAGCGCGGCGGCCACGAAGCGGCGGCGCACGTCGTCGAACTCGGCCGGGCCGTAGTCGAGGCTGAAGATCAGGCGGCCGGTGCCCACCCAGCTCAGCGCCAGGCCTTCGGCGCGCAGATAGAACTGCAGCATCCAGTGATAACGAGACGGTTCGGTGTACTGCACGGTCCAGATGCTGGACAGCTGCGCCACGCGCACCGGCACGCCAGCATCGGCCAGCGCCACGTTCATCTGCGCGGCGCGCTGATCCCAGCGTTCGTCCAGGCCGTCGTACATCGCACGCACCTCGGCGCTGTCCAGGCTGTGCAGGAACTGGTTCATCGCCGCCATCACGTAGGGGTGGGCGTTGAAGGTGCCGCGAGCGAAGCAGATGTCGGCCGGCCGGTCCTCGCGGTAGCGCTTCATCAGATCGCGCCGCCCGCACACCACGCCCACCGGCAGGCCGCCGCCCAGCGTCTTGCCGTAGGTCACCATGTCGGCCTGCACGCCGAACCAGGCCTGCGCGCCGCCCGGTGCCAGGCGGAAGCCGACGAACACCTCGTCGAAGATCAGCACGATGCCGCGCTCGGTGCACACCTGGCGCAGCCGCTGCAGCCAGGCGGCATAAGCCGCGCGGTCGAAGCCCGCGCCGCGCCGCGTGGCCAGCAGGGCCGAGTCGGCCGGGGCGTTGGCGTTGGGGTGCAGGGCCTGAAGCGGGTTGACCAGCACGCAGGCGATGTCGCGCCGCGTGGCCAGCACCTCCAGGCTGCGCTCGTCCATGTCCTTGAGCGTGTAGGTCTCGCGCGGCGGCAGCGGGTTGCCGGGGCCGGGCTGCACGTCCTCCCACCAGCCATGGTAGGCGCCGCAGAAGCGCACGAGGTGCGTGCGGCGCGTGTGGTAGCGCGCCAGGCGCACCGCCTGCATCACGGCTTCGGTGCCCGACATGTGGAAGCTGACCTCGTCCAGGCCCGAGATGCCCTTGAGCCGCTGCACGTTGTCGAGCACACAGGGGTGGTAGGCCCCGAGCACCGGGCCGAGCGGCTGCGCCACGACCTGGGCCGCCGCGATGCAGCGCTTGTAGAAGTCGTAGCCGAACAGGTTGACGCCGTAGCTGCCGGTCAGGTCGTGCAGGCGGTTGCCGTCGAGGTCGATCACCTGCGTGCCTTCGGAGCCCTGCAGGAAGGACGGCATGCTCAGGCGCTGCCGCAGGTAGGGGCTGTACTGGAAGGGCACGCGGTAGCTGCCGGTGAACTGCAGGTCCGACAGGCCCTCGCGCGCCTGCCGCGTCATCTCCAGGCTCTTGGCGAAGCGCTGCGCGAACAGCAGCGACAGCGCGTCGAGCCCGGCACGGCGGCGCGCCTGCACCTCCGGCGGCGCGCCGTCGGAATCGAAGAAGCGCTGCTCGTCGTACTGGTAGCCGGGCACCAGAGAGGCCAGCCGCTTGGCCATGCGCGAATGGCCGGCCAGCGACCGGTGCTTGGCACGCGACAGCCGCAGCCGCTGGCGCGCGCGTGGCAGGGCCCAGGTCAAGGCGCCGAGCATCGAGCCGGCAGCGAGCGTCACAGCAAGTGTTTGTTCCATGACCCGAGGTCTAACCGACCGCGATGACACCACCATGAAGAACTCCCCGACGACCGCCACCTCCCTGTCTTCCTGGCGCCGCTTCTGGCTGCAGGAAGACCTGAACTTCCTGCTCACCAACCGTGTGCCGCGCATCGCGCTGACGCGCCTGGTGGGCTGGTACAGCCGGCTGCGCAGCCCGCTGCTCACGCGCGCTTCCATCGCCGTGTGGCGCCTGTTCACCGACCTGGACCTGGACGAGGCCGAGCCGCGCCGGTACGCCAGCCTGCGAGAGTGCTTCACGCGCAAGCTCAAGCCCGGCCTGCGGCCGCTGGACAGCGACCCCGACGTGATGTGCAGCCCCTGCGACGCCATCGTCGGCGCCTGCGGCCCTGTACAGGGCACGCGGCTGTTCCAGGCCAAGGGCTATCCGTACCAGATGGGCGAGCTCTTCGGGCCGACACAGGACGCGCGGCCCTTCCACGACGGCGTGTACGTCACGCTGCGACTGACCTCGGCGATGTACCACCGCTTCCACGCGCCGCACGACCTGGTGCTCGATCACGTGACCTACCTCAGCGGCGACACCTGGAACGTGAACCCGATCGCGCTGTCGCGCGTGGAGCGGCTGTTCTGCCGCAACGAACGCGCCGTGCTGCGCGCGCGCCTGCAGCGCGGCGGGCACCCGATCGCGCTGGTGCCGGTGGCCGCCATCCTGGTGGCCAGCATGCGGCTGCACGCGCTGGACGTGCTGCTGCACCTGCGCTGGCGCGGGCCCAACGAGATGCCCTGCGATGCGCCCGCGGCCAAGGGCCAGGAGCTGGGCTGGTTCGAGCAGGGCTCGACCATCATCGTCTTCGCGCCGCGCGGCTTCGAGCTGGCGCAGGGGGTGGAGCCGGGGCGTCGCCTGCGCATGGGCGAGGCACTGATGCGCCTGCCGGCCGCTCCATCGGGGGCCAGCGGCGACTGACGCCGGGAGGTCACGGCGGCGTCATGGACGACGTGGAACATGCGCTGCCATGAGTCCTGTCGTCGACCTCGTCTACTTCAATGCCGGCGGTGGCCACCGCGCGGCGGCACAGGCGCTGGCCGAGGTGCTGCAGCGGCAGAAGCGGCCCTGGCTGGTGCGCCTGGTCAACCTCAGCGAGGTGATCGACGGCGCGGGAAGCTTCAAGCGCTGGACGGGCATGGCACCCGAGGATCTGTACAACGCAAGACTGCGGCGCGGCTGGACCTGGGGCATGGGCCTGGAGCTCAAGCTGCTGCAGGCGGGCATTCGCCTGTCCCACGCGGCGCTGTGCCGCCGCCTGGTGCGGCACTGGTGCACCACGCAGCCCGACCTGGTGGTCTCGCTGATCCCGAACTTCAACCGCGCGATGGGGGTGGCGCTGAAGGCCGCCCGACCCGGCGTCCCCTTCGTGACGGTGCTGACCGACCTGGCCGACCTGCCGCCGCACTTCTGGATCGAACCCGACATCGAGCAGCACCTGGTGTGCGGCAGCTCGCGCGCCGTGCAGCAGGCGCTGGGCGCGGGTGTGGCCTGCGAGCGCATCCACCACGTGTCGGGCATGCTGCTGCGGCCGGGCTTCTACGACGTCGAGCCGCTCGACCGCGCGGCCGGGCGAAGCGCCCTCTGCCTCGACCCCGAGCGCCCGGTGGCAGCCGTGATGTATGGCGGCCACGGGTCGTCGGAGATGCTGCGCATCGCGCGCGCCCTGCCGCACCTGCAGCTCATCCTCTTCACCGGCCACAACCGGCCGCTGGCGGCACGCCTGCAGCGCACGACGACGGGCGCCGCCCGCGCCGTGGTGGGCTTCACGCCCGACGTGCCGGAGCTGCTGTCGCTGGCCGACTTCTTCATCGGCAAGCCCGGGCCCGGCTGCCTCAGTGAAGCGCTGCGCCTGGGCCTGCCCGTGATCACCTTCGACACGCCGTGGACGCTGCCGCAGGAGCAGTTCAACACCCAGTGGGTGCGCGAGGCGGGGCTGGGCATCGTGTTGCGCTCGATGCACGACCTGCCCGAGGCGGTCGAGGAGATGACGACCCGCATCGAGCCTTTCAGGCGGCGCGTGCTGGCGCTGGACAACCGAGCCGTGTTCGAAGTGCCCGAGCTGATGGCCGAGCTGCTGCGCGGCGCGGCGCACCGCGCGCTGCCGGTGCGGGGACTGAGCCCGCTGGGCAGCCTGCCTGCGGGGGCTTGAGGTTCGGCGGCAAGCCGCGCGAGCGCTGACAGATCTTTCGGGGATCGCCCGAAGTTCGCTCTAACGGCAGTATGCAATGGCCCGGGTCAAGCCGGCATGTGAAGACGCACTCCGACGTCGAACACGTGACGTATGGTCCAAGCCGACCTCGAGCTGAACCTCACGACCAAGCGAACCCGCAAGCGCGAGTTCTTGGCGGAGATGGGGGGCGTCGCGCCTTGGACCACGCTGGTCAAATTGGTCGTGCCGCACACGCGGGACGTCAATGAGGGTCGGCCTCCGCTCTATGTGAAGACGATGCTGCCAGTCGACTTCATGCAGCAATGGTTCACGCTGAGCGGCCCAACCATGGAAGAGTCTGCCCAAAGCTGATGGCACCAATTGGACAAGTCCGTCCGATGAAGGCGAGTGCGGTAGGAACAACGATCGAAGCGCGAAATCCAGGCGTCAATGGCCAGTCGAATAGAGCTGGTATGCAACAACCAGGCCAGATCGACTCGGTTGTCATCTGGTGAATTGCTGGATGGCGCACTTCTCTGACTTTCCGTAGCGTGTGCACAAAGGTTGGCATGATGCGTTCTGCGACAACAGCATGCACTTTGCTTCCGCAATGCTCTCGGCGGCGGTCAACAGGATGCGCATTGGGCCGGTTTGGGAGAGGAACAGATGACCTCAGTACTTCGGATCGAGTTTGATCGCCGCGCCGAAAGCGCCAGCGGCAACACGCTAGTGTTTTCGATAACGCTCAGCCAGCCTGCCACGAGCGGTGTGACGCTGAGCTGGCGTACGTACAACGGCACGGGCAACGAAGCCGACATGTGGGACAGCAACCACAGCAGCGGCACGTTCACGATCCCTGCGGGGCAGACCACGAGCTTCATCAACCTGCGGCTCAACGGCGACAGCACGCCCGAGCCCGATGAGACGTTCATGGTGGAGCTGTTCAATATCAGCGGGGCGGTGTTCGAGGGCGGAGCGCAGCGCATCCTGGCCACGGGCTTCGTGCTGGACGACGACGGCACGGCAGAGAAGCGGGTGCTGACGGTGGCCAACGCCGAGCTGGTGGAAGGCAACGCCGGCACGCAGCAGATGGTGTTCAAGGTGATGCTGTCGCGGCCGGCGAGCACGGCGCTGAGCTTCGACTACCGCACGATCGACGGCTCGGCACAGGCGGGCAGTGACTACGCCGCGGCCAGCGGCGTGCTGAGCTTCGCTGCCGGGCAGACCGAGGCGGTGGTCAGTGTGGCCGTCAACGGTGACGCGGTGGCGGAAGCCGAAGAGTTCTTCACGCTGCTGGTGACACCGCAGAGCGCGGCTGTGGCATCGATGGCCACTGGCGCCGGGGCAAACCAGGGGCTGGGCTACATCACCGACGAGGACGTGAGCGCGACGCTGCCGGAGGTGTCGCTGCGTGGGGTGCGGCAAAACGAGACCAATCTCAGTTACCTGCTCTACGAGATCGTGCTCAGCCAGCCTGCCACGAGCGGTGTGACGCTGAGCTGGCGTACGTACAACGGCACGGGCAACGAAGCCGACATGTGGGACAGCAACCACAGCAGCGGCACGTTCACGATCCCTGCGGGGCAGACCACGAGCTTCATCAACCTGCGGCTCAACGGCGACAGCACGCCCGAGCCCGATGAGACGTTC
>JALHMT010000022.1:48844-77372 GCA_022843905.1 Rubrivivax sp.
CCGACATGTGGGACAGCAACCACAGCAGCGGCACGTTCACGATCCCTGCGGGGCAGACCACGAGCTTCATCAACCTGCGGCTCAACGGCGACAGCACGCCCGAGCCCGATGAGACGTTCTTTGCCGAGATCTTCAACCCAGTAGGGGCAGTCCTTGCCGGTGGCGTTGACCGCCTTCGGGCAAGTGGTGTCGTGCTCGACGATGACGGAACGAACAACAAGCTGGTGCTGGTGACGGGCGAGACAAGGGTCGTCGAAGGCGATGATGACAACACGGCAGCGGTGTTCGTTCTCGAGCTCTCGCGTGCGTCGGCGACACCGATCACCTTGAGCTATCAAACGGCTGATGGCACAGCGCTGGCTGGACTCGACTACGTCGCATCAAGCGGATCGGTGACGTTTGACCCGGGGCAGACCCTGGCTGCGGTTCCCGTGCCAGTCGTTGCCGATCTGGACGTCGAGGCCACCGAGAGCTTTGGGCTGGTGATCGCGCCCAACCCGGCGCTGGCCAACGGCGGCGCGCCCATCGAGTTGGTGGGCACCATCGTCACCGACGACACGCAGAACCCCCCGACCGGTGCCAACGACCGATACACGGCCTACTCCGGCCTGACGCTGACGGCCAATGCTGGCAACGGTGTACTTGTCAACGACAACGACATCAAGCGCAACGCTTTGACGGCACAGCTGGTGTCGCCGCCGTCGCGCGGCAGCCTAACGCTCAACTCCGACGGATCGTTCAGCTATACCCCGCAGGCGGGCTTTGTCGGACGGGACAGCTTCAACTACCTGCCGCTGGATCCCTTCAGCAGCGGCAGCACGGCCACGGTGTGGATCGACGTGCGGCCGGCGAGTGAGGCGCCGGGCCTGGTCCCGCAAGGTGCCGCGTTCCAGGTCAACGGATTCACCGCCGGATTGCAGTACGCACCGGCCGTGGCGGCGTTGACGAACGGAGACTTCGTTGCCGTGTGGGTGAGCCGTGGGCAGGACGGCAGTGGCGATGGGGTCTATGCGCAGTTGCTGAGCAGCAGCGGCGCGAAGCTGGGCGGCGAGTTTCAGATCAGCACCACGACGGCTGGACACCAGCAGGCGCCGGCTGTGGCGGCGGTGGGTGATGGCTTCGTTGTGGCCTGGGATTCGGCGGGGCAGGATGGCAGCCTGGATGCCATCGTCGCTCGGCGATTCCTGAACAACGGCACGGCCGACGGTGCCGAGGTTGTCGTGAACGCTGCCACTTTAGGTGCACAGGTAGCGCCGGCGCTGGCGGCGCGCGCCGACGGCACGCTCTCGGTCGCGTGGCAAGGTCCGCGCCCTGCCCGGGTCGACGATGCAGCGTGGACCCAGGTTGTGAGCAGTGTGCTGGCACGCAACGGCAGCGCCACGGTTGCCGGCGAGGGTGGACAGCTCGCGCAAGGTGCCACCCAGGTGTTGGCGCTCTCTGGTGGCCGCAGCCTCCTGCTCTGGCACGGCGACAACACCGACGGAAGCGGATTTGACGTTTACGGTCAGCGCGTTGGTGCCGACCAGGTGGTTGAAGGTGTGACGTTCCGAGTCAACTCCCATCAGCCTTCGTATCAGACCTTCCCGGCCGCCACCACGCTCGCAGGCGAAGGTTTCGTGGTGGTGTGGTCGAGCTATGGGCAGGACGGCAGCGAGTACGGGATCTACGGCCAACGCTACGACAGCCAGGGGCAGCGGTCTGGGTCTGAGTTCCAGGTCAGCACCATCGGCGCCGGGTCGCAGGAGCGGCCGGCCATTGCTGCGATGGCCGACGGAGGCTTTGTGGTGGCGTGGACGCGAGAAGGCGCCACGGGGGCTGCGGTAGAGCTGCAGCGCTTTTCGCCACTGGGCGTCAAGCTTGGCGGTGTGCTCTCGGTGGACAGCGGGGGCGCGTCGCTGCGCAACGTGGATCTGGCGACAGGAGTCGGCGGCGGTCTGCTGCTACTGGCCGAATCGGCTACCGCTGCTGGACTTGAGGTGGTGGCGCTGCAGCTGACACCACCACTTGCAGCACAGGCACTTGACGCCGATCTGGGCGCCAACGGAGACGAAGTCCTCAATGCTCGGTCCGCCTTGACCGATGCGTATCGTTCTAATGTACCGGCGACCCTGCCTGGCGCCCAGGCAATGGCCGCTGCGAGCGGGCTAGCCGCACCTTTCGGGCTCACGCAGACGCAGACGCCAGCGCAGGAACGCGACAGCATTGCTGCCGCGATGCAGACTGGCTTCGGCGCCTTTCTCAACGGCATCACGTACCTCGCCAACGAATACTCCAAGGCGCCCTCTCAGGCGGATATCAAAGGGGGGTGGGCCATGTTTGGCGTCAAGTTAGGGGCCGCCACTTTCGTTTGGGACTTCAAGACTTCTAGAGAGGAGACCAACGAGCTGAAGGCAGCAGACGCAGCCTTCAAGTCCTTTAACGGCTGGGCTGGGGGCGCCGCGGCAGCGGCCCTCACCGGAGCCGGCATCGTGGTGCTGGCGGGACTGGGTGTGGTCGTCTTGGCTCCCCTTACAGCTACTCTCGTGATCGGCGGTGCTGGTCTCGCTGGCGCAGTCGTTGCGGGCAAATACGGGCTAGAGTCATTCCGTGCCTACGAAGCGTTCAGCCAGCGCACGGGCCAACAACTAGCTGACTTCCTGCGCACCAGCGCCGACACCGTAGGCACTGCCTTCAGTGACGGAGCCTCCAGCGCGCGTACCGCGCTGGACGCTGCTGCGGCCAAGTACGGACCACTGCTGGAGCAGGCCTGGGACGGCTTCCAGCAGGTGGCCATGCGCGTTGGCGAACAGATGGCCACTGCCGCTGAACAGAGCCTTGAAGCTGCGCAGGCTCTGTGGCAGACGCTGAAGCCACAGCTGGAGGCTGCCAAGGACGCCGCCGTCGCTGCGGCTTCGCGAGGCTTCGACTTCGTCACGGACCTGGCCCGCGACGTTGGCGCTGCCGGTGCCCGGGTACTGCAGAACACGCTTGACGCGGTGGCCGGGGCGATCGAGGACCCTCCTAGCCTGGAGGCCATTCGGCAGGCAGTAGCCGACCTGCTGGGCGACCTCGCCGGGCCCGCTGCCGATGCAATGCGCGTCATCCTCAACTTGTTCGGGCTGGGGGAGCGTTCGATCGACCCCATCGTGCTCGACCTCGACGGTGATGGCGTCGAGCTGATCGCATTGAGCGACTCGACGGTGCGGTTCGACATGGACGCCGACGGTTTCGCCGAACTGACTGCCTGGGTGCGAGCCGACGATGGGCTGCTGGTACTGGACCGCAACCTCAACGGCAACATTGACGACATCTCCGAGTTGATGGGCGGTGCTGACATCGATGGCTACTCCGAGCTGGAGATCGGCGACACCAATCGCGACGGCAGCATCGACGCCTCGGACCCGATCTTTGACCGACTGCGCATCTGGCGTGACGCTGATGGCAACGGGCGCACCGATGCGGGCGAGCTGAGTACTTTGGCGTCCCTTGGCATCGTTGCAGTCTCGGTGCGCGATGTCTCGGTGAGCTATCAGATAGCCGGCAACCTCATCTCGGCAGTGTCGGACTTCCAGCGCAGCGACGGAAGCACAGGCCTCGCGGTGGACGCTTGGTTTCGAATTGACCAGCTCGACGCTGTGGTCGATGCCGGTTCGAGCTTCAACCAACCATACACGCTGGACCTGGATACGCTTCAGATGCCGATGCTGCGCGGCTACGGTGAAGTGCCTGATCTATACGTGGCGATGAGTCTGCGCCCGGCGCTGAAGCAGGCAGTGCAGGCGCTCGCTAGCACCGAAACAGCCGACCACACTAGCGTCCGCGCCCAGGTGGCGCAGGTCCTCTACCTGTGGGCTGACCAGGCCGGCGTCGATCCGGCCAGCCGTGGGCGCTACGTCGATGCACGTCAGCTCGAGACGCTCGAGGCTTTCACCGGCGAAACCTACCGCACCGTGCGTGGTGACGCCAACCCGCCCACGGCACAGGCCGGTAACTTCGTCGGGCAGGCCTGGGAGACTTTGTTGCAGGCCACCATGGCCAACCTGCTGGTGCAGACCGGCTTCGGTGGTGCGCTGACCGGTGCACGCTACGACTTGGCCACTGATGCACCGCGCTTGGTCGACCCGTTGGCCACGGTCGTCACCCGCGCAGTGACGGCCGCGCCGGCCAACGCCAACGAAGCGCTGGGCTACTGGAAGGTGGTCGGCCCGGTGTTGGACCTGCTTCAAGCGGGCTCCGGCGTCAGCACGGCCGACTACCGTGCCATGAAGGACAACGCGATCGCAGAGCGTAACCTGGGCTTCAGTGGCGGGCAACTCGACAATGCGGTGGTGGCGCCCGGATTCGACGGCGCGCGGCTGGATGGCAGCAGCTTCGCGGAGATCTTCCTCGGCACCTCCGCGGCCGAGACCTTCAACGGCGGCCAAGGCAGCGACACCTACCTCCTCAGCGCCGCCCGCTGGGGCAACGACCGCATCCTCGAAGTCACCTCGCGCAGCGACGAGACCGGCAGCGACGTGATCGTGATGCCGGATGGCGTGTTGCCCAACCAGGTGACGATCTCGCGTGCCGGCAGCGGGTTCGTCCTGCAACGCCGCGACACAGACGATCAGCTCGTCGTCGAATCGGTGAACCTGCTTGGCGCGGACGGCGACTTCGGCATCGAGACGATTCGTTTCTCCAACGGCGTGACCTGGACCGTAGCGTCGGTGCTGGGCGCGCTGTCGGTCAGTGCCGGAGCCGAAGCGACGGCGAACGAGTCGTTTGCGGCCCAGGGCTTCACGCGGAAGGTCAGCATCACCGACCCGGTGGACAACGGTACCCCGGGCTGGACCTGGCGGGTTGATTGGAGTGACGGCGCCACCAGCAGCGGAACGATCGCCGCGGGGGCTCGTTCGTTCGACATCAGCCGCAGTTTCGCCGACAGCGGAGCGCTGGAGGCGACGGTGACGGTCACCGACGACGCCAGCGAAGTGGATGTCGACCGCTTCGTGCTCAACGTGCTGAACCTCGCGCCGACATTGACGATCGACGCGCCTGGCACCTACACCGAGGCCGCAACCTACCGCCTGGCGATCACCGCCAGTGATCCGGCGGGCAGCGCTGATCCGCTGACCTACCGGGTCGACTGGGGCAACGGCGAGGTGCAGACACTCACCGCGCAGCAACTGGCTGTTGCCGGCGGTGCCGTAACGCGCACGCTGCCGGACGCCCCCGGCGCCGATGGCAGCGTGGTCAACCGCATCATCAGCGTCACCGTCGACGACGGCGACGGCGGCATCACCACACGCCAGCAGGCGGTAGTTGTCACCAACGTCGTGCAGACCTTCATCGGCACGGCCGGCGACGACGCGCTGACCAGCCGGCCCTGGGGCGACATCTACAACGGCCTGGCCGGCAACGACACCATCAGCCCCGGCGACGGCTGGGACACGATCGACGGCGGTACTGGGTTTGACCGCGTGGTCTACAGCGAGATGAGCACGCCCGTAGTGGCCAGCCTGGCCGCAGGCACGGCGGTGATTGGTAGCGTGACCGATTTGCTGGCAGGCATCGAGGCCCTCACCGGAGGCTCAGCTGCCGACCTCCTGACCGGCGACGCCAACAACAACGTGTTCAGAGGCGGCCCGGGCGACGACACGATCGACGGTGGTGCCGGCATCGACCGGGCTGAGTTCAGCGGCAGCATTGGCAGCTATACCGGCTCACAACAAGCAGGCTCCATGAACATCGTCATTACACACAAACACAGCGACATCGCGGTAGTAGGCGCCGCTGATACCAATGGCACCTTGGCCACCACCACGAGCAATCCGGCGGCTTCGGCGCTGGATGGCACCGACACGCTGGCCAGCATCGAGCGCGTGCAGTTCACCGACATCAGTGTTGCGCTTGATCTCGACGGCAATGCGGGCAAGGTGGCCAAGATTCTGGGTGCGGTGTTCGGCTACGCCGAAGTCAGCAACGAAGTCTATGTCGGTATCGGGCTCTACTACATCGACGGCGGCATGACCTACGAGAGCTTGACGCAGCTGGCAATCGATGCACGGCTCGGCGCTGGCGCAAGCCATGGCGAGGTGGTTCAACTGCTTTACAGGAACGTCGTGGGCTTTGGGCCGTCGGCCGCGGATGAAGGCTACTTCGTGAGCTTGCTGGACAGCAAGGCCTACACGGTCGCAGGTCTGGGCGTGCTTGCGGCGGACGTCGACTTGAACCTGGCGAACATCGATCTTGTGGGCTTGTCGCAAACCGGTTTGGCGTACACGCCCTACCTTGGCGGATGACGTCCGATTTGTAGCTCACAGGAGGAGCCGAGCCGCACCGTGTTCGAGGTGCCCGAGCTGATGGCCGAGCTGCTGCGCGGCGCGGCGCACCGCGCGCTGCCGGTGCGGGGGCTGAGCCCCCTGGGGACCCTGCCCGCCGGGGCCTGAGAAGCACGCGCAAGCTGCGCGAGTGCCGACGGTTCACTCGGCCTCGACCGGGCTCATCGCCTCCACCGTTTGCGGCATGGCCGGTGAGGCCGGGGCGGGCGCCACGGCCCCGCGCCCGCGCCGCGCGGGCACGTGTTCGAGGCTGCGATCGATGATCTCCAGCCGCCCGTCGTGGTGTTCGACCAGGGCCGTCAGGCTCTCGACCCAGTCGCCGTCGTTGCAGTACAACACGCCGTCGATGTCGCGCATCTCGGCGTGGTGGATGTGGCCGCAGACGACGCCGTCGGCACCGCGCTTGCGGGCTTCGCGCGCCACGGCCGCCTCGAAGTCGCCGACGTAGCTGACGGCGCGCTTGACCTTGAGCTTGAGGTAGCGGCTGAGGCTCCAGTAGGGCAGGCCCAGGCGGGCGCGCAGGCTGTTGAACCAGCGGTTGACGCTGAGCGTGAACTCGTAGGCCATGTCGCCCAGCACCGCCAGCCAGCGCGCGCACTGGATGACGCCGTCGAAGTGGTCGCCGTGCGTGACCCACAGCCGCCGGCCATCGGCCAGCCTGTGCATGGCGTCTGCCACCACGTCCACGCCGCCGAAGTTGTGCGCCACGTAGCGCCGCGCGAACTCGTCGTGGTTGCCGGGCACGAAGATCACCCGCGTGCCCTTGCGCGCCTTGCGCAGCAGCTTCTGCACCACGTCGTTGTGCGACTGCGGCCAGTACCAGGTGCGGCGCAGCTGCCAGCCGTCGATGATGTCGCCCACGAGGTAGAGCGTTTGGCAATCGGTGTCGCGCAGGAACTCCAGCAGCGCCTCGGCGCGGCAGCCCGGGGTGCCCAGGTGCAGGTCGGAGATGAAGACGGTCCGCACGTCCAGCCTGACGGGGCCGGGCCGGTCGTCTGCGTCGGCGGGCAATTCGGGCGGCAAGGTCATGGACGCACATGATCTCCCTGCGTCGTGACGGGCCTATGACGCCAGGTGCCGCTCCCTTGGATCCGATGCGAAGAAGCGTATAAACTATTTATACCGTTCACACAGGAGACCTTCATGTCCACCCGCAAGACCGCCGCACCGGCCAAGTCGCCCACGAAGTCACCCGCAGCGTCACCTGCAACGGCAGCCGCCAAGGCTGCGGCGCCGGCGCCTGCCTCCAGGCGCCCTGCCGGGAAGACCCCGGCCGCGGCCGCGAAACCCACGAAGCCGGCTCAGGCGGGTGCAGCGGCAGAGAAGACCAAGGCGAACAAAGCCACGAAAGAGACCAAGGGCACCAAGGCGCCGGAGTCGGCCAAGGCCACGAAGGCGGTGACGGTTGCAAAGCCGGCCACCCCGCCGCAGGCGGCCAAGCCTGCCAAGCCGGCCAAGCCAGCGAAGGCTCCCAAGCAGCAGGACAAGCCGGTGCGCGACAGCTTCACGATGCCCGAGGCCGATTTCGCGCTGATCGCCGCGCTGAAGCAGCGTGCCATGGCGGCGCAGCGCGAGACCAAGAAGAGCGAGCTGCTGCGCGCAGGCCTGCACGCACTGGCTGCGATGGACACCCCCGCCCTGTTGTCGGCCCTTGGCAAGCTCGCCACGGTCAAGATCGGCCGGCCGAAGAAGGGGCATTGAGCGGGGCGATGTCGAAGTGCAGCACGTCTTCCCGTACGCCCGGCCGCGCGTACGGCGCGATCGCCGGGTCGTCACCGGGATCGGCATGCACGAAGATCACGTGTACGCCGCGTTGCACTGCCAGGGCCTTCAGCTGTTCGATGAGGGCTGTGGCCACACCTTGACGGCGCCCGGCCTCGGCTACGGCTGGATGTCGAAGGCGTCGGGCATGTAACGGACTCGAGGCCTTGCGGCTGCGTCGCATCATGCAGTGGCCACCGGCGAACCGGACCGCGAGACCACTGCTGCTGCAGCCGCGACACACGCAATCAGTTCAGGGACGGCTTCGACGCGTTGCGTGAACGCATGACGATGCCCGACGGACCCAAGTGGCAGATGAGGTTCGTCACGCCTGAGGGCAGGGGCAAGAAGACTTCAAGTCAGGCAACAGACAAGACCTGGCCCCGCATTTCGCAAGCCAATCCGCACGGCAGCAGCGACGGCGAGGACATGGCCGCCGAGATCGACTTCTCCAAAGTAAGCGGTCAATTGACCGCGCCCGTGCGCGCCACCGCTTCTACCGTCAGCGGCTGGCCAAGGTGATCCGCCAAGGCAGCAGCGCCTCGAAGTCCTCGACCACCTTGGCTCTGGGCAGCTCGACGAACAGCGCCTTGAGGTACTGGTAGCCATCGATCCCGTTGGCCACGCAGGTCTGCAGCAGCGAGTACAGGTTCGCGCTGGCGTTGGCCCCGGCCACCGTGTCGGCGAACAGCCAGTTGCGGCGTCCGACGCAGAACGGCCGGATTGCGTTCTCGCAGGCGTTGTTGTCGATCGGGTAGCGGCCGTCCTGGACGTAGCGCTCCAGCTCGGGCCATTGCGCGGTGACGAAGTGCAGCGCCTTGCCCAGCAGGCTGCCAGGCAGCACCGAGTGCAGGTGCTGCAGCGCCAGGTTCTTGATCTGCTGGAGCACCGGCTTGCTGCTCTCGTGCCGCCGCAGTAGCAGCGCCTGCTCATCCAGCCCTTCGCGCCGAGCCTGGGCCTCCACGTGGTACAGCTGGCCGATCAGATCGATGAAGCGCGCCGGCAGCTGCTCGGGCCCACGCTTGTCCTTGGGCAACGCGTCCAGGGCCTCGAAGAAGTAGCGCCGGCAATGCGCCCAGCATCCCAGGTGCACGCGTTGGTGCTGCCCCGCCACGACCTCGTAGGGCTCGTAGCCGTCGCTCATGAGCACGCCGCCGGCGGTCATGCCCTCGTACAAGGCCCTGGCCGTCTCGGTGCTGCGGCTGGCTCGGTAGCCGAACAGCCGGATCGGCGGGCCGGTCCCGGCCGCGCCGCTGCCGTCGGTCATCTGCACCCACATGTAGCTCTTGGCCTGGGGTCTTCGTCCCGGCTCCTTGAGCACCTGCACCTCGGTCTCGTCGCCGTGGACGATGAAGGATTCCAGCAGGCTGTCGCGCAGCAGGTTGATCACCGGCTGTACCGCCGCGCCCACGCGCACGACGCTGGCCGCCAGCGTGTTGCGTGACCAGTGCGTGCCGCCGAAGCGGCCCAGCAACGCCGCCTGGCGGTACAGCGGCAGGCCGTCAAGGTACTTGGCGCTGATGACCCAGGCCAGCGCCGCTTCGCTGAGCAGGCCCTTGGGGATGATCTGCGGGGGCTTGGCAGCCAGGCGCAGGCCGCCGTCGCAGCAGGGGCAGGCGTACTTCACGCGCTCGTGGCGGATCACGCGCACCTGCTGCGGGATGATGTCCAGTTGCTCGCTGGCTTCCACGCCGATCTCGGCCAGCGCCGCGCCATCGTGCGGGCACACGCGCTCACCCTCGGGCAGTTCGTGCGGCACGACCTCCCGCGGCAGCGCCGGATCCAACGGCTTGCGGCCGCGCTTGGCGCGCTTGTGGGCGGGCACGTCGACCTGGTCGTCCGGGCATTCCTCGGGCACGGGCTGCGCCGCGGCGCCCAACTCCTCGGCTTCGTTGAAGAACAGGTCCTTCTGGTGCGTGGCGTTGGCGGCTTCGCTCTTGGCGTCGAAGAGCTGGCGCTTGAAGCGGTTGAGCTGCTCCTTGAGCAGATCGCGCTCGGTGCGCAGCACGCGCAGTTCGCCCGTGAGTTCCTCGTTGCGCCGGGCCACCTGCTCGCGATCCAGAGCCAACTGCTCGCTGCGCGCGATGGCATCGCTGAGCGCCTGGCGCAGGGCTTCGATCTCGTCGGGGGTGGGCATGCGAACCATCGGCGCGCATTCTGTTCAGGGCGTGCACCGATGCAGCCGCGATCTTCGCATCCGGCCGTAACAGTGCCGACGCGGTGCAACCGACCTATACAGTGGTGACGCTCGTCAAGTTCGCCGGTGCGGCACGCTCAGGCCACGCGTTCGTACAGCCGCTGGGGGTGGCGCTGCACGACGGCGATGTCGATGCCTTCCAGCAGCCAGTGCAGTTGTTCGACCGTGATGGTGGGCACCGCCTCAGCCGTTGGCCAGATGAAGCGGTCCTGCTCCAGGCGCTTGAGCAGAAGCCAGAAGCCGGTGCGGTCCCAGCCCAGGATCTTCACGCGGTTGCGGCGCCGGTTGCTGAAGACGTAGACGCATGCTGCGAACGGATCCAGGCCGAGGGCCTTCTCCACCAGCAGGGCCAGGCCGTTGATGTTGAGCCGGAAGTCGATGGGCTCGCGGTGCAGGTACACCTTCAGGGCTTCGTCGATGCGGAACACCGCAACCTCCCGAGCACTTCGATGAGCTTGGCGGCCTCATCCACGTCGGCGATGCGCATGTCCAGCATGACGCCGTTGGGCAGCCGGACCTGGACATCCAGTGTCGGGGCTGGCAACGGCGGCAAGGGCGGTGACGGTGCGGGGTCCAACTGGACGGCCAAGAACGCCGATGCGGCCGGCATCTCGACAACGTCGCCCGCTGGCGAACCGTGGCCACCACCGTTGCGCTCGTGTTGCCGTACCCAGTTGCTCAGCACGTTGGCATTGATGCCGCACGTGCGCGCGATCCGGGCCAGCGACACGCCGGGCTGCCGGCTGGCGCGCACGAGCTCGTCGCGCGCCTGGGGATCGTAGATGCTGCGGCCGTCGCGCTTGTGACCCACGACCAGCCGCCTGGCAATTGCTTCGATGTCCTCTGTCATTACGTGTCCACGTTGGTACGTGGGCACGTAGCCTCTCAACAGCGGGGCTGGCAAGCAAGGGCGGGGTTTATGGAGCGCTTACTCTCCAAAGGCACGCGCGGCAAGTTCTTCAAGGCCGGTGCGCGCATCAGCCTGCCGGTTTACCTGGGAGCCGAGGTTCAGGACTACCTAGCCGCCCGCGCCAAGGCCCGTGGCATCGAGATCGGGTAGCTCGTCAATGAGCCGCTCCAGAAGGACATCGAGCTCATCGAGGCGGCGTGGTAGCCGCTTCGGGCGGCGTCAGGGGGCAACACTCAAGACCTGCCCCTGAGCCGCGCCGCCGAACGACACCCAGGTCGGCTGGAGGCAAGCAGCAAGGCCTGACCCCCAAGGATGCGGGGGACAAGGGCAGCAAGAAGACCTCAGGGGCTAGAGGCAAGACGTGACCCGAGGGCCGCCGCGCGGGGCCTAAAGTCGATCTCAGGTGAAAAACGAATCACCGTGCTTCGCGCGCAACACAGCGATATCCCAATACTCTTCGAATCCGGTCGAGTGCACGACTAGCCCAGAACCGCCCTCGGCTGGTTCCTTTGCTGCCCCCTCGAGCGCGACCACGATTTCAGCACCAAGCAGGCCGAGCCGACTGATGCATGCACTCAGTTTTTTAACTAGCTCTGGCGTAAGGAACGAGGGGTTCGTAACGATCAACTTCTGACTGACACCGCCCCAGCAGTCATCGACCACCCAGAAATCGCCGCCACCGAACGCGTCCTCCGTTCCATGCTCGCTGCAGACTGCGCGAACAGCCTTGTAAAGACGCTGCCACTCTTCAATGTCGACCGGGTCGTTCAATCGTTGCCTCCTCGATAGGGAACAGATCGGAACGCTCCATTGATGATCCGTCGATAGATTCGATGATTGAAGTCGCGGATCCTTGGATCTTGGGATTGGCGCACCTGCCGAACGAAGTCATCGGCTTGGCTGGGCGTCATCTTTGAGCAATCCGTCCCTCCGGCCTTCATTCGATCCCACATCTCGCGAACCGCCTTGTTGTAGGCGGGGTGGCCGTCGCCGAAGTTGTGCCCGCCAGGAATAGGCCCCGTTGTTGCCCGATCAAAAACCCTGGCCGTCTCCGGTCGAAGGGGCTCCCCGCGCCAGATCGACTGCGGCACCAAGTGGTGCCCCACGAGTCCTTCCGGGTCCACACAGGAGATCGGGTTGCCATCAACGTAGGCATACGTGTTGATGCCGCCTTCGAGCCCGATGGGATCAGACTGGGTATACCTCCCCACACTCGCGTCATAGGTCCGATGCCAGTTGTAGCTCAAGCCATGCTCGGCGTCAAAGTACTGCCCCGGCATGCGCAGGTTGAGGGTGACCTGGACCAGACCGATCAGGTTCCCGGTCGGCGTGGCGTCGCCGAAAGGTTCTGACACCCTGGTCAGCTGGAGGCAAGGTGCAAGACCTGACCCCAAGGATCTGACCCCAAGGATCCTGCCGGTTTACGGGAAGCCGAGGTTCAGGACTACCTAGCCGCCCGCGCCAAGGCCCGTGGCATCGAGATCGGGTAGCTCGTCAATGAGCCGCACCAAAAGGACATCGAGCTCATCGAGGCGGCGTGGTAGCCGCTTCGGGCGGCGTCAGGGGGCAACACCCAAGACCTGACCCTGTGCCGATCGGCGTGGCGTCGCCGAAAGGTCCTGACACCCAGGTCAGCTGGAGGCAAGGTGCAAGACCTGACCCCAAGGACCGCTGGCAGCACGGCGCGAGACCAAGAAGAGCGAACTGCTGCGGGCCGGCCTGCACGCACTGGCCGCGATGGACACCCCTGCCCTGCTGTCGGCACTGGGCAAGCTCGCCACGGTCAAGATCGGCCGGCCGAAGAAGGGGCATTGAGCGGGGCGGGGTCTGGAGTTGCTTCCGCGGATTGCGGCCGGCCAATCGGCCAGCCAGCCTCGCGGTTCAGTTGATACATCACGTCAGGACACCCCTCCTCGTTGCCCTGCCCGTCGCTGAACTCGACGGCCACGAAGCCATGCCGTTCGTAGAAGCGGCGGGCTCCGGTGTTCTGCTGGAAGCAGTACAGGCGGATCGGCGGGGCCAGCGTGTTCAGGGCGTGGGCCAGCAGCATCGAGCCGAGGCCGCGTCCGACCAGCGCCGGCGTCACAGCCATCTGGGTGATCCACGACGCATCCCCGGCCGCTTCGGTGGCCATCGTCGCCACGACGCGGCCGTCGACCTCGGCGACCCACACGCCGCCGGCCGGTACCAGCTGCGTGCGCACCCACACGCGCAGCTCTGGCTCGGGATGGGCCGAGGGCGCGTAGGGCATGAAGGCCGAGCGCGTGTCGATCAGCAGGCTGGCGATGTCGTCTGCATCGGCATCTTCGGCCGGTCGCAGCAGCGCTGTCCGGGCCATGGCCCCGGGCTCAGACACCGCCGGGCCGCCAGCCGATGCCCAGCAGCGACTGCAAGGGCTTGAACAAGGGCGCCGGCAGTTGATCCCAGCCGAACCAGGCCCAGCCTTCGCACTTGTGCGGCTCCAGGTTGCGGGGTGAGCCCGTCACGCCGCGGGCGACGACGAACACGGTCAGGAAGTGCCGGCCCTCGCGCTCGAACACGTCGTTGGTGTAGGGCCCGAGCTCGATCGAACGCGCGACCAGGCCGGCCTCTTCCTGCAACTCGCGCTGCGCACAGGCCTCGATCTGTTCGCCGAACTCCAGCCGCCCGCCCGGCGCCGACCAGGTGCCCGCACCGTGCGAACCCCGGCGCCGGCCCAGCAGCACCAGCCCGTCACGCACGACCAGGACGCCGACACCGACACCCACGGTGCCCGACGACACCTCGGGGGGCGGGGAACTCACTTCGTCAGACACGCAGACTCCCTGTGGTGCAGCGGGCGGGCAAGAGAAGGCTACCAGCAAGAAGGTCACCAGCGCACGCGGGATGGGTGTCCGCCCGGTGGGGACAGCGGGCCTCGCGCGCCAGCCACATGAACTGTCACACAGCCTGCATAGCATGGTCCGAGGTCTTTCCCATGCTGATGTCTCCTCGCCGCGTTTCGACGCCCGCCGCCCTGCTGCGCCTGATGGCCTTGTGCATGGCCGCCGTCCTGCTGCTGCAGTCGGGAGCGGCCGCCGCTGCGCGCGGCGCCGGGCCTCTGCACGTGCACCAGGGCGGCCACGACCCTTGGCCGCGGGGCCACCCTGCGCACCACGATCACGATCACGACAGCGACCATGATCACTCCCACGAACATCGCCACGGACACGCCGAGCGTCACCACCATGCGGCAGCCGACGCCAGCGTGATGCGGACCCCGGGCGATGCGGCAGACGACATCGACACCGCCGCGCTCGCGCTGGCCGCCAGCGTCGCGCTGCCGGGGGCGCAGGCGGGCTGCCCTGCCCCGCACACGGGCCGGCACGTCTGGCGCGCCGCGCCGGCCTGGCCCTTCCTCACCTCGAACCTCGCCATCCTGCTGAAGCCTCCGCGGCGCGGCTGATCGCCCTGCCCTCTTGCCCTCGCTGCGTCCGGCGGACGCGGCGTGCCCTGCCTTGCTTCACAGGATCCACCATGAACCGACTGATTCCCTCGGCCGTCGCGGCCGCGGCCGCGCTGGCCTGCGCCAGCGCTTTCCCGCAAGCGCCTTCCCCTGCACCGTCCACCCCCGCCGACACGGTCAACGTGCGCGGCCACTACGACAACGCCGTCGGCACGTCCGACGCCGCCTCGCAAGGCGTCATCAACGCCACGCTGCTGAAGAGCCGGCCCGCGCTGCGACCCGGCGAAGTGCTGGAGTTCGTGCCCGGCCTCATCGTCACCCAGCATTCCGGCGACGGCAAGGCCAACCAGTACTTCCTGCGCGGCTTCAACCTCGACCACGGCACCGATTTCGCCACGCGCATCGACGGCATGCCGGTGAACATGCCTTCGCACGGCCACGGCCAGGGCTACACCGACCTGAACTTCCTCATTCCCGAACTGGTGCAGCGCATCGACTACCGCAAGGGCCCCTACTTCGCCAGCCATGGCGACTTCGCCTCGGCCGGTGCTGCCGACATCCTCTATCAGAAGAAGCTCGACGCACCCTTCGGCCAGCTCACGCTGGGCGCTGGCCGCTTCCGGCGCGGCGTGGCAGGTTCGTCGTTCGAGCTGGGCAGTGGCCTGGTGCTGACCGGCATGGCCGAAGTGCAGAGCAACGACGGGCCCTGGACGGTGCCCGAGCGACTGGCCAAGGACAACGCCGTGCTGTCGCTGGCGGGCGGCACGGCCTCGCGCGGCTGGAGCGCCAGCCTGATGGGCTACCGCGCGCGCTGGACCGCCACCGACCAGATCCCGCAGCGGCTGATCGACGCCGGCCAGTACGCCGGCGCGCCCTTCTCGCGCTTCGATTCGCTGGACGACAGCACCGGCGGCGACACCTCGCGCAGCAGCCTGTCGCTGATGGGCCATGCCGAAGACGCCGGCGGGCGCACACGGGCGTCGGCCTACGTCATGCGCTACCGGCTCGACCTGAACTCCAACTTCACCTACGCCCTGGAACGACCCGAAGACGGCGACCAGTTCAAGCAGCGCGACGCGCGCACCGTGTTCGGCGCCGACGTCAGCCGCGCCTTCAGCCACGGCCTGGGAGGCCTGGACGCCCGCAGCGAGCTGGGCCTGTCGCTGCGACACGACCGCGCACGGGTCGGCCTGTTCGACAGCGTGCAGCGCCGCATCACCGCCACCGTGCGCGAAGACCGGATCGCCCAGACGATGGCGGGCCTGTGGGCGCAGACCGCCGTGCAGATGACGCCCACGCTGCGCATGGTGGGCGGCCTGCGCGCCGATCGGGTGTCGAGCCGGGTCGATGGCCTGACGCTGGTCGACAACGGCGGCCGCTCCAGCGCCACCCAGCTGTCACCCAAGCTGAGCCTGATCGCCGGGCCTTTCCAGAAGACCGAACTCTTCTTCAACGCCGGACGCGGCCTGCACAGCAACGACGCGCGCGGCACCACGGCACGCGTGGACCCCAGGACCGGTGAGGCAGTCGACACCGTGCCGCCGCTGGTGGCCTCGCGCGGCTTCGAGATCGGCGCGCGCACCGAAGCGCTGCACGGGCTGCAGAGTTCGCTGGCCATCTGGGCGCTGGACTTCGACTCCGAACTGGTCTACGTGGGCGATGCCGGAACGACCGAGGCCAGCGGTGCGTCCAGGCGCCGCGGCATCGAGTTCAACAACCGCTGGGTGCCGGCACCCTGGCTGCTGTTCGATGCCGACCTGGCCTGGACGCACGCCCGCTTTCGCACGGGGGAGCGCATCCCCAACGCCATCGACCGCGTGGCCTCGGTGGCCGCTTCGGTGCGCGAGCTCGGTCCCTGGTCGGCCAGCCTGCAATGGCGCTACCTGGGCCCGGGTGCATTGACCGAAGACAACAGCGTGCGGTCGCGTTCGTCGCTGACCACCAACCTCAGCCTGGGCTACCGGCTGAGCCCGCGGGCCGAACTCATGCTGGACGTCTTCAACCTGCTGGACCGCCGCGTCGACGACATCCAGTACTTCTACGAATCGAGGCTGCCCGGCGAGGCCGAGGCGGTGGCCGACCGGCACGTGCACCCCGGCGAGCCGCGCAGCGCCCGCCTCAGCTTGCGCGTGGCGCTATGACGCCCGGGCTTGATCCGCTCTGTCACGCAGCGCACAGACCGCCGGCACGCCGCACGCCAGATTGAAGCCCATCGTGCCTGCCTCCCGCGCAGGCACCCGCTTCCTGGAGCCCGCATGAAACCACCCCTTTCGACGACCCGTGCCCGCGGACGCGGCCCTTGCGCCGGACCTCGGGCGCCGACATGACGGCCCCGGGCGGACTCGGCCGCATCCAATGGGCCCTGGCGGGCCTCCTGCTCGCGGTGCTGGCACTCTGGCTGGCCTCGATGCCCTTCGCCGGTGTGCCGATGGAAGCCTTCTCCCTGCGGCCGCCATCGCTGCAGGGCACGGGCCTGCTGGCCATGGCCGTGATGAGCGTGGCCATGGTGCTGGCCAACCGGCCCGGCGCCTTCGAGCCGTGGCTGGGCGGGCTCGACAAGATGTACCGCCTGCACAAGTGGCTGGGCATCTCGGCGCTGGGGCTGGCCGTGGCCCACTGGCTCTGGGTCGAGGTGCCGAAGTGGGCCGTCGCGCTGGGCTGGCTGGTGCGCCCGCCGCGGGTGCGCGCCGCGCTGCCCGAGCAGCCGCTGCTGCGCCAGTTTCACGAGCTGCGGGGCGTGGCCGAGACGGTCGGCGAATGGGCCTTCTATGCCCTGGTCGTCCTGCTCGCCCTGTCGCTGCTGAAGCGCTTTCCCTACCGCCGCTTCTTCCAGACGCACCGGCTGCTGCCGGTGGTCTATCTCGCGCTGGTCTTCCACGCCGTGGTGCTGATGCAGGACAGCCACTGGAGCGAGCCGGTGGGCATCGTGATGGCGCTCCTGATGGCCGCAGGCAGCGTGGCGGCGCTGCGAGTGCTGTTCGGCAGCGTGGGCCGCAGCCGCCAGGCGGTGGCCGTGGTGGACAGCCTGAGCACCCACCCCGGAGCCGGCGTGCTGGAGGTGGCCGTGCGGCTGAAGAGCCGCTGGCCCGGGCACCGGGCCGGGCAGTTCGCCTTCGTGCGCTTCGACGCCGGCGAAGGCGCGCACCCCTTCACCATCACCTCGCCGTGGACGGGCGACGGCCGCATGGTGTTCCTCATCAAGGGCCTGGGCGACTACACCAGGGCGCTGCCGTCGCTGCTGAAGGCGGGTGATCTGCTGCGCGTGGAGGGACCCTACGGACAGTTCAACTTCGCGGGCCGCCAAGCACGGCAGATCTGGGTCGGCGGCGGCATCGGCATCACGCCCTTCATCGCGCGACTGCAGCAACTGGCACTGCAGCCCGACGGCAAGCAGGTGGACCTCTTCTACGCCACGGCACATGCCGACGAGGCCGCTTTCGGGCTGCTGCGCGATGCGGCACAGGCCGCTGGCGTGCAATTGCATCTGAACGTCGACGCCACCCACGGGCGCCTGACCGCCGAGCGCATCCGCGCCGCCGTGCCCGAGTGGCGCTCGGCCGACGTCTGGTTCTGCGGACCGGCCGGCTTCGGACGTCAGTTGCGCATCGACCTGCAGGCCGCAGGCCTGTCCGGTGTCGACTTCCACCAGGAACTGTTCGAGATGCGTTGAGCGGCCGCCGGGATCTCTCTGTCCGTCGCCAGCCGGACCTGTTCCGCGCAGCCGTGCGAAGGGCCGGCCCTCACGCGGCACGTTGACCTTCATCAACGGTCACGAGCAGGGCCCGCTCACAAAATGAACTCGGTTCATCGAGTTCCGGGTTTCGCAGACAAGCGGTCCCACGTGCTGGAGCACACAGTGAACAATTCAGAGAACTGCACCAACAGCCAGACGGGCCAGCCCTGCGCCGCATGCCTGGAAGCACCCGCATCGGCCGACCCTGGCGAAGGCGCGCCCATCGAGTCCGCCCCCAGGAGTTCGCGCCGCAACTTCCTGCGCTCGGGCGGCGTGCTGAGCCTGTCGTCGCTGATGGGCACGGCCACGCTGATGGCCCAGCCCGGCGACGCCCGGGCGGCCGTCACCTGGGCCGAGACCTTCCAGAAGAACTACCGGCTGATGACGCCGCAGGAAAAGGCCGAGGCGCGTACGCGGCTCGAGAAGCGCCACTCGCTGGAATACGGCAAGAAGGTCAGCGTCGACACCACCGAAGCCCAGCCCGGCATGCTGATGGGCTATGCGCTGAACATCCGCAAGTGCATCGGCTGCCGCCGCTGCGTGAAGGCCTGCGTCGAAGAGAACAACCAGTCGCGCGGCGAGCGGCCGGGCGAGCGCATCGAGTGGATCCAGGTGCTGCGCATGGAGCGCGGCACGTTCACCGGCGAGAACATGAAGAAGGGCTACCCCGAAGGCCTGGGCATCCAGGTCGGCGGCAACGCCTACACGCCGGCCGGCCAGGTGCTGGAGGGCCAGTACTTCTACGAGCCCGAGGCCGTGCCCGAGAAGGACGCCACCTACATGCCCATCGCCTGCATGCAGTGCGAGAAGCCGCCCTGCGTGAAGGTGTGCCCGGTGCGCACCACCTACCGCGAGGCCGACGGCCCGGTGGTCATCGACTACAACTGGTGCATCGGCTGCAAGATGTGCATGAACGCCTGCCCCTACTGGTCGCGGCGCATCAACCTCACCACGCCGGTGCTTCCCAAGGAAGAGATGAACCCGGTGACGCACTACCTGGGCAACCGCCCGCGCATGCGCGGCGTGGTCGAGAAGTGCCACTGGTGCCTGCAGCGCACGCGGCACGGCCGCTACCCGGCCTGCGTCGAGGTCTGCCCGGTGGGTGCCCGCAAGTTCGGCAACCTGCTCGACCCCGAGAGCGAGGTCAGCCAGGTGCTGGCGCGCAAGAACGTGTTCCGCCTGAAGGCCGAACTCAACACCTTCCCGAAGTTCTTCTACTTCTACGACTGAGGAGGCTCGCCGTGCTGCTCAGATTCGTCTCCGACTACGTGCGCTACGTCATCCGGGGCGGCACGAAGTTCTATGCCTGGATGGGCGCGCTCTCGGTGCTGATCGTTGGCATGTTCTACGTGTTCTACCTGCAGAACACCGACGGCCTGATCGTCACCGGCATGACCCAGCAGATCCACGACGGCCTGTACCTGGCCAACCTGGTGTTCCTGGTGGGCGTGGCGGCCGGCGCGGTGACCATCGTCTTTCCGGCCTACGTGTACCACCACGAAGGCATGCACAAGGTGACCGTGCTGGGCGAGATGCTGGCCATCTCGGCGGTGATCATGGTGATGATGTTCGTCTTCGCCCACATGGGCCGGCCCGACCGGCTGTGGCACATGATCCCGCCCTTCGGCATCTACAGCTTCTCGTCGATGCTGGGCTGGGACGTGCTGGTGCTCAACGGCTACCTGCTGCTGAACTTCGTCGTCGGCTTCTGGGCCCTGTACGCGAAGTACACGGGCAGGCCGGTGAACATGAAGCTCTTCATGCCGCTGGTCTACCTGTCCATCGTCTGGGCCCTGAGCATCCACACCGTGACGGCCTTCCTGCTGGCCACCAACCCGGCGCGTCCGATGTGGTTCCACAGCATGATGCCGATCCGCTTCATCGTCACCGCGTTCGCGGCCGGGCCGGCGCTCATCATCATCGCCTTCCTGATCATCCGCAACAACACGCGCTTCTGGATCGAGGACAGCGCCATCCGGCTGCTGACCACCATCGTCACCTGGTGCATGGGGCTGGCCCTCTTCCTCACGCTGTCGGAGGTGGTGGTCGAGCTGTACGCGCGCACCGAGCACGCCAACAGCCTGTACTACCTGATGTTCGGCCTGCACGGCCTGAACGCCCTGGTGCCCTGGTTCTGGAGCGCGATGGTGCTGATGGCGGTGTCCTTCGTGCTGCTGCTGATGCCCTCGGTGCGCCAGGACATGCGCAAGCTGCCCTGGGTGTGCGCGATGGCCTTCGCCGGCATCTGGATCGAGAAGGGCATGGGCCTGGTGGTGCCGGGCTTCATCCCCTCGCCCATCGGCGAGGTCACCGAGTACCACCCGACCTTCGTCGAATGGCTGCTGACGCTGGGCATCTGGGCCTTCGGATTCTTCATCCTGACCATCCTGCTCAAGGGCGCCATCGGCATCCTGCTGGGCGACATCCGGGCCGCCGGCACGCCGGCCCCTGCCCCGGCCCAGGGCCGGCCCGTGGCGGCCGAGTGAGGACCATCATGAAACGTTTCACCCTGCCGGCATGGATCCTGGCGCTGTGCTGCTGCGTGGCCGGCCCGGCCCTGGCGCAAGGCGCAGCCCCTGCCCCTGCCCCTGCCCCTGCCCCTGCCCCTGCCCCTGCAACAGCAAACGCCGAGAAGAAGGAAGAGGTCTGCTTCGAAGGTCGCAAGGGCAGCACCGACGTGGTCAGGAAGGACATCAAGCCCGGACTGCCCAACGTCAAGTGCTCTCCCACCACGGGCGCGGCGCTGTGGTACAGCGACCCCTTCCACGGCACGGTGCCCATGGGCAAGATGCCGCTGCTGGACAAGGTCACCGAAGGCCTGGCGGTCGTCAAGCCGCGCTCCGAGAAGATGAACCTGCTGGCGCAGTGCGCCACCGCCTGCCACAACGGCGTCTACCCCAAGGGTTTCCCGAAGGACAACCGGCCGGTGCCCATCCCCACCATGGAAGCCATGTTCCCCGACGCCAAGGACTTCCAGCACGGCAACGGCAGCATCTGGTGCCTGGACTGCCACCACGCCACCAAGCGCGACAAGCTGGTCAGCCACTTCGGCGACCCCATCAGCTTCGACCAGCCGCAACTGCTGTGCGGCAAGTGCCACGGCGACAAGCTGCGCGACTGGCGCGACGGCATCCACGGCAAGCGCATCGGCGACTTCACCAGCACCGGCAAGAAGCGCTGGTTCACCTGCACCGAGTGCCACAACCCGCACAACGTGAAGGACGGCGCGCGCAACCGGGGCTTCGTGCAGCTCCAGCCCGAGCCGCCGCCGCAGCTGCCCAAGGGCATGAAGAACGCGGCCCACGAGAAGCGCCACCCCATTCCGCACTGAGCGCCGCCATGCCTGCCCTGCCCCCCCAGCCGGAACGCGGCGACCCGACCTGGCTGCCCCCGGCGCTGAACCCGGAGGCGCAGACCCGCGATGTCGGCAAGACACCGATCTTCTTCGGCCCGCCGCTGGCGGTGCTCACCCAAGGACAGAAGAACACGCTGATGATCAGCGGCAAGATCAACCGTACGGCCGAGCGCTACCTCGAGTTGATGAAACACCACGGCCTGGCGCTGAGCGAGCCCGAACGCCAGTGCCTGGCGCACATCTGCCAGATCGGCTTCATGTCGCCGCTGGAGATCCGCGAGCTGCCGCTGGAGGTGAGCCTGTCCGCCTTCGAATGCGAGGGCCTGGACAAGGCGGCGCTGGAGCAGAAGCTGGCTGCCGCCAGCTTCGCCGACCTCGTGGCGGTGGTCGAGTCGCTTGGCTTCTGAAGGCGCGGCCACCATGCCGATGCGCACGATCTGGGAGCCCGGGTTCGCCGTGGGCGATGCGCTCATCGACGCCCAGCACCAGGCCCTGCTGGCGCAGTGCAACCTGCTGGCCGATCAGTGCCGGTCCGAGAGCCCCGAGCCCGATGCCGCCGATCGTGACGATGCCGACACCGCCGCCGCGCATGCCAGCTTCGACCGGGCTTTCGAGCGCCTGAAGATGCTGGTGCACGAACACTTCGAGGCCGAAGCCTCGCTGCTGGCGCCCTGCGGTGACGAAGCGCTGGAAGACCATCGCTTCGAGTGCGACGAGTTCGACCACCTCGTCGAGCATGTCGCCACCACCGAGAACTTCAGCCGGCTGGAAATCCAGCGCTTCGTGGCGTTCTGGTGCATCGGCCACGTACGGGGCGCGGCCGAGCCCCTGCGTCGGCTGCTGGCACCCGGCGCCGCGGGCCCGGACTGAGGGCGGCCGCGAGTTCACGCGCAACGCCCGGCCGGACACGCCAGGACTACCATGCGGATTCCGCGGCAGACCGGAGGACGCCCGTGCATCCGGCCCCTACCGCACCACCGTTGGAGCCTGCATGACCGAGAGAACCGGAGGTTGTCTGTGTGGACAGGTGCGGTATCGGCTGGGCGCCGACCCCGTGAGCGTGCGCATCTGCTGGTGCCGCGACTGCCAGCACCTGTCGTCGAACGGCACCGTCAACGCGATCGTCGACTCGGCGTCGATCGAAGTCATGGGCAGCCCGGCCGCCTACACCAGCACGTCCGATAGCGGCAACCGCGTCACGCGGCGCTTCTGCCCGGCCTGCGGCAGCCACCTCCTTGCCGACTCCACCGGCCGGCCTGGGCTGACCGTGGTGCGGGTCGGCACGCTGGACGATGCTTCGTCGGTCCGTCCGACCGCCAACATCTGGAGTGCCAGCGCCCCCGACTGGGCCTGCCTCGACGGCAGCCTGGACCGCGTCGAGGGGCAGCCGATGCCGCCCTCGCCCTCGCGTTGAGGCGACGCGTCCGGGCGACGGGCAGGATGCAGGGGGACAATCCCCCCACGCACCCCTGGAGACCCCGCTTGAAGCCCTACGACATCGAAGTGCAGCGCCTGAAGTCGATGCGACACGACAAGGGCATGATCGAGATCAGCGTCGACGCGCTGGTGAGCACCCGCCCGCTGCGCGACGACCAGGCGCCGAACAGCTCGCTGCGCCTGCCGGTGGAACACGCGCGCACGCTGCTCATCCTGCTGAAGCAGCAGATCGCCGAACTCGACAAGCTGCAGCCGCGCAGCCGCCGTTCAGGCCGCTGTTGAGCGGCCCGGCGCCTTGCCGGCGGCGCGCCGACGGGGCGTCGTGCCGGCAGCACGCGCGCGACCCGCGGCCGACGCGGGCGCTGCCGGAGCGGCTGCAGCCGGGGCGGTTGTGAAGGACACCAGCCCGGCGGCCTGCTCCAGCCCGATCAGCGATTCGACATGGGACATGAAGGCGTCGAGGTAGCCCGGCGACAGCGCCTGCATCTCGCGCAGGGCGCGGTAGATCACCTGCGAAGAGTGCAGCGGTCCGGCATTGCCGGGCACTTGCGCTGCGGCCTGGTGCAGGCGCTGTTCGGCGCGCAGGCGCACCCAGGTGCTCTTGAAGGCCGTCATCGACTTCAGGCCGGCCGGCGCCGCAGCGCCCTGCCCCGCCGCGCGCGCCGGGTCGTTCGCACGGACACCGCCCGGCCCGATCGTGGCTGGCAGGGCCGCCGCCGACGCCCCCATCGGGCGAACCGGCGCCACACGGCCCAGCCGGTCGACGAGCTCGGACAGCAGGGCCAGCGGGTCGCCGTGCCTCGGCGCGGAGATTCGCGTGGCCATGGGCGTGGGCATGGGCGCGGCCATTCGCGCGGACGGCGCCGCCGACAACCCGGCCAGCAGCTGCTCCACGCGCCGCGCCAGCAGTGCACGCGCCGGCCCCTGCTGCTCAGCGGTGCGCCGTGCCAAGGCCTCGGCCACCGCCAGGCCGACGGCGTCGACGGCAGCCGTCTGCCGCGCACGCCAGGCCGCGACGGCGGCCACGGGATCGGCCTCGATCTCGACGGCCGTGGTGCTCACGCCGGCTTCACGGCCGCCGGCCGGGGCCGCGGCGTCGGCGCCATTTCCACGCGCCGGTTCAGCGCGCGGCCGGCGGCGTCGGCGTTCGAGGCCACCGGCTGCTCGGCACCGAAGGCGGCGGCGAACAGCGCCGAAGAGGGCACGCCGTCGGCGATCAGCGTGCGCATCACCGTCAGTGCGCGCTGCGCCGACAGCTCCCAGTTGTCGGCGAACTTCGCGCGGCTGCCGAGCTCGCGCACCGGCCTGTCGTCGGTGAAGCCGCTGACCATCAGCACCTCGTCGCGCGAGGCCAGGTAGACCGCCAGCGGCGCGGCCAGGGTCTTCAGCAGCTGCCGACCTTCGGGCTGCAGCTCGGCCGAGTTGAACTCGAACAGCACGCTGCCGCTGATGCCGATGCGGCCGTTGGCCAGGGTCACGCGGCCGGCCGCCAGCGGCCCGGCCAGCGCACGCTCCAGCGCCTGCAGGCGCTGCGTCTCGGCCTGGCGCTGCTGCACCTCGGCCTTCAGCCGCTCGGCCAGGTCGAGCTGCAGGCCCAAAGCGAAGACCAGGATCAGCACGAAGGCACCCACCAGCCCGGCCATCAGGTCGCCGAACACGGCCCACACCGGCGCCGTGGCGTCGGCGCCATCGTCACGGTCTTCGTACGAGGTCACCGGACTGTCCTCCGTGCTTCGCACTTCGGGACGAGCGCCTGGGAGCGGCCCGGCGTGTTCATGCCGCCGCCTCGGCTGTCGCCGCGCGCGACAACTGCTGCAGCTCGTCGATGACCTGCTTCTGCGAGCCCAGCGTGAGGTCGATGATCTCGCGCGCCTGCGCCACGTAGTAGGCCAGCTGCTCGTCGCTGCGCGCCATCGACTGGCCGAGCGCGGCCTCGATGCGCTGCAGCTGCGACATCAGCTGCTCGCTGGCGCGGCTGAAGAGCTGCACCGCGGTGCCGAAGCCCTCGCCCAGGCTGGCCACTTCGGCGGCGCTGCCGGTGACCTGCGTGGACACCGCCTGCAGCGTGCGCGACTCGGCCTCCACGGTCCGGGTGAAGCGCGTGCCCGCGCGGTCCATCACCTCGGTGGTGCCGTGCACCAGCGCGTCGATGGCAGCGCGCTGCTCGTGGCTGGCGTGGTTCACCGCGTCGAGCAGTCCGCCCAGCGTGGCCATCAGGCGGTTGCGTTCGTCCAGCGCCGCGTTGTCGCGCACCAGGCTGTCGCTGAGCGCACTGCGCAGCTCGCCGATGACCTCGGCCGCGGCGCGCGGGGCCAGCGACGCGGTCTCCACCAGGCGCGAGATCTCGCCGATGGTGGCGCGGGCGTGGGCCTCGGCCTGCGCGGTAATGGCCATCGCCGTCTGTTCCAGCGTCGTGCAGATCTGCTGCTGGCGCGCTGCGGTGGCGTCGGCGCCGTCACGCGCCTCCTGCTGCAGCCGGGCAGCCAGGCCGGACAGGCCGTCGTGGAAGGCGGCCAGCCGTTCGCGCTCGCGACCGGAGGCACCGGTCTCCAGCGCAGCGTGCGCTTCGGCCACGCTGCGCAGCAGCGCGGCAGCGTGCTGCTCGAAGCCGGCCGTCCACTGGCCCACGCTCTGGTCGAGCCGCGAGGCCACGCTGTCCACCAGCGCGGCCGAGCGCTGTTCGAAGGTGGCGGCGAATCGCTGCAGTCCGTCGGTCAGACCCTGGTGCAGCGCCTCGCCCTGGCGCTGCTGCCGGGCCAGCGCCGCCTGCCAGCGTTCGGCCAGAGCGGCGCTGTCGGCGTCGAGCCGCGCACCGATGCCGTCGAGCTGGCGCTGCACCGCGTCGCCCAGCGACTGGCGCAGCGTGGCCGACTCGCGCGCCAGGCCGGCCAGCGTGGCCAGCACGGCCGGTTCGATGGCGGCGCCGGCCAGCCGCGCGCTGTCGGCCAGGCTGGTCTTCAGCGAGCGGTCCACCGACTCGGCCAGGCCCGTGTAGGCCTGCCGCGTCTGCTCATGGAAGCTCGTCTGGCCGGCCAGCAGCCCCTGCTGCAAGGCCTGGCTTTGCCGGTCCATCTGCGCCACCAGGGCCTGGATCTGCCCGGCCAGTTCGGGCAGGGCCGTCGTCATCGCCGCCGTCTGCGCCTGCAGCAGGCGCAGGGCTTCCTCGCGCTGCTGGCTGCGCGAGAAGCCGCGCAAGGCGCCGCCGATGCAGGCGTCGAGCTGCAGCGCCACCCGCTGGCGCTCGCGCCGGGCCAGGGCCGACATCAGCCCCAGCGCGGCCGAGGCCGCCACACCCGCCACCGAACAGCCGAAGGCCAGGCCCAGGCCCCGCACGGGCGCCGCCAGCGACGCGCGGATGGCCTCGACGTCGGCCGCCCCCTGCAGCGCCAGGCCGGTGCCGCGCAGCGTGACCACCATGCCCAGGAAGGTGCCCAGCATGCCCAGCAGCACCAGCAGGCCGGCCAGATAGGGCGTGAGCGAGGGTGCGGGCAGCAGGGTGCGCTCGCCTTCCACGCGGCCGCGCACGGCGGGGCGCAGGTCGGCGGGCAGGCGTGCGATCCACTCCTCCAGCGTGGCCGGCGGCTGACGGGTCTGGGCCAGCACCGCGGCCAGGTCGCTGCTGGCGCGCTGGAACCGGTGCAGCTCCAGCGCGCCCAGGCCGAAGAAGGCGCCGATGAGCAGCACCAGCGACAGGGCCAGCGGGTTGTCGGGCACGTAGCCGGCGCCCACCCAGGCGACGACGGCGAGGCCCGCGGCGAAGGCGGCGTGATGGAGGAGCTTGTTCATGGTCTCTTGTCGTGCAGCGCGTCCAGCAGGCCCTGGGCCGGCAGCAGGCGGTGCGCCAGTTCGGCCTGCAGCACGCAGGCCATGTCGTCGAGGAAGGTGGCCCTGAAGGCCTGCAGTGCACCGATGTCGGCGCCCTGGGGCTGCAGGGCCTGTGCCGCGCGCTCGAAGCGCGCCTGCAGGCGCAGCGGCACCAGCGCCAGCAGGCTGCGCTCGTGCGCTGCAAGTGAGTGCTCCATCACCGCGTCGATGGCGGCCAGCCGGGCGCCGGCGGGCGACTGGCCGGCCAGGGCGCCGCGCAGGCGCAGGCGCAGCAGGCCCACGGCGTCCTGCATCGCCTGCTGGCGGGCGGCGATGTGGCGGCGGCAGGGGCCGAAGCCGGTCGGGCTCAACACCGCGTCGGCGGGCTCGGCGGGGCCGGCGGCGTTGGCCGCCTGCTGCGCCGAGAGCACACGCTGGAAGTCCGCTGGCCCGGCATCGCCGGCCGGGTCCGGGCCACCGACACCCGGCGCGGACCTGGCGGCCAGCACCTCGGACAGTGCGATGGCGCCGGTCCAGCCGAGCCAGTCGCCCAGGCGTTCGACGAAGGCCGGGCGGGTGTCGGACGGCGTCCGCGGGTCGGTGGGGTCCGTGGGCGGTGCCAGGCGCGCCAGGAGGCGGTTGAGCTCCGAACCGGCCCCGCCCGGACGGGACGACCCGTTCAGCATGTAGGCCAGTCGAAGGATCCTGTAGAGGGCGCGGAGTCTACTACCCCCGGAGCCGCGGCCCCGGCCAGCTGGCCCTCAGGTGCCGGGCGGCGTCCCGGGGCGCCCGAGCAAGGCCTTGGCGGCCTCGATGCGCAGGGCCAGCGGCGTCTGTCCGTCGTTCATCACGTCGAGCAGGAAGCGCCGCGGGTCGGTCCAGCCGCCAGCAGGCGACGCCAGCGGCGTCGGCGCCGGCTCTGGGGCCTGCGAAGCTTCGATGCGCGGTGGCGCGGCCGGCACGGGCTGCAGCTGCGCCATCGCCAGCTCGAACTCGGCCAGGCCGGTCGGCGTCAGCGCCGACAGCAGGTTGGCCTGGCCTTCCGGGTTCGGCGGCAGGTCGAGCCAGGGTTCGTCGGCGAACATCGGCGCGAGATCGGGCGCGACGAAGGCCGACCACGGACCGTCGCCGTGCTGCCGTGCCGGCACCAGGGCGGCATGTTCGACCGACCGTGGCGACGCGGCGTCGGCCTTCGGCCACAGCGTGAGGCGAGCGGGCGACAGGTCGGCCAGGCAGCGGCGGCACAGCAGCTCCAGGAAAGCCCGCGCGCGCGGGGCCGGCAGCGGCTGCGCCAGCGAGAACCAGAGCTGATAGCCGTCACGGCCCGACACCGCGATGGCCGGCGCCGGCAGGCCCAGTTCGCCCTGCACGGCCTGCCAGACCTTGGCGACGGACGGCCAGTCGGCCGGTCGTGCCAGCTCCAGCACCAGGGCGCGCACGCCGCCCTGGGCGTCGACCAGGGTCGCCGCAGAGGCCCCGGCGTCGGCGTCGGCGTCGGCGTCGAGCCCGGCGGCAGGCGTGCAGAGGTACAGACGTTGCAGTTCCAGCGACAGGCGGTTCATGACGGGGGCGGTGCGTGGCGGCGAGGGCCGTGAACGAGGGACGAGC
>JALHMT010000022.1:77472-95105 GCA_022843905.1 Rubrivivax sp.
CGGCGTCGGCGTCGAGCCCGGCGGCAGGCGTGCAGAGGTACAGACGTTGCAGTTCCAGCGACAGGCGGTTCATGACGGGGGCGGTGCGTGGCGGCGAGGGCCGTGAACGAGGGACGAGCTGCGCCGACTCTAGCTGCTCGTCGGGCCGCCAGCAGAAGGTGCCCGGCGACCCATTGCTGCCTGCCGTCGAGGGCCCATGCGAGCAGAATGGTCCCGCACTGCATTCGATGGATCCGGGAGCACGCATGCGACACACCACTCTGCCGGACGGAACGCCCCTGCCGGTGATGGGCCTGGGCACCTGGCGCCTGGGCGAAGACGCGGGCACGCGACAGGACGAAGTCCGCACGCTGCATGCCGCCATCGCGATGGGATACCGGCTCATCGACACCGCCGAGATGTATGGCGAGGGTGGTGCCGAGCAGGTGGTGGGGCAGGCCGTGGCCGATGCCCTGCGCGCGGGCGACGTGAGCCGCGAGGCGCTGTACGTCGTCAGCAAGGTCTACCCCCACCACGCCAGTCGGGATGGCACCGTGGCGGCCTGCGAGCGCAGCCTGGGTCGTCTGGGGCTGGACCACATCGATCTGTACCTGCTGCACTGGCGCGGCGAGCACCCGCTGAAGGACACCGTGGCGGCCCTGCAGGCGCTGGTGCAGGCCGGCAAGATCCGCCACTGGGGCGTGAGCAACTTCGACGTCGACGACATGAAGGAACTGGCGGCCGTGCTGCGCCACGGTGAGGCGGGTGCCCCGGGCTGCGCCACCAACCAGGTCTACTACTCGCTGAGCGAGCGCGGTCCCGAGTTCAGCCTGCTGCCCTGGATGCGCGAGCGGCAGATGCCCCTGATGGCCTACAGCCCCATCGACCAGGGCGCGCTGGGAGCCGATGAGGCACTGGCCGCCATCGGCCGGCCGCGTGGCCTGACCGCCGCCCAGGTGGCGCTGGCCTGGATCAGCAGCCAGCCCGGCGTGCTGGCCATCCCCAAGGCAGGCACGCTGCGGCATCTGCAGCAGAACCTGGCGACCGGCGACGTCGAGCTGGGGGCCGAAGAGCGGCAGGTCATCGAGGCGCGGTTCCCGCGGCCGCGGCGCAAGACGCCGCTGGCGATGATCTGAGTGGAGGCGGTGGCCGGTACCCGAGGGTGACACGATGACGCAGGCCGGCGCGACGCCCTGGAACTCCCCATCCTCGCCGATGAGCAGCGAAGTGTTCGTGGAGGTTCACGGTGAGGAGACGCAGCGCGCGCGGCCGGGCAACTGAAGGAACCGAGCCGGCGCCCGTCGGCCACGGCGCCGGCGGCATGCCGGTGCCGCTGGCCCTCGCCACAATCGCGCCGTGAGCTCCGCCCCGCCAGCCCCCGCCTGCCGCAGCATCGCCGCCGATGCCTACAAGGTGCCCGCACCGTTCCGCGCCTTCGCCGTGCGCAGCGAAGAGGCGCTGCACGCGATGCACGCGCGTGCGCCCTTCGGCCGTGTGCAGGTCGTTCGAACGGACTTCATCGACGCGGTCTCGCTGGCTCGCCTGGCCGCGACGGGGCGTTCACGCATGACGCTGGAGCAGTTCTCGGACATCGACTACGCCCCCACCACGCTGAACGAGCTGTGCACGGTCGCGCCGGCCGTCACCGGGCTGGCCGCCGGCCTGGCCGCTGCGCTGCAGATCACCGGCGTGCTGGGCGCCGGCCCGGCCGCCTACCACCGCAGCGTGGCGACCCGCATCGACTTCCTCGGCGCCTGCGGTGCAGGCTTCCACAACGACGTCGCTCGGCACTGGTCACGCTGCTTGTTCTGGGTGCTGGCGCTGGAGCTCACCGACGTCGAGTTCGTGATGCCCCATGCCGGCGTGCGCTTGCCGCTGGCGCCCGGCGACCTCGTCGTGTTCGACCCCGCCATGGCGCACGGGCTGTGCCGGCCGTCCGATGGCGGGCAGGCCGTGGCGTCGTCGTTCGAGCACGGCCCGCACCGGCGGCAGATGTTCCTCACCGGCGAACTGCTGCTCGACGATGCACAGTGGGCGGCGCTGGGCGCACCCTGGCTGGCCGTCGAAGAACACGAGCGGCGAGGTGCACTGGACCTGACGGTGGCCGCGTTCGACGAGCGCAGCGGCGCCATCCAGCGGCTGCGCATGCTGCGCGACGGCATGAAGCGCAGCACCTGTCACGTCGACCAGCCGCCGACCGACAGCCGACCGAAGACCGACCCGGAACCGACGCCCCCCTGACGACCTGAGACGCCGGGCTGGCCACACTGCCGGCCAGGCCGCGGGCATTCCGCCAGCGCTGCCCGTCGAACCCCTCAGGAGGTCCCCATGTCCTTGTTCCTTCCGCTCGTCCGGCAGCGTGGCCGATCCGCTGCGCTCGTTGCGCTGGCCGGCCTGGCGGCCGGTCTGGCCCTGCCTCCGGCGGGCCAGGCCGCGACCGCCACCCACAACGTCTCGCAGCTGGTGCTGGGCACGCACGAACCGCTGCCCGCGGGCACGGCCCGCACCTGGGCCTGCGGCGGCGCCTGCCGCTACGCCAGCGTGTCGGGCGTGCAGATGAGCAACGCCTACGGCGCCTGGCCCGGGGCCCTGGCCCAGGCCGCGTGGCCGGTGTTCTTCAGCAACATCGCGCCGATCTACGACACGACGCAGGAGAGCCTGGCGATCGCGGCACCGCCGGTCGGCACGCAGTACCTCACGCTGCACAGCGGCCTGTGGCAGCGCGCGCGCGTCGGCTTCTCCTACCTGTACACCGCCGCCGACAGCGAGCGGCAGCTCGACGTGCAGACCTTCCGGACCGGCAACGGCGCCAGCGCGGTGAGCTACGCCGTGCGCATCGAGACGCCGGTCGACCGTGCGCGACCCACCTACCTGAGGTTCCAGGTGCCCGTGGCGCTGCGCGACGCGCAGCAGGCCGGCTACATCGGCGGGCCGAGCGGCCAGCAGCCCTTCACCACGCCGCCGAAGCGGCTGCAGGCGCGCAGCCTCGTGGACGTCTATGTCGACGGGCTGCCGGTGTGGTCGGCGCAGTCGGTGCAGCTGCGGCCGCGGCGATGGCCGGCCAGTCTGGCCGGCACGCTGCAGCTCGACGGGGACCGGCCGCTGGACGGCGGCACCGCAACGCTGTTCCTGGGCACGCTGCCGGCCGGCAGCCAGCGCACGGCGGTGATCGTGATGCGCAGCGACCTGCGTGTCGATGCGCCCACCTGCCACACCGTGCCGAACGTGCTGGGCGACGGCCAGCGACGTTGCGACGCCCGACTCGAAGGGCTGTCGCTGCCTTCGAAGAGCGCAGCACCCTTCTACATCCACACGCCCGACATCGCGGTCTACACGCGCTGAACCACGGCGCCGGAGCAACCCACATGAAACATCTTTCTGCCCCCGGGTTCGCGCTGATCTGCGCGCTGGCCCTGCCCGCCGCGCCGTCGGCCGCCGATCGCGGCGGTCTCACCGCCGCAGGCGTTCGCACGCTCACGCCCCAGGAAAGCGCCGTGGTCGACGGTCTGGCGCCCGTGCCTTTGGTCGACCTCAACCTGCGCCCGGCCGCCACCGTGCTCGTCTCGGTGAAGGACGGCACACCCGTCCGCAAGGTGCAGCGCAGCGGCCTGGGCCTGCGGGCGGCCGTGTACGCCGGCCAGCCGCACGCGCTGAACCCGCTGCTGCCGCAGCTGCCGGGCGAAAGGCTGCCGAGGCGGATCGACTTCGAGAAAGACGGCGACTCGGTGGAGGCCTGGGCGACCATGACGGCCGCCGGCATCCCGCACCTGAAGCTCAACGGTTTCGGCGGCTTCCGTGCCGATGCCACGGCCTCGTGGACCAGCCGCTTCACGCTCGGCGGCAGCACCTCGAAGGAAGTGGTGCTGCGCTTCGTCGTGCCGCCCACGGTGGTGGGCGGCAACAGCGAACTGGAGGGGCTGGCCTGGTGGCGCGCGCGCATGCGCACCGACGTGCTGGTCAACGGCTTTCCGGCCTGGTCGACGGAAGCCTGGCGCCTGCGCGCCGACTACCAGCAGACCGGCGCCATGGGCGGCCAGGTCAACGTGCCGCTGGAGGTGCTGCAGACCTTCGGCGATCCGCTGCCCTTCCCCACCGACGACGAAGACGCGCCGGCCGGCCCGGGCGAGCCGTCCAACGACAGCAACGCCGGCAACGTCGATGCGCCTTCGGCACCCCGGGTGGTGCACCTGAGCCTGGGCCGCTTCAACCCGGGACAGGCCATCGAGCTGAGCATGATCGTGCGCGGCACGGCCTACACCCAGGCCAGCAGCGCGATGGGCACCGACCACCACTGCAGGCACAACGGCAGCCGCTACTTCTGCTCACGCGCCTCGATGTCGGTGAACGGCCTGGGCAGCGAGGCGCCGCGCGTGACGCTGCTGCCGTGAGCCCGGACTGCGTCAGCCGATGCGCGCCTCCAGCAGACAGCCGAACTCGCGCGCGAAGTCGACCGAAACCCGCGCGTGCACCGCGCCCTGCCGGTCGAAGAAGCGCTGGCGGCCGCGCGCGGTGAACACGCCTTCGTGCCAGATGTCGGGGTGGATGTAGAGACCGCGGTCGCCGGCGAAGCGGAAGCACACGAAGCGCTGCGGCGTGATGTCGTCGCCGGGCAGCGCCAGCGGCACGTAGAAGGGCTGCCTGTCCAGCGGGAAGAACAGCTGCCCGCCGTCGGGGTGGTAGTTGGCATGCCACAGCAGCATGCGCGCCGGGTCGCGGGCGTGGTCTTCACGTGCCTGGGCGGGGTCGGTGCCGTAGGCCAGGATGTAGTGGCCCGACACCGCCTCGTTGCTGCCGTAGAGGATGTCGCCCTTCCACTCGCTGACGAAGACGCCTTCGGTGGTGCCGGCTTCGTCGCCGGTGTCTTCGTCGACCGGGCGCGTGCCGGTCGACGGCCAGCGCACGATCTCCACCTGGCAGTGCGCCGGGTCGTCGACGAGGCGTCCGTAGCCCTGCAGCGCCGCTTCGGTGGCCTCGATCACCGGCATGGCCACGCTGGGCAGGCCCGCCGGCAGCCCGGGGTTCAGGAAGTCGAAGATCGGCATGGCGCCGTGCCCTCAGCAGCAGGCGCCGGCGGACTTGACGGGAATGCCGATGGGCTTGCCGCGCGGCTGGGGCGGGCAGCAGGCGGCGGCATCCTGCGCGGCCTCGGTGCTCACGGCCGTCGGCAGCGGTGCGGTTTCACTCGGCGCGCAGCACGCTGTCTCGTCGGAGGCCGGCGATGCCGCCTCGTTGAAGACGGGGATGCTGGCCAGCGTGTGGAAATGTTCCCAGGCGATGCCCTGCGGGTCGGTGACCCAGTGCTTTTCGCTGCGCGCGTAGCAGCAGGTGGTCTGGCCTTCGTCGAGCATTGCCAGATCGGCCGCTTCGGCGCGCGCCTTCAGGGCCGCCAGCTCGGCGGGGTCGTCGGTCTGGAAGCCCAGGTGGTCGATGCCCGCGGCCCGGCCGCGCGTGGAGATCGCGAAATTGACCGGCGGGTCTTCGAGCATCCACTTCGCGTAGTCGCCCTCGACGCGCGCCGGCTCGGCGGCGAACAGGGTCGAGTAGAAGCCGATGCTCCTGGAAAGGTCGTCGACGTGCAGGTGAACGTGAAATCGCTTCATCGGAAGTCTCCTGGGCAAGCAAGGTGCTGCGGCGCCGCGCCGCGGTGGCTCGTCCGCTGCCGCAGGCGCAGCCGGGCTGCGCCGAGGCCGTCGGGCATGATTCGATGTTTATCGAAATATGGGGGCGCGTCAAGCCGTCCAGCGTGCGGCAGCGTCCCGCGGTCGGTAGCGCGGTCGGTAGCGCGGCGGGTGCCGCGGCCCTGGTCCGGTTCCTGCTCGGGCATCATCGGGCGCCCGGCGGACGGTCTGCCGGTCCCCGCCGGGTGCCGCTGATGGCCCCCTCAACCCCTGGTCGACATGTCCCAACAGCCTCATCTGCCCGCTTCCGTCGAGACCTGCCACTGGGGCGCCTTCGACGCCGCCCTGCCCCCCGTCCTGACCGTGCGCAGCGGCCAGCGCTTCACGGTGGCCACCGTCAGCGGCGGCGCACCGGTGCTGCCGCCGGCGGGCTTCCACGTGCCGCCCGAGTTGCTGGACATCCACGCCCGCAGCCCCATGCTGGCGCCGGGCCACATCCTGACCGGGCCGGTGGCGGTGGAAGGCGCGATGCCGGGCGACACGCTGGAGGTGCGCATCATCGACGTGAAGCTGCGCCAGGACTGGGGCTACAACCTCATCCGCCCGCTGGCCGGCACGCTGCCCGAAGACTTCGACGCCTATCGCCACCTGAACATCCCGCTCGACGCCGAGCGCATGGTGGCGAAGCTGCACTGGGGGCTGGACCTGCCCCTGCACCCCTTCTTCGGCGTGATGGGCGTGGCGCCGCCGGCGCACTGGGGGCGCATCAGCACCATCCAGCCGCGGGCACACGGCGGCAACCTGGACAACAAGGAACTCGGCCCCGGCAGTTCGCTGTACCTGCCGGTGCACGTGGCCGGCGCCCTCTTCTCCTGCGGCGACGGCCACGGCGCGCAGGGCGACGGCGAGGTCTGCGTCACCGCCATCGAGACGGCGCTGCTGGGCACCTTCGAGCTGGTGCTGCACAAGGGCCAGCGCCTGGCCTGGCCGCGCGGCGAGACGGCCACGCACTGGATCACCATGGGCATGGATCCCGACCTCGACCAGTGCCTGGCGATGGCCCTGCGCGACATGATCGTGCTGCTGGGCGAGAAGGCCGGCCTGTCGCGCGAGGACGCCTACACGCTGTGCAGCCTGGCGGCCGACTTCCGCATCACGCAGAGCGTCAACGGGCACCGCGGCGTGCACGGCATGATGCGCAAGTCGCTGCTGTAGCGGACCCGCGCGCTCCGCGCCCGGCCACGACGCCGCCTCGCAGGCAGGCGCTGCGCTCAGCGGCGCGGGCCGAAAGCGTCCAGGAACTCGCCGGGCAGCTGGCTCACGTCGGTCTCGGTCACGTCCGAACCCTTGGCGAGTTCCAGCGACGAAACCCGGAACCATCGGTCATGGGTCTCGGGTGCGGCGGGAGCCGTGGGCGCGGGTCTGCCGGTCAGCGCGACCCACTCTCCGGCCGGGTTGGCTTCGCTGATGCGCCAGACCACTCTCCTGAGTTCCTGAACGGGCTTGCGCTGGAACATGGACCTACCCTCACTTCCTGCGCGCAACCTCGGTTCGACGGGGGACCCGGCAAGGCTGGTAGCGCCTGAATGCGCCAACGCTACCAGCCGCTCCAGGTGCTGTCTGTAGGACAGCCTGTAAGGGTGGGTATGCGCGGGCGCTCGTCTGTAAGAGAGGCGGCTTGTCGGAAAAGTTATCATGGTGACAATTTCAGTCCCGTCCTGTCGCGCCACTGGGCTGCTGCAGGCCCAAGTGCCTGAATCACATGGAAAATTCCCGACGGCCCTCCTCCCGGACCAGCACGGCGGCCTGGCTCGCGCCGCGCGAGCTGGCGTTCGTGCGCAGCTGGGCCGAAGGCCTGGATCTGGCGGCGGCCTGGGCGCGCTACCTGCAGGGCGACGGCGCGGCCGACGCGAGGCGGGCGCGCAGCGAACTGCAAGGGCTGCTCGATGGGCTGCGCAGCCAGGCCCGCGCGCTCGGCCGACCCGACATCGCAGCCCTGCTGCGGCGCGATCCCGAGGCCATGGTCGATGCGGCGCAGGCCCAGCCCACGCTGGACGAGTTCCGGGCCGGCCTGGCGGCCGACCATTACAGCGAGGCCGAGCTGCTGGAGCTCTACCAGGCCCGTTTCGGCCGCGACGATGCCCGCAGCGCAGCGCGTCGCCGCCAGCGCCTGCGCCAGCGCCTGCTGCTGGCCCTGCAGTGGCTGGAACGGCAGGACGCCCGCCAGCCTCGGCCCGGCGATGCCGTGGCGGCCTGGTTCGACGACCGCGTCGCGCAGCGCCTGGCCGCGGTCGGCGTGGTCAGCCTGGGGGACCTGCTGGCCCTTCTGCGTCGCAAGGGCCCGCGGTGGCACCGGGGCGTGCCGAAGATGGGGCCGCAGGGCGCCGCACGCATCCAGGGCTGGCTGCAGCAGCACGAAGCCAGCCTGGGCGCCGCCCTTCCCGGTCCTGCCCTGCCGCCGGCGCCTGCAGCGCAGCCGGGCATCGTGCCGCTGGAGCGTCTGCTGCTGCCGGCTGCGCTCGACGGATCGCGCGGCCTGAACCGCGGCCCGGCGGCACGCTGCAGCCTGTCGGTTGCCAACGATCTGCAGGCCGTGCAAGCCTGGCTGCAGCAGCACGGGGACGTCTCCCACACCTGGCGCGCCTATCGCAAGGAGGCCGAACGCTTCCTGCTGTGGGCCGTCATCGAACGTCGCAAGCCGCTGTCGTCGCTGGACGGCGAGGACTGCGCTGCCTACAGCGCCTTCCTGGAAGCACCGGCGCCGGGCTGGACAGGGCCGCGCCAGACCGGGCGCTCGAACGGCGCCTGGCGACCCTTCGAGGGCCCCTTGTCCTGTGCTTCGCGAGCCGTGGCGGTGGCCGTCGTGCGCTCCTTGTGCGGGTGGCTGGTGCGACAGCACTACCTGGCCGCCAACCCATGGCAGGCACTGGCCCGGCGCGCGGCGGGCATGCCGGCACCCCCGCAGCGCGCGCTGTCGCCGGCGCAATGGAAGCAGGTTGACCGCTGGCTCGACCGCCGCGGCCCCTTGCCTGCCCGTCGTCGCCTGCGTTTCGTGCTGCGCCTGGCCTACCTGACCGGCCTGCGGCTGGCGGAGCTGGCAGCGGCTCGGGTCGCATGGCTGCGCCAGGAGACGCTGGCCGGCAGGCGGGTGGTGTGGTCGCTCAGGGTGCCGGGACGACGCGGCGACGAGCGCGATGTGCCCTTGCCCGACGCCGCCGTGGAGAGTTTTCGGGAGTACTTGACGGATCGCGGGCTCGATCGGCGGATCCTGTCAAATGACCCGGCGACACCTCTGATCGCACGCCTCGATGGTCCGCAGGCCCTGTCCGCCGCCCGGCTCTACGAGGTGCTGGTGCAGGGCTTCGAGCAGTGCGCTGCCGACCTGTCGCACGCCGACCCGGCGGCCGCGGCGCGCATCGGCCAGGCCTCGACGCACTGGCTGCGTCACAGCCACGCCCTGCACGCGGCGGCTCGCGGCGTGCCGCAGGACGTGCTGCAGGCCCGGCTCGGTCACAGGAGCGCGGCGAGCACCTCGGTCTACACAGCGACCGGCTGAGCGGGCCGAGGCCGCCACAGCGGGACGGTCGTCGCTACCCAGACGGGGCTTCCGCACGGGCGCCGCGGCCAGGCGGAGAGTTTTCGGGAGGGAGGACGGCGCGCGTGTTCGCGGCCGGTCAAGGCACGCGCCGTTGCGGGCAGGGGCGGTTCAACGCCGCCCCAGGAGCTGTTCGATGAAGACCGCCAGTTCCGCCTCGCCTGCGGCGTCGAGAGCCCCGATGGGGAAGCTGATCACCACCCTGCCCTGCGCGTCGCGCACCATCGTGGCACGGAGTCCCGCGGCGCCGGAGAGGGTCCGCCGCCGGGGTGTTGAACCGTTCAACACTTCGCTGCCCTGCCCGGTCAGCGCGGCGAACACCTGGGCGGCCGAAGGGGTGCCGCCCGCGACGCGCAGTTGGGCGGCGCGCGCCAGCATGGCGTCGGGGTCACGCTGCAGCGCTTCCGACAGCGGCTGCGCCCAGCGGAACTGGATGTCCAGCGGACTGCGGAAAGCCGCCACCACCCCAGCGGGCAGACGGGCCAGCGACAGGCTCTTGGACACCAGCGAAATGTCCACGCCCAGCGCTTCGGCCAGCTTGCGCTGTGACGGGTAGAGGCCCTCGTCGAGGGCCCGTCGGTACATCGTTCCCTGCTCCCACGCGCTGAGGTTCTTCCTTGAGCGGTTCTCGCGCTCCATCGCCTCGAACAACTCGCGGTCGCTCGCCTCGACCACCATGGCCTGCAGCGGCAAGCCCAGTTCGAGGCAGGCGCGGTGGCGACGGTGGCCGAAGATCAACTCGTAGGCCGGACCGTCCTGCTGCACCGACGCCGACCCCGCAGGCTCTGGAAGCCGTCGCACGCTGGCGGGCTGCACATTGCCGCCGGCGGACGCAATCTCCGACTTGAGCTCCTCGAACGCGGCATCGCTGAACGAATCCGCGTGGCGGTTGGCCCAGCGGGAGGCGCGCACGCTCCGGGCGTCGAGCAAGCGGACGGCCTGGGCGCCGTCGAACGCCTTCAGGCGTTCGCGCAGTTCCTCGGCCTCCTTCACCGCCGAGGACTGCGACGCCATGAAGTGCGCCATCGATCCCGGTGCCGTCTTCACGCGCGGCTCCTGTGCCTCAGGCCGGGGATCGCCGCCGGTGCCGGCGGCCGGCAGGGGCGGCATCTGGATCAGGCTGGCCTTGGCCGCGAGTTTCTTGCTCATCGCTCAGCTCCCTTGGCGGCACGTGTTGAACGGTTCAACGCCGGGGCGGGACGCGCCGGGGTGCCCACCTGCCGGGTCCAGACACCACGGATCGATCCTTCGATGTGCCCGACGAAGCTGTCGTAGGCATCGCGGGCACGCTTGAAGGTGCGCGCGTTGCCGTCGTAGCGCGAGACGTCGTAGACGGTCCCGAACTCGGCGCTGGCCACGCCCGACACCGCCGTCTTGGGTATCTCCACGGGCAGCACCTTCTCAGCGTAGGTCTGGCCGATCCACTGCCGCACGATGTTGCTGGAAGCATCTGCTGAATCGACCCGGGCCAGCAGGATGTGAACGAAGTCGAACTCCTTGCTCAGCCCGCGCTTGGTCAGCAACTCGGTGGCCAGGTCGGAAAACAGGCTCCAGAACTGCGACGCCGACGCAAAGTCCAGCGCGTTGGGCGGCAGGGGCATGATGATGCCGTCGGAAGCCATGAAGGCATTGATGGTGGTGTACGACAGGGCAGGGGGGGTGTCGATGACGATCACGTCGTACTCGCCGCGCACGTCATCGATGCCCAGGTCGAGCACGCGCCAGAACTCGAAGCCCGGCTCCTGCGTCTGCCTCGCCGGCAACGCGAACTCCGCACCGAAGAGCACCGGCGCCGCACCCACCAGGTCGATGCCGTCCCAGTAGGTGGGCCTGATCGCGTAACGGATCGAGGTCTCGGTGCCCATCGCCAGCGGCAGGATGGTGTCCTCTTCGTTGATCTCGGTATCCGGCAGGATGCCGAACAGCGTCGTCAGCGAGCCCTGCGGGTCGGTGTCGATCACCAGCACACGGTGGCCCAGCAGCGACAGGCCCTGGGCCAGCGTCACCGCGGTCGTCGTCTTGGACACGCCGCCCTTGAAGTTGCCGATGCTGATCGTGACCGCTTCGGCGCCTTCGGGCCGCAGCAGGGCCCGGCGGTACTCACGCACCCAGCTGCGCGCTTCGGCCAGGCTGAACTCGCGCCGACTGCCGGCAGAATTGAGGCGGCCGGCCGGCAGATCGTTCTTGGACATGCGGTGATTGACCGAACCCTTCTCGATGCCGCACATGGCCGCGATCTGGCTCAGGTTGAACACCGGAGGCGCCTTGCGCGCACTGGGGGCCAGCATCGCGGTGCGGATCTGCTCCATCATCAGGACAGCACGCTCGGCCTGATCGGCGATGTCCTTGAGATTGATGCGAGGCGGCAGTTTGAAGTTGATCGGATCCAAGCGGGCTCCTGTTTCACTCGCGGCGGGCGCTAGACGGAAACCGCCTGGTTGCCAGGGAATTCGTCTAGCAGGCCGCGTCCTGCAAAGATTATCGTTCAAGGCATGTTGCATGGGCAGCTTATGACGCCGCCCATGCTCTCGAGCCCCGGCTGCCCTGGCCTTTTGCTCTCCGACCCACCCCGCCGCTTCAGGAATTGAGGAACCTTGAAGTCCTTCAATACCTTCAGGCCGGGATTTCCTCAATAAAATCAATACCTTGCGGCTATTCCCGGAGTGGATGCAGGAAACGCCGGAGACTTTGCGGGACCCCAGGTGCGTGCATGCGGTACACGGCGGCGAGCCGGCAGGAAGGACCCGCAGTGGATACGGGGCCCGGCGACCGGCGGCAGCTCCCTCCTGCGCGCTGGACGGGCCGCCGGGGCTGCGCGGGCGGCCGGGTGGACGCGAGCGCCGCTGGCTTGAGGCCGCATCCCTCCCCGGACCTCGATGCCGGAGAGTTTTCGGGACGGCGGCCGCGTCGGGAGGCTGCGTCGAACGGAGACTGTTCGGGAGTTGCCGGGGCACCATGCCCCGAGGAGCGACGATTTCACGTGAGACTTTTCGGGATTTCAAGCGGGCGCCGGCCCGCTGCGCGTCGTGGCACACACGTGAAACACGCACTCACCTATGGGCTACCATGCGCGGATGGCTGAAGGCGAGGGCAGGGCACGGGCCGTGTCGAAGGACCCCGAGGCCGCCCTGACGGCGGCCCCGCGTCGCCGTGCCCGCCCAGCGGCGGCCGCCGGCGGCGATGCCGATGTGCTGCGCAAGGCGGTCAACACGCTGGCCATCGTGCCCAAGTCGGCGCGCATCACGGCGCTGGGACGCAAGAGCTACAACGTGCTGCTGTTCCACGCCCAGGATCAGGGCCTGGAGCGCGAGGTCTTCCGAGTGCCGCTCGAGATGGTGATCAAGGGCCTGGACTTCGACAGCAACGACCACGCGCTCATCAAGAAGCACCTGCGCGCGATGGTGTCCACCACGGTCGAGTGGCAGTCGCCCACGACGGGCGAAGGCAGCAGCTGGAACGTCAGCGGCCTGCTGGCGCACGCGCGGCTGAGCAAGGAGCGCGGGCAGGTGTGGATCGAATGGTCCTACGCCGTCAACCTCAAGCAGGAGTTGCTGCAGCCCACGGTGTTTGCGCGCCTGCGGCTGGAGATCATCAGCCAGCTGCGATCCCATGCCGGAGTGGCGCTCTACGAGATCTGCACGCGCTACAAGGGGGTCGGACTCACGGCGCGACAGGCCTGGCGCTGGTGGCAGCCGGTGCTCAGCGGCAACCCGGCCAACGAGAAGACCGCACGCCAGGAGTACCGCATCTTCAAGCGAGACACGCTCAAGCCGGCGATCGCCGAGATCAACGCCATCACCGACATCGAGATCGAGCTGATCGAACACAAGCAGGGACGCTTCGTGGACATGCTGCAGTTCCGCATCCAGTCCAAGAAGCAGAGCGTGCTGCCGCTGAGCCACCCGCCGCAGCCGGTGGACCTGGGCCTGATCGCCCTGGCGCAGCGCCTGGGCGTGCCCGACGAAGCCGCCGAGACCCTGGCCCATGAACATGGCGAGACCGCGTTGCGCAGTGGCCTCGAAGCACTGCAGCGGCGGCTGGCCAGCGCCTTCCCCGAACCCCTGCGCGACCCGCTGCGCTACCTGCGCTCGCTGATGCCTGCCGAAGCGGCCCGGGCGGCGCGTCTGGCCGAGGCAGCCGCACCGGCAGCGGGGCAGGGCGCTCCGGCCCTGGCGGCCGGCGCGCGCGAGCTGCAGGCCAAGCGCCAGGCGCAGTGGCTGGCCGAGTGGATGCGTCGCCGTCGGCAGCGCTGCGCCGACGAGATCGCCGCGCTGGCGCCCGAGCGCCAGGCCGAGCTGGTGGAGTCGCTGCTGGCCGAGTTCACACGGCTGGGCCGCCATCCCAGCCTCTCCAAGCGGCTGCAGGGATCGGGCTGGCGCCATCCGATGGTGCTCGACGAGATGATCCGCTTCTATGCCGTGGCTTCGCATGGCGAGCACTGGGACAAGCCCGCCGCCGACGAGCTGCTGGCCATCGCCGCCGAAATGGGTGAAGGAACGGCCGGGCCCCCGTCCCGCGGCTGACCCCTCTGTCAGGCCTGCCGTCGACGGTCCGCGAGCGGGCCGGGCATGCACCTTGCCGGACGGACAGCGCCACCGGGTCGCCACAACGGCCCGGTGACGCCTGCCGCAGTTTTTGCGGCCGCCCGTGCCATCGAGCCGACGACACGCGTGCCGATGGCAAACATTCACCCACCGAGGGAAGCAACATGATCCACCACTCGAACACCCGCCGCGCGCTGGCCGGCCTGACCCTTTCCGTCGTCCTGCTGGGCGCCGTGGCCGGCTGCAACCGGACGCCCGAGCCCGAAGTGCCTGCCACGCCGCCGCCGATGCCGTCGACGACCGAGTCGACGCCGACGCCGATGCCCAGCACGCCCCCGAGCACCGGCTCGACCTCGGGCACGACCTCGGACACCACCCCGGGCAGCTCCGGCTCGACCGGCACCGACGGCACGACCGGCATGACGCCTGGCACCACCGGGAGCTCGGCCATGTCCCCGGCGTCGGCGGCCAGCCAGTAAAGCGTCGCGGCGATGTTCGGCGCGGCCTGGCGCCTGCTCGCCGATGCCGCGTCATCGTGGTCCGACGACTACGCCGCCAGCATGGGTGCGGCGCTGGCCTTCTACACCTTGTTCTCCATCGCGCCGCTGCTGCTGATCGTGATCTCGGTGGCCGGCCTCGTGTTCGGTGAGCAGGCCGCACGCGGCGAGATCCTCGAGCAGCTGTCGGGACTGGTCGGCGCCGACAGCGCCGCCACGGTGGAGTCGCTGCTCGAAGGGCTGAACCAGCCGCGCTCGGGCCTGCTGGGCACGGCCATCGGACTGGCGGTGCTGCTCATCGGCGCCACCACCGTGTTCGCGGAGCTCCAGGATGCGATGGATCGCATCTGGCGGGCACCGGCGCGGCCGCGCGGCGGCCTCTTCAAGCTGTTGCGGGCGCGACTGCTGTCGCTCGGGCTGGTGCTGGGCATCGGCTTCCTGCTGATGGTGTCGCTGGTCATCAGCGCGGCGCTGTCGGCGCTGGGCAAGTGGTGGGCACCCTGGTTCGGCGAGGTCGCCATCCTGGCCGCCGTCGTCAACTTCACGGTCAGCTTCGCGCTCATCACCGCCATGTTCGCGATGATCTACAAGTGGATCCCGCGCGTGAAGGTCGACTGGCGCGACGTCTGGATCGGCAGTGCCATCACCGCGCTGCTCTTCACGCTGGGCAAGACGCTGATCGGCATGTACATCGGCCGCAGCGGCGTCGCCTCGCCCTTCGGCGCAGCCGCCTCGCTGGTGGTGCTGCTGCTGTGGGTCTACTACTCGGCGCAGATCTTTCTGCTGGGTGCCGAGTTCACCTGGGTCTACGCGAAGCGCCACGGTTCGCTGAAGGGTCGGCCGCCGCCGGGGGCGCCGGTGACGGTGCCGCGGCGCGACGGGGCATCGGCGGCCCCGCATCCGGGCTGAGTTCCCCCAGCGCGGCACCCGGGTCTTCTTCACCGGCCACCGAGTCCTGGTCGACCGGCAAGGTGGCAGGAGGTGGCTCGACCGGATGGGCAGGCGGGGTGGGGGCAGGGCCCATGGGCAGATCCTCGGCACCAGGAACGACATCCCCTGCAATCGACGCTCCCGGGTCGGCCCTCGCGGCCCGGGTGGCGGGGCCGGGGGAGGGGTTGATGCCCGGGGGGACGAGGAAGGACTTGCAGCAAACCGCTGCGTGCCCCGCAGCGCGCCTTTCGCGTGGGCAGGAACGTCGCTTGCCCGCATCGCGCAAGGAGATTCGACGACATGACCCGATGCCAGCCTTCCGCGACTCGATCACTGCCTGCGGCCCGACCGGCGGCCCCCTGGACCCCGCTGCAGTTGTCGGTCGATGTGCCGCAGCCGCCCCCCGATGTCGTGCCCTTGCCCCCGTCACCCCACCCGGTACCCCCCGCACAACCGATGCCCCCCGAAGTGCAGGAGCCGCCGATGCCGGGCCAGGAACCCGTGATCGACCCCCTGGCGCCCGGCTCGCGGAAGCCCGAGGAGCCCTGGCATTGATGGTCTGGCGGTGATTGCAGGCCAGGGCCCAAGCCGTGTCAGCGCCCCGGTCCCGCCTGTCGGTCGCGCCGCCCTGGTGGTGGTGCCGGCCGACGTGGCGGCGCTGGCGCCATGGGCCGGTGCGCCGACGGTGCCGAGGGTGTCGCAGCCGCTTCAGGCTCGCTGGTCGCGGGTCACAGCGGTGATGAAAAGGCGCCGGCGGGCGCAGGGTCGACGTCCGGCCGGCCGCCTTCGCCCTCCCAGGTCTGCAGTCGCTCGGGCAGCCTGCCCGTGCGGCCTTCCCATCGACGGCGCTGCGTGCGGTTGACGCATTCCAGCGCATTCAGCAGCAGAGCGCCCAGCGCCAGCAGCAACAGCCCCTGGCGCAGCGCGCCGCGCACGCCAGTGGCCCCGTCGCCGCGCGGCTCGAAGGCATCGTGAGGGCCAGGGTTGTCGTGCTCGTCCAGGTTGGAATCAAACATGATGTCGCGTGATGAAGAAGGCATGGTCCGATGCAGCAACCGGTGTGCCCGCCAGACCGCGCAACGGTGGCGGGCGAGCGGCCCGGCGATGCGCTGCCTGAGATGCAACGACCGTTCGGGGTCAGAATGCCAGTCCGGCCGGTGTCGAGGAAGTGCGCTGTCCGACCGGCAGTGCCTTCCTGATGCGGCGGTTCTTCCGAGGAGTTGAAGTACATGCCCCATGCCCTGGTCGTCGACGACGACATCGACTCCGCCGCGTCGCTGCGCGAACTCATTGCCGGCGAGCACTTCACCGTCGCGGTGGCGCACAACCTGCGCGACGCGCGGCGGCAGATCTCGCTGCAGCAGCCCGACATCCTGCTGCTCGACCTGCGTCTGCCCGACGGCAACGGCATGGACCTGCTGGCCGACCCGAACCTGGTGGCCAACTCCGAGGTCGTGCTGTGCACGGGACATGCCAGCATGGACACCTCGATCCAGGCGCTGCGCCTGGGGGCGGCCGACTATCTCGTCAAGCCGGTCAACCTGAAGCAGCTGCAGGGCGTGCTGTCGCGCATCATGAAGCCGGCGGCGCTGAAGGCCGAGGTGGAAGACCTGACCGCCAACCTGGCCTCGAGCGGTCACTTCGGGCACCTGTGGGGCAAGAGCGCGGCCATGCAGCGCATCTACGAGCAGATCTCGCGCGTCGCCGGCACCAGCGTCACCGTCTTCATCACCGGCGAGAGCGGCACCGGCAAGGAGGTGGTGGCGCAGACCGTGCACGACCTCAGCCGCAGGCGCAAGAGGCCCTTCCTGGCGGTCAACTGCGGTGCCATCTCGCCCAACCTGATCGAGAGCGAGATCTTCGGCCACGAGAAGGGCAGTTTCACCGGCGCCGACCGCCAGCACCAGGGCTTCTTCGAACGCTCCAGCGGCGGCACGCTGTTCCTCGACGAGATCACCGAGATGCCGCTGGAGCTGCAGGTCAAGCTGCTGCGCGTGCTGGAGACCGGGCGCTTCATGCGCGTGGGCAGCACCCAGAGCCAGGAGGCCGACGTGCGCATCATTGCCGCCACCAACCGGCTGCCGCACCATGCGGTGGCCGCCGGCAAGCTGCGCGAAGACCTGCTGTACCGGCTGAACGTGTTCCCCATCGAGCTGCCGCCGCTGCGCGACCGGCTCACCGACGTGCCGCTGCTGGCCGAGCACTTCCTGCAGGGCATCATCGAGCAGGAAGGGCAGGCGCGACGCTTCACACCCGCGGCGCTCGCGCAACTGGGCACCTGGCACTGGCCCGGCAACGTGCGCGAACTGCGCAATGCGGTGCAGCGTGCCTACGTGATGGCACAAGGCGATCTCATCGACGAGCAGTGGCTGCCACGCGCCGACGGTTCGGCGGCCGGGACCTCGGTGCCGCCGCCTTCCGCCGCCGCCCCGGCCGCCAGCGCCGAGCCCGCGGTCGCGCCCTTGCCGCT
>JALHMT010000023.1 GCA_022843905.1 Rubrivivax sp.
CGCCACGCCGCCGCGGCCCGCCCAGCAAGCCGCCGCCCTGCCGCCGCAGGCGCAGGCGGCCATGGCGGCGGGCCGCCAGCTGCGAGTGCTTTACGCCGAGGACAACCCGGTCAACGTGACGCTGCTGCAGATGATGGCCCGGCGTCGCGCCGACGTGCTGCTGGAGGTGGCGCGCAGCGGCCAGGAGGCCCTGGTCGCAGCGCGCCGGCAGCCGCCCGACCTGTTGCTGGCCGACATGAACCTGGGCGACATGAGCGGCCTGGACCTGGCGGCCACGCTGCACGGCGAGCCGCCCACCGCCGGTCTGCGCTGCGTGGCACTCTCGGCCGATGCGCTGCCGATGCAGATCGAGGCCGCGCGGCAGGCCGGGTTCGCCGGCTACCTGACCAAGCCGCTGCGCATGGCCGAGCTCTTCAAGGCCTTCGACGACGCCTGGGCCCAGGTCGGCTGAAGGCGCGGCCGGGGGCCGCGACCTAGAATCGTCGCTTTGTCCGGATCGGATCCATGGCCATCTATCAACTCGGGGACGACGCCCCGCGCATCGACCCCGGCGCCTGGGTGGCGGACAGCGCCACCGTCGTCGGGCGGGTCGCGCTGCATGCAGGTGCCAGCGTCTGGTACGGCGCCGTGCTGCGCGGCGACAACGACTGGATCACCATCGGCCGCCACAGCAACGTGCAGGACGGCAGCGTGCTGCACACCGATCACGGTGTGCCGCTCACGCTGGGTGAAGGCGTCACGGTCGGCCACCAGGTCATGCTGCACGGCTGCACGGTGGGCGACTTCTCGCTCATCGGCATCCAGTCGGTGGTGCTCAACGGCGCGAAGATCGGCAGGCACTGTCTGGTGGGCGCCGGCTCGCTGGTCACCGAAGGCAAGGAGTTCCCCGACGGATCGCTCATCATGGGCACGCCGGCCAAGGTGGTGCGCATGCTCACCCCGGAGCAGATCGAGCGCCTGAAGTGGAGTGCGCAGCACTACGTCGACAACGCCGAGCGTCACCGCAACGGTCTGAAGAAGATCGGCTGATGTCGGAGCTGCACAAGTTCCTCTTCGAAGGCCTGCCCGTGCGCGGCATGCTGGTGCGGCTGGACGACAGCTGGCGCGAGGCCCTGCGCCGCCGCGCCGGCGTCGGGGCCTTCCCGGTCGAAGTGCGACAACTGCTGGGCGAGATGACGGCTGCCGGCGTGCTGATGCAGGGCCACATCAAGTTCAACGGCGCGCTGATCCTGCAGATCTTCGGCGACGGCCCGGTCAAGCTGGCGGTGGCCGAGGTACAGCCCGACCTGGCCTTCCGCAGCACCGCCACCGTCATCGGCGAGGTGCCCTCGGGCGCGCGCCTGGAGGCCCTGCTGAACGTGCACGGCCAGGGCCGCTGCGCCATCACGCTCGACCCCAGGGACCGCCTGCCGGGCCAGCAGCCCTACCAGGGCGTGGTGCCGCTGCACGGTGACCAGCGCGAGCCGCTGCAGGACGTATCTGCCGTGCTGGAGCACTACATGCTGCAGTCGGAGCAGCTCGACACCTGCCTGGTGCTGGCCGCCGACGACGAGGTGGCCGCCGGCCTGCTGATCCAGCGCGTGCCGGTGCAGGGCGAAGCCAACCTGGCCGGTCGCCGCAACGAGGACGACATCGGCCTGTCCGAAGCCTACAACCGCATCGCCATCCTGGCCCGCACGCTGACGCGCCAGGAACTGCTGACGCTGCCGCCGGCGCGCATCCTGCACCGGCTGTTCTGGGAAGAGACGCTGCGCGTGTTCGAGCCGCAGCAGCCCCGTTTCGCCTGCAACTGCTCGCGCGAGCGCGTGCGCGGCATGCTGCATTCGCTGGGCCGTGAAGAGAGCGAAAGCCTGATCGCCGAGCGCGGGCTGGTCGAGGTGGGCTGCGAGTTCTGCGGCCTGCAGTACCACTTCGACGCCGTCGACGTGGGCGAGATGTTCACGCCGCCGCGTGACCAGCCGCCCGGGCCGGGGCCCGCGGCGGTGCAGTAGCGGCCGGCAGCGCGCCGGCTGCGCGGTTGCTCAGCGCGTCGGCGCGCCGGGCAGGCGGATCCAGCCGCGGGCGCTGGCGCGTGCCACGGCTTCGGCGCGGCTGCCGGCCTGCAGCCGCGCGAACACCTCGCTGACGTGGTACTTGATGGTGCGCTCGGTGATGCCCAGCTCGTCGGCGATCGCCTTGCTGCCATGGCCGACCGCCAGGCGTTCGAGGATCAGCGCCTGGCGCGGCGTGAGACCGGGCTCCTCAGCGGCGCTGGCCGGGAACCAGGGGTCGCCCTGCAGGATGCGCGACAAGGCCTCGACCCAAAGTACCGGTTCCATCGACTTCGGCAGGAAGCCCATCAGTCCGGCGCGTCGCGCGTGCTGGGGCAGGTGCGGATCGTCGGTGCCCGAGACCAGCACGCGCGCCGCCGTCGGATGGTCGCGCCCGACCTGGGCCAGCAAGGCCAGGCCGTCCATCGGACCGGGCAAGCGGAGGTCCGACAGCACGAGGTCGGTCTCGGGGTGGCCGCGCAGGTGGGCCAGTGCCGCCTCGGCGCGATCCACGGCCCGGCAGTGCAGCTGCGGGGCGCAACGCAGCAGCAGGGCAAGCAGACCATCGAGGTACAGAGGGTGGTCTTCGACGATCAGGAGTCGGGCGCTGGGCAACATGGGTGGGCATGCTAGGCGGCGTGCGGCGTGCCCTGCACTGTCCGTCAGGACAGGTGCAGACCCCGCCGTGAAGTCGTTCGCGATGAACGGCGCTGTCGGCCCCCTCGTTCGCGGTGGACGGCGGCATTCACTGTCCGTGCGGGCAGTGACGGCAGGACCGCGGCTCCAGACACTGCCGATCCAGCTGCGACGCCGGCACGACCACCTCCCGGCTCAGCAGTCCACCTCCCCTCATCGAAAGGTCCTGTCATGTTCCGATTCTTGTCCCGCCCCCTGTCGCATGCGGTGCTGCCTCTGTGCAGCGCAGCCCTTGCCGCCACCATCGGCGCGCTGTCCCTGGCCCCGGTCTCAGCCCAGGCTGCCATCGTCGAGTACGCCGACATCGGCGGTTTTCGCACCTTCCAGGACACCAGCAACGGTCGTGTCTGGGCCGATCTGGACAACTACCTCGACACGGCGGGCAACCCGCTGTTCGTCAACTACGGCGCCTACATCGCCGCCCTGCAGTCGGCCGGCTTCAGCTGGTCCTATGGCGGCGCGGTGTACGGCCTGCTGAACACGCTGCCGCTGGCGGGCAACTTCTCGGCGTACGCGTCGATCATGCAGTCGGAGTTCGGTGCCAATATCGAACTCATCCGCGGCATCACCGACACCGGCGGCCCCTGGCTCGGCCAGATCGGCAACAACAGCAGTGCCACCGGCTGGACGGGGCAGGCCACGCTGTCGGCCACCATCCTGAACAGCACGGCCAACATCGACCGGCCCAGCGCTGCACTGGGCGGCATCTGGGCCTACATCGACAACCCGCAGGCGCCGCCGCCCGCTGCCGCGGTGCCCGAGCCGACCTCGCTGGCCTTGGCGGCCTGCGGGCTGCTGGCCGCCGGGGTTGCGCGTCGGCGACTCGCCGCCCGGGCTTGAGCGCTGCCACCGGCGCAGCGGTGCGAGCGCCGCTGGCCCGATACCATCGCGGCATGGGTTCGCCAAGACGCCTGCAGCCGCCAGCGATCCGCCTGGGGCGGGTGTGACGCCTGGCCTGCTCGACCTCAACCTGAGCGCTTGGGCCGAGCGTTTCCGCCGGCCCGAGGCCTTGCTGGAGCGAGCACAGGCGCTGGCCGCTTTGGCAGCGCCTGGAAGCCTCGACGAGGCCTGGAGCGCACTGCATGCCACGCTGGGCCTGCGCGCAGCCGGGCGGCGGGACGAGGCGGGCCAGGCCTTGACGCGTGCCGGCCAGGGTTTCGTTCGTCACGGCCACGCCGCTGGCCAGCGCGTGTGCGACGCGCTTCATGCGCTGCCGCTGGTGGCTGCCGGCCGGAGCGAGGAGGCGCTGGCGAAGCTGGGCGATCCCGACGGGGGCGACTTCGAGGCCAACTTCGAGCCCGACGTCGATCCCCGCAGTGCGGCGGGCCAGCGTGCGCTGCGGGCCCATGCCGCCCAGTTCTACTTTTGGGCCCGTGCCATGGCACGCAGCGCGGCCGGCCGCTGGGACGACGCGCTGCGCGACCGCTACACCAGCGTGCAGCATGCACGCGCCACCGGCGACGACGCGGCCATTGCTCATGCGCTGGCCGACCTCGCTGCGGTGCAGGCCGACCTCTGCAATGCCGAGGACGCTCTGACCCTGGCCACCGAGGCCCAGGTCTTCGGCGAACGGGCCGGCCACTCGCTGGGCTGGGCGATGGCCGTGTTCAATCGCCTGGCGGCCCTGCTGTCGCTTCAGCGAGATGACGAGGCGGTGGCGCTGGCGCGCCAGTTGCTGCCGCACGTGGATGGCCTGAACCCGCGCAACCGCGAGTCGGCTTGTCTGCTGCTGGGTCGCGCGCTTCTGCGCGGCGGCGATGCGGCGACTGCGGAACGCCTGCTGCAACGCAGCCTGCACGAGCGTGTGGTGGGCCACGTCACCGAGTGCGCCCTGTTGCAGGCTGAACTGCTGATGTCGCGCGGCGACTGGGCCGCGGCAAGCACGCTGTGCACAGGTTTCCTTGCGGCCGACGACAGCGGCCGTCGCGCCAGCGGGCCGGACGAGCTGATGCTGCTGCACCGTGCCGCCTCGCGTGCCTGCGAACAAGTCGGTGATGCGACGGGCGCGCTGCACCATTCGCGGGCCGAACAGCACCTGCTCGCCGCCGTGCTGGGGCGCGGCGCGCAGGCCCGGCGCCTCGCGCTGGAGATCGAACATCGGCTCGATCAGGAACGCGTGCAGCGCGAGCAGGCCCAGCAGCGTCAGCGTGCCGCCGAGTCAGAGCGCGAACGGGTCGACGAACTCAACCGCGCGCTGGCCGCTGCCAATCAGGCCAAGACGCGCTTTCTGGCTGCGGCCAGCCATGACCTGCGCCAGCCGGTGCAGGCGCTGGCGATGAACATGGCCGCCCTGCAGGGCGAGCAGCTCACGCCGCCACAAGGACGCCTCGTCGGACGCATGGCGCAGTCGCTCGACGCGCTGAGCCGCATGTTCGACGTGCTGCTCGACATTTCGCGGCTGGACGCCGGCATCGTGCCGGTGCATCCCGAGGCGCTGGCCCTGCGGCCGCTGCTGCACCGCCTGGTCGACGAACACCTCGTCTCGGCTGCTGCCGGCGGGCTGCAGTTGCGCCTGCGTCTGCCATCCGGCCTGCCCGCGGTCATGACGCGCAGCGATCCGGCACTGCTGGAACGATGTCTGCGCAACGTGCTGGACAACGCGCTGAAGTACACGCGCCACGGCGGCGTGCTGGTGGCGGTCCGCGCCGTGGCGGGCGACGCTTCAGGCGATGGGGCGAGTGCCGAAACCGATCGGACCGCATCCGCGTGGCTCGTCGAGATCGTCGACACCGGCATCGGGATGACGGCTGCCGAGCAGGCACGTGTCTTCGAGGAGTTCTACCAGGCCGGCAATCCCGAACGCGACCGAGGCCGCGGCCTCGGACTGGGCGGCGCCATCGTGTTGCGGCTGTGCCAGCTGCTGGGGCATCCGCTGCAGCTGCGGTCGCGCCCGGGGCGCGGCACGCGGGTGTCGCTGCGGTTGCCGGCCATTGCCGAGCCGGCGGCCGTGCGAGACGCGCCCGGTCGCCTGCAGCCGGGGCCTTCGGCGGCGCTGTGCCTCATGGTGATCGACGATGACGCCGACGTGCGCGACAGCCTGGTGACGGTCCTGGCGCGCTGGGGTCACGCCGTGCTGGCCGGGGTCGATCCGCCCGACGTGTTGCATCAGTGGCATCGGGCCGGCCGCCCGGCAGTGCAGGGCGTGTTGTGCGACCTGCGCCTGCGCGGCACGCTCGACGGCGTCGCCGCCGTGGCCGAGCTGCGACTGACGCTGGGACATCGACTGCCGGCGCTGGTCGTCACCGGCGACATCGCCCCCGAGCGCCTGCAGCGCCTGCGGGACAGCGGTCTGCCCTGGCTGGCCAAGCCCGTCATGCCGATGCGGCTGCGCAGCTGGCTGGCGGGGGTCGAGGCCGGCGCGACTGACGCAGCGACCTAGATTCGATCACTGCGCCGTCAACATCCATGGTCGCAGGCTGTGTCGCGGCGGGTGCCTCAGGACTCGGCCGTGAAGCCGATGGTCTTGACCAGCGGGCCCCAGCGGTCGAAGTCGCGCTTGAGCAGCGCGGCAAGTTCCGTCGGGGTGGAACCGCGTGCTTCAAGGCCCATCTGCGCCAGACCTTCGACCACCTCGGGCGCGGCCAGGGCCGTCTGCACGGCGGCGTTGAGGCGGTTGACGATGTCCATCGGCGTCTTGCCAGGCACGAAGATGCCGAACCACTCGTCGAGCACCAGGTCCCTGAAGCCTTGTTCGGCGAAGGTGGGCACGTTGGGCGTGAACCGGCTGCGATTGACCCCGCTGGTGGCGATGATGCGCACGCGGCCGCCGGCCAGGTGGGGCAGGAATTCGCCCACGGGTCCACAGACGGAGGGCAGCTGCCCGCCCATCAGATCGGCAATGGCCGGCTGGGTGCCGCGGTAGGGGACGTGGCGCATTTCCACACCGCCGGCCCGCGCGAACAGTTCGCCCAGGAAGTGCGGGCCAGAACCCGCTGCAGGTGAGCCGAAACTGGCAGACGCGACGTTGGCCTTGAACCAGGCCACCAGTTCGGGCGCGGTTCTCACGGTGGCCGGCACCATGGGCCCGACTCCGATGGCGTACTCGAACTGCACGGCGCGCGAGACCGGCTGGAAATCCGCCACGGGGTCGTAGGGCAGTTTGCGGTAGGTATGGGGATAGATGCCGAGCATCGACATCGGCGTGACGATCAGCACGCTGCCGTCGGCGGGCGCCGACTTGAGCGCCGTGAGGGCGATCTGCCCGCCAGCGCCGGTGCGGTTTTCGACCGCCACGTTGCGCGCGTAGCTGCCTTGCAGCCGCTCAGCGAGGCGGCGCGCCGTGACGTCCGTGGTGCCGCCGGGTGCGAAGCCCGCGTAGATGACGGCCCGCTCGAGCATGGTTTGGGCCCGTGCAAGGCCCAGGGTGCCCAGTGCAGCAGTTGCCAGGCCAAGGTTCAGGACGTGCCGACGGTGGGGGTTCATGCGGTCTGTCTCCGTAGATGATGAAGAAAGCCGCAGATTCTCCAGCAGGATGCATGGCGCGCCAAATGGGGTTTCTGGCGCAGCCGGCTGCGATGGAGATGGCGCAGCGAATGCCACCGCGGGCCTTGGGGTTCCTGGGGCAGGGCAGTCGCTGGAAGCTTGGCGGCTCAGCGCTCCGGGCCAACGCGCTGCAGCAGGCTCTGGTGCTCGCAGCCGGGGTCGTCGCACAGTTCGCAGATCCAGTTGCGCGCCGCGTGCTCGGCGTTGCGGTGATCCAGCCGGGTGAAGAGGCCGGGCGTGGCCAGGCCCGAGGCGCGCAGCAGCGGCGCCAGGGCGTCCAGCGCGGCTTCGATGCGCGCCGGGCCCAGGCCGCCGACCACCGACCACGGCAGGCCTTCGGCGAGCAGCCATTGCCGCACCAGCGCATCGACCGGCTCGCGCACGTGCGGGCCGTCGCGCTGCAGGCCATCGGCTTCCCAGGGCAGGTCCAGGGCGGTCAGCAGCGTGAGCCCGCAGCGCCGGTGCCAGGCCAGGGCCGGCGCACGCAGCGCCTCGTCGTCGAACAGCATGCGGCTGTAGACCGCGGTCATCAGCGGCGTGGTGTCGCAGACCACGATGTCGTGCGAGGCGGCGGCCTCGGCGATGGCCGCGGTCTGGGCTGCGGCGATGGCCGGCTGTTCGTCGGCGCGCGGCGTGCGGCCCATGCGTTCGCACCAGTCCCGCAGGTGTTCGCCGACCCAGGTGCTGCGCTGCCCGGTCAACCCGGTCAGGCGTGCCGGCAGTTCGCGCGCCAGCGTGGTCTTGCCGGTGCTTTCGGCGCCGACGATGGCGATGATCAGCGGCTCATCCATGCACGGCTCGTCCATGCGTGTGCGCGATGCGCGCCGTCCAGGCCCGCCAGCCCACCACGGACAGCACGGCGAAGATGGCGTAGAGCAGCACGGTGAGCCACAGCCCCTTGATCGCGAAGAGCCCGATGCTGACCACGTTGACGGCCAGCCAGACCGGCCAGTTCTCGACCAGCTTGCGGCCGAGCAGGATCTGGCCGGTGATGCTGGCCACGGTGGGCAGCGCATCGAGGTAGGGCACGTCGCTGTCGGTGGCGTGGTCGAGCAGGCTGCCCAGCAGCGGCCAGGCCGCCAGCGTGAGCGCCAGTGCCAGGGCGCGGTCGCGGTTGGACATCCGCCGCACGCGCAGCGCCCGGCCATCGTCGCCACGCCCGCGCAGCCATTGCCACCAGCCCCAGCCGGCCAGGGCCACGAACACGTACTGCAGGCCGGCTTCGCCGTAGAGCTTGCTGTCGGCGAACAGCAGCGAGTACATCAGCGAGCTGGCGATGGCCAGCGGCCAGGCGATGGGGTTGACGCGCAGATTGGCCAGCACCATGGCGATGCCCAGCACGAAGGCGATGAGCTCCAGCAGCGTGACGGGGCTGCCCAGCAGGGTGAAGGCGGGCGCGAGCAGGGGGCGCGCGGCCTGCAGCAACGATTCCAGCACGGGTGGACGGATCGACGGCCAGCGCCGCCTATCGGCGCGACGTGTACTGCACCAGCACCTCGTCGCTCTTGACCATGCCCAGTTCGCGGCGCGCGGTCTCCTCGACCATCTCCAGGCCCTCGCGCAGATCGTTCACCTCGGCCGCCAAGCGGGCGTTGCGGGTGCGCGCCGCGTCGTTCGCGGCCCGTTGTTCGCCGAGCTGGGCCTGCAGCGTCATCACGTGCGGCACGCTGCCCTTGCCGAACCACAGGCTGGCCTGCGCCAGCCCGATGAGCAAGGCAAGCACGAGCGTGATGAAGCGCATGGCAGTCGGGCCGATGAGCGGCTACTTGAGGTTGTAGAGCGCAGCGCGCCCGGCATAGCGGGCCACGTCGCCCAGGTCTTCCTCGATGCGCAGCAGCTGGTTGTACTTGGCGATGCGGTCGCTGCGGCTCATCGAACCGGTCTTGATCTGGCCGGCGTTGCTGCCCACGGCGATGTCGGCGATGGTGCTGTCCTCGGTCTCGCCGCTGCGGTGGCTGATGACGGCGGTGTAGCCGGCGCGCTTGGCCATCTCGATGGCGGCGAAGGTCTCGGTGAGGGTGCCGATCTGGTTGATCTTGATGAGGATCGAGTTGGCGATGCCCTTGTCGATGCCTTCCTTCAGGATCTTGGTGTTGGTGACGAAGAGGTCGTCGCCCACCAGCTGCACCTTCTTGCCCAGGCGATCGGTGAGCAGCTTCCAGCCGTCCCAGTCGCCTTCGTGCATGCCGTCCTCGATGCTCACGATGGGGTACTTGTCGACCCAGGTGGCGAGGATGTCGGTCCACTCGGCGGCGCTGAGCTGCAGGCCTTCGCCTTCCAGGTGGTACTTGCCGTCCTTGTAGAACTCGCTGGCCGCGCAATCGAGCCCGATGGCGATCTGCTCGCCAGCGGTGTAGCCGGCCTTGTCGATGGCTTCCAGGATCATCTGGATGGCCGCCTCGTGGCTGGCGACGTTGGGCGCGAAGCCGCCTTCGTCGCCAACCGAGGTGGGCATGCCCTTGGCGTCGATGATCTTCTTCAGCGCATGGAACACCTCGGCGCCGTAGCGCACCGCCTCGCGGAAGGTCGGCGCGCCCAGCGGGATGATCATCAGCTCCTGCAGGTCGAGGTTGTTGTTGGCGTGCGCGCCGCCGTTGATGACGTTCATCATCGGCACCGGCAGGCTCATGCCGCCCATGCCGCCGAAGTAGCGGTACAGCGGCAGGCCGGACTCCTCGGCCGCGGCGCGTGCCACGGCCATGCTCACGGCGAGCATGGCGTTGGCGCCCAGGCGGCCCTTGTTCTCGGTGCCGTCGAGGTCGATCAGGGTCTTGTCCAGGAAGGCCTGCTCGGACGCGTCCAGGCCGAGCACGCTTTCGCTGATCTCGGTGTTGATGTGCTCCACCGCACGCAGCACGCCCTTGCCCAGGTAGCGGCCCTTGTCGCCGTCGCGCAGCTCGATGGCCTCGCGGCTGCCGGTGGATGCGCCCGAGGGCACGGCCGCGCGACCCATGGTGCCGCTTTCCAGCAGCACGTCGCATTCGACGGTGGGGTTGCCGCGGCTGTCGAGGATCTCTCGGCCGACGATGTCGACGATGGCGCTCATTGTTTTCCTATGGAAGTGGATCGGTTCAGACCGGCGGTGCGTCGACGCCTTCGACGAGGACCATGTTGAAGCAGGCCGTGGCGCCGGCTCGCAGCGCGCGCGCCGCGACGTAGCCTGGGCTGTCGTACATCGCCTTCGCCTGCTCGAAGCTCGGGTAGCGCAGCACCGTCAGGCGCGGCGGCTGCCAGTCGCCTTCCAGCACGGCCATCTGGCCGCCGCGCACCAGGTACTCACCGCCGAAGGCCTTGGCCACGGCCGGTGCGGCAGCCATGTACTTCTTGAAGGCTTCGGGGTCGGAGATGTTGGACTCGACGATCAGGTACGCGGCGGGCATGTCGGCTCCAGGCTCAGCAAGAGAAGTCATTCTCGAGCAGCGGCTGCTGCTTGATCACGCGGTCGAGCGCCACCAGCTGTTCCAGCAGCGCCTTCATGTGCTTCAGCGGCACGGCGTTGGGGCCGTCGCTCATGGCGTTGGCCGGGTCGGGGTGTGTTTCCATGAACAGGCCGGCCACGCCCACCGCGACGGCGGCGCGCGACAGCACGGGCACGAACTCGCGCTGGCCGCCGCTGCTGGTGCCCTGGCCGCCCGGCAACTGCACGCTGTGGGTGGCGTCGAAGACCACCGGCGCGCCGGTCTCGCGCATGATGGCCAGGCTGCGCATGTCGGAGACCAGGTTGTTGTAGCCGAAGCTCGCACCCCGTTCGCAGGCCATGAAGCGGTCTTCCGACAGGCCCGCCTCGCGCGCCGCGGCGCGGGCCTTGTCGATGACGTTCTTCATGTCGTGCGGCGCCAGGAACTGGCCCTTCTTGATGTTCACCGGCTTGCCGCTCTGCGCCACGGCGCGGATGAAGTCGGTCTGCCGGCTCAGGAAGGCGGGCGTCTGCAGCACGTCGACCACCGCGGCCACGGCCGGCACCTCGGCTTCGCTGTGCACGTCGGTCAGCACCGGCACGCCGATCTCGCGGCGCACCTTGGCCAGGATCTCCAGGCCGCGTTCCATGCCCGGGCCGCGGAAGCTGGTGCCGCTGCTGCGGTTGGCCTTGTCGTAGCTGCTCTTGAAGATGAAGGGGATGCCCAAGGCGCCGGTGATCTCCTTGAGCCGCCCGGCCACGTCCATTTGCAGCTGTTCGCTTTCGACGACGCAGGGGCCCGAGATCAGGAAGAAGGGGCGGTCCAGGCCGACGTCGAAGCCGCAGAGCTTCATGCTGCCGCCTTCACCGGCGCGGCGGCCTGCCGTGCCTTGCGGTCGATCGCGGCCTTCACGTAGCTGCTGAACAGCGGGTGGCCGCCCCAGGGCGTGCTCTTGAACTCGGGGTGGAACTGCACGCCCATGAACCACGGATGCACGCTGCGCGGCAGCTCGACGATCTCGGTCAGCCGCTCGGTCTGCGTCAGCGCGCTGATCACCAGGCCGGACTGCTCCAGGCGATCGAGGTAGTTCACGTTGGCCTCGTAGCGGTGGCGGTGGCGCTCGGTGACCACCGGTCCGTAGACCTCGTGCGCCAGCGTGCCGGGCTTGACGTCGCTGCTCTGCGCGCCCAGGCGCATGGTGCCGCCCAGGTCGGACTGCGCCGTGCGCACCTGCTTCGTGCCGTCACGGTCCTGCCACTCCTCGATCAACGCGATCACCGGGTGCTTCGTGTCGGGCTCGAACTCGGTGCTGTTCGCATCGGCCAGGCCGGCGACATGGCGCGCGTACTCGATGGTGGCCACCTGCATGCCCAGGCAGATGCCCAGGTACGGCACCTGGTGCTCGCGGGCGTACTGCGCCGCGACGATCTTGCCTTCGATGCCGCGCTTGCCGAAGCCGCCCGGCACCAGGATGGCGTCGAAGCGCGACAGCTCGCCCACGGTCTGAGGGTTGAGCGACTCGGCGTCGACGTACTCGATCTCGACCTTGGCGTGGTTGTGGATGCCGGCGTGGCGCAGCGCCTCGTTCAGGCTCTTGTACGAGTCGGACAGGTCGGTGTACTTGCCGCACATGCCGATCTTCACCGTGCCCTGCGGGTGCTCGACCTCGTGCACCAGGCGGTCCCAGCGGTCGAGGTTGGCCGGCCGCGTGAGCAGCTGCAGCTTCATGCACACCAGCTCGTCCAGGCCCTGTTCGTGCAGCAGGCGCGGCACCTTGTAGATGGTGTCCACGTCCCACATGCTGATCACGCCGTGCGGCTGCACGTTGGTGAACAGGCTGATCTTGTCGCGCTCGTCGTCGGGGATCGGACGGTCGGCACGGCACAGCAGCACATCGGGCTGGATGCCGATCTCGCGCATCTTCTGCACCGTGTGCTGCGTCGGCTTGGTCTTCAGTTCGCCCGCCGCGGCGATCCAGGGCACGTAGGTCAGGTGCACGAAGACGCTGTTGTTGGGGCCCAGCTTGAGGCTCATCTGGCGCACGGCCTCGAGGAAGGGCAGGCTCTCGATGTCGCCCACCGTGCCGCCGATCTCGACGATGGCGACGTCGACGTCCGACGCACCACGCTTGATGAACTCCTGGATCTCGCCGGTGACGTGCGGGATGACCTGCACCGTCTTGCCGAGGTAGTCGCCGCGGCGCTCCTTCTCGAGCACGCTCTTGTAGATCTGGCCGGTGGTGAAGTTGTTGCTCTTCTTCATCCGCGTGGTGATGAAGCGCTCGTAGTGGCCGAGGTCGAGGTCGGTCTCCGCGCCGTCGTCGGTGACGAAGACCTCGCCGTGCTGGAAGGGGCTCATGGTGCCCGGGTCCACGTTGAGGTACGGGTCGAGCTTGATGAGGGTGACCTTCAGGCCGCGCGATTCGAGGATCGCTGCCAGAGAAGCTGCCGCGATGCCCTTGCCCAGCGAGGACACCACACCGCCCGTGACGAAGACAAACTTGGTCATTGCTGTCGGCCAGCCCGGTGCATGCGCGGGTGTCATGCGGGAAGTGCCGTGGTGGTAAAGCGTAAGTATATCGGCCCCCTCCCGCTGCTAGACTCGAAGCGCTTGCACCAGGTGCCTGCCGTCCTCGTTAAGGGCGTCGGGTTGAACGGGAAGCCGGTGAGGACGATGGACAGGCCATCGCCCGATTCCGGCGCTGCCCCCGCAACGGTCAGCGAGGTGCGTGCCGCACGACAGCCACTGGAGATCCCTGCACAAGGGGCCTGGGAAGGCGCGGCACGCTTCGAAGAGATCTTCGACGCGAAGAACTCATCGGCACTCGCGAGCCCGGATACCGGCCCGGTGCATGGAGTCGCCAGGTCTGCGGAGGGCAGGCACGGGTATCCATGCGGCCGACAGGGTCCGGGCATGGGTGCGTGGGTCCGTCCTCTGCGCTGGCTTGTTCAAGCCAGTGCCGCACGGGGTGTGCGGCTGGAGAGGGTTTCCATGTCCGTTTCTTCCACCATCCGCCGCGCGCTTGCCGCGGTGCTCTGCTGCGTGCCCGTCGCCGCAGCCCTGGCCCAGTCTTCTTCGACTGTCGCCGTCACCGCCACACGAACGCCCTGGGGCGTCGACCAGGCCGTGGCCGAAGTCAGCGTGCTCGAGCGCCGCGACATCGAACGCGCCGAGGGCCGCACCTTGGCCGAACTGCTGTCGCAGCAGGCCGGCTTCCAGTTCAGCGCCAACGGTGGCCTGGGCAAGACCGCCTCGCTGTTCATCCGCGGCCTGGAGGCCCGACACACCCTGCTGCTGATCGACGGCGTGCGCGTGGCCTCGGCCACGGTGGGCACGCCGTCCATCGACAACCTGCCGCTCGAAGGCATCGAGCGCATCGAGATCGTGCGCGGGCCGATGTCCTCGCTGTACGGCGGCGGAGCGATGGGCGGCGTGATCCAGGTCTTCACGCGGCGCGGCGCACCCGGCCTGGCGGGCAGCGCCAAGCTGTCGCTGGGGTCGCACGACCACCGCCAGGTCGCTGCGGGCGTGCAATGGGGGCAGGGCGCCTTCGACACGGCCGTGCACCTGCAGCACACCGACACTCAAGGCGTTTCGTCGTCCAACCCGAGCGTGCCCTTCGGCAGCTACAACCCGGACGACGACGGCTTCCGCCAGAACGCCGGCAGTGTGCGGCTCGGCTGGCAGGCCAGCACCGACTGGCGGCTCGAAGCGCTGGCACTGCAGTCCGAAAGCCTCACGCAACTGGACGACGGCCCCGGCGCCGACGCGCGTGCGCAGCTGCTCAACCGGGTGCTGTCGCTGTCGGCTCGAGGCGCAGTGATGCTAGGCTGGCGCACCCGGCTGTCCTTGTCGCGCGCACTCGACAGCTACGACACGCTGGCCAGTGCCAGTCCCTTCGCATCCTTGGGCGCCATCGAATCACGCCAGCGGCAGATCTCCTGGGAGAACACCTTCTCGACGCCGGCCGGGGCGGTGCTCCTGCTGGCCGAGCGCCTGACCGAGGAAGTGGGCCGGCCCGGTGCTCCCTTCAGCGTGAGCGACCGCGACATCGACGGCGTCGCGCTGGGCCTCAACGGCAGTGCCGCCGGCCACAGCTGGCAGGCCAGCGTGCGGCGCGACAGCAATTCCCAGTTCGGCGGCTTCACCAGCAGCGCGCTGGGTTATGCCTATGCGCTCACGCCGTCCTGGCGCCTGGGCGGCAGCCTGGGCACCAGCTTCGTGGCGCCCAGCTTCAACCAGCTCTACTTCCCGAACTTCGGCAACCCGCTGCTGCTGCCAGAGACCGGCCGGCACCAGGAGTTGAGCCTGCGCTGGAAGACCGGTGGCCACAGCCTTCGTGCAGCCTGGTACGGCCACCGCTACCGCGGATTCATCACCAGCGGGCCGCAGCCTGTGAACCTGCCGCGCGCCGACATCGACGGGGTGACCCTCAGCTACGAAGGCCGCTTCCGCGCCTTGAGCGTGGCGGCGTCGCTCGACCACACCGACCCGCGCAACGACACCGTGGGCAACGCCAACTTCGGCAAGCTGCTGCCGCGACGTGCGCAGGACGCGCTGCGCCTGGCCGCCGACTGGGACGGCGGCGCCTGGACCACCGGCGCCGCGCTGGCTGCCTTCTCGCACCGTTATGACAACCCCGCCAACACCTCGCGCCTGGGCGGCTACGCGACGCTGGACCTGCGGACCGAGTGGGCCTTCGCGCGCGATCTGCGGCTGGGCTTCAAGCTCAACAACGTGGCGGACAAGCGCTACGAGACCGCCCAGGGCTACGACGCGCCGCGTCGCGAGGCCTTCGTGACGCTGCGCTGGGCCGGAGCGCGGCCGTGAACGCAAGGCTGCTGCTGCGCTGGAGCGTCGCCGCGCTGGCCCTGTGCGGCGTGCTGGCCGGGCCGGCGCGAGCCGCCACCACGCTGACCGACGACCGCGGCCGGCGCATCGACCTGCCGGCGCCGCCGCAGCGTGTGGTGTCGCTGCTGCCCTCGCTCACCGAGACCGTCTGCTCGCTGGGCGCCTGCGACCGCCTCGTCGCGGTCGACCGCTTCTCGAAGTGGCCGGACAGCGTGAAGGGACTGCCGCAGGTGGGCGGGCTGGAAGACACCCAGATCGAGCGTGTCGTGGCGCTGAAGCCCGACCTCGTGCTGGCGGCGGTGTCCTCGCGTGCGGTCGACCGGCTGGAGTCGCTGGGGCTGCGCGTGGTGACGCTGGAGCCGCGCAGCCTGCAGGACCTGCAGCGGGTGATCGGCCAGGTGGCGCAGGCCCTGGGTGACGCACCTGCTGGCGAGGCCTTGTGGCGCCGCATCGAGCAGCGCATCGCCGAGGCTGCAGTGCGTGTGCCGAATGCCCTTCGCGGGCAGAGCGTGTACTTCGAGCTGGGTTCGAGCTACGCCGCCGGCGAGGCATCGTTCATCGGGCAGGTGCTGTCGCGACTGGGCCTGAAGCATGCGGTGCCGGCATCGCTGGGGCCCTTCCCCAAGCTCAACCCCGAGTTCGTGGTGCGTGCGCAGCCCGACATCGTGATGGCCAGCGAAAGCGCGGTGGCCGAGATGGCCACGCGGCCGGGATGGAGCCGTCTGCGCGCGCTGCGCGAGCGGCGCGTCTGCGCGCTGCCGGCCGCGCGCTACAGCCTGATCACCCTGCCCGGGCCGCGCCTGGGCGAAGCTGCCGAGGTGCTGGCCGACTGCCTGTCGGCGATGGCTCCGGTGGGGCTGGCCTCACGATGAACCCGCAGGCTGCCACGCCCGCCGGCACGGCGCACGCGCCGCGCAGTGCGCGCACGGTGGCCGCGGCGCTGCTGGTGTTCGGCCTCGTGCTGGGCGTGCTGGGGCTGGCGGCGGGCAGCGAGGGCTGGTCCTTCGACTGGCGCAGCGAGTGGGATCTGGTGGCCTCCATCCGTGCGCCGCGCACTGCAGGCGCGTGGCTGTGCGGTGCCTTGCTGGGGCTGGCCGGCGCCCTGGCGCAGGGCCTGTTTCGCAATCCGCTGGCCGACCCCTACCTGCTGGGTTCGGCGGCGGGCGCGGCCTTCGGCGTGGTGCTGGTGCTGGCCGCCGGTGGCGCGCTGGGCGGCTACATCGGCCTGGCCACGGCCGACCTGCTGCAGCGGCTCGGGCTCGTCGGCGCCGCCTTTCTCGGCGCGCTGGGCGGCGTGGCGCTGACGCTGGCGCTGGCGCGCGGCAACACCGGCAGCATCATGCTGCTGCTCTGCGGCGTGGTGGTGGGCATCCTCTTGTCGGCGGTGTCAGAGATGGTGATGCTGATCTCGCCCGAGGCCCTGCGAGGCAAGCAGGTCTTCCTGCTGGGCAGCACCAGCTTCCTGGGGGGCACCAGCGTGGCCGTGCTGGCGCTGGCCCTGGCCGCCACCCTGCCGCTCGCGCGGCGCCATGCGCGTGCGCTCGATGCGCTGGTGCTGGGCGAAGCCAGCGCACGCAGCCTGGGCATCGATCTGGCGCGCGTGCGCCTGCTGCTGGTGGTGCTGATGGCGCTGGCCACCGGCACGGCGGTCGCCCAGGCCGGTCTGGTGGCCTTCGTGGGCCTGGTGGCGCCGCACATCGTGCGCCGGCTGGTGGTGGTGCCGCATGCGGCGCTGCTGACGCTGTCGGCGCTGGCCGGCGGCGCGCTGCTGCTGGCCGCCGACGTGCTGGCACGCTCGGTCATCGCGCCGCAGGAACTGCCGGTGGGTGTGCTCACCGCCGTGCTGGGCGGTCTGTACCTGCTGGTGCTGCTGCGGCAGCGTCGGCGCTGGTGAGCCCTCATGGCGCACGCGACCTTGCTCGAAGCCGATGACCTCTCGCTGCGCCTGGGCGGGCGGCGGGTGGTCGACGGTGTGACGCTGGCCTTCCACGCGGGCGAACTGTGTGCGGTGGTCGGCCCCAACGGCGCCGGCAAGAGCAGCCTGCTGTCGCTGCTGGCGGGGCTGCGCGAGAGCGAATCGGGCGGCGTGCGCCTGCTGGACCGAGCCATGGCCGACTGGCCTGCGATGCAGCGCGCGCAGCGCCTGGCCTGGATGGCGCAGCAAGGCGAGGCCGAAGGCGAGATGGGTGTGCGCGACGTGGTGCGACTGGGCAGGCTGCCGCGCCACGGTCTGTTCGGCGCGCCCGATGCCGCCGACGAGGCCGCCGTCGACCAGGCGCTGGCCGAAACCGAGTGCACGGCGCTGCAGGCGCGGCGGCTGAGCGAACTCTCGGGCGGCGAGCGCCAGCGCGTGCTGCTGTCGCGCGTGCTGGCGGTGCAGGCGCCGGTGCTGCTGCTCGACGAGCCCATGGCCCATCTCGACGCGCCGCACCAGCGCACCTTGATGCGCAGCCTGCGCGTTCAGGCCTCGGCCGGCCGCGCCGTCGTGGTGGTGCTGCACGACCTGAGTTGGGCGCTGGCCGCCGACCGCGTGGTGCTGATGCGGGCCGGGCGCGTGGTGGCCGACGGCGTGCCGGCCGACAGCGCCCTGCGCGCCGCGCTGGTGGACGTGTTCGACGGCGCGTTCAGCATCGAGCACGTGACGGTCGACGGGGCCGTGCGCTGGGTCGCGCTGCCGCGGGCCTGATCGGGGGGCTGATCGGGGGGCTGGGGCGGACCGGTCCGTGCTGCCCGGACAATCGGTTCATGAACGAAGCACCCACCCTGGCGTCCACCCTCGGCCCGCCCCGTCGCCCGGGCGTCGGCCCGCAGCGCATCGCCTGCCTGACCGAAGAGACCACGGAGTGGCTCTATCTGCTGGGCGAAGAGGACCGCATCGTCGGCATCTCCGGCTACACCGTGCGGCCGCGTCGTGCGCGCCAGGAGAAGCCGCGCATCAGCGCCTTTCTCGACGGCAAGATCGACCGCATCGTCGAGCTGCAGCCGGACCTGGTGATCGGCTTCTCCGACATGCAGGCGGTGCTGGCCGACAAGCTCATACGCGCCGGCCTCAACGTACTGATCACCAACCAGCGCAGCGTGGCGCAGATTGTCGACACGCTCAGGCTGGTGGCCGGCCTGGTGGGCGCCCAGGAGCGCGCCGAGCGCTGGATCGAGGCGACGCAGCATCGACACGCGCAGATCGCCGCGACGGCCGCCGCCTGGCCGCGCCGGCCCCGTGTCTACTTCGAGGAGTGGGACGAACCCATGATCAGCGCCATCCAGTGGGTGTCGGAGCTGGTCGGCATGGCCGGGGGCGAGGACGTGTTCGCCGAGCTGGGGCGGCAGGCCATGGGACGCGACCGCGTCATCGCCGACGCCATGGAGCCGGTGCGTCGCTCGCCCGACCTGGTCATCGGGTCCTGGTGCGGCAAGAAGTTCCGTCCCGAGCGTGTGGCCGCACGCCCGGGCTGGGCCGACGTGCCCGCCGTGCGCGACGGCCGTCTGCACGAGATCAAGTCCTGCGACATCCTGCAGCCCGGTCCGGCGGCCCTGACCGACGGGCTGGAGCAGTTGCATGCCCTGATGCAGGCCTGGGTGGCGGCGCAGGCCCGCCCCTGAGGCGGCTGGCTCAGGAGGCTGCGATCAGCCCCAGTGCGATGGCTGCCGGCACGGTCTGCACGTAGAGGATCTTGCGGGCTGCCGTGGCCGCTCCATACAGCCCGGCCACGGCCACGCACAGCAGGAAGAACACCTTCACCGAGGTGCCGGCCTCACCCAGCCACAACCCCCAGAACAGGCCTGCCGCCAGGAAGCCGTTGTACAGGCCCTGGTTGCCGGCCAGCACCTTGGTGGCCGTGGCGAACTCCTGCTTCATGCCGAAGGCGCGCAGGCCGGCCGGCTTGTCCCAAAGGAACATCTCGATGATCAGGATGTAGACGTGAAGCAGGCCGATGAGGGCGACCATCAGGTTGGCGGCAATGGACATGGCGGCGGCATGGTGGAGGGCGGGCTGCGATTGTGCGGGCCGGGGCGGCCAGGCCTTGTCCCGAGGGTGCCAGGGCCGGGACGAAGCTTTCGATTGACGCCGCCCGGAGGCTGCAGCACGATGGCTCCCGAAGGGTCGTCGGACGAGGGGCGGCGGCCCCGGGAGATCTGCCATGAAGCGCCTGATCAGCGTCTGGACCCTGTGCATGGGCGTGTTCCTGGGACTGGCGGGCTGCGCCGGCTGGGGGTCTGTCACGCAAGAGTCCGAACCGCCTTGGCGAGACGCGCTGTTTGCGCCGCCTTCGGTGCAAACCTCGGCCGATGCCGTCTTCGCCATCGACGCGCCCATGCGCGACTACCTGGCTCGGCACATCCGCCCGCAGCTGCACTCCAAGGGAGCCCGCCAGGCCCTGATCGACGCGCTCTACAACCAGGGCCAGCTGCGCCTGGAGTACGACAGCTCGAGCACGCGCAACGCCAGCGAGGCCTTCGCCTCGCGCGCCGGCAACTGCCTGTCGCTGGTCATCATGACGGCGGCCTTCGCACAGGAGCTGGGCCTGGACGTCCGCTTCCAGCAGGTGCTGGGCGAGGCCGAGGTCGAGCGCGCCGGCGACCTGTTCTTCCATATCGGCCACGTCAATCTGGCGATGGGTGGTGCCGTGCAATCGAGCCGTGCCCGGGTGGTGGAGCGCGGCTGGCTGACGATCGACTTCCTGCCCGGGCGGGACCTGCTCGGCCAGCGCAGCGTGGAGATCGACAGCCGTCGCGTGCTGGCCATGTACCTGAACAACAAGGCCGCCGAGGCCCTGGTGCAGGGCCGGCTGGCCGATGCCTACTGGTGGACCCGTGCCGCGCTGGCGCAGGACCTCGGCTACACCGTGGCGCGCAACACGCTGGCCGTGGTCTACCGCAGGCGCGGTGCGCTGGTCGAGGCCGAAACGGTGCTGCAGCAGGCCCTGCGCCTGGAGCCCGACAACCCGAACGTGCTGGGCAATCTTGTATCGCTGTTGACGCACCAGGGACGCGAAAGCCAGGCGCGTCCCCTTCAGGCCAGGCTCGCAGCCCTGCAGCCGGACGCTCCGATGGCCCGCTTCATGCTGGGCCTGCAGGCCATGCGCGAAGGAGACTACCGCCGTGCGCGGCGCCTGTTCGAAGCGGAACTGCGACGCACGCCGCACCACCACGAGTTCCACTTCTGGCTGGCGCAGGCGCATTTCCGTCTGGGCGATGCCGATGCCGGCCGGCGCCATCTGGAAGCTGCACGCGATGCCGCCGGTTCCAGGGACCAGCGCGCCCTCTATGCGGCCAAGCTCGACAAGCTGAAGGCCCTGCGCGTTCAGTGAGGCGCAGACCGCGCGGTCTCAGCCGCGCAGGTGGCAGGACACCCAATGCCCTTCGCTGGTCTTCTTCAGCTCGGGCCGTTCGACGTCGCACAGGCCCTTCTTGGCGATCGGGCAGCGTGTGTGGAAGTGGCAGCCTGGCGGCGGGCGGATGGGGCTGGGCACGTCGCCCTGCAGCGGGATGCGCTTGCGCTTGACGCTCGGGTCCGGGATGGGCACGGCCGACAGAAGCGCTTCGGTGTAGGGGTGCTTGGGGTCGGTGTAGAGCTTCTTGGCCGGTGCGATCTCGACGATGCGGCCCAGGTACATCACCGCCACGCGGTGGCTGATGTGCTCGACCACGCTGAGGTCGTGCGCGATGAAGATGTAGGTCAGCTGGAACTGCTCGCGCAGGTCTTCCAGCAGGTTGATGACCTGGGCCTGGATCGACACGTCGAGCGCGCTGACAGCCTCGTCGCAGACCACCAGCTTGGGGCTGACGGCCAGCGCGCGAGCGATGCCGATGCGCTGGCGCTGGCCGCCCGAGAACTCGTGCGGGTAGCGGCGCATCTGGTCGGCGTTCAGGCCCACCGTCTCCAGCAGGTGCACGATGCGGTCTTCGTATTCGCGCGGCGTCTTCGTCAGCTTGTGGATGGTCAGCGCCTCGCCGACGGTGGCGCCCACCGTCATGCGCGGGTTGAGGCTGGCGTACGGGTCCTGGAAGATGATCTGCATGTCGCGCGCCAGCGCGCGCAACTCGTCCTTGTTGGCGTGGGTGACGCTGCGGCCTTCGAACGTGACCTCTCCCGAAGTGGGTTCGATCAGGCGCAGGATGCAGCGCCCCGTGGTGCTCTTGCCGCAGCCGCTCTCGCCGACCACGCCCAGCGTCTCGCCGGGCGCGAGATCGAAGCTCACGCCGTCCACCGCATGCACCTTGTCGACCGTGCGTGACAGCAGGCCGCCCTTGATGGGGAACTGCTTGACGAGGTTCTTGACGGTCAGCAGCGGCGCGGGCGGTGGCGCCAGTCCCGCCGCGTCGGCGAGGCGGTCGTTCATGTCAAGGCTTCCTGAAGAATGCAGGCCACCTTGTGCCCGGGTGTCACCTCGAGCAGGGGCGGCGTGGCCGTGCGGCACTCGGCCATCGCGAACTTGCAGCGCGACGCGAAGCGACAGCCTTCGGCGGGGTCGATCAGCTTGGGCACGGTGCCGGCGATGGCCTCGAGCCGCACCTTGTGCGTGGCGGCCGTGTCGATGCGCGGAATGCTGCGGATCAGTCCTTGCGTGTAGGGATGGCGCGGCCGCGAGAACAGCAGTTCGACGGGGGCTTCTTCCACCACCTTGCCGGCGTACATCACGACCACGCGCTGCGCCGTCTCGGCCACCACGCCCATGGCGTGCGTGATGAGCATCACCGCCATGCCCAGGCGTTCCTTCAGCTCGCCCATCAGGTCCAGGATCTGGGCCTGGATGGTGACGTCGAGCGCCGTGGTCGGCTCGTCGGCGATCAGCAGCTTGGGGTTGCAGGCCAGCGCGATGGCGATCATCACGCGCTGGCGCATGCCGCCCGAGAACTGGTGCGGGTAGTCGCGCACGCGGCGCTCGGGCGTGGGGATGCGCACCAGCTTGAGCATCTCGACCGCGCGGTTCATGGCCTCCTGCCGCGACACGCCTTCGTGCAGCCGCACGCTCTCGGCGATCTGGTCGCCGATCGTGTAGACGGGGTTCAGCGATGTCATCGGCTCCTGGAAGATGATGGCGATCTGCTTGGCGCGGATCTTCTGCATCTCGGATTCGTCCAGCGGCACCAGATCGCGCCCCTGCCACATCACCTTGCCGGCCACGATCCTGCCGGGCGGCATGTCGATCAGCTTCATCACCGTCTTGGCGGTGACGCTCTTGCCGCAGCCCGACTCGCCCACCACGCCCACGGTCTCGCCGGCGTCGATGGCGATGTCGACCCCGTCGACCGCGTGCAGCCAGCCGTCGTCGGTCTTGAAATGGGTCTTCAGACCCTGGATCTCAAGCATGGCCATGGTCAGGAATATTCCCGGGCAAGGGGGGAGACGGCCAAGCGGCCGACGCGGATCCGGCTCCGCCGGTCCGCTGGGGGCGCCCCCGTGGGGGGGCTGAGGCTGGACAAGAAAGGTCCAGTGGACGCTTCTTGCCTGCCGAAGAGCCGAGCTGCTGGCTCGGCGCGGCCTGCAATGTGTGCCGAAGGCGCTACGGGGGGGGTCACAGCACTCGCCTGGGGTCGAGGGCGTCGCGCAGGCCGTCGCCGATGAAGTTGATGGTCAGCACGGCGATGAAGATGGCCAGGCCCGGGAACATGGCCCAGTGCACGGCGATGTCGAGGTAGTCGCGGCTGTCGTTGAGGATGCGGCCCCAGGTCGGGATGTCGGGCGGGAAGCCCAGGCCCAGGAAGCTGAGCGTGCTCTCGGCGATGATGGCCGCGGCGATGTTGATGGTGGCCGCCACGATCACCGGCCCGATGGCGTTGGGCAGGATGTGGCGCACCACCTGCCGCTGCGTGCTGGCGCCCAGGGCGCGCGCGGCCTCGACGAATTCCTTCTCGCGCAGGCTGAAGAACTGCGCGCGCACCAGCCGCGCCACTGGCATCCAGCTCAAGCCGCCGATGACGAGCACGATGAGCAGGAAGATGCCCACCTCGGGCCCGAACACCGCCTTCAACGGGTCGCGGAAGAAGAAGATCAGCAGCAGCAGCAGCGGCAGTTGCGGCAGGCTCAGGAAGAGGTCGGTCAGCCACATCAGGAAGGCGTCGACCCAGCCGCGGGAGATGCCGGCGATGGCGCCCACCACCACCCCGATCACGATGCCTGTCAGCATGGCGGCCACGCCCACGGCCAGCGAGATGCGGCCGCCGTAGAGCATGCGTGCCAGCAGGTCGCGTCCGAGGTCGTCGGTGCCCAGGGGGTGGGCGCTCGAAGGGCCCTTCAGCCGCGCGGTGAAATCGATGTCGTTGATGCCGATCTTGTAGACCAGCGGGCCCAGCAGCACGGCCAGAGACAGGATGCCCAGCAGCCACAGGCTGGCGTAGGCCAACCTGTGGCGCTTGAATCTCCGCCAGGCCTCGGCCCAGGGGGAGGTGCTGACCGGCTTGCGCGGCTCAGCGGTAGCTGATGCGGGGGTCGAGCCAGCCATAGAGGAGGTCTGCAATCAGGTTGAAGGCCACGACCAGGATCGCGAACACGAAGGTCACGGCCATGATCACCGGCGTGTCGTTGCGCAGGATGCTGTCGATGAGCAGGCTACCGACGCCGGGGATGCGGAAGATCTGTTCGGTCACGATGGCGCCGCCGAAGATGCCCGGCATCTGCAGCGCCACCAGCGTGACCACCGGAATGAGCGCGTTGCGCACCACGTGCTTGATGATCACGATGCGCTCCTTGAGGCCCTTGCTGCGCGCCGTGGTGACGTAGTCGAGCTTGACCACGTCGAGCACGCTGGAGCGCACGTAGCGCATCCAGCTCGCCGCCTGGAACAGGCCCAGCACCATGATGGGCATGATGCTCTGCTTGAACTGCACCACCCACCATTCCCAGCCGGTGGCGCGCACCTCGCTCTGGAACACGAAGGGGAACCAGCCGAGGTAGATGCTGAAGAACAGGATGAACAGCAGCCCGGTGAAGAAGGTCGGCAGCGAAAAGCCGATGAAGCTCAGCGTGCTGGCGATGCGGTCGAACCAGGAATAGGGCCTGACGGCCGCCAGGATGCCCACCGGCAAGGCGATGGCCAGCGCCACCAGCTGGCTCAGACCGATGATGGCGATGGTCACCGGCAGCCGCTGCCAGATCAGCGTGTCGACGTCGAGCCGGCTGATGAAGGAGAAGCCCCAGTCCCCCTTGAGCATGCTGGTCAGCCAGTGCCAGTAGCGCTGCCAGACGGGGTCGTCCAGGCCCAGGCTGGCGCGCAGCTGCATGCGCACTTCGGGCGGGACGTTGGGGTTGGTGGCCAGCTCCTCGAACGGGTCGCCGGGTGCCAGTGCCAGCACCATGAACAGCACGACGCTGATGCCCAGCAGGCTGGGCAGCGCGATCATCAGGCGGCGCAGGATGTAGTAACCCAAGAGAACTCTCTTCGTGAGTCGTTCGACGGGATCAGGGCCCGCGGGGACGCCGCGCGGCACCCGAGCCCGCATGCAGCACACCAGCCGTACCACCGTACGGCCTGGCGCGCAGACGCGGGATCGGGCCGCTCAGCAGCCCCGGGGGATGCCGATCAGGCTTCCTTGAACCAGTGCGCAAGAGCCCACATGTCGTTGTCCCAGCCCGACAGCGGTGCCGACAGCTTGGTGCCGGCGGCCGACACGCGCGGCCGGAACACCACCGGGATGATGTGGTGGGTGGCGCCGATGAGGTCGTTCATGCGGATGAAGAGCGCCGCGCGCTTGACCGGATCGAGTTCGCTCTGCGCGGCGATGTGGGCCTTGTCGTACTCGTCGTTCTTCCAGCGCAGGATGTTGCGCTTGGCCCACTTGTTCTCCTTCTGCGCCATCTCCCAGGAGCAGTACTGCTCCATGAACAGCTGCGGGTCGGGCTGCGTCATGGTGGTGGTGTACATCTGCATGTCGCACCAGAACTTGGTGTAGGTGTCCGGGTTGGCCTGGTCGCCGCCGAAGAAGACGGCCGCCGTCACGCTCTTGAGCTCGAGGTCGATGCCGGCCTTGCTGCAGGCGCTCTTGATGATGGCCTGCGTGTCCTGGCGCGGCTTGTTCACCGAGGTCTGGAACACGAACTTGAGCTTGGTGCCGCCCTTGGCGCGGATGCCGTCGGAGCCGCGCACCCAGCCGGCGGCGTCGAGCATCTGGTTGGCCTTGTCGACGTTGAACTCGAACTTCAGGTTGTTGCTGCGGTAGCGCGGCGGGTTGTTCAGGAAGTTCGCCGTGGCCACGCCGGTGCGGCCGTAGATGAAGTCCATCACCCCCTTGCGGTCGACCAGCAGGGCCATGGCGTCACGCACGGCCTTGTCGCTGAAGGCCGGGTGCTTGCTGCTGGCGTGGGCCCGCTCACCCTGGACTTCGTTCCAGGGGTCGGTGACGCTGAGCTGGATGAATTCGATGTTGCCGCCGGGGACGATGGTCACCTTGCCGCGGCCGCCGCCTTCCAGGCCCTTGAGGATCTCGTCGGCCACCTGCAGGTTCCAGGCGTAGTCGTACTCGCCCGTCTGCAGCACGGCGCGCGCCGCGCTGGTGGCGTCGCCGCCGCCCTTCATCTCCAGGCGGTCGAAGTGGGGCCGGTTGGGCACGTGGTAGCTGGCGTTGGCCTCGGCCAGCACGAGGTCGCCCGGCTTGAAGTCGACGATCTTGTAGGGACCCGTGCCCACCGGGCGCGTGTTGGCGGGAGCCTCGCGCGACTTCGCGCCCATGAAGTCCTTGAAGACGTGGCGCGGGATGATCATGCCCACGGTGCCGACGAAGGGCTCGGCCCAGAACGGCGTGGGCTTGGGGAACTGCACGCGCACCGTGTGCGAGTCGACCTTGGTGACGACGATGTCGCGGTAGGTGCTGATCCAGCTGGTGCTGGTGGCCGGATCCTTGTGATATTCCCAGTTGAAGACCACGTCGTCGGCGGTGAAGGGCTGGCCGTCGTGCCAGGTCACGCCGCGCTTGAGCTTCCAGACGACGCTGCGGCCATCGGCCGACAGGCCACCGTTGGCGGCGGTCGGGATCTCGGCGGCCAGCGCCGGCACCAGGTTGCCTTCGGCGTCCCAGCCGGCCAGCGGCTCGTAGAAGATGCGCGAGCCTTCCTGTTCCTTGGTGCCGGTGGCGAACTGCGGGTTCAGCAGCACGGGGCCCTGCCACCACAGCAGCTTCAGGGTGCCGCCGCCCCCACGCTTGGTGGGCTTGTAGGGGATGGCCGTCTGCGCCTGCGCGACGCCGGAGTGCATCAGCATCATCGAAGCCATCGGCGCCGTGAGGCCGAGGCCGACCATCTGCTGAATGAAGGAACGGCGGGGCAGCTTGCCCTCGCGGACTTCCTCGATCAGTTCACGCAGTTCGCGTTCTTGCATGTTCAAACCTCCAAGACAAGAAAAAAGACGGGCCACCTTGCGCCGCGCCTGCATGCTAAGGGCTGGCCTCGAAGTTCATATCGGGGTCCGCCCGGGCTCCCGGGCTGGGCGATACTGGACGGGCACCAGCCCTCCGGACACCCGCCTTGCCCCTCAACGACGACGTGCTCACCGTCTTCGGCCCCGCCCGGGCCGAGCGGCCCCTGGTGCTGGATTCCCCCCACTCCGGACGGCTGATGCCGGCCGACTTCGACGCCGCGCTGACGCCTGAAGACCTGAGGGACGGGGAGGACTGCTTCATCGATGAGCTCTTCCGGCCAGCAGAAGCAAGAGGCATACCGCTGTTGGCCGCGATGTTCCCGCGCACCTACATCGACGCCAACCGTCACGCAGGCGACATCGACCCCGACCTGCTCGACGCCCCCTGGCCCGACCTGTTCCAGCCCAGCGGCAAGGCGCGTTTGGGCAAGGCCCTGATCTGGCGCACGCTGGACGACGGCCGGCCCATCTACGCCCGGCGCCTGGGCGTGGCCGAGGTGCGTCGCCGCATCGACCTCTATCACCGGCCCTACCACCAGATGCTGCGTGCGCTGCTGGATGACGCGCATGCGCGCTTCGGCTTCGTCCAGCACATCAACTGTCATTCGATGAATCCGGTCAGCGGTGCGATGGGCGAGGGCGGGGCAGGGGTCGCGCGCGCCGATTTCGTGCTCGGCGACCGCGACGGCACCACCTGCGCCCCGGAATTCACCGCCTTCGTGCGCGAACGCCTGTCGGCGCTGGGCTACGAGGTCAAGGTCAACGACCCGTTCAAGGGCGTGGAACTGGTGCGCGCCTACGCCGACCCCGCTGCCGGGCGACACAGCCTGCAGCTGGAGATCAACAAGCGCCTGTACATGCACGACACCCGGCGCGAGCCGAATGCACACTTCACCGTGCTGCAGGCGCAGCTGATCCGCCTGCTGGACGACATCCATCACCAATTCGCCCCGGAGCGCACCGATGGCCGCAACCTTTGACATCCCCCCGATCGAACTGCAGCCGCCCGACCTGGCACCCTTCCGCCAGGGCAACACCGGTGTGGACTACGTGCACGTGCTGGACTCCGGCAAGCCGGGGCCGAACGTCATGGTGCAGGCCTTGACGCACGGCAACGAGATCTGCGGCGCGCTGGCACTGGTCTGGCTGTTCGGCCAGAACGTGCGGCCGCGGCAGGGCCGGCTCACGCTGGCCTTCGCCAACGTCGAGGCCTTCTCGCGCTTCGACCACTCCCGGCCGCATCTGTCGCGTTATGTCGACGAGGACTACAACCGCGTCTGGGGTGACGAGCAGCTGCTGGGGCCGCGCGACTCGGTCGAACTGCGCCGTGCACGCGAATTGCGGCCCTTCGTCGACGATGCCGACCTGCTGCTGGACATCCATTCGATGCACGAGCCCTGCCGGCCGATCATGGTCTGCGGCCGCGTCGACAAGAACGCGGCCTATGCCTGCGAGCTGGGCGTGCCCGAGGACGTGCTGATCGACACCGGCCATCCGGCGGGACTGCGCATGATCGAGCGCGGCGGCTTCGGCGACCCCGCGAGCCCGAAGAAGGCGCTGCTCATCGAGTGCGGCCAGCACTGGGAGCGCGCGGCCGAAGACGTCGCCATCGACACCACGGTGCGCTTCCTGGCGCTCACGGGTGCCGTCGATCCGGCCTGGGCCGAGGCGCGTTTCCGCCTGCCATTGCCTCAGCGGCAGCGTGTGGTGCGCGTCACCGAGGCCGTGGTGGCGCGTTCGCTCGACTTCCACTTCCTGGTGCCCATCAGCGGCCTGGGGGTGGTGGCCAAGGCCGGCACGCCGATCGCCCGCGACGGCGACCACACCTGGGTCGCGCCCTATGACGACACGGTGCTGGTGATGCCGGGGCTGACGCACCTGCGGCCGGGCAACACCCAGGTGCGGCTGGGACGCTACGTCGAGGCCTGAATTGCGGAGCGCAGCATGAACCTGGCCTTGTGGCTGCAGCGCAGCGCTGCGGCCTTCGGCGACAAGGCGGCGGTGGCGCAGGGCCTGAACGCCGTCTGGACCTTCGCGCAGTTCGAAGCCGCTTCACGGAGCGCCGCTGCGGCCCTGGCGCGAACGGGTGTCGGCGCCGGCGACCGCGTGGCCCTGTTCATGGACAACGCGCCGGCCTACCTGAAGGCGCTGTGGGGCGCTTGGTGGCTGGGGGCGGTCGTGGTGCCCATGAACGCCCGCCTGCACGGCCGCGAAGCCGGCTGGATCGTGGGGCACTGCGGGGCCCGGGTGGCGGTGGTCGATGCGAAGCACCGCCTCGAACTGCAGCCCTTCGCACCCGAGGCATGCCTGCTGATCGATGCCGACGCGCTGGGCGCCGACAGCCTGCCGGGCGGGCCGGCAGCCCGGCACGAAGACGACGCTGCCTGGCTCTTCTACACCAGCGGCACCACCGGGCGACCCAAGGGTGTGACGCTGACCCACCGCAACCTGCGCTGGTGCAGCATGGCCTACGTGGCCACGGTGCAGCCGGTGTCGCCCGGCGACAGCTGCCTGCACCCCGCGCCGCTGTCGCACGGCAGCGGTCTGTACCACCTGCCCTACGTGATGAACGGCGGCGTCAACGTCGTCACGGCCAACGGCGGCCTGGACGAAGCCGAGTTCTTCGTGCTGGCCGCGCGCTGGCGCAACGCGTCCTGCTTCGCCGCGCCGACCATCGTGCGCCGACTGGCCGCCCATGCGCGCGAACACCGCCCGCCGCTGGACGGCCTGGCCACGCTGGTCTATGGCGGCGCGCCGATGTACCTGGCCGACCTGGAAGAAGCGCGCGAAGCGCTGGGCCCGCACCTGGCCCAGATCTACGGCCAGGGCGAGAGCCCGATGACCATCACCGTGCTGCCGCGGGCTGTGATCGAGGACCGCGCCCACCCGCGCTGGCGCGAGCGCATGGCTTCGGTGGGCCTTGCGCAGCCGATGGTCGAGGTCTCGATCCGCGGTGCCGACGGCCAGCCACTGGCCCCCGGCGAGACCGGCGAGGTCTGCGTGCGCGGCGAAGTCGTCATGGCCGGGTACTGGCAGCAGCCCGAGGCCACGGCCGCGGCGCTGCGCGAGGGCTGGCTGTGGACCGGCGACATCGGCCGGCTCGACCAGGAAGGCTTCCTCACGCTGCTGGACCGCAGCAAGGACCTGGTGATCAGCGGCGGCAACAACATCTACCCGCGCGAGGTCGAAGAGGTGCTGCTGCAGCACCCGGCAGTGGCCGAGGTCAGCGTGATCGGCCGGCCCGACCCCGAGTGGGGCGAGTCGCTGGTGGCCTACGTGGTGCTGCGCGAGCCGCTGGGCATCGAAGCGCTGGACGCGCACTGTCTGGCGCACATCGCACGCTACAAGCGGCCCAAGGCCTGGCGCATCGTCGACGCGTTGCCGAAGAACAACTACGGCAAGGTGCTGAAGACCGAACTGCGGCAGCGCGAGGCCGGGCGCAGCGCGCCGCCTGGCGAGGCTCAGGGCGCGAACTGATACCGGATGGCGGCGGGCCGCTCGGGCGTCACCGTCACCGTCACGCTGTAGGGCGCGAATTCGTCGTTGCGCAGCGTGATCGTGTGTGTGCCGGCCGGCAGCGTCATGCGCGTCACGGGCGGCGTCATGCCGGCGTCCTGGCCGTTGATCTCGATGTGCGCCCAGGGCCCGACGGCGAACTGCACCTGTCCGGTGGCCGAGGTCGCGGCCGTGGCGGCTGCGGTGCCGGCCGTGACGGCGGCGGGCGTGCGAGAAGGGGGCAGGGCCGCCGCGGACAGCGCCGGCGGCGGGGCATTGGGCGAGGAGGTCGGGCCAAGGGGAGCGCGCGATGACGCGTCCGAGGGCGCGGCTTCAGCCACGGGCCGTGCGGCAGAGGCAGTGCCCGGCGCTGTGGCCGTGGCCTCCGCGCGTGTGTCCGCGACCGTGGCCGCGGGCGGGACGGCCGATGCGACCGCTGGAGCGACAGGCGTTGCTGTCGCCGTGGAAGTCGCCACGGAGTGCGCCACTGAGGGCGCCACCGAAGGCGCCACCGAAGGCGCCACCGAAGGCGCGTTCATCGCGGTGTCGGCTCCCGAGGGTGCCTGTGGCCTCGTGCCCAGAGCCCACCAGGCGGCAACGGCCAGCAAGGTCGCGCCCAGCGTTGCAAGGACCTTGCCCTGCCGGGACCGTGCGTTCAGCGCGGAAGCAGGGACGGGCGGCGCCGTCGCAGCGGCCTCCGCCTCCGCCTGCGTCTGCGAGCCCCAGCGCCGCAAGGCCTGCGAGAACTCGGCCGCCGTGGCGTAGCGGTCGGCCGCCGCGGGCGCCATCGCCCGTGCGACGATCTGCGCCAGGGCCGCCGGCACCGCCGGCTGCAGCGCCTGCACGGCCACCGGCGTGCCGGCCTGGACGGCCGCCGCGATGGACTCCAGCGAGTGGCCGTCGAAGGCCTTGCGGCCGGTCAACAGTTCGTAGAGCACGACGCCCAGCGAGTAGATGTCGGCGCGTGCGTCGATCTCGGCGCCGGCCAGCTGTTCGGGCGCCAGGTAGTGCGGCGAGCCGGCGACGAATCCCTCGAGTTCCGGCGCGGCCACGCCGGCCGCGCGCGCGATGCCGAAGTCCAGCACCTTGGGACGGAAGCGTCGCGTCAGGAAGATGTTGCCGGGCTTGATGTCGCAATGCACCACCCCGCGGCCATGGGCGTAGGCCAGGGCGTCGGCCACGCGGCGCACGATCTGCGCGGCGCGTTCCGGGCTGGGCAGCCAGCCGGCATCGAGCGCCTGGCGCAGGTCGCGCCCGTGCAGGCGCTCCATCGCGATGTAGACGCCGTGCGCCGACAGCCCGGCATCGTGCACCGTGACGATGTAGCGGTGGTTCAGTCCGCCCGCGGTGCGCGCCTCGTTCAGGAAGATGCCGTCCAGCGCGACGCGCGAAGGCATAGCCACCTTGAACTGCAGTGTCTTGACGGCCACGGCGCGCGACAGCAGGGGGTCCCAGGCCTCGTAGACCGTGCCCAGCCCGCCTTCGGCCAGCTTGTGCTTCAGTGCGTAGCGGCCGATGTGGGACAGCGTGGGCTCGGCGGCCACGGCGCCTTCGTCGGGCGCGGGGTCGAAGCCGAAGTCGGTGACGATGTCCAGCGGGCCGGAGTCGTGTCCCTCGGCGCCGGGCGGCAGGGTGTCGTCCATGTTCGGCGGCAAGGCCTGCACGGTCGACTGGAAAACCGAGATCGGATGGCCGGCGGCATCGCGCGCCGGAGAGAGGTCGTGTCCCACCGCCGGGAGCTTACGGGGCCCGAAGGCGCCGGCGGTATCAAAAGCGTGGGATCCTGCGCCCGGTTAACGGCTTGTCACGCATTGGCCGGAGGGGCCGTGACATTCTTGCTCCCGGGAACAGGGGGCGCTCACGTCAATTCGCGGCGCAGACGCAACATCGACGCTTCCAGTTGCGGCATGCCGCTGGCAAAGGACAGTCGCAGGTAGCGCGCCGCCGCGTGCGGCCCGAAGTCGCGGCCGGGCGTCAGCGCGACGTGTGCGCGCTGCATCATCTCGAAGCAGAAGTCCCAGCTGTCGGCGCTGTGCGCCGAACAATCGGCCCAGGCGTAGAAGGCGCCGTCCGGGGCCACCGGCACCTTCAGGCCCGCCGCTTCGAGCGCCGGCACGACGAAGTCGCGTCGGCGCTGGAACTCGCCGCGCCGCTGTTCGTAGGCCGCGATGGACTCGGGCGCGAAGCAGGCCAGCGCGGCGCGCTGCGCCAGCGTCGAGGCGCAGATGTAGAGGTTCTGCGCCAGGCGTTCGACGGGTCCCACCAGCGCTTCGGGCAGCACCAGCCAGCCCAGGCGCCAGCCGGTCATGCTGAAGTACTTCGAGAAGCTGTTGATCGAGATGACGTCGTCGCCGAAGTCGAGCGCACTGTGGCCGTACTGCGCTTCATAACTGAGCCCCAGGTAGATCTCGTCGACCAGCGTCACGCCGCCGCGTGCGCGCACCGCCTGCACGATGGCGGCCATCTCCTCGCGGGCGATCGAGGTGCCGGTGGGATTGGACGGCGATGCCAGCAGCACGGCACGCGTGGCCGGCGTCCAGGCCGCGGCCACCGAGGCCGCGTCGAGCTGGAAGCGCTGTGCGGGGCCGGACGGCAGCAGGCGGGCCTGCGCTCCGACGGCGGCCACGAAATGGCGATTGCAGGGGTAGCTGGGGTCGGGCATCAGCACCTCGTCGCCCTCTTCGAACAGCGCCAGGCAGGCCAGCTGCAGCGCGGCCGAGGCACCGGCGGTGATCACGATGCGCGACGGTGCGATGTCCAGCCCGTAGCGCTGCGCATACCAACCCGACAAGGCCTGCCGCAGCGGCAGCAGCCCGGTGGCGTGGGTGTACTGCGTGCTGCCGGCACGCAGGCAGGCTTCAGCGGCGTCCAGCACCGGCGGCGGCGCGGTGAAGTCGGGCTCGCCGATGTTGAGGAACAGCATGGACTCGCCGCCCCGGGCGGGATCGCAGGCGGCGCTGCGAGCGATCTCCTCGGCGGCCTTGGCGCACTCCATCACGTAGAAGGGGTCGATGCGCTCCAGGCGCCGGGCCGTGCGGATCATGCCGGGTCGTCCTGCGGCGGCTCGGCCGCATCTTCAGGCGCGGCGCCTTCGGGCTTCCTCTGCAGGCCGGCCCGGCGCTGGGCGCGCGGCGGACGCACGGCGCGCGGCTCGGCCACCTCGACCGGCCGCAGCTCGATGGCCGTCTTGTCGAGCACGCCGTTGACGTACTTGTGGCCGTCGGTGCCGCCGAAACTCTTGGCCAGTTCCACCGCCTCGTTGATCACCACGCGGTAAGGGATGTCGACGCAGTTCGTCAACTCCCAGGCGCCGATCATCAGCACGCCGTGCTCCACCGGCGACAGCAGCGTGGTCTTGCGGTCGACGTGGCGCGCCAGCACCCTGTCGAGCGCGGCGGCGTCGCGTATGCAGCCGTGCAGCAGGGCGTCGAAGTGCCCGGCGTCGCAGCCGGCGAAGTCGTCCTGCTCACGGATGTGGGCGTCGACGACGCCGGCTTCGGCGCCCGACAGCAGCCATTCGTACAGGCCTTGCAGCGCGAGTTCGCGCGAGCGTCGTCGCGGCGACTTGGTGTCGGGCTTCAAACCGGAGTCTCCGCTCGGTGCGACGCGGGGCGTGACCGAGGGCAGGGCCGCATCGAGCGGACGCCGCGGACGGGCTGGGCCCGGCCGCTGGGGTCGCCCCCTCGAGGGGGAGCGGCGAAGCCGCTGCGGGGGTGGGTCATGTCAAGTCTTCCAGCAGGTTGGCCATCTCGACCGCCACGCGGGCGGCGTCGCGGCCTTTCTCTTCGGCGCGGACCCAGGCCTGGCTCTCGTTCTCTACGGTGAGGATGGCGTTGGCGATGGGGATGCGGTGGTCCAGCGAGACCCGCGTCACGCCGGCGCCGCTCTCGTTGGCCACCAGTTCGAAGTGGTAGGTCTCGCCGCGGATGATGCAGCCCAGGGCGATCAGCGCGTCGTAGTCGCCGCTCTCGGCCATGGCCTTCAGCACCACCGGGATCTCCAGCGCGCCAGGCACCAGAAACTGCGAGATGTCGCCTTCGTCGACGTCCAGCCGGTCGAGTTCGGCCAGGCAGGCTTCGGCCAGCCTGGCCGTCAGCGGCTCGTTGAAACGAGCCCGCACGATGCCGATGCGCAAACCTTCGCCGGCGAGGTCGCCCGCCACGCCCTTGTCTGCAGCTTGCATGGGATCTCCTTCAGGGATGAGCGGCGACGAAGCCGGTGACTTCGAGGCCGTAGCCCGTCATGCTGGGCATGCGGCGCGGGCTGCCGAGCAGCTTCATGCGGCCCACGCCCAGCTCGCGCAGGATCTGCGCGCCGACGCCGTAGGTGCGCAGGTCCATCGGTGCCGGCAGCGGCGAGGGCGCACCGCCGGCGGGCAGCAGTTGCGGCAGCATGGCTTCTACCCCCTGGCCGCAGTTCAACAGCACGGCCACGCCCTGCGGCGCCGCGCTCAGCGCGGCCAGGGCGCGCGGCAGCGGCCAGGAATGGCCGCTGGAGCCGACGTCCAGCATGTCCAGCGCGGTGAAAGGCTCGTGCACGCGCACCAGCACCTCGTCGTCGGCCGTCCAGCGGCCCTGGTGCAGGGCCAGGTGCAGGCCGCCGCCGCTGTCGCGGAAGGCCGTGCAGTCGAACTCGCCCTGCGCCGTGAGCAGCGGTCGCGAGCCGGCGCGCTGGATCAGCGACTCGTTGCGGCTGCGGTAGCCGATGAGGTCGGCGATGGTGCCGATCTTCAGGCCGTGCTCCCGCGCAAAGACCTGCAGATCGGGCAGGCGCGCCATGGTGCCGTCGTCCTTCATCACCTCGCAGATCACGGCCGCAGGCGTCAGGCCGGCCATGCGCGCCAGGTCGCAGCCGGCTTCGGTGTGGCCGGCGCGCATGAGCACGCCGCCGTCCTGGGCCTGCAGCGGGAAGATGTGGCCCGGCTGCACCAGGTCCGAAGGCCTGGCCTCACGCGCCACCGCGGCCTGCACGGTGCGCGCACGGTCGGCCGCGGAGATGCCGGTGGTGACGCCCGTGGCCGCCTCGATCGACACCGTGAAGGCCGTGCCGTGCTTGGTGCCGTTGCGGCTCGCCATCGGCGGCAGCTGCAGGAATTCGCAGCGTTCACGCGTCAGCGTCAGGCAGATCAGGCCGCGCGCATGGCGTGCCATGAAGTTGATCGCCGCGGGCGTGACGTGCTCTGCCGCCAGCACCAGATCGCCTTCGTTTTCGCGGTCTTCCTCGTCGACGAGGATGACCATGCGGCCGGCTGCGAGCTCCGCGACCAGCTCGGGAATCGGTGAAATGGACATCGCCGGATTGTAGGCGGGGTGTCTGCGAGGCACCCGCCTGGTATCAGTGCCCGAGGTCAGCGCCCGGGTCGAGGCTCAGGGCGCGTGCGATGCCGTCGCGCCAGAGTTCGGGCAGGTGAAGACGTTGGTGCCGTCGCCGGCCAGGATCACCAGGTAGTTCTGGTTGGCCACCGACGCGCTCGGGTTGTTGTACGTGCCGCTGCCCGCCAGATCGAAGTAGCGGCACACCCTCACGCGGGACGGGCTGCGGTCGTCCGGCGAGGTGGCGCCAGCCAGCAGCGTGGCGGGGCCGAACGACAGCCGCACCGTCCTGGCCATGTTGCTGACGGGCACGGCACAGAAGTAGGCCGAGTAGGCCGGGACCGTGAGTTCGTCCACCACCGCATAGCAGAACTCGGTACCCGAGGCCGGCGACTCCGTGACGCTCACGATGAGCGGGTTCGGCGTGGTGTAGCCCGGCAGGTCGGCCGGCGACGACGTGGGTTCGAGTGCTGCCGTGCTGGCCGGCTGGGTGGCTGACAGCGAATACCGTACGAAGCCGGTGATGGCCAGGAAAGACCCGGTGCAGCCCGTGATGTTGCTGGGCAGCAGGTCGGCCTGGAAGGTCGCCGACGTGCTGCAGATCCTGAAGACGCCCGTCTTGTTGTCGAACAGCCAGACCTGGCCCGTCGGCGCGGTCGGCGGCATCAGGCCGCTGGTGCCGTCGCCGAGATCCTTCGCATCGATCGGGATGGCTCGGTTGCGCCCTTTGGTCGGGCCGATGCCGTCCCCGGTGGAGGGCACGGCCATGGTCAGGGGCAGGTCGGGCGCGATGCCGGCGATCAGGCTGGTGAGGCGAACGGACTGGGTCTGACCCGTCCGGTCAGGCCAGGAAACGTCCACCGTGAGCGCCTTGCCCCGGGCCGGGGCCGCGAGCGATGCGATGGTGCGGGTGCGCGTGAAGGTGGCGTTCGTGCCGACGATCGCCGCGTCGGCGGTGACGCCCTCGGCCAGATCGGTGTAGTCGAGAGCGGCCGGGTTGCCCTGGATCGAGCTGAACGAGCGCCACTCTTCGATGGCCTGCTGAGCCAGCCGGCTGGCCTCGGAGCGCTGCTTGGCAAGATCGGACGTGCTTCGCAGCGAAGACTGCATGCCGACCAGCCCCATCATGCCGATGGCCATCACGGCAACGGCCACGAGCGCCTCGATCAACGAGACGCCGCGGTGCTTGCGCCGAGTGACGGGTTTCATGGTGTCTACCTGTAGTCGCGCCAGCTGCCACCGACGCGCACCCAGGTGCCGTAGGTCATCTTCAGGCGATTGAGCAGCACGGGGTCGTAGGTGACGGTGAATTCGTCGGTCGCGGCCGGTGCTCCGCCATAGGCCGTGGTCAACCCGCCTTCGGCGACGATGGCTCCGTCGAGGCTGGTGGGTGAACTGGGCAGATTGATCGTCGAGGTGGCCGACGCGCCGCCGGTCAGGTAGACGAAGCCCTTGATGTCGACGCCGGCCCCCAGCGTGAGCGTGTCGCCGTTGACGATCAGCAGCACGGGTTCAGCCGCCGTGCCGATGTCGGCGTCGAGCGTGACGTTGCCTTCGGCCCAGATGATGCGGTTGGGATTGGCCGCCAGCAGCGCGTTGATGTTGGTCGCCGAGCAGGGGCTGGCGCATTCCCGCAGCCCGCTTTGAAGGCGGTAGGTGTCCCGCTTCATGCCGAAGGTCCAGACGAACATGCGTTCGCCGGCGGTGAGTGCAGGCGGTGCAGGCGGTGTCGTGGGCAAGGCAACGTTCGAAAGCAACGCCAGGCCCGGGTCCGACGGCACGATGCTGAAGGCCGGCGGTGTGCCGGGGATGGTGACCGCGGCCACCTGGGCAGCATTGATCGCGCCGCCGGCGTTGACCGTGACGCCGCTGGACTTGAGATCGGTGTTGATGGCGCGCAGCCGAGCCGCACCAGCGGCGAGGGTGAGCGCCTCGCGCGCCGTCACGGCCGAAGCAGGCACGTTCTGGATGCCGCTGCGCAGGGCGATCAGCGAGGTGATGCTGGCGATGCCATCGCCGAGGTCGCCTTCGGCCGCCTGGTCGAGGCACCTTTCGGCCACGCTGGCGGGCAGCTTCGTGCAGCCGTTGCTCTGCAGACTGGCGATGTGGGTGCGCCCGACCACGGTAGGCATCAGCCACACGCGGAAGGCCGGCAGCAAGCCACCGGCCACGGGAGCGGCCGGATTCACGGTGGTGTCGTCGGGACAGCTGCACGTCCAGCCCGCGCCATTGAAGACGCAGGTGGGCCAGCTGCCCGCGCGCGCGGTCTGCGTCACGTGGCCATTGTCGGGAGCGGCCGGGTTCGTGTCGGCGATGGTCAGATAGCGCTCTGCGAAGCTCTTGGCGCCCGCGGTGCTGACACAGCTGTCGTTGACCGTGCCGCCGTTGAGCATGGTCAGCGCCCAGTCCACCCCCGCGTCGGCGGCCTCGAAGGCCATGGTGCTGCGGTACTGGTTGGCCGAGGTCTTCTGCTCGAAGATCAGGTTGCGGCTGGTGTAGGCCGCGGCCAGCGACAGCACGAAGAACAGCACCATCACCACGATGAGCGAGGCGGCGCCGCGCTGCGGGCCCGCCACCGCGTGGCGCTTCGGCAGTGTGCGCTTCACGGACACACCTGGCCGGAAGCCGTGTTGAACTGGAGACCGTCGTTGCGCACCCGCACCCGGCTGGTGACGGTGCGCTGCACGCTGGCGTCGGAGGCTGCTTCGCCCTGGATCGTCACGACGATGTCCGTCAGCGTCGCCGTCGGCCAGCAGTCCTGGGTGAAGACGCCAGGCGACACACCCGGGCACAGCCTGGGGCAGGCGATCTGGACCGTCTGCACGGGCTGTGCGACGACGGTGAAGGTGTTGATCTTCAGCGTGTTGCGATCGGTCAGGGCCTGGGGCACGCCGGCACCGATGCGGCTCACGATGGTGTTGCCGCTCAGACCGTAAGCGCAGTCGTTCGCGTTGCAAGGCGCATCGAGCCGGGTGTAACGATAGGAGACCACTTCGCCGGCTGGCGCCAGGTCGGGCCCGCGCAGGGGGTTTTGAACCGGCACGCCGTTCGGTTGATCCGGCAGCCAGATCGTCGTGAGGGCCGCGGCGTCGATGGTGCCGGCGCGCCTCAGTTCACGCGTGATGATGTCGGCGGTGGACCTCAGGTCCTGCTGGACCTGTGTCTCGAGCATCAGACGACGGTTCTCGCTGAGTTGCGTGGCGATCAGCGTTGCGGCGGCGGCGACGATGAACAGACCCAGCGCGATGCCGACCAGGAGTTCGACCAGCGACAGGCCGCGCTGGAGCCGGTGCAACGCTTGCCTTGCGCGCGTGCGTCGTGCTGCCGACAGGGTCAGGGACATACCGGCACCCCTTTGACCGTGCCGCTGGGAGAACAGGCGCTGGGCCTGCCCGGGGTGCTGACGATCGTGCGCAGCGTCGGCGTCGGGCTCGGGCGTATCAGCGATGTCTCGGCCCACAGATCGCCCAAAGGCGAGCTGCCGCTGCTGCCCACGCCGATGTAATAGGTCTTCATGCCGCCCGTGGCAGGGTCGAATCGCAACTGGTTGGCGGCAGCCGCGAATGGGGAGGTTGGACGCGGCAAGACCTGAACACCGTTGTCGGTCATCGCCTGGACCGTGCGGATTTCAATCATCGGCGCTGCGCAGCGCGCGCCTTCGGCCGCCATGCAGTCGCATTGGCAAGCAGCCGGCCCGTTGGTGCTGCAGGTGTGCACGGTGTAGCAGGTCATCGTGTTCCCATCGCCTCCGAAGGAGATGGTCACGCTGTCCTGACGGCTCACCGCTTCGGAGCGAGCGAACTGGATATCGGTCACCACTTGCGCATGCACACCCTTCAAGCGCTGCAGTTCGATCATCTCCTTGAAGGAAGGGGCAGCCAGCGTCAGCACGATGGCGATCACCGCCACCGTGATGAGCAACTCGATCAGCGTGAATCCGCTGTGCCGGCATGCGGTGCGTATCGACTTCAGCGAGCCCAACACCTTGCTCCATCGTTCGGGTCAAAACTGCCGGAAGCGCCGGCCGAGCTGTTGGCCACGTTGCCGCCGTTGACGGTGACTCTCAGACGCACACAGGAACCATCCGAGGCCTGTGAGGTGCCCGACTTGCCGGTCGCAGTGACCTCGTAACCCGTCGCGCTGGTTGCGCTGAGCGCCATGTCGTAGCGGCCGGCGGGCGATGTGGCCGTCAGCCCGAGGGCGCTCAAGGTCGAGGAAAAGGCCGGGTTGTTGCTGCGGAAGCGCTCCTGCGCCTGCTGCACGGCGGCGATCGCACTGAACGCATCGGCGCGACGGCCCTTCTTGATCGAGTCCAGGAACGACGGGTAGGCCAATGCAGCCAGGACAGCCACCACGAGCACCGCGATGAGCAGCTCGATGATGGTGAATCCGCGACTGTTGGGGGTGGATCGAGTCACAGCTGAAGCCTTTGTTGGGCGAGGGCATCCTATCCCTGGAAGTCGAAGGTTCCGTTGCCGCTCGTCGAGGCTGGTGTGCCGCTGGTCCGGATCCCCCGCGATCACGGGATCAGCACGGGGGATACCCGGCCAGGCCGGGGCGCGGCGTACACGATCGCACGCGGCCCATCAGGTTCACCACCTGGTGCAGGGCCTTGCCGTCGCTGGCCACGATGCGGATGGTGCCGGTCGGTGTGCTGGTGCCCTTGACCGGGTCGAAGACGATGCTGCGCACGTTGGACATCACGCGCACGGGTGATGCCTGGTCCTGATGCACGGTGCGGAGCACGGTGGCCGGCCCTTGGCAGACGGGTTCACCGGTGGTGTCACAACTGCAGTGTGCCGCCGGCCCCCGGTGCAGCACGTAGCAACTGCCGCCTGGATGGGCGGCGAAGCTGATGCGAAGCGACTGCTGGTGTGCCGCTGCCAGGCTGCGCGCGAAGTGGATGTCGGTCTCGAGCTGGGCAGCAGTACCCTCCAGGTGGCGTCGGGTCACGCTGCTCTCGAAGGCCGTGGCCGTCAGGCCGACCACGACTGCCGCCACCGTCATGGCGACCAGGGCCTCGATGAGGGACAAACCGGCCTCGCGTCGGCGAGCGCGGACAAGGCTTCTGAGGTGCATGGTGGGCTCCTGGGGACGATGGAGTCCACTGTAGGAAAGCAGCATGCGCCGGGCCACCCCATCAGGAGTGCAGTGAGCCGGTCATCGCAGGGGCCCTCGGAAGGTGACCCCCGAACGGGTGGCGCCTGGCCATCGAGAGCCCGATGGCGTACGAGGCCGAAGGGGTGCGCCAAACGGAAACGGCGCCCATCTCGCGACAGGCGCCGTTGGCATCGGCCTGATCGGGCAGCAAGCCGCCCGATCAACCGCTGGTCAGGACCTCAGGCGGTCTTTTGAGCGCGGCGACGCTGGTAGCCCAGGCCGGCCAGCGCCATGCCCACCAGGGCCAGCGACAGGGGTTCCGGCACGGTCGTCACGCAACCATTGGGGTCGGTACAGATGACCGCTTCGCCGGACACGTGGAACACCGACAGGAAGATCAGGTCATCGTTCGACGAATTGAAGGTACGGATGTTGATGCTGGTGTCACCTGCGTCGACGAACGGGACGAGGTTGTAGCGCTCCTTGTCCTGGGCCACGGTGGGGAGGGCGGGCGACAAGGGATCGTCGAACCCGCCCACGGTGATGAGCGCACCGTTGGCACCAGCGCCGTCGTCGAAGTTGCCGGCGTTTTCGGTCAACAGATCACCGTTGACCAGAACCCTGGAGGTCTGACGAACGCTCTGGTTGTTGAAGCTGAAGCCGATGCCCAGGCGCATTTCCGCAAAGAAGCCCGGTGCAGCCGGATCCAGGGCGTTCGCGAAAGTGATGGAGGCGGAGTCGCCGGTCGTCTGGGCGAAACCGTCGAGGATGCCGACCGTGCTGAACGGCAGCGAGGGCAGGTCGTACACCACCACCAGCGCTTCGCCGTCCTGGATGGCGGAGTTGCTTTCGGTGATTTGGAAGTTGTAGAGGCCACCCGGGCCGCCATCGATGAGCGGCTTGATGATGCTGGTGACGTCGGTGCGCCCGGCCGTCAGGGCGCAACAGGCCGGTGCCGGGATGGTGCCGAGGTTGGTGTCGAAGCTCACCGCCGAGCCCGCCAAGGTGCCGCCGATGCCTTGCAGGCTGCCGCCGTTGTTGTTGGTCGAGGTGTACAGGTAGGCGGCCCGCACGGTCGCGCCCGCCGGCACCATCGCGGAGATGCCGCCGCTCGAGCCAGTGCCGCCCCAACCGTCGGTCGACACGCCGACATTGCCGACGAAGGTCTGGAAGGTGGTCAGCGCGGCGTGCGCCGTACCGCCGACCATGGCGGCACAGGCTGCTGCGGCGACGGCCAGGAACTTGGCGGATTTGAACTTCATGTTTTGGACTCCACGGATGAGGAAGGACTTGCGCTCCTCTCCAAGCAGGTTGTATGCCGACATCCCCCCCTGGACGAAGGTTTTCCTTTGTTGACAGCAACTTAGCACGGACGGATCGGCGTTGCAGGGGCCCGACCGGCGGAGATCCACGCCGAAGTGTCAAGGCAGTCGACACTTGCGTGAATGGGCCACGGCCCCTGAGTGCGGCATGCCCTTGCACGTTCGTTCTGTATAGAGTTGCTGCCTTCCCGCCACGGAACGCACGTCATGCCGCTTTTTTCGATCCGCCTCTTCGGTGTCGCCTGGGCCCTGCTGCTGTGTTGTTCGCTGGTGTGGTCTGCCCCGATTCAGATGACAGGCAAGGGTTTTCCCTTGTTGCCCGAGGGTCGGGCGGACTCGCCGCAAGCCCGTGAGTACCGCGCCGGCGTGCAGGTGCTGGCGCGCGGCAAGGAACCGCCGTCTGCAGCGCGCTTGTACTTCGAGCGTTCGCTGAAGATCGACCCCAAGTACGTGCCAGCGCTGCTGGGCATGGCCAGCGTGGCGCAGGCCGAGGGCAAGACCGACCAGATGCTGCCCTTTTTGCAGAAGGCCGTCGTGCTGGCGCCGAGGGCGCCCGAGGTGCACCTGGCCTTCGGGCGCGTCCACCTCGCCGCCCTGAATCTCACCGAGGCAGAAAAGTCGTTCGCCACGGCACGTGACCTCGCCCCACAGGCGATCCCGCCTTTGCTGGAGCTGGGCGAGGTCTACATGCGCCTGCCGGGGCGGCAGAAGGATGCCGTGGCCGCCTATGGCAAGGCGGTCTCGCTGGCACCGACCAACCCTTTTGCGCAGTTCGGGCTCGGCGTGGCCGCGGCCACCACTGGGCAGCGCGATGTCGCCTTCGGCGCCTTGCAGCGCGCGGCCGAACTGGCGCCGCGAGACCCCGCGCCCTGGCGTGCCATCGGCCGGCTGCATCTCGAAGCCGGCAGCGCCGCCAAGGCCGTGGCAGCCTTCGACCAGGGTCTGACGCGGATGCCTGGCAGCCTGCCGCTCATGCTGGACCGCGTCGATGCCCTGGCCGGCCAGGGCCAGTGGGCCAACGCCCTGAAGCAGATCGAGCAGGCGCTGGCGGTGGCGCCGGCCTCGCCCGAGGTGCACCTCAAGCTGGGTGACGTGCATCAGGCGTCGTCGCGTTGGGCCGATGCAGAGAAGAGCTATCTCAAGACCATTGCCCTGGCGCCGGGCAACCCGCTGGCGTACAACAATCTGGCCTGGATGACGGTGGCCCGGCGCGGTGATGCGGCCAAGGCGGTGGCGTGGGCGCGCAAGGCGGTCGAGTTGTCGCCGAAGTCGTCGCCCTTCCTCGACACCCTGGGCTGGGCCGAGCGCGCTGCGGGCAACCTGCAGGCGGCGGCGGTTGCGCTGTCCAAGGCCATCGAACTGGAGCCTGCGGTGGCCGGTTACCACTTCCACCTGGGGGTGGTGCAGGGCGAGCTGAAGCAGACGGCGGCCGCGCGGGCGTCGCTGGAACGTGCCCTGAAGCTGCGTCCCGACGGGCCCGAGGCGGCGGAGGCCAAAAGGCTGTTGACCACCTTGTGATCTGCTCCCGCGGCGCCGCATGGTCGCTGCGGCGGAGCGGCAGCCCTCAGATGTCCCGAATCAGCTGCCTGAACTCGTCCACGTCCTCGAACTGCTTGTAGACCGAGGCGAAGCGCACGTAGGCGACCTTGTCCAGGCGCTTGAGCTCGCGCATCACCAGTTCGCCCACCCGGGTGCTGGGCACCTCGCGGGCGCCGGTGGCCAGCAGCTTGTCCTGGATGCGCTCGATCGCGGCTTCCACCTGCTCGACGCTGACCGAACGCTTGTGCAGCGCCAGATGCATCGAGGCGCGGATCTTGGCGAGGTCGAATTCCACCCGCGCGCCGTCCTTCTTGACCACCGCCGGCAGTGCGATCTCCACGCGCTCATAGGTGGTGAAGCGCTTCTCGCAGCGCGTGCAGCGGCGCCGCCGCCGGATGACGCCGCCTTCGTCCGACTCGCGGGTCTCGACGACCTGCGTCTCGTCGTGATGGCAGAAGGGGCAGCGCATTCCGGAGCGTGGGCTACAGGCCGCGGCCGCTTCGCTGCCCGGCCGTTCAGCGGTAGACCGGGAAGTCGCGCGTCAGCGCGGCCACCTTGGCGCGCACGGCGGCGATGTTCGCCTCGTCGTGCGGCTTGTCCAGCACGTCGGCGATCAGGTGCGCTGTCTGGCGTGCCTGCTCTTCCTTGAAGCCGCGCGTGGTCATCGCCGGCGAGCCCAGGCGGATGCCGCTGGTCACCATCGGCTTCTGCGGGTCGTTGGGGATGCCGTTCTTGTTGCAGGTCATGTGGGCCGTGCCCAGGATGGTCTCGGCTTCCTTGCCCGTCAGGCCCTTGGGGCGCAGGTCGACCAGCATGACGTGGCTTTCGGTGCGCCCCGAGACGATGCGCAAGCCGCGCTGCACCAGCGTCTCGGCCAGCACGCGTGCGTTGTCCACCACCTGCTGCTGGTAGGCCTTGAAGCCGGGCTCCAGCGCTTCCTTGAAGGCCACCGCCTTGCCGGCGATGACGTGCATCAGCGGCCCGCCCTGGATGCCGGGGAAGATGGCGCTGTTGACCTTCTTGGCGATGGCCTCGTCGTTCATCACGATGATGCCGCCGCGCGGGCCGCGCAGGCTCTTGTGCGTGGTGCTGGTCACCACGTCGGCATGCGGCACGGGGTTGGGATAGACGCCCGCGGCGATGAGGCCGGCGTAGTGCGCCATGTCGACCATGAAGATCGCGCCGACGGCCTTGGCCACGCGGGCGAAGCGCTCGAAGTCGATGCGCAGGCTGTAGGCCGAGGCGCCGGCGATGATCAGCCTGGGCTTGTGTTCGTGTGCCAGGCGCTCCATCGCGTCGTAGTCGATGGCCTCCTGGGCGTCCAGCCCGTAGCTCACCACCTTGAACCACTTGCCGCTCATGTTCAGCGGCATGCCGTGGGTCAGGTGGCCGCCTTCGGCCAGGCTCATGCCCATGATGGTGTCGCCGGGCTGCAGAAGCGCGAAGAACACCGCCTGGTTGGCCTGGGAGCCGGAATTGGCCTGCACGTTGGCGAACTTCGCGCCGAACAGCTGCCTGCAGCGGTCGATGGCCAGCTGCTCCACCACGTCGACGTGCTCGCAGCCGCCGTAGTAGCGCTTGCCGGGGTAGCCCTCGGCGTACTTGTTCGTGAGCTGAGAGCCCTGCGCGGCCATCACGGCCGGGCTGGTGTAGTTCTCGGAGGCGATGAGCTCGATGTGTTCTTCCTGCCGGCGGTTCTCGGCCTGGGTGGCGGCGAAGATTTCGGGGTCGATGGCGGCAAGCGTGTACTGGGAACGGTCGAACATGGCAGTCCTGGTCATGTGGGTGACGCGCCTTCTGGCGCAGCGCCTTCATGGCGCTGCCGAGGGCTGCCCAGGCGAACGGCTGACACCAGGCCGAAGCCGGCATGGCCTGCGCTTCCCGGTGGTGGCCCACCTCGGGCGCCGGGCCCGGAAGGGCCGGCCCTATCGCCAGTCGCGCAGGGCTTCAGTGTAACTTGGGCCTGCGAAATCGGCCGGGCCCGGCGGGGCCGGTTCAGCGCAGCAGCGCGAGTTGCTCCGGCGTGTCGGCCGGTTTTTCTGCGGGGCCGGGCAGCACCGGGTCGACGCCGGCTTCCTTCACCGGCGGGGGCGGTGGCAGGGCCTGCGCGTTGGCCGGCACCGTCTTTCCATCGGCCACGTTGCGCAGCAGGCCTTGTTCGCCGAGCACCCGGCCGACATAGCCGCCGTCGGTCTCCAGCAACGCGGCGCCCACGTAGTAGCGCAGTCCGTCATGCAGACTGCCGGCGCGGGCGATGCATTCCTTCAGCACCTGCACGCCCACGCGCAGGTTGGTGATCGGGTCGAAGGCGGCATGGTTGCCGCCGAAGGCGACGTACTTGTCGTCGTGCACGCGCGTCATCACCTGCATCAGGCCCTGGGCGCCGACCGAACTCTGCGCGAAAGGATTGAAGCTGGACTCGACCGCCATGATGGCCAGGATCAGCGTCGGGTCGAGCCCGGCGCGCTGCCCGATCGACCAGGCCTCCTGCACCAGACGGCTGATGGGCTCCGGTGCCACCTTGTAGCGGCGCGAGATCCAGTGCGCCACGGCGGCCTGCTCCCGGTTCAGCTCTTTCGGGTTGGCGGCCGTCGCGCGTTGCACCGCATCGGGCTCGGCGATGGCCGCCAGCACGTCGCCCGACTCCAGCGTGCGCTGCTCGTGGCGTGACTGCAGCCAGTCCAGCGCCACCGTTTCCACCTGGTGACGCAGGTCGGACCGACCCGAAGCCACGATCAGGGCGGCCACCACGGCCAGACCCACCAGTGCCAGCATGTTGTGGCTGATCTCGAGCAAGCCGTGGCCCACGTCACGGACAAAAACGCCCGCTGATCGCGCCACGGCGCGCTGCGCCTGGCGCAGCGTGTCAAAGGCTTTCATCGCATCCTCCTGCCGTCGCTCGGGGCGCAGCGGCCCTGGGGGCCGTCCGGCGCGGAGCGACTGTGATAATCGAACGACCCACCGGGTGGCCTGCTCTGCAAGCCCGGCACCGGCTGTCTCGACACCCGCCGAAGCCTGACCTTGGGTCGATGGCGACTGCGGGTAAACCCTGAAATCTCGGGACTGGCCGAATTCTAGGGAAGGCCCAAATACACGGTCAAGAATATGAAATTCAGCGTTTATTTCTTTTCTGTATGAAGTACGCTGACCTGCGCGACTTCATGGGCCAGCTCGAACGGCTGGGAAAGCTCAAGAAAGTGGCCGATCCAGTGTCTCCCAGGCTGGAGATGACGGCCGTTGGCGACCAACTCCTGCGCTCTGAAGGGCCGGCGGTGCTGTTCGAAAGGCCTGCGGGTTACAAAATTCCTTGCCTCATCAACCTGTTCGGCACCCCGGAAAGGGTCGCCCTGGGCATGGGTGCAGCATCGACCGCCGAACTGCGGGACGTCGGCCGCCTGCTCGCCGCATTGAAGGAGCCCGAAGCGCCGCGCGGGCTGAAGGACACCGGCCGGCTGCTTCACATGGCCAAGGCGGTGTGGGACATGAAGCCTGCCGTCGTGCGCCGGCCGGCCAGCCAGGAGGTGAGCCTGGAGGGCAGCGAGGTCGACCTGTCGACACTGCCGGTGCAGACCTGCTGGCCGGGCGATGCCGGACCGCTCATCACCTGGGGGCTGGTCATCACACGCGGCCCCCAGGGCGTGGCGCAGCCGCGCCATCGTCAGAACCTGGGCATCTACCGACAGCAGGTCATCGGCAAGCGACAGGTGATCATGCGCTGGCTGGCGCATCGCGGCGGTGCGCTCGACTTCCGCGACTTCGCGCGCGCCAACCCCGGCCAGCCTTTTCCGATCGCCGTGGCGCTGGGGGCCGATCCGGCGACCATCCTGGGTGCCGTGACGCCGGTGCCCGACTCGCTGTCCGAATACCAGTTCGCGGGCCTGCTGCGCGGCAGCCGCACCGAGCTGGCGGAGTCCGGCGTCGGCGAAGGGGCATTGAAGCTGCAGGTGCCGGCCAGCGCCGAGATCGTGCTGGAGGGCCACATCCCGCCGACGGAGAAGGGCTTCGAAGGCCGCAGCGAACTGGGCATCCCGCTGGCCGAGCGAGGGGGCTACCTGCACGCCCTGGAAGGGCCTTTCGGCGACCACACCGGCTATTACAACGAGCAGGACTGGTTTCCGGTGTTCCAGATCGACCGCATCACGCACCGGCGCGACCCGATCTACCACACCACCTACACGGGCAAGCCACCCGACGAGCCCGCCGTGCTGGGCGTGGCGCTGAACGAGGTCTTCGTGCCCATCCTGCAGAAGCAGTTTCCCGAGATCGTCGACTTCTACCTGCCGCCCGAGGGCTGCAGTTACCGCCTGGCCGTGATCTCCATCAAGAAGAGCTACCCCGGCCATGCCAAGCGGGTGATGTTCGGTCTGTGGAGCTTCCTGCGCCAGTTCATGTACACCAAGTTCATCGTGGTGACCGACGACGACGTCGACATCCGCGACTGGAAGGAAGTGATCTGGGCCATCACCACGCGCATGGACCCGGTGCGCGACGCGACACTGGTGGAAAGCACGCCGATCGACTACCTCGACTTCGCCTCGCCGGTCAGCGGCCTGGGCGGCAAGATGGGGCTGGATGCGACCAACAAGTGGCCGGGCGAGACCACGCGCGAATGGGGCCGCAGCATCCGCATGGATGCCGAGGTGACGACGCGGGTGCAGGGCCTGGTGGACCGGCTGATGACGCCTTGAGGGACAGGTTCAAGGACCCGTCGAAAGGCTCGTCGAGCGGAGAGCCCACGCGCTCCGGGCCTGTTGCAAGTTTCCGCTTGCCAGGCCGAACGCCCGGATCTATTCTTGTGACGCCTGAAAAATCAGGCAACCCAAGACGGCGCAGTCACTGCGCGTCAGGTGCCCCGGACTTCGTATCTCCGGAGCACCACTGGTGACCGAGGTCACCCGACCCCCTGGCCGGCAACGGCTCAGGGGGTTTCGCTTTTGGGGGCGGCCTGGTGGGACATATCGGCAGGCACCGACCGTGGCGCCTGGCCGAGCGCCTGCGCGATCAGCGCATACGAGCGCCGCCGCACCGCAGGGTCGTGCGCCCAGGTGTTGATCACGATCTCGTCGATGCCGAAGGCGGCGCTCAGCGCCTGGATCTTCTGCACCACCTGCTCGCCGGTGCCCACCAGGGCCTTGCGCCGGGTCGCCTCGACGACTGCCATCTCGTCGGCGGTGAAACCGCGGGCGGCGATGTCGTCGGGCCGCTGCAGCGGGCCCAGCACGCCGCGCTGGCGGTCGATGCGCCAGCGGTCGCGGCTCAGGGCCAGGTGGCGGGCCTCTTCCTCGCTGTCGGCGGCCAGCGCCCAGACGCACAGCGTGGACTGCCGCTTCGGGTGGCGCGGGCTGGGGCGGAAGAGCTGCCGGTACAGGCCCATCGCTTCTTCGGCGCCCTGGCCGTCCATGAAGAAGTAGGCGAACGCGTAGGGCAGGCCGAGGTGGGCGGCCAGGCGCGCGCCGTAGTCCGAGGAGCCCAGCACCCAGATCTCGGGCTGGCGGCTGAAGTCGTCGGCGGCCGTGGTGGGCGGACGGGGATGGGCGTGGATGCCATGGTGGCGGTGCCCGGCCAGCCAGGTCTGCAGGTCGACGATCTGTTCCGGAAAGTGCTCGGCGGCCATCGCCGCGTTCGGATTGAGCATCATCGCCGTGCGCATGTCGGCACCGGGCGCGCGGCCCACGCCGAGGTCGATGCGGCCGGGCGCCAGCGCGTCGAGCACGCGAAACTGCTCGGCCACCTTCAGCGCCGAGTAGTGCGGCAGCATCACCCCGGCGCTGCCGATGCGGATGTGCTGCGTGCGGGCGGCGATGGCCGCCATCAGGATCTCGGGCGCCGTGCCGACGATGGTCGACAGGCTGTGGTGCTCGCTGACCCAGAAGCGGTGGTATCCCAGCGCCTCGCAATCCTCCGCCAGCGAGAGGCTGTCGCGCAGCGCGTGGTCTTCGCCGCGGCCGGCGGTCGAGATGGACTGGTCGAGGACGGACAGCTGCAGGCTCATGCAGCCATGCTACAGGGCTGCTCCGATCGCCGCCGGCCGGGCAGGGGCCGGCCCGCTGCGCGTCGTGGCGGGTCAGGCGGTGGTGTGCAGCTCTCGAATGCCTTGCGCCGCCGAAGCCGAGGGCCGGCGGATCATCGCCGCAGCCTTCTCGCCGATCATGATGGTCGGCGCGTTGGTGTTGCCGCTGATGATGCGCGGCATGATGGACGCGTCCACCACGCGCAGGCCCTGCACGCCATGCACGCGCAGTTCGTGGTCGACCACGTCCATCGGCCCCGGGCCCATGCGGCAGGTTCCCACCGGGTGGTACTCGGTGTCGGAGTTGCGGCGGATGAAACGTTCGATCTGCTCCTCGCTCTGCGCCGCCGCCAGCTCGGGCAGTTCCCTGCCGCCGAACTCGGCCAGTGCCGGCTGCTGCAGGATGCGCCGCAACTGCTGGAAGCCGCGCTTCATCAGCGCCATGTCGGCAGGGTTCTCGAAGAAGCCGGGGTCGATCGCGGGCGGCCGGGTCGGGTCGTTGCCGGCCAGGCGCACGCGACCCCGGCTCTCGGGCCGCAGGGGGCACAGGTGGCAGGTGTAGCCATAGCCGAAGGGCAGCTTGCGGGCGTGGTCGATGAGCTTGGTGATGACGAAGTGCAGCTGCAGGTCGGGCAGCGGCTCCTCGGGACGGCTCCTGAAGAAGGCGCCGGCCTCGGCGATGTTGCTGGTGAGCACGCCCGTGCGGTGGCGCATCCACTCGAAGGCCGCCGCGATCATGCGTGGCGAGCCGCCGGGCGACACCGTGAAGGTGTCGGTCAGGCGCGGCGCCTCCACCACGTGGGTCATGCTGATGTGATCGTGCAGGTGCTCGCCCACGCCCGGCAGGTCGTGCAAGACGGTGATGCCGTGCTGCTGCAGGTGCGCGCCCGGCCCGATGCCCGACAGCATCAGCAGTTGCGGCGACTGCAGCGCGCCGGCGCTGAGGATCACCTCTCGCCGCGCCTGCAAGCGCTGGAACTGTCGGCCGTGCTGCACTTCCACGCCGGTGGCGCGCCGGCCTTCCATCGTGATGCGCAGCACGCGGGCGTGCGTCATCACCTTCAGGTTGGGGCGGCCGAGGTGCGGTGTCAGGTAGGCCTTGGCCGCGCTGCAGCGCTCGCCGGCCTTCTGCGTCACCTGGTACAGGCCCACGCCTTCCTGCGACTCGCCGTTGAAGTCGGGGTTGAGCGGCAGCCCGGCCTGGCGGGCGGCTTCGACGAACAGCTTGGCCGTGCGGCTGGGACTCTGCAGATCCATCACGTTCAGCGGCCCGCCGGTGGCGTGGTGGGCGCCGGCGCCGCGCTCGTTGTGCTCGGCCTTCAGGAAGAAGGGTTCGACCTCGTTCCAGCCCCAGCCAGGGTTGCCCATGGCGGCCCAGTGGTCGTAGTCCTCGCGCTGGCCGCGGATGTAGATCATGGCGTTGATCGAGCTCGACCCGCCCAGACCCCTGCCGCGCGGCTGGTAGCCCAGTCGACCGTCCAGGCCCGGCTGCGGCACGGTGTCGAAGGCCCAGTTGTGCTGCCAGCCCTTGAGCATGCCGCCAGCCACGATGCCCACCGGGCACTGGATCAGCACGCTGGCGTCGGTGGGGCCGGCCTCCAGCAGGCAGACCTGCACGTCGGGATCCTCGCTGAGCCGCGAGGCCAGCACGCAGCCGGCCGAGCCGCCGCCGATGATGATGTAGTCGAACATGGTGTCGATGGAGGGTCGCTGATGCCGCCCGGCGGGGACCGCAGGGCTTCGCGAACCATCATAGACACGCGGGATCGCGCTGAACGGGGACGCCTCTCTAATCGGCGAGGGCGCGCCGAGCGCGCGGCAAGAGGCCGGCGAGCTCACGGCGGCCCGGGGGCCGACGGGCCGGAGCCTACGAGGCGAGCGAGATCTCGGCCGCCGACAACTCGATCGGCTGGCCATGCGGCGTGCGTGCCGCGGCGGCTTCCCAGGCATGTTCCAGCGCGTGCAGACGTTCGGCATCGGCCAGGCCCTTGGCGATGACCAGCCGTTCCAGCGCGTCGAGCCAGTGCGTGTAGTAGGTGTCGCCGTGGTCGGGGTCGCCGCCCTGCTGGGCGCGACGGATGGCGTCGGTGAGTGCCGCGGCCCATTCGGTCCAGCTGAAGACACCGCGCTCGTGCAGGGCCAGCGCGAGGGCAAAGGCCTGCGCCTGCCACGGGGCGCTGAAGACCGGGCCGTCGGCGTCGCGCGGCAGGCCCGGCAGGTCGCAGGCGGGATGTTCGGCGCTGTCTGGCGCTGCGGCGGCGGTCATGCGCGCGCTGCCGCTTCCAGGTAGGGCTCCCAGGCATCGACGCTCACGCGCAGGCCGGGTTCGGCGTCCTGGCCCCAGAGTTCGGCGCCATCGAACTCCACGGTGTAGAGCCAGGTCGGGGACTCGTCCCAGCCGCCGTCAGGACGCGGCACCGCGTGGCGGTCGGCGAAGACATGGCAGCCGTGCACCAGGGTGATGGTGCCGATATGGCCGCGAACGTAGCGCGGCAGACGCGTGTGGCCGGCCGGGTGGCGGTTGGCCGCGCGCACGGTATCGCCGACGGCAAAGCGCGCCGCCCCGGTGGCATCGCGCTCGGTGGGCGTGCCGCGAAGCAGCGCCGCATCGACGGCGTCGGCGTGCAGCACCCGTGCCAGCGGCTGCGCCGGCTGCAGCACCTGGCCGGCGGCGAGTTCCGCGGCGCCGAGCAGGCCGCGCGAGAGCATCAGCTTCTCCAGGCCGCGGATCCAGATCTCGTAGTAGCTCGAGCCCAGATACGTGGCCGGCGGCAGGCTTTCGCGCGCCGCGCGCGAGATGTCGATGTTCCACTGCCCGCTGGCGCCCATCGCCAGCGTGAGGCCGAGCGCGCGGCGCTCCCAGGCGGCATGGAACAGCGGCTCGTCGGCTTCCAGCGGCAGCGGTCCGAAGCCGTGCATGCCGCCCATGTCGTGCACGCCGTTCATGCCGTGACTCCTGCCGCGGGGCTCTTCGCCAGCCCGGTGCCTATCATGGAGTCGCGGGTCACCAGCTCGGCCAGCTGCTCTTCGGGCCAGCCCTCGGTGCCGGCCGGACGCTCGGGAATCACCAGGTAGCGCACCTCGGCCGTGGAGTCCCAGACCCGGACCTGCCGGTCCGCAGGCAGCGTGAGGCCGAACTCGGCCAGCACCGCGCGCGGCTCGCGCACCGCACGGGAGCGGTAGGCCGCCGACTTGTACCAGACCGGCGGCAGGCCCAGCACCGGCCACGGGTAGCAGGAGCACAGCGTGCACACCACCATGTGGTGCTGCTGCGGCGTGTTGAACACGGCCACCATGTGCTCGCCCTGTCGGCCGCTGTAGCCCAGCGTGGCGATGGCCGCCGTGGCGTCCTGGCGCAGGGCTTCGGCGAAGGCCGGGTCGCTCCAGGCCCGCGCCACCACGCGCGCGCCGTTGCGCGGTCCGACGTGAACCTCGTAGGTCTCGATCAGTCGATCCACCGCCGCCGGGTCGACGTAGCCCTTGGCGACGAGCAGCGTTTCCAGTGCGCGCACGCGCAGGTCCATCTCGTCGAGGTGGGAATGGTCGTGGTCGTCTTCCAGGCCGGCGGAATGATCTTGCGCCGCTGCACCGGGCGTCGTGGGGTGAGGCTTTGACATGCGAGCCAGTTTAAGGCGGCTGTCGCGCGTCGGACATTCCTGTCGATAATGCGGCCCCGCCCAGGTCGGCCAAACCGACGGCGACAGGGTCGATGTCGGCGCGCGCACCCGTGCCGCCTGCACGGCCCGGCAACGGCGCCCACACGGCGCCCCCAGGGAGACCCGCTTGTTCAAGAGTTTCGAGAGGCTCGTGCCGTCCTATCCGGACGCCTTGCCGCCGCCCCCGCCGACGACCTTCTTCGCCTTCCTGTGGGACTGCTCGAAGGGCGTTCGGCCCTATCTGCTGGCGGTGACGCTGCTCACCGCCGCCATCGGCGCCTTCGAGGCCTACCTGTTCAGCATGATGGCCCGCGTGGTCGACCTGCTGGCCACGACGCCGCCCGCGGAACTCTGGACGCGCGAGAAGGGCACCATGCTCGTGCTGGGCGCCGTGCTGCTGGCCAGCATCGTGGTGGTCGCGCTGCAGGCGCTCTACAAGTACCAGGGGGTGTACAGCAATTTTCCGATGCGCCTGCGCTGGAACTTCCATCGGCAGATGCTGGAGCAGAGCCTGGGCTTCTACGGCGACGAGTTCGCCGGGCGCATCGCCACCAAGGTCATGCAGACCGCGCTGGCCGTGCGCGACACCTGGCTGATCTTCGCCGACATCATGGTCTACGTGGTGATCTACTTCGTGACCCTGGTGGCCATCGTCGGCGGCTTCGACCTCTGGCTGATCGTGCCCTTCCTGGGCTGGCTGCTGCTCTACATGGTCACCCTGTGGATCTTCGTGCCGCGCCTGGGCAAGGTGGCGCAGGCCCAGGCCGACGCACGTTCGCTGATGACGGGCCGGGTCACCGACGCCTACACCAACATCGCCACCGTCAAGCTGTTCTCGCACTCGCACCGCGAGGCCCACTTCGCGCGCGGCGCGATGCAGGAGTTCATGGTCACGGCCTACGCGCAGATGCGCCTGGTCAGCGGTTTCGAGACCGTCAACCAGGTGCTCAGCGTGGCCCTGGTGGCGGCCACCAGCGGCGTGGCGCTGTGGTTGTGGATGGGCGGCGCCGTCGGTGTCGGGGCGGTGGCTGCGGCCACCGCGATGGCGTTCCGTCTGAACGGCATCTCGCACTGGGTGATGTGGGAGATGGCCTCGCTGTTCGAGCACATCGGTACGGTGCAGGACGGCATGCTGACCTTGTCGAAGGCGCGGACCATCGTCGACCGGCCGGGCGCCACCGAACTGCGCGTGACACAGGGCGAAGTGAAGTTCGACCGCGTCAGCTTCGGCTACGGCACCGGCCGCAACGTCATCGAGGATTTCTCCATGACCATCCGCCCGGGCGAGAAGATCGGCCTGGTGGGCCGTTCCGGGGCCGGCAAGAGCACGGTGGTGAACCTGCTGCTGCGCCTGTACGACGTGCCGCAGGGCCGCATCCTCGTCGACGGCCAGGACATCGCCGGGGTGACGCAGGACAGTCTGCGCCGCCACATCGGCATGGTCACGCAGGACACCTCGCTGCTGCACCGCTCGGTGCGCGACAACATCCTCTACGGCCGCCCCGACGCGGGCGATGCCGAGATGAGGCGCGCCGCAGAGCGTGCGGAAGCGCACGACTTCATCCAGGGCCTGAGCGACGCCAAGGGACGCAGCGGCTACGACGCGCATGTCGGCGAACGCGGCGTGAAGCTGTCGGGCGGCCAGCGCCAGCGCATCGCGATCTCCCGCGTGATGCTCAAGGACGCCCCCATCCTGCTGCTGGACGAAGCCACCAGCGCGCTGGACAGCGAGGTCGAGGCGGCCATCCAGCAGAGCCTCTACAGGCTGATGGAGGGCAAGACGGTGGTGGCCATCGCGCACCGGCTGTCGACCATCGCGGCGATGGACCGCCTGATCGTGATGGACCGCGGCCGCATCGTCGAGCAGGGCGATCACCGCTCGCTGCTGGCTGCCGGCGGCATCTACGCCCGCTTGTGGGAACACCAGAGCGGGGGCTTCCTGGGCGAGGACCTGGACGAGCTGGCGGCCTGAGGGCTGCGGCGACGCGGCAGCAGCGGCGGGGCCCGGAGGGACCGCCGAACAGGGGCTCAGTGCTTCTGCATCTCGGCCGGCTGCGTCTCGGCGTATTGGTGCGCCATCGTGGCCAGCGAGGCCGGCATCGTGTTGGGCCAGCCACTGGCCGGCGCCATGTCCAGGTGCATCATGGGCTGCGTGGGCTCGTCGTCCAGCAGCGGCAGGTCGACCATCTGCCGCGAGGGCGTGGCAGGCGCAGCGGGTGGCGGTGCCGCGGATTTCGCTGCCGTGGCGGCGGCTCCGACGGCGGCCGCCGCGGCGGCGCCGGCGGAGGGCGTGACGCCTTCTCTGGCAGCAACCTGGCGGCCGGGTCGTGACTTTCTGCCGCGGGCGGCGCGCCGCGCCCGCTCCTGGGCACTTCGGCGCACCCAGGCGACGCCGACCGCAAGAGCCACCACGCCGACCACGGTGGCCACCAGCAGCAGCACGAGAGCGAAGGTTTGCATGACGTCCATCGACGGCTTATCGGCCACATCGGGAGCGGACTTGAGTTGCCGCTGGAGTGGGCGCTGATTCAAGTCGGTGCAGCGCTGTGCCGAAACCCCGATGCAGGGTGTGGCCACACCACACCTGACTGGAGAACCCATGTCATTCCAATCCGCCTACGCGCAACTCACCGCCCTGATCATCGACGACATGCAGACGCAGCAGACCACGCTGCGCGGGCAGTTGCAGATGCTGCAGATCAGCCGAATCGACGTCGCCGGTACGGCAGACGACGCTGTGCGTATGCTGAAGGCCAGGACCTACGGACTGGTGCTGTGCGACTACAACCTGAACCAGAAGTCCGACGGCCAGCAGATCCTGGAATACATGCGCGAGGGCGGCCTGCTTCCGCCGGAGACGCTGTTCTTCATGGTCACCGCAGAGAACTCGTATGCCGCGGTGGCTTCGGCCAGCGAGCACAAGCCCGACGCTTATCTGCTCAAGCCGGTGACGGTGGGCGACATCGAGGAGCGGCTGAAGGCGCAGCTCGAGCGACGCAACGCGTTGATGCCCATCCACCAGTGCCTGGGCCGCTCCGACCTGGCCGGCGCGCTGACGGCTGCCGATGCGCTGATTGCACGCCAGGACCGCTGGACCATGCACGCCCTGCAGATCAAGGCGCAGACGCTGCTGCAACTGGCCCGTCACGACGACGCGTCGGCCATCTACTCCAAGGTGCTGGGCATTCGTCCCGGGCTGATCTGGGCGCAGATCGGCATGGCCAAGGCGCAGCGCGCCGCCGGCAACCTGGAAGAGGCCAAGGCGCTGGCCAACGACGTCATCCGCACCAAGGAAGGCGAGAAGAACGTCGAGGCCTACGACGTGGTGGCACAGTGCCTGGAGGCGCAGGGCGACCTCGAAGGGGCCTTGTGGACGCTGCGCGACTGCGCCACCGTGATGCCTTCGGCGCGGCGCCAGCGCATGCTGGGCGAGAGTGCCTACCGCAACGGCGACCTGGAAACGGCCAAGGACTGCTTCAGCAAGCTGACCAAGGCCACCAAGGGCTCCATCACCGCGCAGTCGCAGGACACCCTCTCGCTGGCCCAGGTGCAGGTGGACAGCGGCGATGCCGCCGCGGCCCTGGCACTGCTGGATGCGGCCGTGCCGCAGAACCGCCACGACCCGCAGTTCGCCAACATGGCGCTGGCCGTCAAGGCCCAGGCCCAGGTGAAGACCGGCGACCTCAAGGGCGCCGAGGCCACGCTGCAGCGCGCGCGCCAGACCATGCGCCGCGCCAAGGCCGACTTCGCCACGGTGGCACTGGCCAAGGCCGAGCTGCTGGCCGGCAACGAAGACGCCGGCCTCAAGCTGCTGGCCACGGCGGTGAGCGCCGACCACGAGAACCCGCGCGTCAAGCAGCTCATCGGCAACGTGCTGCGCGACACCGGCCGCGAGCACCTGCTGCAGCAGGTCATCGATGCGGCGGTCAGCGGGCTCAACACCAAGGTGTCCGACGCCAAGGCGCTGTTCCGCAACAGCCAGATCGATGAAGCGCTGGCCGCCATCGAGGCCGCTCTGCGCGAGTACCCCGAGAACACCGGCGTGCTGCTGCAGGCCGCGCAGATGAGCTGCATGTCGCTGCGCCTGAAGAAGCAGGCCAACGTCGCCGTCTCCGAGCGCGTGCGGGCCTACCTCACGCGGCTGGACACCCTGCTGCCCGGCAGCGACCGCGTCGCGCAGATGCACCGCTACTACCGCGAAACGATGGCCGGCCTGAAGGCGCCGGGCGCGGTCGGGCAGGCCGCCTGAGTCCGTTGGCGACGGCTGCGTTCACGACCCACCGATGACGCCCGAACTCGCCGCGCTGGCGGTGCACGACCTGAAGAACGCGCTGGGCGTGCTGGACGGCCAGCTCGAGGCGCTGGAGTCCGATCCGTCGCCTGCGCAGGCGCGGGCCGCGCGCCAGCATTGCGCGCACCTGCGGCGTGAGCTGGTGGCCTTCCTCACGCTCTACCGGGGAGAGGCCTTGCGCGCCGTGGTCGACGACGAGTCGCCACGCAGCGTGCTCGAAGCCGCGCAGCGGCAGGCCCAGGCTGCCGCCAAGGTGACGGTCGAGGTCGTTCTGGCGGCCGAGGTGCCGGCGTTCTGGTACTTCGACGCGCGCCTCGTGCGCCTGGCGCTGGACGCCGCGCTGCACAACGCCTGCCGCTACGCCCGCACCCGCGTGACGCTCGGGGCCACACTGCGCGGTGCCGACCTCGTGCTGTCGGTGGACGACGACGGCCCGGGGCTGGCCGCCGAGGCCACCGGTGACGCCTGGTCGACCGGCCTGGGCACCGAGCTCTGCCGCGCCGTGGCCCGTGCCCACGAGCTGCAGGGGCGCACGGGCGAGGTACGCCTGTTCGATCTCGCCGGGGGCGGTGCGCGTTTCGAGCTGCTGCTGCCTTAGCGTTGCCGCAGCGCCCTGCGGCTATTCCCGCGTTTCCCACCGGCCAGGCCGGCGCCCGCGACAATAGCGGGTTGTCTTCACGGCCCGCCATGTCTGCCACCACCCTCGCGCCCTTGCGCCCGCCCAAGGCGCTGACCGCCTACCGTCCCTTCTGGGCCAAGCGTTTCGGCCCGGCGCCCTTCCTGCCGATGAGCCGTGCCGAGATGGACGCGCTGGGCTGGGACAGTTGCGACGTGATCATCGTCAGCGGCGACGCCTATGTCGACCACCCGAGCTTCGGCATGGCGGTGATCGGGCGCACGCTGGAGGCGCAGGGCTTTCGCGTCGGCATCATCGCGCAGCCCGACTGGCAGTCGGCCGAGCCCTTCAAGGCGCTGGGCAGGCCCAACCTGTTCTTCGGCGTCACGGCCGGGAACATGGACTCGATGATCAACCGCTACACGGCCGATCGCAAGGTCCGCAGCGATGATGCCTACACGCCCGGAGGCGTGGGCGGCAGGCGCCCCGACCGCAGTTCGCTGGTCTACGCGCAGCGCTGCAAGGAAGCCTGGAACGAGGTGCCCATCGTGCTGGGCGGCATCGAGGCCTCGCTCAGACGCATCGCCCACTACGACTACTGGCAGGACAAGGTGCGCCGCTCGCTGCTGGTCGACAGCAAGGCCGATCTGCTGCTGTACGGCAACGCCGAGCGCGCCATCATCGAGATCGCCCACCGCCTGGCCGCGCGCGAGCCGGTCGAACGCATCACCGACGTGCGCGGCACGGCCTTCGTGCGCCGCAGCGACGATCCCGATGCTGCCGGCTGGTTCGAGATCGACTCCACCGAGGTCGACCGTCCGGGCCGCATCGACGAGCACATCAACCCCTACCTGACAACGGCCGAGGCGGCGGCGTCGGTGGGCGAGACCTGCGCGAAGGAAGAGGGCGGCGCGCCGCCGCCGGCCGAGGCCACTGTGGCGATGCCCGTCTCCCGCAAGGCCGGTGCGGTGAAGATGCCTGCGCGCGAGCGCACCGTGATCCGCCTGCCGGCCTACGAGAAGGTGCGCGCCGATGCCGTGCTTTACGCGCATGCCAACCGCGTGCTGCACCTGGAGACCAACCCCGGCAACGCGCGTGCGCTGGTGCAGCGCCACGGCGACGGTTCGGGCGCGCGCGACGTGTGGATCAACCCGCCCCCCATCCCCCTGGCCACGGCCGAGATGGACCACGTCTTCGACCTGCCCTACGCGCGCAGCCCGCACCCGAGCTATGCCGATCAGACCGGCGGTCACGACGGTCCGACCAAGATCCCGGCCTGGGAGATGATCCGCTTCAGCGTGAACATCATGCGCGGCTGCTTCGGCGGCTGCACCTTCTGCTCGATCACCGAGCACGAAGGGCGCATCATCCAGAGCCGCAGCGAAGATTCCATCATCCGCGAGATCGAGGACATCCGCGACAAGGTCCCGGGCTTCACCGGCGTCATCAGCGACCTCGGCGGCCCCACGGCCAACATGTACCGCATCGGCTGCAAGAGCCCCGAGATCGAGGCCGCCTGCCGCAAGCCGAGCTGCGTCTACCCCGGCATCTGCCCGAACCTGAACACCGACCACGGGCCGCTCATCAAGGTCTACCGCCGCGCGCGCGCGCTGCGTGGCGTGAAGAAGATCCTCATCGGCTCCGGCCTGCGCTACGACCTGGCGGTGCAGTCACCCGAGTACGTGAGGGAACTCGTCACGCACCACGTCGGCGGCTACCTGAAGATCGCGCCCGAGCACACCGAAGGCGGCCCGCTGTCCAAGATGATGAAGCCCGGCATCGGCAGCTACGAGCGCTTCAAGCAGATGTTCGAGAAGTTCAGCGCCGAGGCCGGCAAGAAGCAGTACCTCATCCCCTACTTCATCGCCGCCCACCCGGGCACCAGCGACGAGGACATGATGAACCTGGCGCTGTGGCTGAAGAAGAACGGCTTCAAGGCCGACCAGGTGCAGACCTTCTACCCCAGCCCCATGGCCACGGCCACGGCCATGTACCACACCGATCTGAACCCGCTGAAGGGCATCAGCCGCGACCCGGCGCGTGCCGAAAAGGTCGACATCGTGCGCGGCGACCGCCGCCGCCGCCTGCACAAGGCCTTCCTGCGCTGGCACGACGCCAACAACTGGCCGCTGCTGCGCGAAGCGCTGAAGAAGATGGGCCGGGCCGACCTCATCGGCAACGGCAAGCACCACCTCATTCCCGCCTTCCAGCCGGTGACCGACGGCAGCTACCAGAGCGCCCGTCGCAAGAACTCCACCCCGGTGGTGGCGCGCGGGTCGGCGCCCGTGCCCGGTCGACTGCTCACCCAGCACACCGGGCTGCCGCCGCGCGACAACGGCGCGCCGACGCCTCGGCGACCTGCGCCCGGCCCCAGCGTCAAGACGGCCGGCCGGGTGCCTGCCAAGTTCGGGTCGAAGAAGGGGCAGGGAAGGCCATGAGGCGCGCCGGGCCGCTCCCAAGCGCCCATTGGCCGGGCCACGGTTCGGCTCGGGGCAGGCCACGGCCAGAAAAGCAAAGGGCCACCTTGCGGGTGGCCCTCGGAGCTACCGTCGCGAATCCGGATGGGGATGCGTGCGGATCAACGGCGCCGGGCACGGGTTCCGGTACTCCGCCCAGTGTTGCGGTCGGTTGTCGCCATCGACGGAGTCCATTGTGGAAGCAGCCACCGTCTTTCGATGCCCCGAACATGGGGGTGAAGGGCCCGCAGTTCGCGTCGCGCTTCACGCTCCCGGCTTTGCCTTCGCAGCCTGCGTCCGGGCAGGGATCTCCGAGGCCCTGCGGTCAGCGGGGGTGCCGCTCTAGGTAGTCGGTCGCCAGGTCCTTGCCCAGCGTGGCCGGCAGCAGCCGCTGAAGGTTGCGCTCGGTGTTGGGGAATTCCTGCTGGTGGGTATAGAGGGTGGCGCCGATGCGCGCCGGTGAACTCGCGCCGCGGGCCGGCTCGACCCCGTAGGCCCGCAGTCGCGCCACGATGAGGCCGGCATCCTCGTCGGCGAACAGGGTCGACTCGACGATGCGGCCACACCCCTGCTGAACGGCGCGTTGCAGAACGCCTTCGACGATGGCAGGCACGTCGGTCACGGTCACGGACAGCAGCAGGCGCACCACGCGCTGGCCACGCGCTGCCAGTTCGGTCGCGACCTGCGTGGCCATGGCGCGGTTGGCCTCGTCCCAGGATCGGTTCACTTGCGGGTCGTCCTCCGACAGGTTGCGGCCGTGGCCGAAGACCAACGTGCAGGAGCCGGCGGCCGCAGCGCCCTGCGCCGGCAGGCCGGTGTTCGCCAGGCCCGGCGGCGGTGCGCAGGCCAGCAGGGCGACCAGCAGCAGCGACGCAACAGGCCGCAGCTTCTGCCGGTGCCGGCCCGTCACCGACGCACCCACGCTCACCTGGGGGGCTGCAGGGTGCCAACGCAAGGAGAGGAGCATGGAGCCGTAGGTCACGGAGGGCAGGCCGGTGGGAGGCGTTGCAATGGCTGGCAGAAGCAGACGCCCCCCGATTCTGATGCGCCGGCACCTGGCGGGCGGTCTTGGCCCGCCTGTTCGCGGGGTGCGTCACCCCGAGGTGCAGGGGCGCGGGCCGGCCGCCGGGCGGCGATGATCGACCGACAGCGCGGCGTGTGCCCTGCCGAAGCAGGAACTATTCACGCTGAAACCGGGATCGGCGGCCGGCCCCGATGCCGGCGCCAACACAATCGGCAACACAAGAATCGACCCCTCCGTCCATGCACCGTCGCACCATCCCCTACTCGATCGTCGCGGTCCTTTGCAGTGTGCAGTTCGTGCTGGGACTGGTGTTCTCGCCCTACTCCTGCGGTTGGGGCTTGCCCGTCTTCATGGCCACCGGCGCCGTCATGATGCTGCTGCTGCTGTCCATGCCCTTCTTCAACCGCCGCGCGTTTTCGCGCCATTCGCGACTGAGCTACGGGCTGATGTTCTCGGGCATCGGTCTGGCGACCTGGCTGCTGAGCATGTTCATCGCCTTTCCGCGCAGCGGCTGCGGCTGAGGCGGGTTCGAGTCGCGTCGCCTGGCCGGCCCTGCGCGGCGGTCCGGGCCTCAAGGCTTCAGCACCTGGGCGCCTGCACGCTTGGCCCGGGTGGCGTCGCGCCGATAGACCTTCTCGGCCTGCTGCCTCAGCGCCACGGCCCTGGCCACCGCCTGGTGGTAGCGCTCCACCGTGTAGGTGTTCTCGGTGCCGATGTAGATGCTGCTGCGCCGCGGCTTGCCGCCGTGCTGCGGCAGCAGCACCGACAGGCTGCAGTAGCGCACCTTGGCACCCGCCCGCAGTCGCACGATGGGTCCCGAGATGCCCACCGGCAGGTCACTGGTCTTGTGCTGGCTGGGCTGGGTCTGCAGCAGCGATGGCGCCGGCAGGCGGTTGATGCGACGCAGCAATTCCTCCTTCGCGCGTGCCAGGGCCGCGGCAGCGCCGCGGCCGTCGGCCGAGCCGTCCTTGAAGAACTTGGTGCCGCCGTAGCGCAGCTGCCAGCCATGCGTGAAACGCACATCGATGCGCTGGATGCCCTGCGGCACGCGGAAGCGCTTGCCGGTGAAGATCACGACCTGTCGAAACTTCATGCTGTGGAGGAAGGTGCGGGGCGTCTCTGAAGCGCCGGATGGAGCCCTCAGGTTTCCCAGTGCTCGGCGAATACCGGAGCGACGGTGGAATGCTTGTCGATGCGCTCCAGGGCAGCGGCCATGCCCGGCCGCTGCTTGCGCAGGTGGGCGCGCGTGCCCGACCACTTCGAGACGACGGCCGCCAGGATGTCCAGTGCTGTCGGCGTCTGCCCCTGGGTGATGAGCAGGCGGCCGAACTGGTCGGCGAAGACGTCCCAGGCGCGGTGCAGTTGCCGGCGCGCCCCCTGGCGCACGGCTTCGTGCGCGGCCTCGTCCCGGGCAGTCGTCCAGCGCTCCGGGTAGTCGCCCACACCGATCGCGCCATAACAGTTGGCGGCGATGAAGACCAGGCCACGCTGGGCCTGCGCGCGAGCGGGGCCGCCAGGTGGCAGCAGTCCGCTGTCGGGGCAGATGTCGGCCAGTGTCATCAGGATGGCCGCGCTTTCGGTGAGCACGCTGCCGTCGGGCAGCACCAGGGTGGGAATCTGCTGCAGCGGATTCACGCGGCGCAATTCGTCCTGGGCCGAGTCGGGCTCCCAGGTCGACGCGCGCACTGTCCGGTAGCGCAGTCCGGCGCGACGCAAGGCAACCTCGACGGCGGCGGAGCCCGAGCCGCGAGAGCCGTACAGGGTGCAGTCGTTGGGTGCATTCACGTCATCGTTCCTCGGCCCCGCCCCGCAGGCCCGGCCCTGAGTGTGGGCCCGCGGGGCGGGCATGGCATGAGTCATCGCAACAAGCGGCCAGCAACTTCGGCGCTGCCGCGGTGCAGCAGCCACAGCGCCACGCACAAGGCCGCCGCCAGGGACGTATCCTGCACTGCCCGCCGCCACGGCCGGGTGCGGAAGAAGTAGCAGGGCAGGCCCAGCAGCGGGAACACGCCCGCGAACAGCGCCGATCGCCCCGGCGGCGGCTGCCGTCGCGCCATGGCCTCGGCGCGGCACCACATGTAGGTGAGCACTCCCACCACCAGGCCGTGCAGGATGGTCATGCCGGGCAGGGCCGAGGCCGGCAGGGTCGCATCGAAAGCGCCTGCCAGCGCGAAGCTCCCGGTGATGCAGGCCAGCAGGGTGCGTGTCGAAGGCATGGGGCCCGATCGGTGTTGCGGCAGGGTCCGGCTCGCCTCAGGCCGGCCTTGCGGCGGGTGGCGACGGGGTCGGCGTCTGCAGCCGTTCCTGCATCTGCTGCAGGCTGGCCAGGGTCAGGGCACAGGCCTGCGCCACCTCGGCGCCCTTCTTCAGGAAATGGGCCTGGAAGAACTGTCGATGCTCCTCGTGCTCGTGGAAGTCGCGCGGCGTCAGCACGGCGCTGAACACCGGCACGCCGCTGTCGAGCTGCACGCGCATGAGGCCGTCGATGACGGCCGCAGAGACGAACTCGTGGCGGTAAATGCCACCGTTGACGACGAGGGCGCAGGCGATGATCGCATCGAAGCGGCCGCTTCGGGCCAGCTGCTGCGCGTGCAGTGGGATCTCGAAGGCGCCGGGCACTTCGAAGAACTCGATCTGTCGGCGCTGCCAGCAACGCCGCTCGAACTCCTCGAGCAGGCCCTGCCGCGCCTGGCCGACGATGTCGGCATGCCACGAAGCGCTGATCACGGCCACCTGGGGCGGCCGTGCCTGCGCCGCATGCGTCGGGGCGCTGAGAGGTGAGGACATCTGATTCATGGGATTCCCTTCAAGGGGTGGACAACCAGAATCAGGGCGCGCGAGGACCCCGGCTCCCGTGAGGCGGGCCGGCGCCGTGCGGGACCTGCAGGCGGTCGCCCACGCCGGGGGGCCGGAGTGTGTCGCGATCTCTTTCATCCGGACTGTGACCGTCGGCCCTGGCATCGCACCAGGTCTGCTGACCTCGATGCCTGCCTGCGCAGCCATCGAGCGCTCGCGGGCTCCTGCGCCGAGACGCAGATACCGCCGGTGGGGACTTCCACCCCGCCCTGAGAACGCAGCCAGCCCGTGAGGGATGGCTGCCGCATTCTAGAAGCGCCCTGCAGCAGCGAGGCGCGGGTCCCGGTCGCGGCGCACGTGCGCCTTCACCGCGCCAGCAGAGCCCAGCGCTCGTGGTCGCACCAGCGGCCGCGGATCTTCAGGTACTTCGGCGAGTAGCCCTCCTTGCGGAAGCCGCAGGTCTTCACCAGCGCGATGGACGCGACGTTGCCGGGCTGGACGTTGGCTTCCATCCGGTGCAGCTTCATGGGGCCGAAGGCGCGCCTGGCCAGCAGCAGCAGGCCTTCCCGCATCAACCCGCGGCCCTGGTGCCCTTCGAAAGCGTAGTACCCCAGGTAGGCGCTCTGGAACATGCCGCGCACGATTTGCGTCAATTCCAGGTAGCCCGCCAGCGCACCGCTGTCCGCGGTACGCAGCACGAAGCCGAGGCCGGTCGGTCCCTGGCGCGCGTCCAGCAGCGTGGCGAAACGCGCGCCGTCGCACGGCGGCGAGACCCACGGCCGATGCAGGCGGCGGCTGTTTGCCACGGCGGCAAGGAAGTCGCTCTCGTCGTCGGCTGCCAGCGGCCGCAGCAGCACGCGTGATGAAGGCCCGCCCATGCCGTCGATGCGCTCAGGGGCTGGTGAACCAGCCGGCGGCGCGAGCCGCTTCCAGCCGTTCTTCCATGTAGGCCCACAGCGCCGGGCAACCTTCTCGGATGGGCGGGCCGATGCGCTGCACCACGCGTGCGTGGCTGATGCCGTTCTCTCGCCAGCTCTGGCCGTCGTTGGCCAGGTTCAGCAGTGCCGGCATGGCGCGGTCGACGGCATGCGCAAAGCGCGCCTCGGGCGTGGCAGCGTCGTCGAACTCCTGCCAGAGCGCCAGATAGTGCGCCGCCTGGTCCGCGGGCAGCAGGCCGAAGATGCGCCGCACGGCGGCCTGTTCGGCGGCCTTGCGGTCGTCCCATCCGCCTTCGACGTAGACCAGCGTGTCGCCGGTGTCGATCTCGCCGATGTCGTGCACCAGCAGCATGGCAACGACCCGCTGCACATCGACGGGCTCGGCGGCATGGTGGGCCAGCGAAGAAGCCAGCATCGCGATCTGCCAGCTGTGCTCGGCGGAGTTCTCGAAGCGGTCCAGGCCCAGCGGCCGCGTCTTGCGCGTGACGGCCTTGAGCTTGTCGAGCTCGAGGATGAAGTCGACGATCTGCTGCATCGCTGTTGGCGCTCCTGGAACGACCGGGCTGCGGGACGCCAGCATATCGCGCGGCCCGCAGTCCCGCACCCGGCAGGGCTGCCGTTAGCATGCCGGCATGGCCTACCAGGTTGACGACGTTCTGCTGCACCGCAAGACCGGGCGGCGCTACCGCATCCTCATCGCCGCCGACCTCTGCAGGCTGGAAGGCAGCGGCGAGCCCGCGTATGCCTACAGGCTCGACGATGCGGCATCAGGCGGCGACTTCACGGTCTGGGTGCGCGCGGCGCGCGAGATGGAGGACGGTCGTTTCGAACCGGGGTGAGCACGGGGCCCAGGCCGGCTCTCCCGCAGCGATTTGTCGATCTTCTTGACAGTTGGGAGCGCTGTTGAGCGCAAGTGGTTGATTCCATTGGCGGGAACCGTCCTTGCCCCGGTTGCGCATGTTCGCCCGAGAGGTTTGACCATGCGCAAGTCCTTTGTTGCCCTCTGGGCCGTGATGCTCCTTGGCCTGGGTCTGCCGACCCCCGCGTGGTCCGCATTGGCCGGCAACGCAGTGCGCATCGACTACCTCTATCCGACGCTGGGTGACTCGCTGGCCAGTGCCCAGTTCGATGCACCTTTCAACGACTTGCCCTACACCTGTTGCCTGAGCGACGAGTTCAGCCCTGTCGGTTCGATGTTGCTGATCTCGGTGACCGACGACAGCATCGTCATCGTGGGGGGCCGTTCCCAGGTCTTCAGCCCGGCCGCCTTCAACGGGCTGTCCTTCCTGGACGCGCTGGGCACCATCGAGCCGATCACCGGCGTGGTGCTGGAGGAATCGACGCTGCCGGGCCTGGGCGCAGGCGACATCGGGTTCAGCTCGGAGCAGGTCCTGATCAACTTCGCGGGCGCCAGCAGCCTGGACCTGGACACCTGGCGCGTGGCCCTGCGCCTTCGCTTCGACGAGAACGGCGGTGGAACCCTGGCCGCGCCCGGCACGCTGGCGCTGGGTGCCGTCGCGTTGATCTGCGTCGGCGCTGCGGGCTGCCTCGGGCGCGTGCACGGATCGCGCCGCCGGGTCGGGGCGGTGTGAGTCTGCCTATTCCCAGCCGAAGTGCACGCGCACCCCGTGCGCCGTGACGTTGATGGGTGACGTGGTCGCCAGCGGAAACTGCCGCAGACAGGCCGACTTCACGCCGCCGTTGTTCTGCCCGAGCACGGCGATGGCGCGTACGCGCCAGCCCGCTGCCTGCAGTGCATCGAGATAGGCCACCGCGTCGGGACAGGTGTCGGGGTGGTTGGCATGGGCCGACGGCGCCAGGCAGAACAGCACGGCCGAGCAGCGGGAACGCGACACTTCGGCGATGAAGTCCTCGACGCTGGTCTTCGTGTCCTGCAAGGCCCCCACGCGTGCGTACAGCCGCAGCGCAGCCTTGCCGCCCAGGGGCATGATGTCGCGCACGCTGCGGTTGAAGCAGCCGGTGAGGGAACGCACCAGCGACGACTTGCGCGTGTTCGGGTTGCCGATGACGATGTAGGCGTCCATCCTGTCCAATGGTAGGGCACGCGGACCGCGGCGGGACCTTCCGTCCATCAGGGCTGGGCCGTGCTCTGCCCTGCGCGGCGGCTGCCGGGCGTAGCCCGCGCTTCAGATCGGCAGCCGGCCCGCGTTCAATCCGGCCGCGGCCGACCAGGCCCCGTCGGGCCCGCCCCCCTGCACGAACCCTGCTTCTCGAACCAGTAGGCCATGTTGCCGACGATCACGATGCTGCCCGAGATCACCGCACTGGCGGCTGCGGTGGCGCCGGCGGCGACGAGCAGCGACGCACAGCCGCTGTTGCTGCAGCTCTGTATGGCCGCCAGTTGCACCGGCTGCATGACCATCTGCCGGGAGTACACACGGCAATCGGCATCGTAGACCGCGATCGTTCGGGGCACGTAGATGCAGGCCGTCAGCGACGAAGCGAGCGCCAGGGCAGGCCACAGCGCCCAGGCTCGAAGCGGTCTCGACGCTGCGGTCGCGCCGGGGCCGCGGCTTGAGTGCATCACCCGGCGCGTCGCGCGGACCTCTGCAGCCGGCGCGCCACCTGCCAGTAGGCCAGGGCCGCGCCGATGGCCACCACGAGCAGGCACCACGCCTTGACGGCCAAGCTTGGCGGATCGGCCGCGTTGACGGCCTCTGCGGCCACCATCGCAAGCGACACTACCACCACCACCACCAGGAAGTTGGCCCAGTGGCGCCACGAGTTGCGCTTCTCCTCGGGCGTGTGCAGTTCGAAGCTGAGCGCGGCACCGCAGGCGCTGCCGACCACGAGGGCGAGGACTAGAAGAATGATCATGATCGGTCGTCTGGGCTTGTGCGTCGAAGGGCGTCGGTCCACGGGGCGCGACACCCAAGTGCTTGCCACCCTTGACGGCATTTCATCGCAATTCGATGCCGATGACCAGATGCTTTCGCGCTCCGATGTCGTCTGCGTGGCACATCCTGCAGCGCGGGGCTGGAGGGTGGCCTCGCCGCATGCGCAGAAGGCGTGCGCGGCTGCGCCAGTCGGGTCAGAGCGCGCCGTTGAAGCGGTGGTACATGTGGTGCTCGGCGTCGCGCGACCAGCCGCGGGCCTCGTACAGGGCCTGTGCCGTCGGGTTGTTCCTCGCGACGTTCAGACTCAAGCGGCACGCGCCCAGCGCGAAGGCATAGGCTTCGACGGCCGCGAGCAGCAGGGACGCCACGCCCTTGCGCCGTCCCGCGTCGGCGACGAACAGGTCGTTGAGGATGAAGACCCGCGTCAGGGCGGTCGACGAGAAGCTCGGGTAGAGCTGGGCGAAGCCCACCGGCGTGCTGCCCTCATGGGCCATGAACACGACGGACTCGCCGTGATCGAAGCGTGCGCACAGGAACGCCTGCGCTGCCGGCAGGTCGCTCGCCTTGCCCTGGAACTGACGATAGTCGTCGAACAGTCGAGCCAGTGGATCGAGATCGGCAATGACGGCCTGTCGAACCCTGATGTTGTCCATGTGGAGACCTGCGCCGAGAGTGGAAGGAGGCAATGTAGCGCCGCCGCGGGCGGTGCCCGCCGGGTGGTCGGAGTTCAAGGTCTGCCGTTGCGGCCCGACGCGCCTGCCGCGGGACAGGGGGGATCCGCGGCGGCCAGGGTCGCCGCGTCAAAGCCGTCGAGCAGGCAACGCGATTGCGGCCGCTGACTGAAGCGGTAGAAGTACAGCGCGGCCGCTGCGGGTGGGATGGCGCGGCACCGCATGGTCTCGGCGAGTGCCGGATCGACGGCCAGGAGTTCCATGCGCGACCCGCCGGCCGGCACGGTCAACGGCGTTCTCTGCACGCGGTCCAGCCGGGCCGTGGTGGCCAGGGCTTCCGTGGCGCCCCGGTCTGCGTAGAGGACGAGGTGCGGCAAGGGTGGCAGTTCGACCGCTGCCGGCCCCTGGTTGTCGAACCGGATCTGCAGGCGGACGGTGCCCGCGACCGACTGCTCGACGACCGTGCAGGCCAGACCCGGCCACGACGGAGGCTCGGCCGCGACGGGTGTTGACAGCGATGCTGCGAAGCTGGCCGTGCCGAGCAGGCAGCGAAGGACATTCATGAACATGAATCGGGAGGGGAGGCATGCATGGCGGGGCGGGCGCCGGGTGGCCGGGATGTCACGCGGCATTCGATCGAAACAGCCGCGCCAGCCAGCCCCTTGCGCTGTTGGAAACCGGGAGCGGTTCCACCCCCAGCTCGACGAGCCTGGCCTCGACCTGTAGCAGCCCTGCCTGACGGGCTGCCTGGATCGGTGTGAGGCCGTCGAACTCGGACAGCAGGTGCGGGTTGGCGCCACGCTCCAGGAGGAACAACGCCACCTCGGACTGCCTTTCCAGGATGCTGGCCACCAAGGGCGTGGCGAGAAACTCGGGGTGCGCGTAGTTCATGTCGACGCCGCGGTCCACGTGGTACTCCACCAGCGCCAGGTCACCAGCGCATGCGGCGTTGAACATCTCTTTCCAGTGGCCTCCAGACAAGGTGACGCTCCCAGGTCAATGCCAGTACCGGACTGTACGCACCCCTCGGCGGGCGTCCGTCGCGTTCAAGGCGCGTCCGCCTGCCCGGCCTGCGCGATGTCAGTCCTCGCCCGGCGCCACCACCTCGACCTTGATCCGGTCGGGATCTTCACAGTACATGGCGTAGTAGCCCGGACCGCTGGCAAATGGATACTCTGCTTCGTAGAGCACGGTGTAGCCCGCAGCCTTGACCCAGGCGGCCATCTGATCGACCTGCGCCCGGGACGTCGCCTTGAAGGCGAGATGATTCAGGCCCACTCGCTTGCGGTGATACCCCGCGCCCAGGTGTTCACTCGGCGCCTGGAGAAAGCAGAAGTAGGCGTGATCCGGCTTCACGTAGTTCATGCCGCCGGACCAGCGGTCTGCTTCGTACCCGAGTTGCTGCATGAACGGCGTCCAGAAGCAGACGGACCGTTCGATGTCGCTGACGTAGATTTCGACGTGGTGGAGCACGTGTGAACTCCCGGCAGGTTGAATGGACCTCGGACCTCCGTGCTGCTGGCCCCACCTATGGGTTCAGTGACGGCACTTCCTCGGTCACGAAGTTTCCAGGAAGAACGACTTCCAGCAGTTCGATGTCTTCGCTGTGCCCGAGCTCGCGGTGGCGGATCCCAGGCGGCTGGTGGACGCAGGACCCCGCCTCCAGCCTGACCACGCCCTGGCCCTCGTACTCGAACTCGATCCAGCCCTTGAGGATGTAGACCAGCTGGAAGTCCGTCCGGTGCAGGTGCGGCTGGCTGGAGAACTCCTTGCCGGCCGCAGCCCGGATGACGTGCGCGGCCACCCGGCCTTCGGTGGCCTTCCTGATGCCGAGATCCCTGTATTCGAAGAACGATCTCAGTCCGCGTTCGAAGACGGCGTCGCTGGCGTGCGTTGCAACGAATCCCCGTGTCGTCATGGATCTCTCCTTGCGAACGCCGCGTCGCGGCGTCCCGTCAACTACTTGGCGCGATGGATGGCACAGAGCTTGTGTCCATCGGGGTCCCTGACGTAGGCCAGGTGGATGGGGCCCATGTTGCCGGAGCGCAGTCCCGGGGGGTCCTCGATCGACCGGCCGCCGTTTGCGACGGCGACATCGTGAAACTGCTGCACCTGCTCTGGCGAGTTGCACCGGAAGCCGATCGTGCCCCCGTTGGCCGACGTCGCTTCCTGACCATCGATGGGTTGCGTCAGACCGAAAGTGCTGCCGTCGTGTCGATAGAAGATCCTCACGTGGCCGGTAGCAGCGACGTTGCGCATGGGCTCGCCCGCGCCGAGCACGCCCAGCACGGCGTCGTAGAAGCGTTTGGACCGTTCGATGTCGTTCGATCCGAGCATGACGTGGTTCAGCATGGCGAAATGGTAAGTGGTGGTGGAGGGACGGGGAATGCTACGGCCTCGGCGGCGCCCGGTGAAGCCCGACAGCGTCTGCAGGACGTCGGCCCCGGTTCGGGCACTCCGTTCATTGCAGAGGGAGCTTGTAGTCCGGGCCGGGCGCCAACTCGCCTTCGAACCCGATGGCGATGGCCACCAGATGCGACAGGACGAGAAGGAGCTTCTTCATGATGATGGACCTCACGGAGGTCGAGGTGACTGGGGCCGGGGCTCGCAGGACTCGAGACGGTCGGCAAGCCGTTCACCAGGCCTGCCCGGCGGGCGTGCCCTGGTGGTAGCGCAACTGCCAGCCAGACGGGAACATCATCCAGATCGATGAACGCAGCGTGTGGTTGACCAGGCCCGCACTGTCGACCTGCGCAGACCGGTAGGTGAGCAGCGCGACCCCGGGTCCGAGTTCGACGAGCGCAAACGAGTCGGACACCACGGCGGGATGGGCCTTCAGCGAAGACAGGTAGCCAAGCACCGTGTCGCGGTCGTAAGCCCTGCCGGAGCGTCCAACCTCGTGAAAATCCGGGTGCAGCAGTTGCTCCAGACGCTCCCGGGTGCAGCGAACACCCGGGTGATGCAGTTCGACCTCGAGGGCCTGGATCTCTTGCAGCGACGTGCTCGGGGCGGGTTGATCTCGTGCGGTCCGCCCTCGTGCGTCTGCTGGAACCACGAGCGGGTCCCGGCTTCGCCGTGCCCACTGGATGACGTACTCGTTGTCGCCGTCCAGCCGCGCCCCGACCTTCTCGAAACCCGCCTTCTGGACCACCCGGGTGGAAGCGAAGTTGGTCGGGGAGACTTCAGCCACCACTTCGGTGGCGCCGGCATCGAAGGCCGTGCCGACCAGCAGCCGCAGAGCCTCGGTGGCGGCTCCATGGCCTTGCGCAGCAGGCGCCACGCCATAACCGACCTCCACCCTGCCGACCACCGGGGCGTTCTTGAACCCGCAGCCCCCGATGATTCTGGCGTCCTCCTGGTTGACGATGAGGAAGGTCGTCGACCAGGGCACAGGATGGCCCGCGCTGGCGAGTTCGAGAGACCGGGCCGCGACGAAGGCGGGGGGCAGGGACCCAGGCTCCACGTGGTCTTCTAGGCCTTCAGGCACACGTGACGCCGCCAGCGCCTCGAGCGCCGCGGTTGGCAGTTGGAGCAGGTGGACAGTCATGTCGCAAGGCTCAGGCTGCGAGCGGGCCAGCGCTCCGGGGCGGGCGTGCTGTCAGGCATCACGCAAGCAATGTACCAGTCCCTGTGTCCGAGCCAAGATCGCCGGTCCCTTGGGGGAGCGCGGTCGAGCGAGGTGTCACCCCTCACGCGCGGCCAGGCGCTGCCTGACTTCATCGGCAAGGGCCTGGATGCTGCGCTCGCCGATCGCATGCAGCGTGCTCAGCGTGATGGCCCGTTCGGGAAACAAGGGTCCCCATGCAGACGCTGCTTCGAACTGCCGCGCCAGTTCTTCACGGTCGCGCTGCGAGTCGGCATGTCCCGGATGGCGTTGTCGCGCGATGAAGCGGCTCAGTGCGACGGATGCGGGGCAATGGCAGTGAACCTCGACCACGGCCGCGCCGCGAGATTGCAGCCAGGCCGTCGGTGTGCCCGAGCGTGACAGGGCCATAGGATGCCGCCACCACGAAGTCACGATGGCAGCACCCGCCGTCAGCGCTGCCGTTTCCAGTGCGGCATCGGCCACTCTGCTGAGGGGCGCACGTGCTTCCAGCGTCGGCGCCTGGCTGGACGAGAACAGGCTCTCCAGGAAGCTGTCCTTGTCGAAGGCAGGCATGCCGAGCCTCGGGGCGAGCTCGCAGGCCAGCGTTGTCTTGCCACTGGCGGGCAACCCTGAGACGACGACGAACGCGTGCATCTGCGGGCTTTCGGCGGGGGAGCGGTCCTGCGCGGGCTACCTGGCCCTGGGCTCGCCTGCATCGGCGACGCTTGGGCCGTGGAACATGCGCTGGACGCCCGCCTTGAACGCGGCCGACTCGCACAAGGCGCAGGGTCTGGACGTCGAGTACAGCACGGAGCCCCTGACGCCGTTCGGCCCCACCTCTGCGAGCGCGTGCTTGATGGCTTCGCGTTCGGCATGCGCATCGGCGTCCTGGTTCTTGACGACGCGGCTGGGCCCGAAGCCGATGATTCGATCGTCCTTGACCAGGACCGCACCATAAGGCTGATCGCCCCAGGACAGCGCCTCGGCCTTCATCTGCTCCGCCGCCGCCATCCACCTCCTGCTGGCGTGTGGTGAGGCGGCCACCGCCCAACCCGGGCTGCAGCACACGGCAAGCGGAGCCAACGCCAGCCTGCGGCGGTCGAGGAACACCGTGGTGTGGCGGACAGTGGTCTTCATGGCACCCCTCCAGCGAATCGATGTTGACGTTTCCCTGTCGCGAAGCCGATCGGACTCCGGTTTTGCTAGGCCCGCGGCCTGGCGGCTATGGCTTCGCATTCGACGAACAGCGTCGGGGCGACCAGCTGCGACACGAAGACCGCCGTGGAAGCGGGCCTGTGGGCGCCCAGCAACTTCGCTCTTGCGGTGCGAACCGTCTGGATGTCGTGGCCTGCGACGACGAACAGCGTCAGCTTGATCAGGGACGATGCATCGAGGCCATGCACACGCAAGGCTGCGGCCATGTTGTCGAACATCTGTTCCGACTGCTCGGCCAGCGTCGGTGGTGTCGATCCGTCGGGCCTGATGCCCACCTGCCCGGAAAGAAACACCAGATCGGTGCCGGCCGGCACGACTGCAGTGTGGCTGTATCCGGTGGGCACATGCACATCGGGCGGATTGACGAAGGTGGTCATGGTGTCTGGGTTCCGGGTTCGGAGTTGCGGGGTATGAGCCTGGGTTGCCTGACCTGGCGCGTCGTCTAGCCAAGCACCGCCGGATTCAGGCGCCACAGGGCGAGATTCAGAGCGGCAGCGAAGCTGACCCATGCCAGGTAGGGCAGCAGCAGGACAGCGGCGAGCCGGTGAAGCGGCCAGAACAGGAAGATGGTCGCGGCGATCAGCAGCCAGAGAACGGCGATCTCTGCAAATGCGACGGCGCCCAGCCGCCAGGCGAAGAACAGCCAGGTCCAGAGTGCGTTGGCAATCAGCTGCGCCACATGGAGCTTCAGGGCCGTGCCGGCGCCCCGGAACCCATGCTCGCGCCAGACCAGCCAGGCCGAAACGCCCATGAGAACGAAGAGCACCGACCAGACCGGACCGAAGAGCCAGGCCGGCGGCGCCCAGGGCGGCTGCACGAGCTGGCCATAGAAGCCCGCGGCATTGATGGAGGCCAGGCCGCCGATCCCCCCGGCGATGAAACTGGCCAGCAGCCAGCCGGCGAGCCCGAAGACCTGTGCGACCGTGGAGGAACGAGCCATGGGTGTCCTGTGGGGCCTGACGCGATGTCAGGCAGCACTGCGTTGCGGAAAGCGACTGAGGTGTTCATGAACGATCCTGAACCTGCCATCGTCACGGGCCAGGACGCGGGTGCCTCGCCCTTGAACCTTGAACGCCCTGCCACCTTGCGCGCCTTCCCAGGTGTAGGTGTAGGTGGCTGATGCCGAGGCGCTGTCGGTCGTCAAGACGACGATCTCGGACAGGTGGAAGCTGGACTTCCTGACCGTGGGATCCCCTCGCCAGGTCTTCTCGAATGCGGCCTGGATCGCCTGGCGACCGACGAAGTCTCCGTCGTTGAATCGAAAGTACGCATGCTCATCGATCATGTTTTCCAGAAGGCTGAAGTCCTCCTTCATCGCCAGAGCCTCGAAGTGGTGCAGGAACTGGATGACCGAGTCGGCTGCAATGCGGGTTTCCATGAGGGGTGCATCCCTTGCTGTCGTTGTGAACCCCGAAACGTCGATGCCTGAGATGACGGCCGGGTGTCAGCCCGGCCGGGCAGACCGGGCCCGGCGCCTGCGGGCAGGCGCTTGTGGGTGCTTCACGCTTGCACCCGCCAGGGCGGAAACCGCCGGTTCTCTCCGGCCCAGTACAGGCATACGACGTTGCCCGAGGGGTCGACCAGACGCGCCTCGCGCCACAGCCACGGCTGGTCCTGTGGTCCCTGGGTGAAGGCGTAACCACGTTCCTCGAGCGCCTTGACCCGTGCGTCCAGGTCCTCGCACTCGAAGTACACGACGACGCCTGAAGGCGGAGCCGGATGCGAAACCTGATGCACCGAGAAGGTGGAGCCGCCGTCCTCGCATTCGAAACGGGCGTACCGTGGAGATGAGCTCACGATGAGGCGCAGGCCCAGGCCGACGTAGAACCTGACCGAGGCGTCAACATCGTGTGTTGGTAGGGTGACTTGATTGAGTTGCACGGTGCAGGGATGATTTTTCCCAAGGCCAGCTGTTCGAGAGATCACTCTCGCCAACGAATCGGGGTCGTTCAACTGCCCAGTGGAGGTTGCCAGAGTTCGATCTTGTTGCCCTCTGGATCCATGACCCACCCGAACTTTCCATACTCGGACTCTTCCACCTTCTCGTCCACGGCGCAGCCTTCTGCTCGAAGCACGGCCAGCAGCGCGTGCAGGTCTTCGACCCGGTAGTTCACCATGAAGCTCGCCGTGCTCGGAGCGAAGTACGAAGTGTCCTCCTTGAACGGACTCCAGATCGTGGTGCCCTTGGCGCCAGGATTGTCTTCCGCCCACCTGAAGGCAACGCCACCCCAGTCCTGGACATCGAGGCCCAGGTGAGTGCGATACCACTCGTTCAACGCCTTCGGGTCCTTCGCCTTGAAGAACACGCCGCCAATGCCTGTGACACGTCTCATCCGGGTCTCCCGAACCATGGGTCTTTGCCGTCCGACAGCTGACGAGTCCTCCGAGCTGCGGAACAAGGGGTCGTCCGATCAACGCGCTAGCGTAAGCCGGGATCGCACGCATGTACAGACCGCCGCGGGCCGGGCCTGTCGCGCCCCCCTGGCGGGCCGGCTTGAGCCGGGTGCCAGCGTCGGGCCACGCTGTCAGCGCTGAGCCAGGGCCATGCTCATTCCGCGCCCGGCCATCAGCCCCTCGACGTCCTTAGGAGAGAGGGCCTTGATGTCGCGAGACTCCATGCCAGCATAGTGCGAAAGAGAAGCGCATCCGGCGAGTGCCGATGCGATGAGAGTGACGATGAGCGCGGGACTGGGCATCACCGGAGGGTCCGTGACATTGCCGTGCATGGCAACCGGACTCCACCTGCGACAACGTGATGCTTGAGTTCACCTGCGGAGTAACCGGCATGCGCATAGAACGCCACGGAGTTGAGTGAAGCCTGCAACTGCAGCTCTTCGGTGCCCAGACTCAGCGCGTGCTCTTCCAGCGCGCGTAGTAGGCGTGGGCCGATGCCGCGGCGCACGTGCACTGGACTGACATAGACCGCGACAACAAGCGACTGCTCGGGCGCGAGCTGCGCAAAGCCGGCGATCTCACCTTGTACCTCGGCAACAACTACCACCTGTTCTTGAATGGGTGCGTGGTAGCTCTGCGGCGAGCGACCGCTGCACCATGCGTCGATCTGCGCTGCGGTGTAGCTTCGCGCGGCGAGCGCACGAATTGAAGCCATGTGAACCCGGTAGATGGGCGCAGCGTCCTGCTGGGTTGCGCGCCGAAGCAAGACTGAGATGTCTACGTTCGAGCCAAGCGAGCAGTTAGGCGTCATTCCGCTTGAGAAGGGCGATGCGTTCACTGACTGTTGGCGGCAATCTGGCGAGCCCGGCAAGAACGGGAAGAACAATCGCAGTGAGCGCGGAGACATACAGCGCGATGCCAAACGCATGGCCTTGTTGGAAGGTGGAGCCGCTACTCCAGGAAACCCCTCCGACACCGACGATGGTAGATGCCAAGGCTGCGACACCCACGATACCGATGCGTCTGTGGATTCTTGGTGCCAGTAGAAGGACTGTCTTCACGTCGCGCCAAGGCAAGCCGTCTTGCTCGTCCGAGGGTGAAGTCTTGGGGTTCCTGGCCTGAGCCAGGGGCGTTGCGTGCGCGACTACCAAGAGGACCAAGAGAAAGAAGATCACGAACCCTGCAAGAAGGGGTGCCTTGAGAAGCTCCGCTTCCGCTGTATCGGAAGAGACCCAGAATGCGGCGCACACATTCATGGCCAAGAGAAAAAGAGCAGTGAACTCGGCTGCGCGTAGCATAGGGCAACGGATTGGTTATGACGCCCAACATTCGAGTTACGCCGCCTGCCGTAGCGGGTCGGCTTGAACGAGAGCTTGGGCATCACTCGCGCTCACCGACAGGATGGCTTTGTTGCTGCGCCCCCGCAAGTTCTTTGGACAAGCATCTCGACCTTGAATGGACTTGGCGAAACGCGGAGGTCAATCTCTGCCCGATAAGAGGTCGTTGATACGGCTCCCTGGGGGGTCCGACTCTCGTGCTTTAGAACGCCAGGCACGGTGATGGTCAGGCTCGCCTTGTCTTGCTTCGCGGCGATTGCCGCACCTGAGGGCGTGAAGGTTGAAGTGAAGGTTGCCGCGCCCTGAGGATCTACAAACCCGGTCAGGCGCTTCATGAAGTCTGCCCAACCGGGCGCTGTGAAGATCGGCTTGGTGTCCACAAGGCTCGCGAGTTCACTCTGACGGAAGTTCAAGGCATCAACGGCCGCCTTCTCTGCGAACCGTATCCGAGGATCGGCTGCGCTGACCTGGGCATCGGAGCTGGCGCATGCGGAGCTTGCCAGAAAGACCGAAGCGAAAAGAAGAGCGACGGGTGCGCGCATTGGGTCTCCCGTGATGCCTAACGCAGAGTTGACCGGGCGACGACGGATAGGCGCCTTGCCCGCAAGGTGCAGCATAGACAGCGAGCCCCTCGCGCGCAAGGTGCCCAGCCGTTGGTGCTCCGGTTGATCGACCCAAAAGCCAAGCTCACACGCGATGATGAGTGCGTAGAGCAAGTAGGGCTCGTCCAGCATGGTTGGCAACTCGTTCCTGGCGCCTTGCAGTGCTTGCCTCCGCGGGTCAGCTTGAGCGAGGGGTCAGGCATCACCGATGGATTTCTGGCATGTGTGCTTCAGTATGAACTCGCGCAGAACCGGCATCGCCAGCTGCGGTACGTCCGGCATGACGCCGTGCCCGCAGTCTCCAAACTCACGGTATGTCAGGAGGCCCGTGGGTAGCGCGCCAGCTATGTCGCGCTGGCATTCGATTGGCACCATTGGGTCCAGCAGGCCTCCAAGGACGAGCGTAGGGCACTGAATGCTTGACAAGTCTGCGAGCATGTCGAAACCTCGTCCCTCACCGCCAATTCTGTTGAACCATGCCGTCGCTTCTCGATTGAGAACGATGCGTTCCATCGTTCCGGGTTCTGCGTCCGATTGTGTGTAGAGAGGTACTGCGACCTTCAACCATGCACCCAGTACCTCGGGGCTTGTGTCACCCAGCACGAAACGGCGATGCGCAAGTTCACGGGCCTCTCGGCCACCGAGATGACCAAACATGTCAACCTTCGCTGCTGTGTGTGAGGTTGCCTGCGCTGTTGTACTCACGAGGGCTAAAGCTTGGGGGTGGGCAGGGTAGCGGGTGGCGTATGCCATCGCAACCATACCTCCGAAGGAGGCTCCATAGACAATGGGCTTTTCGATGTCAAGGGCGTCACAGAATGCCTTCACGTCATCAGCCCATTGACTTAGAGTCCATTGCTCTACTGGGCCTCGATCACTTCTGCCGTTGCCGCGGTGGTCTAGATACACAACCTGTGCAACATCGGCAAGAGCGGAGAAAGCTGGCCGGTAAATCGAGTGATCGGCCCCGGGTCCGCCATGCAAGAGTAGAAGAGTAGGGACTTCTCGCATCGAGTTCCCATCTATTCGCAACTTGGTGCCTTCCGTTTCGAAGAAGAGACGTATGCCGTTGACATGTACTCGCATGTTGGACTACTTGAACTGGGAGGAGGACCAGCAACTCGAATGTGATGCCTGACGCGGAGCTAACCGGCGCGCGAAGCCGCGCTGCCCTGGGCGCGGGGCGCATGATGAACAGCGGGCGTCTTGCGGCCAGGGCGGCATGACGTAGCGTGTCCGGCTGAACGTATGGTTAGCCGGCGCATTGCGCGGTACAGCATTGGCGAGGCATCGAAGCTACAGCTCTTGGCCGAACTTGACCAGATTGCCGTCCTCATCAAGGAGGGCAAACTCTCGCATGGACCATGGCTTGTCTTCAACTGGTTCCATTCGCGGGATGCCGTGAGTTGGCAGTCGGGCCGTACTGAGTTCAAGGTACAGGGCGTCGACATCTGCCACCCTCATGTAGCAACCGGAATAGCACTCGTCGGGCCTGAGGTCCGGGTGAGGAAAGAAGTGCAGTTCAAGTTGGCCTCTGTTCAGGATCGCGTATGTGTCTGCGGCCAGCAACTCGCCATGAAAGCCAAGCCTCTCGTAAAAGGCCAGCGTGCGCCGCAAAGAGCGGCTAGGCAGGACTGGAATCGACTTGTCGATGACGGTCATGGTCGGTCTGATGGTGGGGTTCGAATCGTCTAACGTGGAGTTAACCGGGCAAGGTGTTCAGCCGTTGGCGCTCTGATTGATCGACCAGTCATGCCGCATTTCGGAATTCGGCTGCGAATGGTTCAAGATTGTTTCTTCCATAGCCCGCGGAGTAGATGGCAAAGGCCAGCACATCGAACGATCGCGCTCGCTTCTGAATCTCTTCTCGGTACAGCCTCGCAACTTGTTCTGCAGGGTTCAGGAACGCCCCGCATCCGAATGCGCCGAGGACCCCGTGTCTGATTCCATGTTCGATGAGCGTGTCGAGTTGAGCGGCGACTCGAGCTCTTGCAATGGCCAAGTCGAACTCACTGCCGTCTCGGAGGTCTTGAGCTGACGCGCGCAGCTCGTAGAACGGGAACACTGCGGATTCGTGGAGCCAGGGATACCCGAGCTTCGGGTCTTTTCGATCTTCCTTGCCACGGATGCAAACGCGTGGTGCTTTCGTGTCCAGATAGACCAAGCCTGCACGAGCCGTGAGCAGGTCAGTCATTGCGTCCGTGTAGGTTCGGCCGTCAGACGCCAAGTGCTCCGGTCGGATCTGGAAGTGGCAGTCCGTCCGTCGGAACATGTTTTCCTCCTGCGCAACAGCCCCCTCGCCATAGGCGCCTCCAGGGTAGTAGGCGTTCGCCATGTTCAGCACGGCGAAGCACGTTCCGTAGGCCATGGTCAGCGCCTGAGTCACTTCACCCCAGTCGCCTGGGATGACCTTCACACTGGGTTCCTGGTCCGTCCGTTCAACCAGAGACTGCCAATACCTAAGGTTGCGCGCCGCGAGTTGGTGGAAGTGCTCTGCGGGTTGGCAGATGTCGAAGGCGCGGAGTGTCTCTCGAAGGACCTCACGTCTTCGTTGCGACTCGGCGCCGACGAAGCCTTGAGCTTCGGCTTCAGCATCGGTGGAGAGTCGATAGGTGGGCATATGCAGCCTGACCTGCAAGTTGAAGCCTAACGTGGAGCCAACCGGCGCGCGTAGGCGTGATGCCCTGGCCGTGCGGCACAAGATGAACAGCGGCGCCGCACGGCCAGGGCGGCATGCCGTAGCGCGTCTGGTTGAGCGTAGTGTCAGGCCGCATTCAGCGATTTGATCATCTGGAGTGCAGGGTTCCAAGGATCCCAAAGCTCGGGGAAGACCTCCACGGGCGTGAACCCCATGGCCTCGTAGAACTTGCGAGTCTCTGCGTATTCGGCGCTATTGCTTGTGGACGCCACGGTCTTGACCTGCAGGAACTTGACTCCACGTTGACAAAGCCAAACCTGCGAGTGCTCAATGAGGCTCGTTCCAATGCCCGAACCTCTGCAGCTTGCATGGACCGCCATGCAGTGGATCTCCCAGGACGCAGCGAAGTGTTCGCGTAGCGTCAAGAACGCCACGATGGCACCGTCTCGCTCGACGGCGAAGGTGGGGAACTTGGCTGAGTCGTTCTTGTACATGAGCAATGCGTGCTCGATCCCGAACCAACCAGGAAGTGTTCGAAGCACCGCCTCGCACTCAGAGACACGGTCGAGTTGTGGTCCGATGAACTGCACTTTTGCGGCTTGACGCGGGGTTGGGTCGCACTTTGCAGGCGCTGCGAAGGTTACTGGGTAGCCAACTTGCCATCAACGTGGCGTGTGAAGTTGTCCAGGATTGCCTGCCACCCAGTTCGTTGCTCGTCTTCAGAGTGGATTGTTTCAGCATCGAACCTGACGGTCAGCTCTACCCCCTGAGGACATTCCATGAACGTGACGACCGCCATTCGCCCACCAAACTCGTACTCGATCAACTCATGACGCAGTACCTTGGTGTAGTGACCTTCGAAGTCAAAGGCGAAGGAACCATCCTTTGCTTCCATGCGAGAGCAGAACCTGCCTCCTGGGCGTAGGTCCACTGCTGCAGAAGTGGTGTGCCAGTCAGGCGAGGCTGCATTCCAGAGTTTGATGTCCTCCGGTGTTGTGTACGCTGTCCAGACGTACTCAATGGGCGCGTTGACGACGGTCGAAACGGTGATCTGCATTTGGACTCCGTGGAGAAGCAAGGGCGTGTCCTGTGCCGCCAAATGTGGAGCTGACCGGCACGCCGTAGCGCGTCCGGTGGAGCTTAGGGCTAGACCGCACTGCGGGTCTCCGCGAGAGCTTTCAAGTTGCGGAGCGTGACCGGAAGGCCCACATTGAGTTGCCTCACAAGCATGGGCCCCAGGAACAGAGAGAGCAGCCCCGAGAGGGTGACCCTGTGTACGACCTCAGTTGCGCCAGCCGCAGGGATGAGCTCGTGTTCGAACAGCATGCGGAAGAAGGGGATCTTCGACTCGACGGTGAAGCATCGGGATGCTTCGACCTGGGTGAGGACCATTGGAACGGTATTGCCTTTGGTCGGCGTCAGTCGGCCGCGGCTGCCTACCTGGAAGGGACCGTCCAGAGTGGCTCGCCTTGTGTCCGGATCCCAGGTATGCCAGTTTCCAACATCTTCGTAGATGGAGAAGACGACCCCCGGTGCGGCAGCTACGGTAGTTCGGTGTTCGACTTGCATTGAGTTGCGGCGCTGAGCGCGGAGTGTCGTGGCCTGCCGTAGCGCGTCCGGTTGAGCGCAGGGTTAGCCGTCAGTGCGTCGCCACTCGCTTCTGCAGCGCGTCCTGAGCCAAGGCGTTGATGCTTTTGCCTTCTGCCTGAGCCACGATTGCCAGGCGTTCATGCAATTCGGGAGTTATGCGCAGGTTGAACTTGCCGGAGTAGCTGCGGCGGGGCTCGATGCCCTTCTCGCGGCAGACCTCCAAGAAGACCTGCAGCGACTTCTTGAACTCAGCACGGAGTTCTCTGGGGTTCTTGCCAAAGAAGTCTGCTCCGCCGTTCAGGCCCATGATCTCGCCACGAAACGCGTCGAGGTCTGGGTCGTACTCGATCTTGGCGGTGAAGCCCTCAACCGTCATGGTGTTCATGGTTCAACTCCGTGTTGTTCCAGCCACTTGCAGGCGCTTGCCACGGCTCCCTTGTCGGTGTCGGGCGACGGATGGGGGCGGTGGAACACGCGTACCTCGCCAAAGAGAACCACGGCAACTCGGCTGCCTTCCCGCTCGGAGACCTCAGCTCCGAGCTCGCGGAACAGGGCCTCGGTGTCCCGCCACTGAACGTTGGCGGCTGTAGGGCGAGAGAAGATCAGTTCGGGCGTGCGCTGGCGCTTCCGCTTCATAGGCAATGGTACCAAAAATCGGTACCTTCCAACGCACCCGGCTAGGAAGTCGGGGGTCTGACGGCTAACGTTCGCGCTAAGCTGCCCGCGGAGGCAGGCCTTGTAAGCCCGGTGCACGACGATGGTACTACTGGCGCGGACCGGGCTTACAAAGCCTGCCGTAGCGGGTCAGCTTGAGCCAGGGGTTAGGCCGCACTTGGCGCGTCGGCAGAGCAATTGCTCTCCGTAGTCTCAAGGAGCTGCAGACAAGCGTCGGGAACCCAGCCTATAGATCCGTCTTCGCGAGTCACGAAAACGAATCCACTTTCGCTGTGGTGTAGGGTCATGCGATCTCCTACGTTGATGGTGAGCTCAAGAGCGGAGTAGTCGCGCACGATCTGCGCAGCGCCGGACTGATGCGTGATCCAACTGTTTGGTACCCACCCTTGGCGACGATCAGGTCCCGTGCACCACGACCAACCGAGTATGTCGGTCTCCTTCGTTTTCTCCGCGTCAATCAGCACGCGCTCGCCGGCCCTGAGCGAGATTGGATCTGCATAGGGGCGCTCGTATGGCGCGCTTACCACGGCGACAGTGTGGGGTGGGAAGAAGAACAGCATGACAACTTGCAACTCAGGTCGTTTCTATGTGGCCTAGACGCCGCCACTCTCAGCGCACCAGGCGGTACATCAAGGTCATCGGCTTACCGTCTACCCGCATCTCGTACTTGTTCTCACCGATCCTGAATACGTCTTGGCAATGAGCGACTGTGCTGCCATCGGGATAGCTGTTCTTCGAGCAGATCTGGTTGCCGACGACTCTGGATTCGCCAATGACTGTGAACGCGGGCCTGCCGGCACAGTGGATGCTTTGGGCGCGCTCGTTCCCACCGCCCTTGGAAATGAAGTAGCACCCGTTCGACAGGTTTATACCCGCGGCAGCGAAGCCATCGGCGTCAAACCAGGCCTGAAGTTCAGCGCCCAAGACCTGACTTGGTACTGTGACAGTCTGAGCGAGGGGCGAACCGATGATCAGGAGTGCGGCCGCCGCTGCGGCAACCACTGGCGGAAAGAGTGTGATGCTCATGCTCTTCTCGTTGTTGAATGCGAGGAGGCACAAGCCTGCTACTTCCTGCGAAGACCCGAATTGAGGTGAGTCAACCAACGGCTCTCAGGAAGCGGTACGGTCCAAAGCACGCGTATTGCCACGCTTGACGTGGAGCTAACCGGCGCGCGGAGGCTTGGCGCCCTGGCCTTGCGGCGCAAGATGAACAACAGCGCCGCATGGCCAGGGCGGAATGCCGCAGCGCGTCCGGTTGAGCGAGGGGTTACGCAGCAATGCGGAAGATGGTGAGCGATTTGCCCGCATGTTCGATGACCTCGATGGCTGACCAACCAGACCTTTGGAGCAGAGATTCCGCTGTACTTGTGCCGCAGTAGACGTACGGGTAACCAAGGGCTCGGGCATGAGCGACCACGGCGCGAAGCAAAACAGCCCCGACACCTTTGCCCCTCTCTTCTGGAACGACGAAGCCGGCCCCTGCCCATGGCGACAGGTGCTTGTGACTAGGAATTGATTCGGTCTTCAATGCACCCGCTCCCACGGGCGTTCCATTGATGAGCACCACGAAGCCGACTGGCAAGTTCACATCGGAAGCCGCGAAGTACTTGAGATCTTCCGTGACATTGCCCTGGCCTCCGAGCCCGTACCAAGCGGGCCATTCGCTGACGAACCACTCTGCGAGAAGAGGAACCAGCTCGGGACGCTGAGCAAGGGGCTCAACTGAGAAAGCGCGGGACATGGTGTTTGTGCTGCCGCCGTAGCGCGTCCGGTTGAGCGAGTGGTTATGCATCCGCGCGTTTACGCGGCATGGAGCTTGATGGCCCAGTAGGCAGCGATGACCACCTGGACTGCAAATGCCGTGAAGCGAGCTGAGACTGCGGACGGCGAAGTTGACGCGAGGTGAATGCATGACTGGAGCAAGCGAGCACCCAGCAGCACCAACGCCAAGGGGTCGGTGACGCTGGACCTTCCTGCAACGACGGCAAGCAGCATGAAGCCGCCGAA
>JALHMT010000024.1 GCA_022843905.1 Rubrivivax sp.
CGCTACAACTGCTTCGTCGCCACCGACCTCGAACTGCTGCTGCGCTCGCACGGCATCAACACGCTGATCATCACCGGCGTCAACACCAACAGCTGCGTGCTGAGCACCGTCACCGCGGCCTGCTCGATGGACTTCGCCGTCATCGTGCCCAGCGACTGCGTGGACACCATGGACAAGCCCGAGCTGCACGACGCTGCGCTGCTGTGCATCCGCACCGCCTTCGGCTTCGTGATGGGCTCGCAAGAGGTCATGGCCCTGCCCGAGCTGCAAGTCCGTTGAGCATGGCCCCGGTGAACCCGACCGCGAACCGCGTCGCCCAGGCCCTGGCGCCGGGCCGGCCGCTGTGGATGGTCAACGGCGGCGGCGCTTCGGTCGATGCGGTGGACATGCTGGCGCGCGCCGGGGCGAAGTGCCTCTTCATCGACTGCGAGCGCACGGCGGTCAACGTCGAGAGCGTCACTGCGCTGGTGCGCACGGCGCATTCGCACGGCCTGGCCGCGGTGCTGCGCAGCGAATCGATGGCGCCCGAGATCCTGGTGCGTTACCTCGACCGCGGCATCGACGGCCTCATCGTGCCGCACGTCGAAACGGTGGCCGAACTGCAGGCCATCGGCGAGGTAGTGCGCTACGTCACCAAGGGCGAGCGCGCGCGCGTCTTCGCAGTGGCGCAGATCGAGTCGGCGCCGGCCGTGGAAAACGTCGCGGCGCTCGCCGCGTGCGACGCCGTCGACGGTTTCCTCATCGGCCCGAACGACCTGTCGCACAGCCTGGGCTTCGCCGGCGACACCACGCGGCCGGAACTGAAGCAGGCCATCGATGGCGTGATCGCCACGCTGCAGCAGCACCGTCGCGCCTGGGGCATCCCCGGCCAGGCCGACACGGCTGCAAGCTGGGCGCAGCGCGGCGCCGCCTTCCTGTACGGCACGCTCGACCAGATCGTCAAGGCCGGCTTCGCGCCGATGGCCGCGGCCGTCGGCGGCCGCTGAGCCGCCCCCACCTTCCAAGGAGCCCGACATGCCCATGATCCCCGGTGAACGCGCGACCTACTCGGCCATCGTCGACCGCCCGCCGCTGACGCTGCCGGGCGGCAACAAGGTCATCGTCTGGACCATCGTCAACCTGGAGGTGTGGGACATCTCGCGCCCCATGGCGCGCCAGGTGCTGCCCGCGCCCACCGGCGTGCCGCTGCTGCCCGACGTGCCCAACTGGGCCTGGCACGAGTACGGCATGCGCGTGGGCTTCTGGCGCTTCAAGAAGCTGTACGACGCGCTGGGCATCAAGCCCACGCTGTCGGTCAACGCGCGTGTCACGGTCGACTACCCGCGTGTGGCCTCGGCCTGCCTGGAAGCCGGCTGGGAGTTCATGGGTCACGCCTACGAGCAGATGCCCATCCACAAGGTGGAAGACCAGAAGGCGATGATCGAGCGCTCGATGGACACGCTGGAGAAGTTCTGCGGCAAGCGCCCCGTGGGCTGGCTCGGCCCGGGCCTGACGCAGACCTTCGAGACGCCCGACCTGCTGGCCGCGGCCGGCGTGAAGTACATCGGCGACTACCCCTACGACGACGAGCCCACCGAGATCCGCACCGCGCACGGCCCGCTGGTCACGCTGCCCTACACGGTGGAGAACAACGACATCCCGATGATGATCGTGCAGCACCACGAAGCCGCCTACTGGCAGCAGAAGTGCTGCGACACCTTCGACCGCTACTACCAGGAAGCCACCGAGTCGCCCGGCCGGCCGAAGATCATGGCCATCGCGATCCACCCCTACATCAGCGGCCAGCCCTTCCGCATCGGCTACCTCGAGAAGGTCTACGAGCACATCAACCGCCACAGCGGCGTGCTGCACTGGAACGGCGCGCAGATCCTCGACTGGTACGAACAGCAGAAGCTGCAGAAGGCCGCGAAGTGACGCAGCCGGGCGGCCATGTCGTCGAGCCCGGCCCGCGGCCCTCGCTGGCCGTGCGCGGCAGCACGCAACGCTACCCGGTGCGGCGCATCTACTGCATCGGCCGCAACTACCTGGCCCACATCCGCGAGATGGGCGAGGCCGACGAACGCGATCCGCCCATCTTCTTCCAGAAGCCGGGCGACGCCCTGGTGGAAGAAGGCCGGCCGCTGCCCTACCCCAGCGCGACCCAGGACTACCAGTACGAGGCCGAGTTGGTGGTGGCCATCGGCAGCGCGGGCCTCGGCATCCCGCTGGCGCAGGCGCTCGACCATGTCTACGGCTACGCCATCGGCCTGGACATGACGCGGCGCGACCTGCAGCGCGCGGCGGCCAAGGCCGGCCACCCCTGGGAGAACGGCAAGGCCTTCGATCACTCCGCGCCCTGCGGCGAGGTGGTGCCGGCAGCCCTCTGCGGCCACCCTTCGAAAGGCGCGCTGACGCTGTCGGTGAACGGCCAGCCGCGCCAGAAGACCGACCTGTCGCAGCTGATCTGGAACGTGCCCGAGATCATCGCCAACCTGTCGCTGCTGTACCGCCTGATGCCGGGCGACCTGATCTACACCGGCACGCCCGACGGCGTGGGGCCGGTGGTGCCGGGCGACGTGATCGAGGCCCGCATCGAAGGGCTGGGCGCGTTCCGTGCGCAGGTGGGCGAGCCGCTGCCCGCAGGAGCTGCCTGATGCGCCCCCATGAACGCCTGAGCTACTCGCCCATCGCCGGCCGGCCGAAGCTGCTGCTGCCCGGCGGTGCGCGAATGGTCGTCTGGGTCATCGTCAATGTCGAGGAATGGGACATCGACCAGCCCATGCCGCGCACCGTGCTCACGCCGCCGGCCGGCGGCCAGCCCTCGCCCGACATCCCCAACTGGGCCTGGCACGAGTACGGCAACCGCGTCGGCTTCTGGCGCATGCTCGAAGTCTTCGACCAGTTCCGCATTCCGGGTGTGCTGGCCGTCAACGGCAGCTGCCTGAAGACCTACCCGCAGATCGCGGAGGCGGCGATGGCGCGCAACTGGGAGTTCCTGGGCCACGGCTTCATCCAGAAGAACATGCAGAAGGTGGACGACGAGGCCGAGGCCATCCGCCTGACCACCGAGGCCATCCGCGACTTCAGCGGCAAGCCGCCGCGCGGCTGGCTGGGCCCGGGCCTCACCGAGACCTGGCACACGCCCGACCTGCTGCAGGAGGCCGGCTACGACTACGTCTGCGACTGGGTGCTCGACGACCAGCCGGTGGAACTGAAGACGCGCAGCGGCGGCAGCATCACCAACATCCCGTACACGCAGGAATGCAACGACGTGGCGATGATGCTGATCCAGCACCACAGCGCGCGCGAGTACTACGAGCGTGCGATGGACCAGTTCGACCAGCTCTACGAAGACTCGCGCGACAGCGCGCGCGTGATGGCGCTGGTGGTGCACCCCTACATCATGGGCGCGCCGCACCGCCTGAAGTGGTTCCGCCAGGTCTTCGAGCGCATGAGCGCGCGCAAGGACGTGCTGTTCTGGACCGGCGAGCAGATCCTCGACTGGCACCGCGCGGAGCAGGAGCGCATCCAGCGGGAAGCGCAGCAGGCGCGTCTGCCCCGTGAATCGAAGGCGGGCCCCGCCTGATGTCCTCCTCGCTCCTGCAGCTGTTCAACAGCTTCACCTTCGCGGCGCTGCTGTTCCTGGTGGCCAGCGGCTTCACGCTGATCTTCGGCCTGATGCGCATCGTCAACCTGGCGCATGGCGCGATGTACCTGATGGGCGGCTACGTGGCCTACGCCGCGGCCACCGCGAGCGGCAGCTTCACGCTGGGGCTGGTGGCGGCCATCGTGGCGGTGGCGCTGCTGGGGCTGGTGACGCAATCGCTGCTGCGTTTCGTGAAGGGCAACGAGCTGCGCCAGGTGCTGCTGACGCTGGGCCTGGCGCTGATGCTCAACGACGCCGCGCTGGTGATCTTCGGCGGCGACACCTTCAGCGTGCCCACCCCGGAGTGGCTGCGCGGGCCGGTGCAGGTGTTCGGCATCTACTACCCGAAGTACCGCCTGTTCGTGCTGGGCGTGGGCGTGGCCGTGCTGATCGGCCTGTGGCTGCTGATGCACCACACGCGGCTGGGGGCGCTCATCCGCGCCGGCGTGGACGACGCCGAGACCGTCGAGGCCATGGGCGTCAACATCCGCCTGGTCTTCGTGGCCACCTTCATGCTGGGCATGGCGCTGGCGGGCATCGCCGGGGCGCTGGGCGGCGCCTTCCTGTCGCTGTACCCCACGGCCGACTCCGAGATCCTGGTGTACAGCCTGGCGGTGGTGATCATCGGCGGGCGCGGCAGCCTGGCCGGCGCCGCCGTCGGCAGCCTGGCCGTGGCCATGCTGTCCACCTACGGTCAGGTCTGGTTCCCTGAACTGTCGTACTTCGTGATCTTCGGGCCGATGGCGTTGCTGCTGGCCTTCCGCCCCCTGGGGCTCTTCGGGCGGGCCATCTGATGAATCTTCGATCGCCCTGGCTCATCGTCGTTTCGCTGCTGCTGCTGGTCACCGTGCCCGTCACGATGCCCGGCTACCTCACCAGCCTGGCCACGCTGACGCTGATCTACGCGCTGCTGGCCATGTCCATCGACATCCTGGCCGGCTACGCCGGGCGCACGCCGCTGTGCCACGGCGCCATCTTCGGCACCGCCACCTACGTCGTCATGTACTACGCCACCACGGCCGGCGGCAACCCCTGGCTGGCGCTGGTACTGGGCCTGCTGGCGGCGCTGGCCATCTCGCTGATCTTCGCCGCGCTGGCGGTGCGCACCCACGGCGTGTACTTCCTGCTGCTGACCCTGGCGCTGGGCATGGTCGTGTGGGGCGTGTGCCAGCGCTGGACTTCGGTGACCGGCGGCGAGAACGGCCTGCGCGGCAACGCCCGGCCCGCGATGCTGGCCGACCCCGTCGTCTTCTACTACTTCGTGCTGGGCGTGGGCCTGGTGGCCACCTACGTCATGTGGCGCTTCGTGCGTTCGCCCTTCGGCCTGTCGCTCAAGGGCATCCGCGAGAGCGAGTCGCGCATGCGCAGCCTGGGCTACAACACCACGCGCCACCTGCTCATCGGCTTCCTGTTCTCCGGCCTGATGGCGGGCCTCTCGGGCGTGCTGTACGCGTGGTTCAACAGCTTCGTGAGCCCGTCGACCGTGGCGCTGGCGCAGTCGGTCAAGGGCCTGCTGATGGTCATCGTGGGCGGTGTCGGCACGCTCTTCGGCGGCGTCGTGGGCGCCGCGGTGATCATCGTGCTCGAGAACGTCGTCAGCTCCTTCACCGAGCGCTGGTCGATGGTGCTGGGTGCCCTCTTCGTGCTGACCATGATCTTCGCGCCCGAGGGCATCGTCGGCAAGCTCCGCTCCTATCTGGCCCGCCGTCGCCGCCGCGACTGAGCTGCACCCCTTCCTCACCCCGTCACCTTCACCAGGAGAGTTCCATGGATCGCAGAAACTTCGTCAAGTCGTCCACCGCCCTCGGTGGCCTCGCGGCCTTCGGCGCTTTCGACAAGGTGCTCGCGCAGGGCACCGGACCGATCAAGATCGGCCTGCTGACGCCGCTGACCGGCGTCGTGGCCTCGGGCGGCAGGGAGATCGCCGAAGGCTTCAACCTCTACTGGGACCAGATCGGCAAGAAGATCGGCAACCGCGAGGTACAGGTGACGGTGGAGGACGACGGCTCCAACCCCGACATCTCGCTGCAGAAGGCGCGCAAGCTCACCGAGCAGACCAAGGTCGACTTCCTGATCGGCAACCTGCTGGCCAATACCGGCCTGGCGGTGGCCGAATACACGCGGGCCTCGGGCATCCCGTACTTCATCCCCGTCATCGCCGCCGACGACCTCACGCAGCGCAAGCGCCTGCCCAACGTCATCCGCGTGGCCGGCTACACCGCCAGCCAGATGCCGCGCCCGCTGGCCGACTACGCCTACAAGAAGCTGGGCCTGCGCAAGGTCGTCACGATCTCGCAGGACTACACCTTCGGCCACGAACAGTGTGGCGGCTTCGCGCAGGTCTTCAGCGAACTCGGCGGCAGCATCGCCTCGCAGATCTGGCACCCGCTCAACACGCAGGACTTCAGCCCCTTCATCGCGCAGATCCAGGCCGCCGCGCCCGACGCCGTGTTCGCGATGGAGACCGGCGCCGACGCCACGCGCTTCATCCAGCAGTGGTCGAACTTCGGCATGAAGGGCAAGATCCGGCTGCTGGGCGCGCAGAACGCCACCGACCAGTCGGTGATCCGCACCCTGGGCGCCGAGGCCGAGGGCATCATCAGCTCGGCGCACTTCGCCGAAGGCGGCGACGCCCCGGCGACGCAGAAGTTCGTCGCCGAGTACCAGGCGGCCTTCAAGAAGCTGCCCTCGATCTACGGCTTCTCGCACTACTCGGCCGCGATGTGGCTCACCGAGGCCATCAAGAGCATCGGCGGCAACATCGAGGACCGCCCGAAGTTCCTGGACGCCGTGCGCAAGACCGTGCTCACCGGCTCGCCGCTGGGCCGTCCGGTGCGCCTGGACGAGTACGGCAACCCGGTCTACGACGTCTTCATCCGCGACGTCGTCAAGCGTCCCGACGGCAGTTTCTGGAACAAGCCGATCGAGACCTACCCGAACGTCTCGCAGTTCTGGACCTACAAGGTCGACGACTACCTCAAGCAGCCTTCCTATTCGCGTACGTTCCAAGGCATCAAGAAGTCCTGAGATCGGCGATGTTGCTCAGCCTGCAGAACGTCAGCATCCACTTCGGCGCGCTCAAGGCCGTCGATGGCGTGAGCCTGCAGGTGGCCGAGGGCGAGCGCGTGGCGATCCTGGGGCCCAACGGCGCCGGGAAGACCACGCTGTTCAATGCCATCACCGGCATGACGCCGGCCACCGGCGGCCAGGTGCTGCTGCAGGGCCAGGACATCACGCGGGCGACGCCCGATGCGCGCGCCCACGGCGGCATCGCGCGCACCTTCCAGATCACCAACCTGTTCTTCGGCCTGAGCATCGAAGAGAACCTGCTGCTGGCCACGCGCGGCCTGGCGAAGAGCCGCTGGGCCTTCTGGCGCAGCGGCGACGCGATGGGCGACGAGCGCAGCATCGTCGACTCGGCGCTGGCGCGCTGTCATCTCGAAGCCAAGCGCCACCTGCTGGTCAAGGAGATCTCCTACGGCGAGCAGCGCCAGCTGGAGCTGGCGATGTCGCTGACCAGCAGCCCCAGGCTGCTGCTCCTGGACGAACCGGCGGCCGGCCTGTCGCCGGCCGAACGCGTGGTGATGGCCGAGGTCATCCGCGGCCTGCCCAAGACGCTGTCGCTGATCCTCATCGAGCACGACATCGACCTCGCGCTGGGCCTGGTCGACCGCGTGGTCTGCATGTACCAGGGCGCGGTGCTGGTGGAGGGCCGACCCGACGAGATCCGCGGCAACCCGCAGGTGCAGGAGATCTATCTGGGGAGGCCGCGCGGTGCTTGAGATTCAGAACGTCTGTTCGGCCTATGGCGAAGCGCGGGTGCTCGACCATGTCTCGATGCAGGTGCGCGAGGGCGAGATCGTCGCGCTGCTGGGCCGCAACGGCATGGGCAAGACCTCGCTGGTGCGCACGGTGATGGGTCTGGGCTCACCGCGGCTGACCGAGGGCCGCATCCTGCTCGACGGGCAGGACCTGGCGGGCCTGCGCTCGAACCAGATCGCCGCGCGGCGCATCGGCTACGTGCCGCAGGGGCGCCGCCTGTTCGCCTCGCTGACGGTGCTGGAGCACCTGGAGATGCTGGACCGCGGCAGCACCGGCGCCTGGACCGTCAAGCGCGTGTTCGAGGCCTTTCCGCGGCTGGGAGAGCGCAAGCAGCACCGCGGCAGCCAGCTCTCGGGCGGCGAGCGCCAGATGCTGGCCATCGGCCGCGCGCTGATGACGGGGCCCAGGTTCATCCTGATGGACGAGCCCACCGAAGGCCTGGCGCCGGTGATGGTGGAGATCGTCGAGAAGATCCTCGAAGCCCTGCGCAAGGAGGGCCTGGGGGTGCTGCTGGTCGAGCAGAATCTCTACAGCGCCCTGGCCGTGGCCGACCGCGTGTGCATCTTCGAGACCGGCCGCGTGGTCTGGGAAGGCACGCCGGCGCAACTGCAGGCCCAGCAGGACCTGCTCGAACGCTACCTCGGAATTCATTGAGCCCCGGCGCCGCGGCGCAGGGAGGTCTCCCCCCACTGGTACCGACCATGACCCTGAAAGCCCCACCCCCGCTGGTGAACCTGGCGCTGACCGACTGGAGCGCCGAGCGCGTGGCCATCACGATGGCGCTGGCCGCGCCCAACGACCAGCGCGTTGCGCAGGCCGCGCTGGAGCTGCTGGCGCTGGAAGACCACGTCGCCGCGCACGCCGCCTGGGCCGACGCGCAGGGCGCGCAGAAGCCGGACGGTGCATCGTGAGCGGCGGCGCCATCGAATCGCTCGACCTCGTCGGCCTGGCCGGAGCCATCGCGGCGCGGCAGTTCAGCGCGCGCGAGGTCACGGCCTGGTCGCTGCAGCGCATGGAGACCACCGGTCGCCGTCTGAACGCCGTCTTCCGCATCGACCACGAGCCGGCGATGCAGCGCGCCGCGGCGCTCGACGAGTTGCAGGCCGCCGGCCGCCCGCTGGGCCCGCTGCACGGCGTGCCGCTGGCGCACAAGGACCTGTTCGGCGTGGCCGGCCGCGAGTGCCACGGCGGCTCGATCATCCTGCGCGGCCACGTCGCGTCGCGCACGGCCTTCGCCGTCGAGCAGCTCGACGCGGCCGGGCAGGTCAACGTGGGGTCGCTGCACATGGCCGAGTTCGCGCTCAGCCCCACCGGCTTCAACGGCCACTACGGTCACGGGCTGAACCCGTGGAGCACGGCGCACGCCTGCGGCGGCTCGTCCAGCGGCTCGGGCATCGCGGTGGCGGCCAGGCTGGTCTTCGGCTCGCTGGGCAGCGACACGGGCGGCTCCATCCGCCACCCGGCGGGCATGTGCGGCGTCACCGGGCTGAAGTCCACGGCGCGCCGCGTCAGCGTGGCCGGCGTGCTGCCGCTGTCGCACTCGCTCGACTGCGCCGGCCCGCTGGCGCAGAGCGCACGCGACTGCGCACGGCTGCTGGGCGTCATCGCCACGCCCGACCGTGCCGACGGCCTGTGCACGTCGCTGCCTCCCGACGACTACGAGGCCGCGCTCGATGGCGACCTGCGCGGCCTGCGCATCGGCCTGCCGCAGGCCTACTACCGCGACGACGTGGACCCCGAAGTCGCGGCCGCGCTGCAGGCCAGCCTGGACGTGCTGCGCGCCCGCGGCGCCCTGCTGGTGGACGTGCCGGTGCCCGACATGGCGCTGATCAACGCGATGGCGCAGCTGGTGATGCAGGTCGAAGCCGCCACGCTGCATCGGCGCTGGATCGAGTCGCGTCCGCAGGACTACTCGGCCCAGGTGCGGCAGCGCATCGACACCGGCTTCGCCTATTCGGCCGTTCGGTACGCCGAAGCGCTGTCGCTGCGCGCCAGGCTGGCGCAGCAGTACCTGGACACCGCCCTGGCTGCCTGCGACGTGCTTCACGTGCCCACCATGGTGGGCCAGGTGCCCACCATCGCCGCCACCACCGAAGGCGACAGCGGCGCCATCCAGCAGACGCTGGCGCGCGCCACGGCCAACACGCGCGGCATCAACTACCTGGGCCTGCCGGCCCTCAGCGTGCCGGCGGGCTTCTCGCAGGCTGGGCTGCCGATGGCCTTCCAGCTCATCGGCCGCCCTTTCGACGAAGCCCGGCTGCTGAAGACGGCCGACGCCTACCAGCGCGACACCGACTGGCACCGCCGCGTGCCTGCCGCCCCGGCCCCCTGACGGAGACCCCTCGATGTTCTTCACCTGCATGGCCGCGAGCCATGATCACTGCAGCCACGGCCCCCTGCTCGCCCGCGACGGCGGCACCGCCGCCGTCGCCGGCCCGGCCTCGCGCGCCAAGCCGTCGCGCCGCGGCCTCGTGGTCGATTTCCACTGCCACTACCAGAACAACGAGGTCGGCGCCAAGGCCGCCGTGCTCAAGCCCTTCGAGAAGGAGCCGTCCATCGTGCACGCCACGCCGGCGACGCGCGCCTACAACCAGCAGCAGATGAAGGACCGCGGCGCCAAGCTGTCAGACGTCGCCACGCGGCTGCAGGACATGGACCGCATGGGCATCGACGTGCAGGCGATCTCGCCCGCGCCGGCGCAGTATTACTACTATGCCGAGCCCGACTTCGGGCTGGAGCTGGCGCGCGGCATCAACGACCGCATCGCCGAGATCGCCGCCACGCCGGGCGGCCGCTTCGTCGGTCTGGGCAGCGTGCCGCTGCAGGAACCGAAACTGGCCGTGCGCGAGCTGGAACGCTGCGTGAAGAAGCTGGGCCTGCGCGGGGTGGAGATCGGCACCAACGTCAACGGCATCGACCTGGCCGACCCGCGCCTGAAGCTCGATCGATTCTTCGCCAAGGCGCAGGAGCTCGACGTGGTGCTGTTCATGCACCCGATGGGCTTCACGCACGCCGACCGCCTGACCGAGCACTACTTCAACAACATCATCGGCAACCCGCTGGAGTCGACGCTGGCGGTGAGCCACCTCATCTTCGGCGGCGTGCTGGACCGCCACCCCAAGCTGAAGTTCTGCGTCGCGCACGGCGGGGGCTACCTGGCGCACTACGCGGCGCGCATGGACCACGGCTGGAAGGTGCGGCCCGATGCGCGAACGGTGCTGAAGAAGAAGCCGTCGAGCTACCTGAAGAAGTTCTTCTACGACACCATCACCTTCGATGCGCAGATGCTGGAGACGCTGGTCGAGCGCTATGGCGTCAAGCAGCTGATGCTGGGCAGCGACTACCCCTACGACATGGGCGACGACGACCCGGTGGGCACCGTCGAGCGCATCCAGGGCCTGACGGAGGCCGAGCGTGCGCTGATCCGCGGCGGCAACGCGGCGCGGCTGCTGAAGATCCGCGCGCCCCGGAAGGCGGCCCAGGCGGGTTGAGGGCCATGCCGGCGGCGGTCATGCACTTCAGGCTCAACGGCCAGCCGGTGCAGCTGACCGGCGAGGGCGACACGCCGCTGCTGCACCTGCTGCGCAACCAGCTGCAGCTCAAGGGCACGCGTTTCGGCTGCGGCGCCGGGGCCTGCGGCAGCTGCACCGTGCTGGTCGACGGCCGCGCGGTGCAGAGCTGCGATCTGCCGGCGTCGGCCGTCGACGGCTGCGAGCTCACCACCGTCGAAGGTCTGGGCAGTGCGCAGCACCTGCACCCGGTGCAGCAGGCCTTCCTGGCGTTGCAGGCCGCCCAGTGCGGCTACTGCATCAACGGCGTGATGATGTCGGTGGCGGCCCTGCTGCAGCGGCCCGAGCCGCCCGACGAAGAGGCACTGCAGACCGCCCTGTCGCGCCACCTGTGCCGCTGCGGCACGCACATGCGCATCCTGCGCGCGGCGCGGCGGGCGCTCGGCCTGCCCGAGGACCCGGCATGACCGGAAGTACCATGCCCCCGCTGCCGGCCGACCTCGTCGCCCACCCGCGCCTGTCGAACTGGGTGCGCGTGGCCGCCGACGGGCTGCTGCACGTGCAGGCCGGCAAGGTCGAGCTGGGCCAGGGCGTCTGGACCACGCAGCTGCTGGTGGCCGCCGAGGAGCTCGACGTGCCGCCGGAGCAGTTGCGCCTGACCGTGGGCGACACGTCGATCTGCCCCGACCAGGGCCTCACGGCAGGCAGCCTGTCGACCGAGGTCGGCGCGATGGCGCTGCGGCGCGCCTGTGCCGAGGTGCGTCAGCGCTTCGTCGCGGCGGCCGCGGTGCGCCTGGGCGTGCCGGCCGAGGCCGTGACGCTGCGCGACGGGCGCTTCGGCGCGGGGACGTCGGCCACGCTCGGCTATGCCGAGCTGGCGAGCGCGGTCGACCTCGAGGCGCCGGCCACCGGCTTGGCGCGGCCGAAGACGCCGGCGCAGCGCCGCCTGACGGGGATCGGGCTGCCGCGCCCCGACCTGCTGCGCAAGCTCACGGGCGCCGGCTTCATCCACGACATCGAATGGCCCGGCATGCTGCACGGCCGCGCGGTGCGACCGCCCAACGCCGGCGCGCGGCTGCGCCGCTTCGACGAGGCCGGGCAGGCCAGGCTGCGCGCCCTGCCCGGCGTGCACACGCTGTGGGTGCAGGGACGGCACATCCTGCTGGCGGCCGAGCGCGAGGAGCAGGCCGTCGACGCGGCCGCCCGCGCCGCCTCGCTCATCGAGTGGGACCTGCCCGAGACCCTGCCCGAGCATGGCGACGACGCGCACTGGCTGCGCGGCCGACCCAGCGAAGACAGCGTCGTCGACCGCACCGACGAGCCGGACGCCAGCGCACCGACGCCTGCCGACGCCAGGACCCTCAGCGCCGACTACTCGCGGCCCTTCCTCGCCCACGCCTCCATCGGCCCGTCCTGCGCGCTGGCGCGCTGGGACGGCGGGCGGCTGTTCGTCTGCACGCACTCGCAGGGCAGCTTCACGCTGCGTCGAGAGCTGGCGATGCTGTTCGATCTCGACGCGTCGAACATCGACGTGCAGCATGCCGACGGCGCCGGCTGCTACGGCCACAACGGTGCCGACGACGCCGCCATCGACGCCGCGCTGCTGGCCCGCGCCGCCGGGCGGCCGGTGCGCCTGCAGTGGTCGCGCGAGGACGAGCTGGCCTGGTCGCCCTTCGGCTCGGCGATGTCGGTGCGCATCGAGGCCACGCTCGACCCGCGGGGCCGCATCGCACACTGGCACCAGCAGACCTGGAGCTGCAGCCACGTGCAGCGCCCCGGCCTGTCAGCGATGCCGAACTGCCTGGCCACGGCGCTGCGCGACCCGCCGGCGCCGCTGCCGCCGCTGCGCGACTTCCCGTTGCCTGCCGGTGGCGGCCAGCGCAATGCCGTGCCGCTGTACACGCTGCCCTCGCGCCGGATCGAATACCACCTGCTGAAGACGGCGCCGCTGCGCAGCTCGGCACTGCGCGCGCTGGGCGCCTTCGCCAACGTCTTTGCCATCGAGAGCTTCATGGACGAAGCGGCGCAGCAGGCCGGGCTGGACCCGCTGGCCTTCCGGCTGGCGCACCTCGACGACGACCCGCGGGCGGTGGCCGTGCTGCAGTCGGCGGCGGCCGCGGCCGACTGGTCGGCCCCCAAGCTGCCGGCCCGCCGCGATGGTGCGGCGCGCGGCCGCGGCCTGGCCCTGGCGCGCTACAAGAACAGCGGTGCCTGGTGCGCGGTGGTGGTGGAGGTCGAGGTCAGCGACCGCATCGTGCTCGACCGCGTCTGGGCGGTGGTGGATGCCGGCGAGGTCGTGCACGCCGACGGCTTGATCAACCAGATCGAAGGCGGCGTGCTGCAGGCCGCGAGCTGGACGCTGAAGGAAGCCGTGGGCTGGGACCGCCAGGGCGTCACCACGCGGTCCTGGGACGACTACCCGATCCTCGGCTTCGACGAGGTGCCGCGCTCGCTGGAGGTGCAGGTCATCGACCATCCCGACCTGCCGCCGCTGGGCGTGGGCGAGTGCGCTGCCGGGCCGACCGCCGCGGCCATCGCCAATGCGCTGGCCGATGCCGTGGGCGTGCGCGTGCGCGACCTGCCGCTGACGCCGGACCGGCTGCAGCGGGCGGTGCTGCAGGCCTGACAGGCCCCGGCGCCGCGCTACTTTTCCGAGGTCTCCACGGTCCAGCCTGCCGTCGCGTCCTGCCCCAGCACCTCGGCCAGCCAGGGCAAGGCCTCGCGCAGCGCCGGCGCCAGGGTGTGCGGCGGGTTGGCGATGAAGACGCTGCTGCCCAGCATGCCGAAGCCGCGCTCGCCGCCGGCCTGCACACTCAGCCGCGCGTGCAGCCAGCCCTTCTTGGCGCCGGCCACCGCGCTGGCCTTCAGGCGCTGCGGCAGCTGTGCGGCCTCCAGCAGCTGCAGCTGCGGCAGCCAGACCATCACCACGCCGTCGGCGAAACGTTCCAGCGCCTCGCGCAGGGCGGCCAGCACGCGCGCGTAGTCGGCCTTCAGCTCGTAGCTGGGGTCCATCAGCACCACGCCGCGGCGCGTGGGTGGCGGCAGCTGCGACTTCAGCGCCGCGAAGCCGTCGCTCATCTTCACTTCGGCGCCCTGCTCGGTGCCCAGGAAGGACGACAGGATCTTGTGGTCGGTGGGGTGCAGTTCGAACAGGCGCATCTGGTCCTGCGGGCGCAGCAGCATCTGCGCCAGCGCCGGCGAGCCCGGGTACTGCGTCAGCGCCTTGCCGCCGTTGAACTGCCGGACCAGCGCCACGTAGTCGGCCACCAGCGGCGGCAGGTCGTCGCGGTCGACCAGCAGCGCGATGCCCTGCTGGTACTCGGCGCGCTTGTTGGCATAGCTGCCTTCCAGCGAATAGCCGCCGGCGCCGGCGTGGGTGTCCACCAGCCGGTAGCCCTTGTCCTTCAGGTTCATGTGGCGCAGCACGGCCACCAGCACCATGTGCTTGAGCACATCGGCGTGGTTGCCTGCGTGGAAGGCGTGGCGGTAGGCGAGCATGGACGGACTGTGCCACGTCCTTGCCGAGGTGCTGCCTGCAGTAACCTCAAGCCCATGCCTCATTTGTACGAACCTCTCCTCGTGGGCAGCATGCCCCTGGCCAACCGCGTCGTGATGGCGCCTCTCACCCGGGACCGCGCCCCGGGCCAGGTGCCGACCGCCCTGATGGCCGAGTACTACGCCCAGCGCGCCGATCCGCTGACCGGCGCCGGGCTCATCGTCAGCGAAGCCACGCAGATCTGTCCCGAGGGCCAGGGCTACTTCGACACCCCCGGCATCCACAGCGACGAGCAGGTGGCCGGGTGGCGCCGCGTCACCGAGGCCGTGCACGCGCGCGGCGGGCGCATCGTCGTGCAGCTCTGGCACGTGGGACGCATCTCGCACACCAGCCTGCAGCCGGGCGGTGTGGCGCCGGTGTCCAGCACGGCGCGGTCCTCGGGCACCAAGACCTTCACGGCGCAGGGATTCGAAGACACCTCCGCACCCCGCGCCCTGCGCAGCGACGAGATCCCGGGCGTGGTGCAGGCCTACCGCCGCGCCGCCGAACGTGCCATCGAAGCCGGCTTCGACGGCGTGGAGGTGCACGGCGCCAACGGTTACCTGATCGACCAGTTCCTGCGCGACAGCATCAACGACCGCAGCGACACCTACGGCGGGCCCATCGAGAACCGCGCGCGTCTGCTGGTCGAGGTGATGGCGGCCATCGTCGCGGCCATCGGCGGCGGGCGCACGGGGTTGCGGCTGTCGCCGGTGACGCCCAGCAACGGCGCGCCGCCCGACAGCGATCCGCAGGCGCTGATGGGCCACGTCATGACCGAGCTGAAGCCGCTGAAGCTGGCCTACCTGCACGTCATCGAAGGCCAGACCGGCGGCGCGCGCGACGTCGCGCCCTTCGACTACGAGGCCATGCACCGCGCCTTCGACGGCGCCTGGATGGTCAACAACGGCTACACGAAGCCGATGGCCGAGCAGGCGGTGGCCGGCGGCGACGCCGACCTGGTGGCCTTCGGCCGCGGCTTCATCGCCAACCCCGACCTCACGCGCCGCCTGCGCGAAGGCTCGCCCTGGAACACGCTGAACCGCGACACGCTCTACGGCGGCGGTGCCGAGGGCTACACCGACTACCCGGCGCTGGCCTGAGCCGCCTGCGAAGAGCGCGCGATGACGGTGCCGTCGTCCGCCAGCGCCCGCCCGTCACGCGGGTCGGGCCTGTCGCGGGTGGTCGCCACGCTGGCGGTGGCGGCGCTGGCCGGCTGGCTCTTCGAGCGCATTGGCAGCCCGCTGCCCTGGATGATCGGCCCCCTGCTGGCCACCGCGCTGGCCGGCGTGGCCGGTGCGCCGCTGGCGACCTGGCCACCCCTGCGCAACGGCGCCCTGGTGGTCATCGGCGTGGCGCTGGGGCTGTACTTCACGCCCGCGGTGCTGGCCCTGCTGCTCGGTCTGGCGCCGGCCATGGCCGTGGGCACCCTGTGGGCCTTCGTGCTGGGCTACGGCTTCTACCGCTGGCTGTGGTGGCTGCACCGCGACACGCCCGGGCTGCACCGTTCCACCGCCTTCTACGCCGCGGCCATCGGCGGCGCCTCCGAGATGGCGATGCTCGCCGAGCACCACGCCGGACAGGTCGACCGCGTCGCGGCGGCGCACTCGCTGCGCGTGCTGATGGTGGTGGTGGCCATCCCCTTCGGCCTGCAGTGGGCCGGCGTGCGCGGGGTGGATGTCTTCGTGCCCGGCACGCAGCAGGTCCATGCCGGCGGCCTGCTGATGCTGTCGGCGGCTGCCGCGGCGGGTGTGGCCTTGCTGTGGTGGTGGCGCTGGCCCAACCCCTGGGTCATGGGCGCGCTGGCGGTGACCATGCTGCTGACCGGCAGTGGCGTGGTGCTGTCGGCGCTGCCGGCCGTGGTCGTCAACGCGGCGCAGTTGCTGCTGGCCGTGGGACTGGGCGTGCGTTTCACCCCCGAGTTCGTGCAGGCTGCACCGCGCTGGCTGCTGGGCGTGGCCGGCGGCACGCTGGCGATGATCGTCGCGTCGGCCGGCCTGGCCTGGTGGCTGGCCGGCTGGACCGGCCTGCACCCCGCCACCTTGCTGCTGGCCACCTCGCCCGGCGGCATGGCCGAGATGAGCATCACGGCCAAGGTGCTGCAACTGGGCGTGCCGGTGGTCACCGCGCTGCACCTGGTGCGCTACGTGGCGGTGCTCACGCTCACCGAGCCGCTGTTCCGCTGGGAGATGCGCCGGGTGGAGCGCTCCGGGCCGCCCGGCCGCCGCAGCTGAAGCCGTGCCCCGGCCGGTCCGCCCTCAGCCGCGTCGGGCCTTGAACAGCTCCCGCAGATTCACCTCGCGCGGTCCGGGCTCCAGCCGCAGCACGTCGCCGGCCTGGATGCGACCGGGTTCGATCACGCCGAGGTAGCTGCCGCAGTAGCCCGATTGCGCCATCAGCCTGGAGGCATGGGCGAAGCCCATCACCGCGTCGAACTTGAAGCAGGGAAAGCGCGGCTCGCTCACCGCCAGCACGCAGTGCGGTGCCACCAGGCGGTCGCCGATCCACAGGCGGTCTTCGTCGAGGCCGTCGATGGTGAGGTTCTCGCCCATCGAGCCCGGCGGCAGCACGGCGTCCCACGCCGCCACGCGGGCCTGCGCGCGCACCGTCTGCCAGAAGGCGTAGTGCATCGCCGGGTAGGCGTAGAGGGCCTTGCCGACGCCGCCATGCACCGTCGGGTCGGCCTGTTCGTCGCCTTCCAGACCGAGCAGGCGCACGGCCACGGCACCTTCCACGGCGCGCTTGTCGATGGCACTCATCACCGTGCGGCCGTCGATGGCCAGCGGGCGCGCGTTGGCGACGTTGACGCTCAGAACTTTCAAGCCGGGCCCCCTGCGTTGGATCGGTCGGCGGGCAGTATGCAAGAGGCGCTGTCCCTAGGTCGGCGGATGGTCGAAAGCCCGCCGCGGCTGCACACTGCCGGGACCATCACCACCACGATCCGGGGGCGCCGCACCATGCTCATCTTCACCCACCGCGAACTGCAGCCGGGCACCGACGAATCGGTGTTCACCACGCGCTTCCAGCCGGGCGGCACGCGCCTGGGCCTGGCGACGGTGACGCGCGAGGCGTCCGGGGGCTGGAGCGTGAGCGGCGCCGACGCCGACGTCGACGATGCCGATGCGATGCATGCACTGCTGCCGCTGTTCCAGGGCCCGCGACCGGTGCTGCTCTACCTGCACGGCAACAACAACACGCCGGCCGCCTGCTTCGAGCGCTGTGCGCTGCTGGAACGCCTGTACGGTCTGGAGGTCATCGGCTTCTCCTGGGCTTCCGAAGGTTTCCTGGCCGACGGCAGCACGCTGCCGGCGCTGGCGGCCGCGCCACTGGGCGACGAGGGCGACCTGGCGCGCGTGGACGTCGGCAACCGCACCGATGCGGGCATCCAGAACAGGATCCGCCGCTACAAGCAGGCCAAGACCAACGCGCAGGACGCCGTCGACGCACTCGCGCGCTTCCTGCGCATGGTGGGCACGGCCCGCCTCTACGGCAACGGCCAGGCCTTCACGCTGGCCGCGCACAGCCTGGGGGCGCACTACCTGCAGTACGTGCTGGACGTCGACGGTGCCGGCGAATCGCTGGGAACGGCCCACAACGTGGTGCTGCTGGCGCCCTGCGTGCGCACGGCGGGCCACCGCGAGTGGCTCGCCAAGCTGCACCCCAAGGGCCGCGCCTACGTCACCTACAACAAGGGCGACTCGGTGCTGTTCGGCGCCTACGTCGCCGACGGCCAGCAGCTCAAGCTGGGCACCGACCCCGGTGCCGACCTGCTGGTCTCGCCCGCCGTGCGCTACATCGACTTCAGCAACTCCAAGACGGGCTTCGGCGGCCACGCCTACTTCGCGCTCGACCCCATGCCCAAGAGGTCGTTCAAGGTCTTCAGCCGCATCCTCGGCTCGCGTCCCGATCTCGAACTCGACGAGTACCCGCGCCAGATCTACCCCGGCGGCTGCCTGCTCGACGGCTCGACCTGCTACTTGGGCCGACCCGACAGCGACGAGGCCCCGTGACGGACATGTAACAGTTTGTCTTGATGCATCCAGACGGGGGTGGGCTCCGTCAGGTCAGTACGCGAGGCCCTTGCAGCGCGTCGAACCCTCCCCAACCACCCCTCGAAGGAAACGCATCATGAACACCGCTTTCACCCGCCTGGCTTCTGCCGCCGCCGTCGCCACCACCGCCGCCCTGACCCTGGCCGCCCCCACCGCGGCCGTGGCCGGACAACAGCAGGGCGTGCAGTGCCCGACCGGCAGCACGCCGGAGCTCAGCAACGGCAACCGCACGCTGAAGTGCAGCCGCACCGTGCACATCGACCGACCGGCGGTCTGCTCGCCGGTGGTCTTCCAGCGCAACGGCGACGTCAACCTCAACGTGCGCGTGCAGCACATCACCACCGGCCTGGACGTCTGCAAGATGGTCGGCGGCACCGCCACCGCCGCGCCGCAGTTCGTGAGGCTGCCGGGCGACCCCGCCGCCTCGTCATTCACCCGCGTCCAGATGCCCGGCGTGGATGTGTTCCGCGCCACCACCACGGGCTACGTCTTTCCGGAAGGCGGCCCGATCTACAACCCGCTGGACAACGCGAGCCTGGGCGTGACCTGCCCCACCGGCTTCGACGGCGACGCCCGCTTCGGCGGCCGCGGCATCCGCTGCGACAAGCAGGTGGCCATCCGCGTCGCCGACTGCGACTTCCTCTACTCGCTGCTGCCGGACCGCGTCGGCAACACCGACCGCTGCATTCTCAACAATGTCCCTGGCCCGACCAAGCCGCAGGGCCTGACCTTCGTGCAGCAGCAGATCGAGAACGATCTGCCCCACATCCAGTGGTCGCTGGACGCGCGGCCCAACGCCGATCGGTGGATCAAGAAAGAGTTCAGCTTCCCGCGCAGCCGCGGCTGATGCGCCGCCAGGGCGGCGGCCGGTCCCTCGCCGGTCGCCCCCCGCCGTTGCCCTGGCCCTCACGAGTCCCCGACCGAACTGCCCGCCGCCCGGAGCCCGACATGCCCTCAGCCGCCCTCACCCGTCTTTCCGCCGCCGCCCTGGCTGCCGCCCTGCTCTCGGGCTGCGCCCTGCCGCCGGGCTTGCCGAGCGCCGCCTCGGTGCGCCAGCAGCAGAACCCGGCCGATCTGGCGCAGGCCGCCACCACCAACTTCACCCCGGCGCTGCGCTGCATGGACGAGATGATGTTCGTGCTCGGCACGCGCGACGTGACGCTGATGATGGAAGAGCTGCGCGACGCCACGCAGAAGGTGCCGGTGAGCGCGCGCGACATGATGACCTCGGCCATCTCGGACATGACCCGAAGGTCGCGCGCCGTGCGGCTGTCGGTCTTCGGCAGCGACCAGGCCAACCTGTCGCAGCTGCTGCAGCAGGCGCAGCAGACGGCGCCGTTTGCCGTGGTGCCCGAGTTCAACCTGCGCGGCGCCATCAGCCAGTTCGACGAGGACGTGCGCCGGCAAAGTTCCACGCTGGGCCTGGTGGCCGAGCGCTTCGGCGTGCGCTTCGGCAACGAGTCCCGCTTCTCGGTGCTGGGCTTCGACGCTGCCATGGTGCGCACCGACACCATGACGCTGGTGCCGGGCGTGGCGTCGAAGAACACCACCGTCATCGCCAAGCGCGACAGCAGCGCCGGTGACGGCCAGGCCCGGCTGCTGGGCGCCGGCGCCGTCTTCGCCTTCAGCACCGGCCGCGCCGAGGGCACTTCGCAGGCGGCACGCAACATGGTCGAGCTGGCCGCCATCGAGCTGGTGGGCAAGCTGATCCGCGCGCCCTACTGGCAGTGTCTGGGACAAGGCGACCAGCACCCCGACGCGCAGCGCGAGATGGCCGACTGGTTCCTCTCGATGGACGAGGACGAGCGCGTGGTCTTCGTCAAGGAACGCCTGCGCGAGCGCCGCTGGTTCGACGGCGCGCTCGATGCGCAGCGCACACCGGCTTTCGAGACGGCCCTGTCGGCCTACCGGCGCGCGCTGGGGCTGGCCGCGCAGGGCGAGATCGATGCGGCCTTCTTCAAGCGTTTCGTCTCGCAGCGCGTGGCGCCCGGCCCCCTGGCGGCGCCCCCGCGCAAGCCGGCCGGTACGGCGCGCGACGCCGCTGCGCCCTTGTCCCCGAGTGCGGCGGCGCCGGTGGCCGCAGGGGTCGCCGAGCCCGTCGTGGCGACGCCAGCGCTCGCCGAGCTCGCGGTCGCGCTGCGCCGCAGCCCGGCCGGCCGGCTCGACCTGCAGGTCAGCAGCGACGTCGCCGGCTACGTCTACTGCTATGCGCAGGAAGGGACCGCGGGCAGCGTGCGGCGCATCTTCCCCAACCGCTTCGCCAGGGACCCGCGCATCGAGGCCGGCCAGGTGCTGTCGGTGCCCGGCAAGGCCCGCTTCAGGCTCGACGCGCGCCAGCGTTTTGCCTGCGTCCAGGCCCCACGCGAGATCTACAATGACCTGCCTTCGACCCTGCGCTGGGGCGACTTCGATGAAGTCCGCCTCGGTGGCTTCGAACAGATCCGTCAGGCTTTCGCACAAGCTTCAGGGCAGCCTGTGGCTCTGGCGGCGGCCAGGACGGCAGCGCCCTGACGGCAGTCGGCGGCCCTGCGCGACCCTACGAGCCGGAAAGCCCGCACGAGCCGCACCACGAGCCGCCATGACCGACGACACCACGCTGCAGGCCCTGCTGGGCCGCGTCGCGCTGCAGGACCGGGCAGCGCTGCACGAGCTCTACAAGACCACGGCCGGGCGCCTGCTGGCGGTGTCCTACCGCATCCTCAACGACCGGGGCGCTGCCGAGGACGTGCTGCAGGACACCTTCATCACCGTCTGGACGCGCGCCGCGCAGTTCCCCGCGCTGCGCACCAGCCCGCTGGCCTGGCTGACCTCCATCGCGCGCAACCGTGCCATCGACGTGCTGCGCAGGCGCAAGCCGGAAACACCGCTGACCTGGCAGGACGATGAAGGCCAGGAGCACCAGCACGACGTGGCCGACGGCAGCGGCTCGCCGCTCGACCAGCTGCTCACGCGACAGGCCGACGGCCGGCTCGGCCATTGCCTGGAACAGATCGAGGCCGAGCCGCGAGCGGCGCTGAAGCTGGCCTACTTCGACGGTCTCACGCACGAGCAGCTGGCCGAACGCATCGGCCGTCCGCTGGGCACCGTCAAGGCCTGGGTGCGGCGCAGCCTGCTGCGGCTGAGGGACTGCATGGGGGAGGCGGCATGAACATCGAACGCCACCCCGAACTGCTCGACCGCCTGGCGGCCGACTATGCGCTGGGCACCCTGCACGGCGGCGCGCGGCGCCGCTTCGAAGCCCAGATGCGGCGGCACGCGGTGATCGCGCAGGCCGTGGCGCGCTGGGATGCCCGCCTGGCGCCGCTGGCGGCACAGCTGCCCGAGATGCCGCCCGGCGACGCCATGTGGTCGCGCATCGAGCAGCGTGCCTTCGGCGGCGGCGGCGCAGCGTCGTCTGCCGCCCCGGCCATGCAGCGCCGTGCTGCAACCTCGCAGCCTCACGCGGTGGCGCGTGCCTGGTGGCAGCGGCTGTTCGCGCCGCTGCCTGCGGGTGCGCTGGCCTTCGGCCTGATGCTGGGCGTGGCTGCGCCCAGCGTGTTCCAGCTGTTGCAGGCCGACCGCTACGACGCGCAACTGCCGGAGAGTTATGTCGGCGTGCTGGCCACCGCCGAAGGGCGGCAGGGCTTGATCGTCTCCAGCCTGCGCCACGGCCGCTCGGTCGACCTGAAGGTGATCCAGGCCGTGCCGCTGCCGGCCGGCTCGGTGGCCGTGCTGTGGACCATCGACGCCCAGGGCCTGCCGGTGGCCGTCGGGCCGCTGCCTGCGCTGCCGGCGCGCGCCTTCGTGAGCGTGCCGCTGCCGCGTACGGCCGATCAGGTCTTCGCGCGCGCCGTGGAGCTGGGCGTTTCCCACGAGCCGGCCGGCACCTTGCCCGCCGTGCCGTCGCAGCCCTGGGTCTACCGCGGCCTGTGCGGCAAGCTCTGGAAAGTGCCCCCCGCGCGCTGACTTCCTGCAGGCCGTCCGTGCAGGATTGCCGCTTGCCCCCACGAAGCAGACGGTGGCCTTCGTGTTGCGCATCACCTCATACCGATTTTGCATGAGGCCATTCAGGCAGGTGGTTACCACGCGATTACGAAGCCCGCACAATGCCCCTCCCCGCTGCCCCACGAAGGCCTTCGGGACGGTCAGGGCGCCTTCCCGAGGCGTCGTCAGTCGAGTCGGATTTCGGTATTCGGCGAGCCCCGCGTGTCGCGCGCGCCGCTCGGGGTTCGCCCAATCCTGCATCCCTACTTCGCCATGATTGGAGCCCCCGTGAACCGTCCCGTGCTGGAAGGCCTTCGCCTGAACGTTCCCGCCCATGTCAAGCACCAGCGCCTGGTGGCGTGGGTGGCCGAGATCGCCGCCCTCACCGAGGCCGCCGACGTGGTCTGGTGCGACGGCAGCGACGCCGAATACGATCGCCTGAGCCAGCAGCTCGTCGACGCCGGCACGCTGATGAAGCTCAACCCCGAGCTGCGCCCGCACAGTTTCCTGGCCCGCAGCAGCCCGAGCGACGTGGCGCGCGTCGAGGACCGCACCTTCATCTGCAGCCAGCACAAGGACGACGCCGGCCCCACCAACAACTGGATGCCGCCGGCCGAGATGCGTGCGCTGCTGCAGACCGGCCGTCCCGATGGCACCCCGGCGCTGTTCCGCGGTGCCATGCGCGGCCGCACGATGTACGTGGTGCCGTTTTCGATGGGCCCGCTGGGTTCGCACATCTCGCACATCGGCGTCGAGCTGACCGACAGCCCCTACGTGGCCGTGAGCATGCGCGTGATGACGCGCATGGGCCGCGGCGCGCTGGACGTGCTGGGCACCGACGGCGAGTTCGTGCCCTGCGTGCACACCGTGGGTGCACCGCTGCAGCCCGGCCAGAAGGACGTGGCCTGGCCCTGCAACGACACCAAGTACATCGTGCACTACCCCGAGACGCGCGAGATCTGGAGCTACGGCTCGGGCTACGGCGGCAACGCGCTGCTGGGCAAGAAGTGCTTCGCGCTGCGCATCGCGTCCACCATGGGCCGCGACCAGGGCTGGCTCGCCGAGCACATGCTGGTGCTGGGCGTGACCTCGCCACAGGGCAAGAAGCACCACGTCGCCGCCGCCTTCCCCAGCGCCTGCGGCAAGACCAACTTCTCGATGCTGGTGCCGCCCGAAGGCTACGAGGGCTGGAAGGTCACGACCATCGGCGACGACATCGCCTGGATCAAGCCCGGTGCCGACGGCCGCCTCTACGCCATCAACCCCGAGGCCGGCTACTTCGGCGTGGCGCCCGGCACCAACTACAAGACGAATCCGAACTGCATGGATTCGCTCAAGCACCACGTCATCTTCACCAACGTGGCGCTCACCGACGACGGCGACGTGTGGTGGGAAGGCATGAGCGACACGCCGCCGGCGCACCTGGTCGACTGGCAGGGCAAGGACTGGACGCCGGCCATCGCGAAGGAGACCGGCGCCAAGGCGGCGCACCCCAATGCGCGCTTCACGGTGTCGGCCATCCACAACCCGGTGCTCGACGCCGACTGGGACAACGCCGCGGGCGTGCCCATCGACGCCTTCATCTTCGGTGGCCGACGCTCCACCACCGTGCCGCTGGTGACCGAAGCCCGCAACTGGGTCGAGGGCGTGTACATGGCCGCCACCATGGGCAGCGAGACCACCGCCGCCGCCGCCGGGCAGCAGGGCGTGGTGCGTCGCGACCCGTTCGCCATGCTGCCGTTTGCCGGCTACAACATGTCCGACTACTTCCAGCACTGGCTCGACATGGGCCAGCGCGTGCAGGACAGCGGCGCCCGTGCACCGAAGATCTACTGCGCCAACTGGTTCCGCAAGGGCGCCGACGGCAAGTTCGTCTGGCCCGGCTACGGCGAGAACATGCGCGTGCTGGAATGGATCATCGGCCGCTCCGAAGGCCAGGCCAGCGGCCAGGAAAACGTGTTCGGCATCAGCCCCCGGTACGAAGACCTGCGCTGGACGGGTCTGCCCTTCACGCGCGAGCAGTTCGCCAGCGTGATCGGCATCGACAAGGCCGCCTGGCAGCAGGAGCTGAAGCTGCACGCCGAGCTGTTCGCCCAGCTGGCCCACCACCTGCCGGCCGAGCTGCCGGCGACCAAGGCCAAGCTGGAGCGGGCCCTGGGCGGCTGAGCCGCCCACCCCGTCGGGCGACCGCGCGCACCGTGGTCGGGCCGGCGAGAATGCCCGCATGAGCCTGACTGCCGCGCCTGGCGCACCTGCCGAGACGCTGGTCGACGCCTTCGACCTGCAGATCGAGTGGTGCACGCAGCTGGAGTCGCCCTTCATGGTGCGGCTGCTGGGTGTCGTGCGGGGCGTGCTGCTGGCCGAGCCGGCCCTCGCCGCGCGCGTGCTGGCCGAGGTGCCGGCGCCGCGCAGCGGCCTGCTGCCGCTGCGCCTGGCCGGCGCCTTGCACGATCTGGCCCTGCGCGGCCGCAGGCCCTGGGCCCTGCTGTGGCCCGACGCGCGCAACCCGAGCGGCGCCGAGTCCCCCGACGCCGCCCTGGGCATCGCCGTGCACCGTGCCTTCAGCCACGAGTGGCCGCACCTGCAGCGCTTCCTGGCCAGCGCGCCGCAGACCAACGAGGTGCGTCGCAGCGCCGTGCTCCTGCCCGGCTGGCTGTGGGTGGCCTCGCGCACCGGCCTGCCGCTGGCCCTGCTGGAAGTCGGCGCCAGCGCCGGACTGAACCTGTGGGCCGATCGTTGGCAGCACCGGCATGCCGACTGGCACTGGCCGGGCGAGTCGAACGGCGTGGTGCTGGAAACGCGCCGCAGCGGGCCGCCGCCGCCCTCGGCCGCCCTGCGCATCGCCTCGCGCCAGGCCTGCGATCTCTTCCCGGTCGATCTGGCCGACCTGGGTGAACAGCGTCGCCTGGCGGCCTACGTCTGGCCCGATCAGCGTGAACGTCTGACGCTGTTGCGGGCGGCGCTGGCCGAAGCGGCGTTGTGGAAGGACCAGGACGGCGTGCGCATCGAAGCCCTCGGCGCGGCCGACTTCGCGCAGCTGCATCTTGCCGCGCCGCGCGAGGGCTGCGCCACGCTGCTGTACCACTCGGTGGTCTGGCAGTACCTGCCCGAGGCCGAACGCCAGCGGCTCGTGGCCGTGCTTGAAGACGCCGGCCGTCGCGCCCATGCCGGTGCGCCGCTGGCCTGGCTGCGCTACGAGATGGCCGGCGGCGAGAAGCCGGCCGAGCTGCGCTGCCGGCTGTGGCCGGGCGGCGAAGACCATCTGCTGGCCGTGGCCCATCCGCATGGCGCGTGGATCGAGTGGCGCGCCGTGACCTGAAGCCCGCATGAAGATCCAGCTGCTGTCCGACCTGCACCTCGAGACCGAGATCTTCGACCCGCAACCCGCGCCCGGCGCCGAGCTGCTGGTGCTGGCCGGCGACATCGACGCCACCTGGACCGGCTACGGCCTGTTCGCGCATTGGCCGGTGCCGGTGCTGGTGGTGGCGGGCAACCACGAGTTCGACGAGCGCGACCTCACGCCCGCATGGCCGGCCTTCCGTGCCCACTGCACGGCGCTGGGCTTCAGGCTGCTGGAGCGTGAGACGGTCGTGCTGGCCGGCGCAGACGGCCGCCGCGTGCGTTTCGTCGGCACCACGCGCTGGAGCGACTTCGACCTCTTCGGGCCCTCGGGACGCGAGCGCGCCGAGCGTGCCGCGAGCTACTTCATGCGCGTGATGCGCGCACGACGCGACGGCCAGCCTTTCGACGCCGCCGCGGTGCGAGCGGAAGCCCTGGCCTGCCGCGACTGGCTCGAGCGCACGCTGTGCGAGTCAGCGGCCGGGCGCTGGGAGCGCACCGTGGTCGTCACGCACTTCGCGCCCAGCCTGAGGAGTGCCGACCCGCGCTACGGCCGCCAGCCCGGCACGGCCAGCTTCTGCAACGCCGACGACGACCTCATCGCGCGTGCCGACCTCTGGATGCACGGCCATCTGCACTGCCGCCACGACTACCTGGTCACCCGGCCCGGCCGCAGCGCCAGCCGCGTGGTGTGCCAGGCGCGCGGCCTGGTTTCGCGCGACGAGCACCTGGGGCACGAGCCGCTGCGCCTTTACGACGTCTGAATTGACGACTGACAAGTTCCGGACGTCCAGCGATGACACACTCGAGTCAAACGAACGCGGCACGGCCGCCCTGCAAGGAGACCTGATGAAGATCCTGGTTGCCGTCGATGGCAGTGAATTCACCAAGCGCATGCTGGCCTATCTGGCCGCGCACGACGAATGGCTGGGAGACCGACACGACTACACCGTGATCTACGCCGTGAGCGCGGTGCCGCCGCGTGCCGCGGCTGTGCTCGACAAGGCCGTGCTGAAGGGCCACTACGACGACGAGGCCGAGAAGGTCTTCAAGCCGATCCGCACCTTCTTCCTGAAACAAGGACTGCGCGCGCAGTTCGTGTTCAAGATCGGTGCGGCCGCCGACACCATCGCGGCGATTGCCGACAAGGGCGACTTCGATCTGCTGGTGATGGGCTCGCACGGCCATGGCTCGCTCACCAACCTGGTGATGGGCTCGGTGGCCACCAAGGTCCTGGCACGCACCAGGGTGCCGGTGCTGCTGGTGCGTTGACCCGCCGGGCGGTTCAAGCCGCCGGTCTGGTCGCCAGACCGTCGAAACAGCTGGCCAGCACCCAGTCGACGATCTGCTCGTCGGCGTACTGTCCGCCGGCCTTCAGAAAGCCGGGCACCGGGTCGCAGGCGCGCGCGTAGACCGAATAAAGCACCACCTCGGGCGGCAGCGCGGGGTTGATGTCGCCGCGCTGCTGGGCGTCGACGATCCATTCGCCCAGGCGATCGCTCACCTGCATCAGCAGGTCGAGGTAGTCGCGGTTGGCCATCAGTTCCGCGCGCAGCGTGGAGTTCTGCGATGGCAGCGAGGGCATCTGCCCGGCCAGCTGCATGTCCAGCGCCCAGCGTGTCACGGCCTTCAGGCGGTCGATCGAAGAGGTCGTGGCCTGCGTGCCGAGTTCGGCGACCAGGTCGGCTGCGCGCTGCAGCAGCCGCACCATCGCTGCCGCTGCGAGGGCCTCCTTCGAGGCGAAGTGCTTGTACAGGCTGGCCTTGGCGATGCCGACATCGGCGGCCACCTCGTCGACCGTCATCACCTCGAAACCCTTCTCGGCCAGCAGGCGGTTGACGGAGACGACGATGGCATCTTCGCGGACGCGAAGGACCTGTTCACGGAATGAGCCACGAGCCATGCCGGCATTCTAGCCGACGTGTCTGCGCTTTGAACTGAACAGTCTTTTTGCAGTCGGACGGTTCACTTCGCCGTGACAGGTGCCACGTTCCGCCAGCGTTGCCAGCGCGAGCCCGCGGCTTGCGGGCGTGCCGGCACCGGCGCTTCGGGCACCCCGTTGGCCAGGCTCATGTCCAGGCCGAAGGCCGTTCCCATCTCGGCAGCGTCGTGTTCGTCCGGCGTGGACTCGTACCTGGGTCTGCGCAGCAGGAGCGAACGGATCCAGACGGTGATCATGGCGGGCCTTGAAGTGATGCGTCGCAGTTTGGCGGCAGTGGCCGAAGGGGCATGTGACGTGCAGCACACGGCGGGGCGGCACTCCCTCGAATCGGGGGCAACGCGAGGCTTGACGCCGCCGCTCCTACAATCCGCGCCCCATGCCCACGTCCCCGCGCCAGCCCGCTCCGCAGAACTGCGCCGCGATCGACTTCGGCACCTCCAACTCGGCCATCGCCATTCCCGACGGGCGTGGCGAGATGCAGCTGGTGGAACTCGAGCCGGGCTTCCGCACCATGCCCACGGCGGTGTTCTACCGCGCCGATGTGCCCGAGCACGGCCCCGAGCCCACACGCTGGTACGGCCGGGCCGCGGTGGCGGCCTACGTCGACGGCTTCGACGGCCGCCTGCTGCGGTCGATGAAGAGCATCCTCGGCTCGCCGCTGGTCGAGCAGGGTACCGACGTGGGTGGTGGCCGCAGCGTGCCCTACATCGACATCATCGCCGGCTACCTGCACCACCTTCGCAAGCAGGCCGAAGCCGCCAGCGGCCGGCCGGTGCGCCGCGTGGTGATGGGCCGGCCGGTGTTCTTCGTCGACGACGATCCCCAGCGCGACGCCCAGGCCCAGGCGGCGCTGGCCGAAGCCGCCAGGCGCGTCGGCTTCGCCGATGTTCTCTTCCAGTACGAGCCCATTGCCGCCGCGCTCGACCACGAGCAGAGCGTGAATACCGAGCAGCGCTTGCTGGTGGCCGACATCGGCGGCGGCACGTCGGACTTCTCGCTGGTGCGTGTGGGCCCGGAACGCCGCCTGCACGTCGATCGCAAGGACGACATCCTGGCCAACCACGGCGTGCATCTGGCCGGCACCGACTTCGACCGCCACGTCGAACTGGCGGCCATCCTGCCGCTGCTGGGTTTCCGCGCGATGGGGCCGGCGCGTGCCGGCGAGACGCCCCGCGAGGTGCCCAGCGGCATCTACTTCGACCTTGCGACCTGGCACCTCATCAACACCGTCTACGCCCCGGCGCGCCTGGCCGAGTGGCGCAACATGCGCGGATGGTTTGCCGACCCCTCGCACCACCGCCGCTTGATGACGGTGCTCGAGGACCGCCTGGGCCATGCGCTGGCGGCGGCCGCCGAACAGGCCAAGATCGATGTCGCCACCCAGGGGCTGGCGCACATCGACCTGTCCTTGCTGGAGCGGGCGCTGGCGGCCGAACTGGCCGAGCCGCAGGCCGCTGCCGCCATCGAAGCCGACCTGCAGCGCATCGTCGAAGCGGCGCGTGTGACGGTGCGCATGGCCGGTCTTGCGCCTGAACAGGTCGACGCGATCTACTTCACCGGCGGCTCCACCGGCCTGCAACCCCTGGTCGACCGCATCGCCGCCTGTTTCCCGCAGGCCCAGCGCGTGCGGGGCGATCGCTTCGCCAGCGTCGCGATGGGCCTGGGCGTCTACGCCAGCCGCGTGTTCTCGGCTTGATCAGGCCTCGGGCCCGGCGCGAGCCTTCGGTGCAGGGCCTTCTGCACGCAGGGCGCGTTCAGGGCAGGTAGCGGTTGCCGTTGGCCTTGTAGCGCGCGATGATCTTCTTCAGGTCGTCCAGCTCCTCGCAAGGCGTGGTGCAGACGCGGGCCAGCGCCGCGAGTCTCTCTTCGGCAGCCGGCAGGTTGCCCTTCATCAAGGCGAGCTCGCCAGCGTACTCCAGCGCGCCGCGGTGTCGCGGGTCGATGCGCAGCGCGGCGTCGTAGTGGCGCTGCGCGCCCTCGAGGTCGGGCGTGGCCTGCTTGCGCAGTGCGTAGCCCATCAGGTTGTTCCAGTCGGCACTGCCCGTGCCGTTGAGCTTCTGCAACTCGACGATGGCTGCAGGCCAGCGCTTGGCGGCGATGTGAGTGCGTGCTGCGCCCAGCGGGTCGGTGGCTTTGGGCGGCGTGGGTTCGGTGTCGGCGGCATGTGCAGGGGCGAGCGCGGCGCACAAGGACAGTGACAGACCAATGAGACCGGTGAGGGCGAACAGCTTCATCGAAGCTCCTGGTTCAACGACGGGGACGTTGGGGCCTGCCGCCCGGCCGCGCTGCGCCCTTGCGGGCCGGCGGGCGGCGTGGCGGAGTCACGGCGCGCGGTTGCGAGACGTCGGCGATCAGCATCACGGCGCGCACGAGGTCCTGCACCGCCTCGGCCAGGTCTGACGGCGGCTCGATGGTCTCGATGACCGCCATCAGTGCGTCTGCATCTTCCAGGTCGTCGGGGTCGAAGTGCAGGTACAGCAGGGCCAGCGGCTCGATCAGCTCGGGGTCTTCGATGCGCATCAGCTGCGGGAAGAGCTCCTGCGCTTCGGCGAAACCGGCCACCCAGGGCAGCACGGCGTCCGATGGGGAGGCCTCGTCCTCACCGGGAAAGACCCAGGGATCGAACCAGTCGCGCTGGCCGATGGCGCGCTTCAGCTCGTCGTGCCGGCGCAGCACCAGGGCCTGCAGTTCGGCAGCGTCGACGTCGGCGGGCAAGGCGCGGCTTTCGTGGTCCAGCACGCGCGGCCACCAGCTGGCCATCGCCGGCGGCTGCGGCTGCAGCAGCAGGCCGCACAGGAAACCGTCGAGCGAAGGCAGGTCCAGCGGCTCCAGCGGAGCGGGCAGGTCCTGCAGCAGGTCGTGCAGGCGTTCGATGTCGCTGTCGACGAGCGGGGTGGGGGCAGGCATGGCGCGATTGTCGCCCGAGGCCGGACGCCATGGGGCCTGGGGGCGGGTCCGCACGGCGGCGGCCGGCCGGCGCGACAATACAGCCCCGCCAGACCACACGGAGACCGAGCATGGGCGCCCCCGAAGCATTCACCAACACCACCGACGTCGGCCACTGGATCGGCGGCCGCGCCCACGCCGGCAGCGGCAGCCGCTCGCAGACCGTCTTCAACCCCACCACCGGTGCGCCCGCACGGCGCGTGCTGCTGGCCAGCGAGGCCGATGTGGCTGCCGCCGTGGCCGCCGCCAGGGCCGCTCAGCCGGCCTGGGGCGACACGCCGCCCATCCGCCGCGCGCGCGTGATGAACAACTTCCTGGGCCTGCTCAACCAGCACCGCGACACGCTGGCGGCCATGATCACCGCCGAGCACGGCAAGGTCTTCACCGACGCCCAGGGCGAGGTCACGCGCGGCATCGACATCGTCGAGTTCGCCTGCGGCATCCCGCAGCTGCTGAAGGGCGACTACACCGACCAGGTCTCCACCGGCATCGACAACTGGACGCTGCGCCAGCCGCTGGGCGTGGTGGCGGGCATCACGCCCTTCAACTTCCCCTGCATGGTGCCGATGTGGATGTTCCCCGTGGCCCTGGCCTGCGGCAACGCCTTCATCCTCAAGCCCAGCGAGCGCGACCCCTCGCCCTCGATCTTCATGGCCCAGCTGCTGCAGCAGGCCGGCCTCCCCGACGGCGTGTTCAGCGTCGTGCAGGGCGACAAGACGGCCGTCGACGCGCTGCTCACGCACCCCGACGTGAAGGCCGTCAGCTTCGTCGGCAGCACGCCCATCGCGCAGTACATCTACGAGACCGGCGCGCACCACGGCAAGCGCGTGCAGGCCCTGGGCGGCGCCAAGAACCACATGGTGGTGATGCCCGACGCCGACATCGACCAGGCCGTAGACGCCCTCATCGGCAGCGCCTACGGCTCGGCCGGCGAGCGCTGCATGGCCATCAGCGTGGCCGTGCTGGTGGGCGACGTGGCCGACCGCATCGTGCCGCTGCTGGCCGCACGCGCCCAGGCGCTGAAGATCAAGAACGGCATGGAGCTCGACGCCGAGATGGGCCCCATCGTCACTAAGGAAGCGCGCGACCGCATCGAGACCTACATCGGCGTCGGCGTCGAAGAAGGCGCCAAGCTGGTGGTCGACGGCCGTGGCCACAAGGTGGCCGGCTTCGAGAACGGCTTCTTCACCGGCGGCACCCTGTTCGACCACGTCACGCCGGCCATGCGGATCTACAAGGAAGAGATCTTCGGCCCGGTGCTGGCCTGCGTGCGCGTGCCCGACATGGCACGTGCGCTGCAGCTCGTCAACGAGCACGAGTTCGGCAACGGCGTGGCCTGCTTCACCAGCGACGGCGGCGTGGCGCGCGAGTTCGCGCGGCGCGTGCAGGTGGGCATGGTGGGCATCAACGTGCCGATTCCCGTGCCGATGGCCTGGCACGGCTTCGGCGGCTGGAAGAAGAGCCTGTTCGGCGACATGCACGCCTACGGCGAGGAAGGCGTGCGCTTCTACACCAAGCAGAAGAGCGTGATGCAGCGCTGGCCCGACAGCATCGGCAAGGGCGCCGAGTTCGCCATGCCGGTGGCGAAGTGAAGCCGGCGGGCCGCGCCATGGATCCGCAGCCGCCGGGGCTCACGCTGATGGCGCACGTGGAGTGCGAGGTCGGCGAGCTGATGACGCTGGGCCCGGCCCCGATGGGCGAGCGCCGATGCGTGGCATTGACCGGCGGCCGCGTGCACGGCCCGGAGCTGCAGGGCGAGATCGTGCCCGGCGGCACCGACTGGCAGTGGCTGCGCGGCGACGGCGCGCTGGAGATCAGTGCGCATTACATCGTGCGCACCCCCGACGGTGCGCTGGTCGAGGTGCGCAGCGAGGGCCTGCGCCATGGATCGCCCGAGGTGATGGCGCGACTGGCGCGCGGCGAGACCGTGACCCGCGAGGAGATGTACTTCCGCACCGCGCTGCGCTTTGCCACCGGGCACCCGGCCTGGGCCCACCTGAACAAGCTCATCGCGCTGGCCTGCGGCACGCGCGAGGCGCGGCGGGTGCTGCTGGACGTCTGGCGCCTGGGCTGAGCTACATGCCCTTGAACAGGCCGGTATAGCTGCGGCTCACCTCGAGCTTCTCGGGGTGCCCCCTGACGCTGACGATCTGGCGCCCGCGGAAGTCGCGGCTGACGGCGGAGATCGCCTTCACGTTGACCAGCGTGCTGCGGTGGATCTGCCAGAACAGCTGCGGGTCGAGTTCGTCGACCAGCTCCTTGATCGGCTTGCGGATCAGCGCCTCGACGCCAGGCGTCTGCACCCGCGTGTACTTCTCGTCGCTGACGAAGAACAGCACCTCGTCGACCGGGATCATCTGGATGGCGGGGCCGACGCTGGCCTGGATCCACTTCAGGTACTGCGGCGCCCCGCCCGGGTTCAGCCGCGCCGAGAGCTGGTGCAGCAGCTGCTGCAGGTTCGGCGCCGACGGGCTGCGTGCGTGCGCGTCGCCGTCGGCCCCTGCGTCGCTGGCGCCGGCTGCGCGCGCGGCCAGCCGTGCCTGCAGGCGTTGCACCGTCAGCGCCAGGCGTTCGCGTTCGGCAGGCTTGAGCACGTAGTCGGCCACGCCCTGTTCGAAGGCCTCCACCGCGTACTGGTCGTAGGCGGTGATGAAGACGATCTCGGGCAGCAGCTCGTCGTCGTGGCCTTCGCGTGGCGCCATCTGGGCGATCTGGCGCGCCGCATCGACGCCGGTCAGCCCGGGCATGCGGATGTCCAGAAACACGATGTCGGGCCGGTGCTGCTCGACCAGCGCCACGGCCTCCAGTCCGTTCTTCGCCTCGGCCACGATCTGCAGCTCGGGCCAGACCTCGGCCAGGCGCGCACTCAGTTGTTCGCGCATCAGGCGTTCGTCGTCGGCCAGCACCGCACGCGGGCCCGTGCCGGCGGCCCGGGCAGGGGTGGGGGTGATGATCTGGTTCATGGCGCCATCGTAGTGTGCTGGACGCCGCGCCGGGAACGGCGTTGCAGCAGCCACCAGGTCAGCGCAGCGGCGCCGATCAGCGGCGACAGCACCACGGCGACGACGCCGGCCGCCGCCAGCAGGCTCACGACCACGCCGCCGCTGATGGCCAGCGCGGCCACGGCCAGGGCCAGCGGCAGCAGCGTGAGCAGCAGCGCCAGCACGGCCACCAGCACGATGCCGGCCACCCACACGTGCATCGGATCGATGGGCGGGACGTCGATGCGGTGACCGTCGATGCTGATGCGCAGCCCCTGGATCGCCTGTGACAGTTCGGGCACCGTCTGCCAGGCCGCAGCGCCTATCGCGCCGACCACCGCGCCCAGCGCCAGCACCGAGACCAGCAGCCACAGCAGCAGCTGCCAGGCCCAGGGGCGGCGCACGACGACCACGGTCGGGCCCGGGGTGGTCGTTGTTCCGGCAGCGATCATGCGGCTTCTCCTTCGAGTGTCCTGTAGGGCACGGTGACGGTCACCCGCGTGCCACTGGGCTGGTTTTCGGCCACCACGAGCGAGGCCTTGGCGCCATACAGGATCTGCAGCCGCTCGCGGATGTTGGCCAGGCCCACACCGGTGCCCGCCGTGGCGGCGCGGCCGAAGCCCAGCCCGGTGTCGGCCACGCTGATGGCCAGCTTGCCGTGCACGATCTCGGCGCGAACGGTCAGCGAACCCCCTTCGGCCTTGGGCTCCAGTCCGTGCTTGATGGCGTTTTCCACCAGGGTCTGGATCATCATCGACGGGAACTCGGCCGAGAGCAGGCCCTCGGGCACGTCGATCCGTGTCGTCAGCCGTTCTTCCATCCGCACCTTGAGGATCTCCAGGTAGGGCCGGATGACGGCCAGTTCGCGCCCGAGGTCGCGCGCCGCGCCGTCGCTGGCCTCGCGCATCGTCGGCATGCTGGCGCGCAGCAGCGCGATCAGGTTCTTCTGCATCTGGCTGGCGCGCGGCGGGTCGGTCTCGATCAGGTGGTCGATCGAGGCCAGCGTGTTGAACAGGAAGTGCGGCTCGACCTGGGCCTGCATGGCGGCCATGCGTGCTTCGATCACCTGGCGCTTGAGCGACTCGGCCTCGGCCGTCTCGGTGGCCATCGCGGCCTTCACCTCGGCCTGCACGCGTCCCTTGTAGGTGATCTTGATGACCGCCGAGCCCAGCACCCACAGCAGCGCCAGCTCGGGCAGGAAGTCGCCCCACTGCACACGGCGGGTGCGCTGCACCGAGCCTCGCAGGTCGCGCGCGGCCCGCTCTGCATCGCGAGCGGCCTGTTCAGCGTCGGCGCGCGCCTCGCGCAGGGCGGCCTCGGCCTCGGTCTTGGCTTCGCGGGCGGTCTCGATGGCTTCGCGCTGGGCCTGCGTGGCGTCGCGGATCGACTCGCGTGCGGTTTCCAGCGCCTCGCGGATCGCTTCCCGCACTTCCGCCCGGTCGGCGCCGGGTGGCAGCGTGATGCTGATGTCGGGCACGGCGACGGGAGCGGCGGTTGCGGGCGCCGAGGACGGGCCGCTCGCCGCGCTGGCCGCTGCTGCCGCGGCGCGGGGCCGGATCCGGATGCCGCGCTCGTCGATGCTGATTTCCATGCCTTCGGGGCTCTTCGAGCCCGGCTTGGGCGGTGTCTCGATGCGGATGCCCTTGTGGTCCACCCCCACGGTGGGCCCGCCGGGCGTCTGGCCGACCGCAGGAGGCTGCGGCGGCTTGGCCGGCCGGTCCGCAGGGGTGGGATCGCCCTTGGCGTTGTCGATCGTCTCGGTGACGCGCCAACTGAAGGGCGGCAGGGACTGCAGGACGTTGGCCAGGATCACCAGCAGCAGCGACAGCACCAGGAACTTGCGCCAGCTGATGCCGACCAGCCAGTTGGCGTAGCGGTGGAAGCCGCGCACCGTGGCGGCAGCGAAGCGCTGCCAGCGGTCCGGCCAGGGATTGGAGGCGTTCGCCGGGGCGTTCATGGTGTCGGGGGCGGGCGGGATGCGGCGTCGATGGTGGACTGTACGCATGCCCCGCCCCGGGCCGCCAGCCGCCGGCGACGCACGGTGACGCGCGACCGACAGGATGCCCCGGCGACCGACGGGCAGGTGTGCAGCACCCCGCTGCACACGATCGCCGGCCTGGCTTCAGAGAATTTTCACGCTCCGCTCATCCGGCCGGTCGACCGGCCCGCCGAGCGCCCGCCGGCCGGACCTTGCTCCCGCTTCCCGAGCCCGGCGCAGGACGAGCTCTCTGCTCAGACATGCAGGCTGGTGGCCAGCGCGAGCAGAAATGTCGCCACGGCGGTGCACAGCACCAGGCGCAGCAGCGTCCAGTCCTCGTGGTCGGCGCGCGCCATCTGTTCCAGCGGGTCGAAGGGGCGGCCGGGCGGGCGGGCAGGTGGCGTCAGGGCCACGGTGTCGCTGAAGTCCTGGCGGCCGAGGAAGGCGGTGATCATGGGGCTGCTCCGGAAGAGAAGGGCATCTGTCGACGCCTGGTTCCTGGACAGACGCGCCCGGAAGCCTTGACCGGACACCGCGCCATCCCCTCGCTTGGGGGGATCGGCCGGCTGCCGGCCACCGCCCGCCTGTCGCTCAGGCGTGGAACAGGCGTCCGCGCGCCGTGTCGGTGATGGCCGCCACGCAGGGGTGGGTGATGCGGCGCTCGACCGAGATGGCGTAGAACTCCTCCTGCAGGTCGTCGCTGCGGCCGATCACGATCACGCCGTACTGCCGGGCGATCTCCTCCTCCAGCACGCTGGGCGCCATGAAGACACCACGCCCTTCGCGCCCGAACGCCACCATCAGGGCGCCATCGTCGAACTCGCCGACGACAGCCGGGTGCAATTCCAGCCGTGTCAGCCAGGCGTCGAACTGCTGTCGCACCGAGGACGCCGCGCCCTGGATCAGCATCGGCACGCCGTTCAGGCATTGCGGGAATTCGCCCCGCAGCCGGCCCTGCAGCGACGGCGCGCAGAAGAAGCTCATCGGGCTGGTGCCCAGCGCATGGTTGAAGGCCTTGACGCTGACGCGGCGCGACAGCGGCTCGTCGGCGATCACCAGGTCGAGCCGGTGCACCGCCAGCTGGGCCAGCAGATCCTGGAACTTGCCTTCGCTGCAGGTCATGTGCACGGGCTCCTGCATCTGCAGGGCCGGCTCCAGCAGCCGGTAGGCCACCGACTTGGCCACCGAGTCGGCCACGCCGACACGAAACTCGGTCACCCGCTGGCCGTCGCGCTTCTGGCGCATGGCGCTCTCGAGCTCGCCGCCCAGGTTGAAGATCTCGTCGGCGTAGCCCAGCGCGACGCGGCCGTCTTCCGTCAGCTCCAGCCTTCGCCCGCTCTTGCGGAAGAGCTTGCGCCCCAGGCGCTCCTCCAGCAGCTTGATCTGGCCGGACAGCGTCTGCGGCGTGGTGTGCATCTGCTCGCCGGCCCGCATGACGCCGCCGGCGCGCGCGGTGACCCAGAAGTACTGGAGGTGCTTGAAGTTCAGCATGGGAGGCCCTTCACTGCGGTTTTCTCGAAGAGATTATCCGGAAAGTTCGCATTTACGCGAAGTGACCATGACCCTACATTCCGTGCAGTCGCTACCGTTTTCATAGGTGGCGGCACTGTCAGGCACTTTCAGGAGATGACCATGCGCATGAGCACCAAGAGCCGTTTTGCCGTCGACGCGATGATCGACCTGGCGTTGCGTGAGCGCGCCGGTCCGGTCACGCTGGCCGCCATCAGCAGCCGCTTGCAGGTTTCCTTGTCGTATCTGGAGCAGTTGTTCAGCCGTCTCAAGCGCGAGGGCCTGGTGGTCAGCACGCGCGGCCCCGGTGGCGGTTACACGCTCGGCCGCGAGGCTGCTGCGATCTCGGTGGCCGACATCATCGGGGCCATCGACGACGTTCCCGAGCAGGACGAACGCCAGTCCAGCGCGCCGCGTCGCCCCGAGATGACGGCCAACCTGTGGGCCGGCCTGCACGAGGCCATGCTGCGCCACATGGCCACCATCAGCCTGCAGTCGCTGGTGGACGACCAGGTGGCCAGCGGCACCGTGATCGAGAACCGCCCGCCGCGCCGCGCCATCTCGGCCCAGCCGGTCGTGCAGCCGGTGCGCACCTCGGCGCCGAATTCGGTGTTCGCGTTGGGGCAGGCCATCGGGCGATCCTTCGCCCGTTGACTCTTCGGGCGATCCTTCGCCCGTTGACTCTTCGGGCGATCCTTCGCCCGTTGACGACTTCAGTCGCCGGCGCGCAGCACGAAGCTCGCGCTGGCCGCCACCCGCCCGTTGACCAGCAGGTCCACCCGGTGCTCGCCGGCGTGATAGCGGCGCGTGGTGACTTCGCGCATCGAGTGCCGCTTCACCAGCGTCTGGCTCTGCTTCGGACCCAACTCGACCTGCCATCCCTTGAACACCTTGGGGCTGAGGCGGCCGTCGGCCTTGACGTGCTGCACGGCGTAGTCGATCAGCAGCGACTGCGCCTTGCTGCAGTCCGAATCGAGCCTGACGTCCAGCACCACCACCTGCCCGATCGTCAGCGTCGCGGGTGACAGCGCCAGCTGTGCGCTGCCCTTCAATGCAGCGCCCAGGCCCCAGGCGGCCAGCACGCGGCGGTCGCCCTTCTTGATGAGCGTGCGGCTGGCGTGCCTGAGCAGGGCGCGCCGCGACGCGGGCGCCTCGGGCAGGTGCGCCGCCAGCCAGTCGGCGATCAGCCCGGGGTGGTCCTTGGCGATGTCGTTGAGGTGGTTGGCCACGCTGCGTCGCACGTAGGCACTGGGGTCGTCCTGCAGCGCCTGCAGCAATGGCAGGGTGGGCGAGGGGTCGGCGATGAGCGAGCGCAGTTGCAGCCCCCAGGGCAGGCGCGGCCGCGAGCCCTCGCTGACCAGGCGCCGCACGTGGGCGCTGGGGTCGGTCGTCCAGCGCTGCAGCGTGGCGAACACCAGGGCCGGGTGCGCCACGACGAAGGGGCGGATCGCGAACTCTGCGGTGAAGCGCTGGGTGAGGGCGTGCAGCGACTGCAGCGCGCGCTCGGGCTGCTGCATGCCGCGGCGGGCCACCCATTCGCCGGCCGGCCACAGCATCCAGCCGGCCAGGCCGTCCCGTGCAAGGTGCATGGGGGCCAGGTCGTCCTCGACCAGCGGCGAGGCGAGTGCGGACTCGAGAATGCCGGCGGCCCGGTCGAAGTCTTCCGGCAGCGTGGCTTCCAGTGCGGCAGCGATCTGCATCGACCGCGCCTTCATCTCCAGCCGATCGAGCCCTTGCGTGGCCAGCGTCTCGAAGCGTGCGGCGTCGAATCGGGGCCAGGCGCGGCGCAGGTGCGAGGCGGCGCGCGCCACGCCCTCGCCGTTGAGCAGGTTCTTGAAGGGTTCGACCACGGTTCAGCCCAGCCGGACCGGCACGCGCCTGAATCCGCGAAAGCGCACGCGACGGTCGCGTTCGGGTGCGCCGCGGGGCTCGATGCGCGGGTGGCGGCGCAGCAGCGCGCCCAGCGCGATGCGGGCTTCCAGGCGCGCCACGTTCATTCCGGAACAGGCGTGCGCTCCCTGGCCGAACGCCAGGTGGTTGTTGGGCCTGCGCGCAACGTCCAGTCGGTCGGGTTGATCGAACTCGGCCGGGTCGCGGTTGGCCGCACCGATGCCCAGCGTGACGAAACTGCCGGCCGGCAGCGCCACATCGCTCAGCGTCATCGGCGCGGTGAGCAGCCGGTTGTTGAGCTGCAGCGGGCTCTCGAAGCGCAGCAGCTCCTCGACGGCGGTGCCCAGCAGCGCGGGCTCGGCCACCAGGCGGTCGAGCTGGTCGCGGTGCGTCATCAGCGCGTGCAGGCCGTTGCCGATCAGGTTGGTGGTGGTCTCGTGGCCGGCGTTGAGCAGGAAGATGCAGTTGTGCAGCAGCTCGGCCTCGCTGAGCTGGCCCTGGTCGTCGCCTCGCAGCAGCCGCGTCAGCACATCGACTTCGGGATCGCCGGGATGACGGCGCCGCCGGTCCACCAGGTCGCGCAGGCAGGCGACGAATTCGGTGACGGCGGCGTTGGCGCGCGCCAGCACGTCGGCGCCGGGCGCGGGCTCCAGCGCCGACAGGATGGCCAGCGACCAGTCGCGCAAGGGCGCACGCTCGGTGTGCGGCAGGTCGAGCAGGTTGCCGATGACCTCGACCGGGATGCGCGCCGCGAAGTGTTCGATCAGGTCGGGATCGGGCGTGTCGGCCAGGTCGTCGAGCAGCCGGTCGACCAGCGTGACCAGGCCGGCCTCCATGCGGGCGATGGCACGCTGGTTCAGCGCGCCCATCAGGATGCGCCTGACACGAGTGTGCAGCGGGGGGTCGTTGAAGACGAGGCTCGTGGTGTGGTGTTCCAGGATCGGCGTGCCCGCGCCCAGCCGTGGGCCGAATTCGCGCTGCTTGTCGCTGCTGGCGTGCGGGCTGCGGTACACGGCCAGCACGTCGTCGTAGCGGGTCAGCAGCCAGCTGCCGGCGCCCAGAGCTTGCACCGGCGACCGCGCGCGAAGCGCGGCATACACCGGATAGGGGTCGTCGACGAACCCTGGTGGCGGCGCCACGAGGCTGAAGCTGAGCGGGTCGCCTGCGTCTTGCATGACGGCATGCTAGCGCCTGCCCCCGGGGCTGGCGTGCCGGTGGACCCGTCCGGTGCGGGTGAGGGCGGCCGTGAATGGCGCACACCCTGCCCGTGACCGGCGCCGCAGCGACGCCGCCGACACACCGACACACTGCAGACATTGCGAGACGACTCGCACCGACCTCTGGAGCCGACCATGAATCTGCAATCGACCACCACCGCCCCGCACTGCCCGCCGGCGTCGAAGCCGGCGCCGGACCTGGGTTCGGGCGACCAGGACGATGGCGATGGCCATCGCTTCCTGCAGCGTCTGCGTGCCGGTGTCTCGGCACACCCGTCCGACCGCCTCTACCCGGCCTGGGCCGGCATTGCGCTGGCCTGCTCCGGCGGCCTGCTGGGCTGGTGCAGCGACGACGGCGACGCGCCCGATCCGGCCTCGATGCTGACCCTGGCACTGACCGAACGGCTGCGCGGTTGAACAGCGGCCAACCTTCGCCTTTCGCAACAGGAGCCACCACCATGTCGACGACCCTGCACATCGGCGCCCCGCGACGCAAGAACAGCGTCTGGCCCCATCCCCAGCGACGCAACGAGCGCGACGAGCCGCAGCGGCGGCGCAACTGGGTGCGCAGCACGCCGGCGGCGACGCGCTGGCCTGGCGCGCTCACCGCCCTGGCAGTGGCCTTCATCGTCGGAGGCTTGGCCTTGTTCGGCTCGCTGCCGCTCTGACGGCCCGAGCACGGCACGCCGACACGTCGCGGCCGATGCTGCCGCTCACCTGAACGCGACCACACGGTCGCCTGCGCGCGGCTGGCAGCCTGGGCCCATGCCCTCCCAGCCTTCGCGCACCACCACCCGGCCGTCGGCATGGCAGAACTCCAGCCGGCGCGCCCCCGGGACCTGGCTGCGGGCAAAGGCCTCCAGTGAGGCCGGCATGCTGACGCGGAAACGCCCTTGCTCCAGGTCGTCCGGCGGGTGACCGCCGCGAACCACCCAGGGCACGAACAGCGCGGCCAGCATGCCTGCGGCCCCCACGTCGAACACCGTCGCTTCGTAGCCGCGGCCTGAAAGCCAGCGCTGGGCCCGGCTTCGCGTGCTTTCCGGGCCGGCCTCCGGCCCGTCCGTGCCGCCCCAGGCCTTCGCCATCAGCTCGGCCACCCACTGGTTGCAGTTCTGGTAGTCGGCCGTGAAGGCGTGGGCGTTGGCGCCATAACGCGCGCCCAGCAGGCTCAGCGCGCGCTGGCGGTCGAGCGCCGCGTTCGCCAGGGCGTCGCCTGCCGGACCCGGCATCAGCACCAGTGCAATGTGGCCGGCAGCCGGGTCGGCGGTGCCGAAGACGAAGCCGGCCAGCCCCTGGTCGAACAGCCGCGGTCGGCGCTCGTCGCAGGAAAAGTAGAGCTGGCGCACCGTCCAGGGGCCATCGCCATGGTCTCGCAGGCCGAGGCCGGCGTGCGAGTAGCGCATGGCGAAGCGGGAGAGGTCCAGCCCGGAACGGGCGATCAGCGCCACCGGCTCGGGCGCCCTGGCGAGTTCGGCGCGGATCACGGCGGCGAACTGCAGCAGCCGGTCCTGCTGGGCGGCGCTCGTCGGCGGCTGTGCATCGCAGGGGTGCAGCACGCCGGCCTGCGCCGCGGCACGGCAGGCCAGCAGGAGGCCGGCAGCGGCCAGGGCCCGGCAGCGGCTCCTCAAGCGTCGCCAGGGTCGCGCGCCGGGCGCGGATGTGGTGCGACGGTCCGGCGGCGACGACTCAAAGCGAGACAGGACGCGCGGCAAGGTCACGTCGCCAGTGGTCTTCCAGCACCAGGAAGAACTCGGTCGGCACCGGGTTCCCCGCATCGGCCCTCGAGGCAGCCCGGGGGCTCGTCGCGGTCTCGGCCTGCGTGGGGGCCTTGGCAAATGCCAGCCCGTACGGCTTGTGTCGCGCGTTGATCACCATGCCCTGCGCCAGCCCGTGCTGTGCGACCACCACCGGCGGCAACACCAGGTAGAACTCGTCGGTGCCCTGCACGGCGCGCAGCGTCAGGCGGATCCGTGCCGCCTGGTCGTCCTGGGCCGCTTGTGCAGCGATCTCGATCACGCGGTAGTCGCCTTCGGCCACCTTGTCGTCGCCCGAGGAACTGTCGCTGGACCTCTTCACCGACGTCGACAAGCTGCCGATCGACGTCGCCACGCTGTCGGAGATCGACAGGGACGAGGTGCTGGCCGCGCTGGCGGCCCCGGTAGCGATGGCCAGGGCCAGCAGCAGGCCGGAGCCCAAAGTCGAGAAGGGGGACGGGGGGACGGCCATCGGCGCTCCGCAGGCAATGCAAGTGGGCCGCAGCATAGCTGCGGCGCCGCGAGGCCGCACGGGCGCGTGTGTGTCGAGCTGCTGCTAAGCTGGCCGGGCTTTCACGTCCAGACCCCCCAATTTCCATGTTCACCGGCATCGTCCAAGGCATCGCCACCGTCGCCGCGCTCGTCGAGCGCCCGGGCCTGCGCAGCTTCACGCTGGCCTTGCCGCCCGGCTTCGGCGACGGCCTGGCGGTGGGCGCCAGCGTTGCCGTCGACGGCGTGTGCCTGACTGCCACGGCGCTGCACGGCGCCCCGGGCCGGGTCGCGGCGGCCGACTTCGACGTCATGCAGCAGAGCCTGAACCTGACCACGCTGGCCATGCTGCAGCCGGGCAGCCGCATCAACGTCGAACGCGCGGCACGCGACGGCGCCGAGATCGGCGGCCACCCGTTGTCGGGCCATGTCGATGCGATGGGCCGCGTGGAGCAGATCCGCCGCCCGGAGAACAACCACGTGCTGCGCATCGTGCTGCCGGCACCCTGGATGCGCTATGTCTTCGCCAAGGGCTACATCGCCGTCAACGGCGCCAGCCTGACGGTGGCCGAAGCGCAGCGCGCGGCCGATGGCAGCGGCTGGTTCGAGGTCTGGCTGATTCCCGAGACCCTGCGCCTGACGACCTTCGGCGACAAGCCCGAGGGCGCGCTGCTGAACATCGAGATCGAACGCCAGACCCAGGTCTTCGTCGACACCGTGCGTGCCGCCATCGACGAGCAGCTCGGCCCCCTGCGGCCGGCGCTGGAAGCCCTGCTGCGCCAGCAGGGGCGCAGCCTGGACGATCTGTCGCCGCCGCGCCTGCCCACCGAAACCTGACCCGGCGCAGCGCGCCGAGCCGGGCCGCCGCGCGGGGGCATGCCGCCCGCGGCGGCCGGCGCAGTATGCTGCGCCGTTCCGCTGGAGATTCCCGCATGGCCCAGGACCCCGTCCAACCCGCCCGCCATATCCGCCTGACCTCGCATCCGAACCAGGGCCCGGCGGGTGCGCCGGTGATCCGCTGGGGCGACCCCGACCCGCTGCTGCGTGGCCCCGTCGTGGGCACCACCACCCACCGCGGCCAGCGCAACGTGGTGGGCACGCACAGTGGCAGCTACGGCGTCTACCGGGCGCTGGCAGTGGCGGCCGGCAACCTGACGCGCGGCCATCGCGCCGACCTCACCAACACCGCGCCGACCGACCTCATCGGACCCTACCCGCAGTGGGGAGACGCCGACAAGATGGTGTCGATCGACCCCTGGGGGGCCAGCGTGCAGAGCGTCTACGCCGACCACCTGGCCCAGGGCTACGACATCCGGCCCACCATCGCGGTCACCAAGGCGCACATCCACCTGCCTGAGATCAAGCAGGCCATCGCCTTCCAGCGCCTGCACATCGACGGCAAGGTGCTGCTCGACGACGCCTCGGCCACTGTCACGAAGATCGCGCTCGAACCGGTGTGGTGGCTGCCCGGCGTGGCCAAGCGGTTCAAGGTCGGCGAGGGCGAACTGCGCCGCGCGCTGTTCGAAGAGACGGGCGGCATGTATCCCGAGCTGGTGACGCGCAGCGACATCGAGGTCTTCCTGCCGCCCATCGGCGGGCAGACGCTCTACATCTTCGGCAACCCGCGCGACCTGGCCGACCCCTCGGTGACGCTCACGGCGCGCGTGCACGACGAGTGCAACGGCTCCGACGTCTTCGGCTCCGACATCTGCACCTGCCGGCCCTACCTGACCCACGCCATCGAGGAGTGCATCCAGGGCGCGCAGTCGGTGGAGGCCGGCGGTCGCGGCGGCGTGGGGCTCATCGCCTACAGCCGCAAGGAGGGCCGGGCGCTGGGCGAGGTCACCAAGTTCCTCGTCTACAACGCGCGCAAGCGCCAGGAAGGCGGGGACCGTGCCGACAAGTATTTCCTGCGCACCGAGTGCGTGGCGGGGGTGCAGGACATGCGCTTCCAGGAATTGATGCCCGACGTGCTGCATTGGCTGGGCATCCAGAAGATCCACCGATTGGTGAGCATGAGCAACGACAAGTACGACGCCATCACCGGCAGCGGCATCGAGGTCGGCGAGCGGGTGAAGATCCCCGACGACCTCGTGCCGGCCGATGCGAAGGTCGAGATGGAGGCGAAGATCGCCGCCGGGTATTTCACCGACGGCAGCGTGCCGACGGAAGATCAACTGTCCAGGGTGAAGGGGCGAGCGCTTGAGTGATTCGACGACAGACACGGGAGGCGGGGCCGCTGCGCCCGGTGCCCCGGCCATCCGGCAGAAGCCCAGCGACATCCTGACCGTGCTGCGCGAGCCCGCCACCATCCGGGCCCGCTGTGCGGCCATCACGCAGGCAGTGGACGAGAGCCGCTCGGGCCTGTTCCGCATCGACCGCGGGCAGCTGCCCATCGCTGCCGCACGGGTGGTGAAGAGCATCCGCAGCCGCTATCCCGACCTGAACATCCCGTACCACAGCCGCTGGCGCCATTTCGAGGCCGGCGGCGTCGACCGCAAGGCCGAACTCGATGCCCTGATCAGCGGTCTCGATGTCGCCGAGCAGGCGCGCGCGCGCTTCGACCTCACGGTGGTGAGCGTGCTGCTCGATGCCGGCGCCGGTGCCCAGTGGCGCTTCGTCGAACGCGCCGGCCCGCTGCCGGCGATGGCGCTGCCACCGCAACGCCAGGGGCGCGACGATCTGCTGTCCATGCTCGATCAGGCCGCGACGGGCAAGGCGCCGGTCGACAAGGAGCAGGCCGCCGAGCAGCCGCCCGTTGCCGATGCCGCCGCTGCCAGTGCCACCTATGCGCGCTCCGAAGGCCTGGCCGTGGCGAGTTTCAGGGCCTTCGTGGCCGGAGCCTTCTCGTCGGTCAACGGACAGCCCTGCCGGGCCGATGCGGCGGCGCTGCGCATGGTCGACGCCGCGGCGCTGCGCAGCATCTTCCAGGTCAGCCCTGCCAACCCGCTGGTCGGTCTGGAAGGCCGCGCCGGACTGTTGTCGCGCTTGGGCGAGGCGATGCAGGCCGAAGGGGCCCGGGAGGGTCTGCAGGCCCGTCCGGGGCTGATCTACGACCGCATCACCGCCAACGGCGCGCGCCACGAGGTGGCCGCCGCCGACGTGCTGAAGCAGGTGCTGCGCAGTTTTGCGCCCATCTGGCAAAGCGGCAGCAAGGTGATGGGTCTGCCGGCCGGCGACGTCTGGCCCCACCTGTGGGCGGGGGAGGCCACGGGCGAGGGCCCCAACCCGCAGACCGAGGGCTGGGTGCCCTTCCACAAGCTCAGCCAGTGGCTGACCTACTCGCTGATCGAGCCGCTGCAGTGGGCCGGCGTGAAGGTCACCGGGCTGGACGCGCTGACCGGCCTGCCCGAGTACCGCAATGGCGGCCTGCTGCTGGACACCGGCGTCATCGTGCCGCGCCGCCCGGCCAGCCTGGACCGCACCTGGCGGCCGGCCGACGAGTTCATCGTCGAATGGCGTGCCCTCACCGTGACGCTGCTCGACGAGCTGGCGGTGCTGGTGCGCCAGCAGCTCGGCAAGAGTGCCGAGGAAATGCCGCTGGCCTGCATCCTGGAAGGCGGCACCTGGGCGGCCGGGCGCGAGATCGCAGGCGAACTGCGTGACGGCGCACCGCCGGTGAAGATCGACAGCGACGGCACGGTCTTCTGACGACGGGGGTTGCGGCGACGTGGACACGCGCGCGACTGCCTTCGGCCCGCTGCTGCGCCAGTGGCGCCAGGCACGCCGCGTCAGCCAGATGGAGCTGGCGCTGCGCGCCGAGGTCTCCGCGCGCCACCTGAGCTGGCTGGAAACCGGCCGCGCGATGCCCAGCCGGGCCATGGCGCTGCGTCTGGCCGAGACGCTGGACGTGCCGCTGCGAGAGCGTAACGCCCTGCTCGCTGCCGCGGGCTTCGCGCCGCTGTACCGCGAGCGCCCGCTGGCCGACCCGGCGCTGGCTCCCGTGCGGGCCGCGCTGCAGCGCCTGCTCGACGCGCACGAACCCTGGCCCGCGCTGGCCGTCGACCGCCACTGGAACCTGGTGGCCCACAACCGGCTCGTGCCCCTGCTCATCGTGCAGGCGGCGCCGGCGCTGCGCCTGCCGCCCATCAACGTGCTGCGCCTGTCGCTGCACCCGCAGGGCCTGGCGCCCATGGTGGCGAACCTGCCGTCCTGGCGAGATCACGTGCTGGCGCGGCTGCAGCGGCAGATCTCCACCACCGGCGACCCCACACTCGCCGCACTGCTCGCCGAGCTGCGCGCGCTGCCGCTGCCCGATGCACCTGCTGCGGTGGCGACGCCGCCCGTCGTCGACGATGTCGCCGTGCCGCTGTCGCTGCACACGCCCGCTGGCGTGCTGAACTTCCTCACCACCATCACCGTGTTCGGTGCCCCGCACGACGTGACGATGGCCGAACTGGCGGTGGAGACGCTGCTGCCCGCCGACGCCGCCACCGCGGCGGCGCTGCGGGAGATGCAGGCCGGTCTGGCGTGCGCGCCCGCGGCGCAGCCCTGATCAGCCCTTGAATGGGTTGGCCGTCGCGAACCACAGGCCGATGCCGGTGGCGATGATGAAGGCGCCGTCGAGCACGCCCACCAGCAGGAAGACCTTGCCCTGCAACTTGTCCATCAGCTCGGGCTGGCGTGCGCTGGACTCCAGGTACTTGGCCGCCATCACGCCGATGCCCAGGCACGAGCCGATGGCTCCGAGGCCGATCATGTGGCCCACGGCCAGGGGAAGCAGGTCGATACCGTTCATGCTGTGGCTCCTTGTGTCGATGTGGCACCATGGTCCGCCTGTCCATCCCCGGCGTCGATGACCTCCCAGGTCAAGCGCCTGCCGTCCATGAGCCCTGCCCCGCACCCATCTCGTCGATGCCGCCTCCTGCCGCATGGCGGCGCGGGAGCCCCGGGGTGAGTGTCCTCGGCGATCTGCTGGGCATCGAGTGGCCCGTCATCCAGGCGCCGATGGCCGGGGTGCAGGGCAGCGCGCTGGCGCTGGCCGTCAGCAACGCCGGAGGCCTGGGCTCGCTGCCTTGCGCCATGCTCACGCCCGAGGCGCTGCTGAAGGAGCTGCTGGCGCTGCGCAACGGCACCGAGCGGCCCTACAACGTCAACTTCTTCTGCCACCGCATGCCGCCGCCCGATGCCGCGCGCGAGGCCGCCTGGCGCGCGCTGCTGTCGCCGCACCTTGCCGCTTACGGCATCGATGCCGCGGCGATCGCGTCCGGCCCCGGCCGCATGCCCTTCGACGACACGCTGGCCGACGTGCTGGAGGCCTTCAAGCCGCCGGTGGTGAGCTTCCACTTCGGCCTGCCCGAGCCGGCGCTGCTGGCGCGCGTCAAGGGCTGGGGCGCCAAGGTGTTGTCGTCGGCCACGTCGGTGGACGAAGGTCTGTGGCTGCAGGCGCACGGCGCCGATGCCGTCATCGCGCAGGGCCTGGAGGCCGGCGGCCACCGCGGTCACTTCCTCAGCGGCGACCTCGAGGTCGGGACGCACAGCGGCCTCTTCGCGCTGTTGCCGCAGATGGTGCAGGCCTTGCGCGTGCCGGTCATCGCCGCCGGCGGCGTGACGGATGCGCGGGCGGCCGCTGCGGCACGCGCGCTGGGTGCGGCCGGCGTGCAGGCGGGCACCGCCTACCTGCTGTGCCCCGAGGCCACGACCAGCGCCGTGCACCGCGCCGCGCTGCAGAGCGGGGCGGCTGTCAGCACCGCGCTGACCAACGTCTTCACCGGCCGCCCGGCGCGCAGCATCGTCAACACCGCGATGCGCGAACTGGGACCGATGAACCCGCAGGCCCCGGCTTTTCCCGGCGCCACTGCCGCGATGGCACCCTTGCGCGCTGCGGCCGAGGCACTCGGCCGCAGCGACTGGTCGCCCCTGTGGGCCGGTCAGAATGCGAGCGGCTGCCGGGCCGTGCCGGCGGCACAGATCACGCGAGACATCGCCGCGGCGTGGCGGCCCCAGGGGATTCCCAGATGACATCACAGGTTCACCACATCACGCACCCGCTGGTGCAGCACAAGCTGACGCTGATGCGCGAGAAGACGCGCAGCACCAGCAGCTTCAGGCGCCTGTTGCACGAGATCAGCATGCTGATGGCCTACGAGGTGACGCGCGACATGCCGACGCAGCTCATCGAGATCGAGACGCCGCTCGAGAAGATGATGGCCCCGGTGATCGACGGCAAGAAGACGGTGTTCGTCGTCATCATGCGGGCCGGCGCCGGCTTTCTCGACGGCATGCTCGAGGTGGTGCCGGGCGCGCGCGTGGGCCACGTCGGCCTGTACCGCGACCCGAAGACGCTGGTGGCGGTGGAGTACTACTACAAGATGCCGCACGACATGCACGAGCGCGACGCCGTCGTGCTCGACCCCATGCTGGCCACCGGCAACTCGGCGGTGGCGGCGGTCGACCGGCTGAAGGAGACGCGGCCCAAGTCCATCCGCATGGTGTGCCTGCTGACGGCTCCCGAGGGCCTGAAGAACTTCCACGCCCACCATCCCGACGTGCCCGTCTACACCGCGGCCATCGACCGACAGCTCGACGAGCACGGCTACATCGTGCCGGGCCTGGGCGATGCCGGCGACCGCATCTTCGGCACCAAGTAGCGCGCGCGCCGGCACCGCAGACCGACGATGGAGATCCAGGTCAACGGCGAGCGCCACGCGCTCGACGCGGTCGCCGTGCCGCCCGAGATGCCGCTGCTGTGGGTGCTGCGCGACGAACTCGGCCTGACCGGCACCAAGTACGGCTGCGGCGTCGCCGCCTGCGGTGCCTGCATCGTGCACGTCGACGGACAGGCCGTCAGGTCCTGTGTGGTGCCGGTGTCCGCCGTCGTCGGCAAGGCGGTGCGCACGGTCGAGGCGCTGGCGCCGGATCCGGCCCGCGGCCGCCTGCATGCGCTGCAGCTGGCCTGGCTGGAGCACCAGGTGCCGCAGTGCGGCTACTGCCAGAGCGGCGTGCTGATGGCGGCGGCGGCGCTGCTGATCCGCAAGCCGCGACCGACCGATGCCGACATCGACGCCGCCATCGACAACCTCTGCCGCTGCGGCAGCACACCGCGCATGCGCCAGGCCATCCACGCCGCGGCCCGCGCGCAGCGCGCCTGATGCGGCGTCGTTTCCTGCTCGGCGGCCTGGGCGCCGGGGGCGCGCTGCTGCTCGGCTGGGGACTGCTGCCGCCGCGCAGCCGGCTTGGCGGGCGCGACACCCTGCCTGCGCTGGCCGACGAGGTGGCGCTCAACGGCTGGCTGAAGCTCGCCGGCGATGGCGAACTGCGGCTGGCCCTGCCGCGCGCCGAGATGGGCCAGGGCGTGCACACCGCGCTGGCGATGCTGGTGGCCGAAGAGCTCGATGTGCCGCTGGCCCTGGTGCGTGTGGTCCAGGCGCAGCCGGAGGCGCTGCACGGCAACGTCGCCGCCGCCGTGGATGCCGCGCTGTTCTTCGAGCCCGTCGATGTCGAGCCCGGCCGCCAGACGCCGGTGGTGCGCAGCGTGCGCTGGATGCTGTCCAAGATCACGCGCGAGCTCGGTGTGGTGGCCACCGGCGGTTCATCCAGCATCACCGACCTCTACCCCGTGCTGCCGCTGGCTGCGGCCACCGTGCGGGCGCAGCTGCTGGGCGCTGCTTCGCTGCTGTGGAAGCTGCCGGTGAGCGAGCTGGTGGTGCAGGCCGGGGTGATCAGCCACGCGTCGGGCCCGCGGGCCCACTTCGGCGAACTGGCGCGCATGGCCTCGGCCACGCGGCCGGGCCGCGTGGCGTTGAAGCCGCGCGAACGCTGGCGGCTGGTGGGCACCTCGGTGCCGCGCACGGACCTGCCGGCCAAGGTCGACGGCAGCGCCGTGTTCGGCATCGACGTGCGACGGCCGGGCCAGCTGTTTGCCGCGATCCTGCACGCGCCCATGCTGGGCGGCAGTGCCGGGGCGGTGGACGTCGACGCGGTGCTGCGCCGCCCCGGCGTGCATCGCGTGGTGCGCCTGGGCCCGCTGGGCGGCAGCGCGCCGGCGCTGGCGGTGGTGGCGCGCAGCACCTGGCACGCCCAGCAGGCGGCTGCCGCGCTGCCGGTGGCCTGGCAACCGCCGCCGCGGCCCGGCGCGAACAGTGCCGACATCCTGCGGCAGCTGGAGCTGCATGCGCGTGCCGCAGCCGAGGACGGGGCCGGTTTCGCCTTCCGCAACCGGGGCGATGCCGATGCGGCGCTGCGCACCGCCCCGCGTCGCCTGGAGGCCGTCTACCGCGCGCCCTACCTGGCCCACATGGCGATGGAGCCGCTGAACTGCACGGCGCGCGTGGCCGACGGTCAGGTCGAGCTGTGGGTGCCGACCCAGGTGCCCAGCTTCGCCCGCACGCTGGCCGCCCAGGTCGCCGGCGTGCCCGAGTCGGCAGTGACCGTGCACGTGCCCTACCTCGGCGGCGGCTTCGGTCGGCGGCTGGAGGTCGACGTGGTGGGACAGGCCGTGCGCGTGGCGATGGAAACCGGCGGCCTGCCGGTGCAGCTGCTGTGGTCGCGCGAGCAGGACACGCAGAACGACTTCTATCGCCCGGCCGCTGCCGTCGTGATGCAGGCCGCGCTGGACGAGCAGGGCCTGCCGCTGGCCCTGCGCATCGGCAGCGCCGGCGACGCCGTGCTGCCGCGCTACTACGAGCGTGTGTTTCCGCTGCTGGCCACGCGCGTGGACGCGCCCGACAAGACGGCCGCCGAAGGCCTGTTCAGCCTGCCCTACGAGCTGCCGCACCTGGCGGTGCGTCACGTCGCCACGCGCCACGACGTGCCGGTGGGTTCCTGGCGCGCGGTGGGCCATTCGCACAACGCCTTCTTCGCCGAGAGCTTCATCGACGAGCTGGCGCACGCGGCGAAGATCGACCCGCTGGGCTTCCGGCTCGAGCGCCTGGCGCATCTGCCGCGCCACACGGCGGTGCTGCGCCTGGCGGCCGAACGGGCCGGCTGGGGCCGCGCGCTGCCGGCCGGCCGCGCGCAGGGCGTGGCCCTGCACGAGAGCTACAACAGCATCGTCGCGATGGTGGTCGAGGTGTCGCTGGAGACGGGGCCGCAGGGCGCCCGCCCCCGGGTGCATCGCGTTGTCGCGGCGGTCGACTGCGGCACGGTGATCCACCCCGGCATCGTGGCGCAGCAGATGGAGTCGGGTGTGATGTTCGGCCTGAGTGCGGCGCTGTTCGGCCGCATCGACATCGCCGGCGGCGTCGTGCAGCAGCGCAATTTTCCCGACCAGACCATGCTCACCCTGGCCATGACGCCGGCCATCGAGACGCACATCGTGCCCAGCACCCGCGAGCCTGGCGGCATGGGCGAACCCGGCGTGCCGCCGACCGCCCCCGCACTGGCCAACGCGCTGTTCGCACTGACGGGCAGGCGGCTGCGCGAACTGCCGCTGCGGCTGTAGCGGCGGGGCGCGGCGGGCGGGGTCGCGGCGGCTCAGGCCGTCTCGGCGGGTGTCTGTGGCGCGGGTGGAGCGGGCGGTGCCTTGGGGTCCTGCGGCGCCTGCGGCGACCAGCGCCCCAGCGCGTGGCGCAGCTTGTCCGCGTCGATCGGCTTGGTGAGGAAGTCGTCCATGCCGGCGTCCAGCGCCTGCTCGCGCTCGGAGACCAGCGCAGCCGCCGTCAGCGCGATGATGGGCAGATGGCGTCCGCCCTCGAGCTGGCGCAGTGCGCGCGTGGCCTCGTAGCCGCTCATCACCGGCATCTGCACGTCCATCAGCACGACGTCGAAGGGACGGCCCTCGGCAGTGGCTCGCTGCACGGCCTGCACCGCCTGGTGACCGTCGTTGGCCTGCATCACCTGCGCCCCCCAGCGCTCGAGGATCGCCACCCCGATCATCATGTTGACGGCGTTGTCCTCCACCATCAGCACCTTCAGTCCGGCCAGGTCGCGCGGTGCCGGCCGGAGCACGGCAGGCTGCGGCTCGTCCGTGGCCGGCAAGGGCAGCTCGGCCCAGAAGCAGGCGCCGGCGCCGGCCTCGCTCGTCACGCCCACGGTGCCGCCCATCAACGCGGCCAGTTCGCGGCAGATCGACAGACCCAGCCCGGTGCCGCCGAAGCGCCGCGTGATCGACTCGTCGGCCTGGGTGAAGGGACGGAACAGCCGTGCCTGCGTGGCGGCATCGATGCCGGGGCCGCTGTCGATGACCTCGAAGCGCACCCTGTCGGCATCGAGGCGTCGGGCGTCCAGACGCACCGCGCCGCTCTCGGTGAACTTCATGGCATTGCTGAGGAAGTTGCTGAGGACCTGGCGCACGCGCAGCGGGTCCCCCTGCACGTGGCCGAGCAGGCCGTCGTCGATGTGAACCTGCAGCTCGAGGCCGCGCCCCGAAGCCAGGGCGCCATAGGCCTGCTTCAGTCCCCGCAGCAGCTCGGCCAGGTCGAAGCAGGTCGCCTCCAGCGTCAGCTTGCCGGCCTCGATCTTCGAGAGGTCCAGCACGTCGCTGATGATGGCCGCCAGCGCGTGGGCGTTGTCGACGATCTGGTCGAGGTAGAGCTGGCGGCGCTGCGGGTCGATGTCCGGTTCGCGCGCCAGCTGCGCCAGGCCCAGCATGCCGTTCAACGGCGTGCGCAGTTCGTGGCTGGTGTTGGCCAGGAAGGCGCTCTTGGCGCGATTGGCGGCTTCGGCCTCGTCGCGCGCCCGTGCCAGGGCCTGGCCCACTTGACGTCGCTCGGTCACGTCCTCGACGATCCAGATCGTGCCGCTCCTGGCCGTGCGCGTGGGGTCGATGGCCTTGCCAAGGATGCGGGCGATGAAGCTGCTGCCGTCTCGTCGGCGGCCCGGCCGCTCGATCTCCACCAGCTCGCCGCGTGCCAGCGCCGGGCCGAGCTGGCGGCCCACTTCGGCGTAGTCGGACTCGTCGAGCCAGACCACCGCGCCCGACTGACCGAGCAGTTCGCCTTCGGCCCAGCCGAACATCTGGTCGAAACGCGGATTCGTCAGCACGAAGTGCTGGTCGCGCGTGACGGCGATGCCGATCGAGGCGTTCGCCAGGATCGCGTCGCGTTCGAGGCGCGAACGTTCCTGGGCCGTGATGTCGCGGCCGTTGATCACCAGGTAGGTGCGGCGGTCCATCGCGAACACGGCGCCGGAGACCAGCAACTGCACGGTCTGTCCGGTCTTGGTGACGAAGTCGCAGGGCACTTCGCGCGCGATGCCGCGTTCGCGCACCAGCGCCACGAAGCCCTCGCGCTGCTGCGTGTCGCGCCAGATGCCCATCTCCAGCGAGGTCTTGCCCACCACCTCGGTGGCGCTGTAGCCGGTGATGGTTTCGAAGGTGTGGTTGACCATGGCGTAGCGGCCGGTGGCCAGGTCGGTCAGGGTGATGACGTCAGGGCTGGTGGCCACCAGGTGCGACAGCAGCGCTTCGGACCGCCGCACGGCCTCTTCGGCGCGCCGCCGTTCGGTGTCGTCGACGAAGATCGACAGCGTGGCCGGACCGCCTTCGGCCTCCACGCGCACGCCGGTGGCACGCGTGGCCATGCGGCGGCCGCTGCGGTTGCGCAGCCGAAAGTCGGCCACCGGCAAGGCTTCGCCCGGCGGCAGCGATTCGAGCTGCTCCAGCCGGCGCCGCGCGCGTTCGCGCGAGTCGCCGCTCTCGTGGTTCTCCAGCACGTCGTGGCCCAGCATGGCCGCCAGGTCGGTGTAGCCGAAGAGCTGCAGTGCGGCCGGGTTGGCGTCGATCACGAGTCCGGCGCGGTGCAGCACCAGCGGGTTGGGAATGCGCGTGAACAGCTCCTGGTAGCGCGTTTCCGTGGCGGCCAGCGCCTGGCGTGCCATGACGTGCGCGGTGACGTCGCGTGCCACGCCCCAATAGCCGCGGAACACGTTTCGCTCGTCGAAGCGCGGCTCGCCGCTCACGCTGAAGTGCAGCATCCCGCGCGAACGGGAGTGCCAGCGCATCGGCAGGTCGCGGAAGGCCACACGCGTCTCCAGGTCGGCCTGCAGCGTGTCGAGCACGTCGGGCTCGCAGCCGAAGGCCGGTATCTCCCAGGGCGGCTTGCCGCGCGCGGCGGCCAGGCCGGTCGGGCTGAAGTTCTTGCGCGGTTCCGCCAGGGTCAGAACACGGTACTGCGTGTCGAGCTCCCAGTAGGCGTCGGCGGCCACGGCCAGCAGACCGCTGAAGCGGTGTTCGCGCTCGTCGACGTCGTGCAGATGGCGCGACACGGCGCGCGAGAAGGCCCAGCCGCACAGCAGCCCGGCGGTGATCTCCAGCAGGTGCGCCAGCCATTGCAGCTGGCTCCCCGCGGGCCCCGTCGGCACGGCCGAGGGCAGCCAGCCCGCGCCGAACTGGAGCAGCAGCACGCAGGCCGCGCCAATGGTCGCCAGCAGCACGCCGGCGCGCAGGCCGGCAGCGAAGCAGGCCACGGCCGTGAAGATGCCGATGAGCCCCAGGCCCGGGGCACCGGCGCCCAGGCCCAGCACGACAGCCAGCAGGGTGATGATCAGCACCGACAGCAACAGCACGCCGTTCAGTGCGAGCGCGGCGCGCGGGCGCGGTACCAGCAGCGCCGCCAACGTCGCCACCGCCAGCACCAGCAGCGCTGCCAGCACCGGCGTGTGTGCGTCCGCGGGAAGCGACATCGCCCCCAGCCCCGCCAGCAGGACGGCTGACCAGGCGATGACGGCCAGGATGGCCACGCCCCAATGCGCCACCGCCGTGTTGGGCGTGGAGCGCGCCACGGGCAGTCTCTGCCGACGCGGCGGCGGCAGGAACGAAGACTCGCCCGGGGCGGCGGCCAGTTCGGTGTCCAGCCCTTCGGACAGGTGGCTTTCGCCGCCTTGTGTCTGAGCGCCGGGCATCTGGGGGGCTCAGGGCCCGGGTCGGGCGTTCTGCAGTTGCTGCCGGGTGGCGATCGCCACCTTGCGGGCCGCGCTGGCGAAGTCGTCGTCGGCACTGGCGTAGAGCACCGCGCGTGACGAGTTCACGATGAGGGGCGCGGGCTGCGCGCCGCCGCGCCAGCCGGCGCGCACGGTGGCTTCGGCGTCGCCGCCCTGCGCGCCCACACCGGGGATGAGCAGCGGCAGGCCCGGCGCCAGTTCGCGCACGCGCGCGATCTCGGCGGGGAAGGTGGCGCCCACCACCAGGCCGAGCTGGCCGTTGCGGTTCCACTCGCCGGCGGCCAGCCGCGCGATGCGTTCGTACAGCAGCTCGCCGCCCTGCAGCACCTGCGCCTGCAGGTCGCTGCCGCCGGGGTTGGAAGTGCGGCACAGCAGGATCAGGCCCTTGCCGTCGTGGCGCATGTAGGGCTCGATGGAATCGAAGCCCATGAAGGGCGACAGCGTCACGGCATCGGCCTGGTAGCGCTCGAAGGCCTCGCGTGCGTACTGTTCCGCCGTGCTGCCGATGTCGCCGCGCTTGGCGTCCAGGATCACGGGAATGCCCGGCGCCGTGCGGCGGATGGTGGCCATCAGCCTTTCAAGCTGGTCTTCGGCGCGGTGCGCGCCGAAGTAGGCGATCTGCGGCTTGAAGGCGATGACCTGATCCTTGGTCGCTTCGACGATCGCGGCGCAGAAGTCGTGGATGCGCGAGGCGTCGCCCTTCCAGGCCCCGGGGAATCGCGAGGGCTCGGGGTCCAGGCCCACGCACAGCATCGACTGGTTGCGGGCCTGTGCGGCGGAGATCTGGTCGGTGAATCGCATCGGGTTCCGGTCAGGGGTGGACGGTGTCAGGCGCGTCGCGCCAGGGCCTGCGCCAGGCCCGTGTAGTTGCCCGGCGTCAGCGCCTTCAGCCGCGCGCGTTCATCGGCCGGCAGCTCCAGCGTGTCGATGAAGCCGGCGATGGCCTCGCGCGTGATGGCCTTGCCGCGCGTGAGTTCCTTCAGCCGCTCGTAGGGGTTGGGCAGGCCGTGGCGGCGCATCACCGTCTGGATGGGTTCGGCCAGCACTTCCCAGGCCGCATCGAGGTCGGCGGCGAGCGCCGATTCATTCAGTTCGAGCTTGTCCAGGCCGCGCGCCAGGCTGTCCCAGCCGAGCAGCGCGTAGCCCAGCGCCACGCCCATGTTGCGCAGCACCGTGCTGTCGGTCAGGTCGCGCTGCCAGCGGCTGATGGGCAGCTTCTGGCTGAGGTGCGCCAGCATCGCGTTGGCCAGGCCGAAGTTGCCCTCGGCGTTCTCGAAGTCGATCGGGTTGACCTTGTGCGGCATCGTGCTGCTGCCGATCTCGCCGGCCTTCGTGCGCTGCTTGAAGTAGCCCAGCGAGATGTAGCCCCAGACGTCGCGCGACCAGTCGATGAGGATGGTGTTGGTGCGCGTCACGGCGTCGAACAGCTCGGCCATGCCGTCGTGCGGCTCGATCTGGATCGTCATCGGGTTGAAGGTCAGCCCGAGCTGCCCTTCGACGACGCCGCGCGCGAAGCCTTCCCAGTCGAAGTCGGGCCAGGCCGCGAGATGCGCGTTGTAGTTGCCCACGGCGCCGTTCATCTTGGCCGGCAGCGGCACGGCGGCCAGCACGCCGCGGGCCCGTTCCAGGCGCGCCAGCACGTTGGCGACTTCCTTGCCCACGGTGGTGGGGCTGGCGGTCTGGCCGTGCGTGCGGCTGAGCATGGGCACGGCGGCGAAGGCCTGCGACATGGTTCGCAGCCGGCTCACCAGGCCGTCGATCGCTGGCAGCAGCACGGTCTCGCGCGCGGCCTTCAGCATCAGCGCATGGCTGGTGTTGTTGATGTCTTCGCTGGTGCAGGCGAAGTGCACGAACTCGCTCGAACGCTGCAGTTCGGCGTGCGGCTCGCAGCGCGCCTTGATCCAGTACTCGACGGCCTTGACATCGTGGTTGGTGGTCTTCTCGATGTCCTTGATGGCCTGCGCGTCGGCTTCGGAGAAGCCGCTGACAAGGGCGCGCAGCACCTTGCGCGATGCGGCCGACAGCGGCTTGAACTCGTCGAAGCCGGCGTCGGACAGGGCGATGAACCACTCGACCTCGACCTGAACGCGTCGGTGCATGAGGCCGAATTCGGACAGCAGCGGGCGCAGGGCCGCCAACCTGGGGGCGTAGCGGCCGTCGAGCGGGGACAGGGCAGTCAGTGCGGACAGGTTCATGGATCGGGCGCCGTGGCGCCAAGGCGTGCGCAGATGGGGGCCCGGACCTGCTGAGGCCGGTGCCCGGGCGCGACGGTACGCCGCGCATGCCCTGGATTCTAGAGGTCGACCCTGCCGCCCGAGGGGGTGACTGCAGGCGCCGGCATCCGCTGTGCGACCCGCGCCCTACCAGCGCACCTCGAAGCGACAGGCATCGTCGCCGCGCGCCTCGCAGCTCAGCTCTTCGACCCGGGCCGCAGGGTGCACGAGCACGGAGAACAGGCGCTCGAAGGTGGCGCTGTAGAAGTCGCACACCGGCGTGTCGCTGCTCTGGCCGCGGCACAAGGGGTTGTTGCGGATGGTCAGAAGCACCGTCGGGCCGACGTGGCTGCTGAACTCGCCGCTGCCGGCGAAGGTCCAGGCGTGGTTCGAGATGGCGCGCAGCAGCACGCGGGCCGCCAGCCGCGCCGGCAGCGCCCGCAGCAGGGCCTGCACCGGCTTGGGGATGCGGTGCGCCAGCAGGTAGTCGGCCGTGCGCAGCCCGGCGCCGCGTGCCACGCGCGCGGCCGTCTCGCCCCCCAGCGCCGCGCGCATGGTGGCGTGCAGCCGCGTGACCTCGGCCTCGTCGACCATCTCCTGCGGCGGCTGGCCGAAGTAGGGCAACAGCCCGGCGTCCTCGAACACCTGGCGCGCGGCGTTGGTGCCGACGAAGGCCGGCAGCGCCTCGGCCACGCGCATGATGGCGTTGGGGCCGATGCGGCCGGTGGGGTGCAAGGCGGCGGTGTGGCTCATCAATGCACCTTGGCGGCTTCGTCTTCGGTCATCTGCTCGGTGCCGCCGCCACAGGCCGAGATGGCCGCTGCGGCGAGGTCTTCGCCCTTCTTGCGCCGCATCTCGATCTTCGGGCCGTGCATGGTGACCCAGGCTTCGTCGGCTTCGGCGATGGCGGCGGCGTCGGGCCGCGCGTGCACGCGCTGGTCGGCGAATGCGAAGTCGACCTTCTTCTTGCTCTGCGGGCCCCAGTAGCCCACGCGCCCGAGGTCGTAGAACTTGCGCTCGAAGCCGCTCTTCAGGAAGGCCTTCAGGCAGCCCATCAGGTACTTGCGGCGGAACTTGTCCTTCTCCCAGGGGTACTGGAAGAAGCTCTTGTTCATGAAGAAGCGACGGTAGTTGTTCATCACGCGGTCGAGCAGCTCGGCGCGGTCCATCGCGTCGGGCTTCATGATGGGCGTGACGAAGTTGTACTTCTCGAAGTCGAACACCTCGACCTTGTCGCCCAGTTCCTGGAACAGGTCGCTGAAGGGCCAGGGCGTGTACATCGCCCAGTTGGCCATGTCGGGATTCCAGTCGCGCGCCATCTGGTAGGTCTCTTCCAGCGTCTCGGCGGTCTCGTTCTCCAGGCCCACGATGAACTGCGCCTCGGTCACGATGCCGGCCTCGCGCAGCAGGCGGATGGCCTTCTTGTTCTGCTCGATGGTCGTCTCTTTGTTGAAGCGGTCCAGCTTGAGCTGCGCCGCGGCCTCGGTGCCCAGGCTGACGTGCACCAGGCCGGCCTGGCGGAACATCGGCAGCAGCTTCTCGTCGCGCAGGATGTCGGTGACGCGGGTGTTGATGCCCCACTGCACCTTCGACGGCAGGTCGCGGGCGATCAGCTCCTCGCAGAACTGGATGAACTTCTTGCGGTGGATGGTCGGTTCCTCGTCGGCCAGGATGAAGAAGCCGACCTGGTGGTCGCGCACCAGGGCCTCGATCTCGTCGACCACCTTCTTCGGGTCGCGGATGCGGTAGTCGCGCCAGAACTTCCACTGGCTGCAGAAGCTGCAGGTGAAGGGGCAGCCGCGCGCGAAGTTGGGGATCGCCACGCGCACCCCCAGCGGGATGTAGATGTACTTGTCCCATTCCAGGATGCCCCAGTCCGGCAGGATGCGGTCGAGGTCCTGGATGGTGGGCTCGGCCGGCGTGGCCACCACCTGGCCGTCGTCGTCGGCGAAGGCGATGCCGCGCACGGCGTGGCGGTCGGTCTTCCACAGGCCGTCGTCGACGGCGCGCACGAAGTTCAGGAACACCTGCTCGCCCTCGCCGCGCACCACGGCGTCGATCCAGGGTGCTTCCTTCAAGACCTGCGGGTACATGAAGGTGCCGTGGATGCCGCCCAGCACGGTGACGATCTCCGGGTTCACTTCCTTGGCGATCTTCAGCAGGCCTTCGGCCTTGTAGATGGCCGGCGTGATGGCCGTGCAGCCGACGATGTCGGGTTTCAGCTCGATGATCTTCGCCCGCACCTGGTCGTCGCTCAGGTGGTGCGTCATCGCATCCACGAACAGCACGTCGGTGTAGCCGCCGGCCTTCAGGTAGCCCGTGAGGTAGGCGACCCATGCCGGGGGCCAGTTGCCCGCGATCTCGGCGCCACCGGAATGGTAGTTGGGGTGGATCAGCAGGACGCGCATGGCAACTCCGTGAAGGTCAGGGCTTCACGGTAGGGGCCCGCCGCAGGGGTGGACTTGAGATGTGTCAACAAGTCGTGACACATCCTTCGAGGGTTCTCCCGCGGTCCTGGCCGGAGCCGCCGGCAACCGCGCCCGAAAGGAGGTGCCTCAGCGCGGTACCAGCTTGGCGCCCGTGAGCTGTTCCTGCGCTTCCACCAGGGAAGGCACGAACTTCCTGCCGTGGCCCAGTGCGCTGGCCAGCGCCAGCGACTGGTGCACCGCCTCGCCCATCACCGACGGGCAGTCCAGGCCTTCGGCCAGGTGGGTGTAGTAGCGCACGTCCTTGCGCGCGTTGTCGAGCTCGAACTTCAGGGCGTCCATCTGGCCGTCCAGCGTCTTGGCCATGGCCTGGAAGAGCCCGCAGTTGACGGGCCCCAGGCTGACCAGCTCGACCAGCTTCTTCACGTCCACGCCGGCACGCTGCCCCACCGCGAAGGCCTCGGCGGTGGCGGTGCAGACGGCCTGCGCGATGAAGTTGTTGAGCAGCTTGATGACGTGGCCCGAGCCCGGCGGGCCCATGTGGAAGACGTTCTCGGCGAAGCAGCGGAGCACCGGCTCGAGCTTCGCCATCACCTCGGGCTCGGCGCCCACCATGACGTTCAGCCGCCCGGCCTCGGCCTCGACCGGCGTGCGCGACAGCGGCGCGTCGACGAAGACCACGCCCTGCGCGGCGCAGCGCTGACGCAGGCGGGCGGTCGAATCGGGCTCCGACGTGGAGCAGTCGACGATGATCAGACCCGCCCTGGCGCCGGCCAGCAGCCCTTGCTGACCGCCGAGCACCGCCTCGACCTGCGGCGAGCCGGTGACACAGACGAAGACCATCTCGCTGCCGGCCGCCAGCGAGGCGCCGTCCGGGCTTTCGGTGGCGCCGGCGGCCAGCAGATCGGCCACGGTCTCGCGCTTGCGGTGCACCGTGAGTGCGAGCGTGTGGCCGCGGGCCAGCAGGTTCTTCGCCATGCCGTGGCCCATCAGGCCGCTGGCGCCTACGAATCCGATCTTCATGCTGGGCCTCTCGAGATGATTGGCATGGTCGGTGCCCGTCAGTTCAGGTACATGCCGAGATAACGCCTGCCACGGCTCACTGCGGCAGGGTCCGGGCACAGGTTGAACCACTCGACCAGCTGCACCCGCGCCTTCTCGCGCCATTCGGCCTTGTCGCGCAGCACCACGTCGAGCAACTGGTCGAAGGCGGCATCGAAGTCGCCGGCATGGGCCTGCAGGGCGGCCAGCGCGAAGCGGGCCTCGAAGTCCTTCGGGTTGGCGGCCACACGCGCGGCCAGCGCCACCGGATCACCGGGCGGGCGATTGCGCGCGAAGTCGATGCGGGCCAGCAGCGCGGCGTGGCGGTCCTGGCGTGCTGCATCGGGCACGCCGTCCAGCAGGGCCTGTGCGTCGTCGAGGGCGCCGCGGGCGATCCAGCGGTCGGCCAGGTCCAGCCGCGTCTCGACGTGCGACGGCTCGATCTCCAGTGCCTGCATCAGCATCGCCTCGGCCACCTCGGGCTCGGCCGTGGCGGCCTGTTCGCGCAGCTCTTCCACCGGCGAGGCCTGCGGCTGCAGGTGCTTGTCGAGGAAGGCGCGCACCTGGCCCTCCGGCAGCGCGCCCGAGAACTGGTCGGCCACGCGGCCTTCCTTGAACAGCATCACGTGCGGGATGCTGCGCAGGCGCAGCGCGGCGGCCAGCTCGGGCGCTTCCTCGGTGTTCAGCTTGGCCAGCACGAAGGCGCCGCCGTAGGCGTTGGCCAGCTTCTCCAGCACGGGCGTCAGCGAACGGCAGGGGCCGCACCAGGGCGCCCAGCAGTCCAGCAGCACCGGCACCTGGAGCGAACGCTCCAGCACGGCGGCTTCGAAATCGGCGTCGCCCACGTCGATCACGAAGGGGTCGGGGCCGGCGGCGGGGGGGGAGAAGGAGGGCGTCATGGTCAGGGCGGCGATCAGGCCGGCTCAGAAGGCGTGGAACAGCAGTGAGGATAGGGGCTTGCCCGGCCGGCCCGCAAGGCGGCCTGGCAAGGCCCGGGCGCGTTCGCGCCCGGCCGCGGGCCCGGCGCGAACGCCGGGGCCATCAGTCGAGCTTGACGCCCAGCCGGTTGATGACCGGCCCCCAGCGCTTGCGGTCGCCGTCGATCACGCGCTGGAAGTCGGCCGCGCTGCCGCCCACCACCGTGAGGCCCTGGGCGTCCAGCGCCTGGCGCACGGCGGGGTCCTGCAGCACGGCGTTGGCGTCGGCATTGATCTTCGAGATCACGGCCTCGGGCGTTCCGGCCGGTGCGAACAGGCCGTTCCAGGCCAGCGACTCGACGTTGGCGTAACCCGCGCTGGCCAGCGTCGGCAGGTCCTTCAGGCTGTCGGGCCGCTGCGCGCTGCTGACGGCCAGCAGCCGCACCTTGTTGTTGCGCACGTGCGGCAGCAGCGCCGGCGCGACCATGAAGGTGGCGTCGGCTTCGCCCTGCGCCACGGCCATGGCCGCCGGGGGCGAGCCGTTGAAGGGCACGTGCGTGGCCTGCAGGCCGGCCTCGGCCAGGAACAGCTCCATCGTCAGGTGCGCCGAGCTGCCGTTGCCCAGCGACGAGTAGTTGACCTTGCTGCCCTGCGCACGCGCCCAGGCCACGAACTCGGGCACCGTCTTGGCCGGTACCTTGTCGGCGTTGACCGCCAGCACGTTGGGCTGGCTGGTGGTCATGATCACCGGCAGCAGGTCCTTGGCCGGGTCGTAGGGCATCTTGCGGTAGAGAAAGGCGTTGAAGGCGATCGGGCCGTTGAAGCCGATGGCCAGCGTGTGGCCGTCGGTGGCCTTGGCGGCCACGTCCAGCCCCAGCATGCCGCCGGCACCGGGCTTGTTCTCGACGACCACCGGCTGGCCCCATTTCGCCCCCAGCTTGTCGCTCATCGCGCGCACGATGAGATCCAGCGAACTGCCCGGGCCGGTGGGCACGACGATGCGCACCGTCTTGCTCGGCCAGGCCTGCGCTGCGGCGGGCAGGCTGACGCCGGCCAGCATCGGCAGGGCGAGGGCGGACAGGGCGAACGGCCAGGGACCTTTGAGCAAGTGGCGGCGCTGCATGAGGGGTGTCTCCGGAGTGGGTTCGAGGGCGGCCATGGTAGCGGGCCGGCGGCGGGGCCCGGGTGGCCGCGTCGGGCGTTCACGCCGTCGGGGCTTCTCGCAGGTGGCGATTGTTATGCTCGAACGCATGTCCGCCTCGGCCGCCCAACTTCAAGCCACCATCGTGGCGCTGGAATCCCAGCGCGCGGTGCTGGGCGACGCCGTCGTCGACATCGCGCTGGCGCCCTTGAAGGCGCAGCTGGCGGCGCTGTCGGCGCCGCCGCCCGCTGCTGCGGCGGAGCACGCGCAGTCGCTGCGGCAGGTCACCATCCTGTTCCTGGACGTCGTCGGTTCCACCACGCTGAGCCAGCGCCTGGACCCCGAGGAAGTGCATGCCGTGATGGACGGTGCGCTGACACGCTGCACGGCCGTCGTGCAGGCGCACGGCGGCAAGGTGCTGCAGTACGCGGGTGACAACCTGCTGGCGGTGTTCGGCGGCGACGAGGCGCGCGAGGACGACGCCGAACGCGCCGTGCACGCCGGCCTGGCCCTGCTGGCCGAGGGCCGCTCGCTCGGTGCCGAGGTGCTGGCGCGCCATGGCCATGCCGGCTTCGACGTGCGCGTGGGCCTGCATTCCGGCGGTGTGCTGCTGGGCGGCGGTGTCGACGCCGAGGGCAGCATCCGCGGCATGGCCGTCAACGTCGCCGCGCGCATGGAGCAGACAGCCCCGCCCGGTGCGCTGCGCATCAGCCAGGACACCTACCGCCAGGTGCAGGGTCTTTTCGACGTGCAGGCGCAGGACCCCATCGCCGTCAAGGGTGTGGACGAACCCGTGGTCACCTGGCTCGTGCAGCGCGCCCGCCCGCGCAACCTGCGCAGCCAGCGCAGGGACTTCGAAGGCGTGCACACGCGGCTGGTGGGCCGCGGCGACGAGTTCCAGTCGCTGCAGGCCGCCTGGCGGCTGCTGCACGCCGGCAGCGGACTCGTGCTGGGCCTGGTGGTGGCCGAAGCGGGCCTGGGCAAGACCCGCCTGCTGAACGAGTTCGACCACTGGGCGCTGGGGCGCCCGGAGCGATGCCACCACTTCCGCGGCTGCGCCACGCCGCAGATGCAGGGCCAGCCCTACAGTCTGCTGCGCGACGTGCTGGGCCGCTGGCTTCGTGTGGACGACGGCGACAGTGCGCCGGTGGCGCGGCGCAAGATCGAACACGCGCTGGCGCCGCTGTTCCTGCGCGAAGACGGGCCGGTGCTGGCCGAGGCGCATGCGCACCTGCTGGGCCACCTGCTGGGCGTCGACTTCAGCGACAGCCCGCACCTGCGCGGCATCCTGGACGATCCGGCGCAGCTGCGGTCGCGCGCCTTCCACGCCGCGGCGCAGGCCCTGCGCCGCCTGGCCGGGGCCGGCGGCCGGCCGATCTACGTCTCGCTGGACGACCTGCAGTGGGCCGACGAAGGCACGCTGGACTTCCTGGACCACCTGTGCCGGGCCAACCCCGACGTGCCGATGCTGCTGCTGTGCCTGGCCAGGCCGGCGCTGTTCGAGCGGCGCGACGCCTGGCGCACCCGCAGCACCTCGGCGCGCGTCGAACTCGGTCCGCTGGGCAACGCCGACAGCCGGGCGCTGGCCGCCGAACTGCTGCAGCGCCTGCCCGAGATTCCGCCCGACCTGGTGCAGCTGCTCACCGGGCGTGCCGAGGGCAATCCGTTCTTCATGGAAGAGCTGGTGAAGATGCTGGTCGACCGCGGCGCCCTGCGCACCGGCCCCGGCGCCTGGGTGCTGAACCGGGCGCGCCTGCAGGCCGACGCCGTGCCGGCCACGCTGCAGGGCGTGCTGCAGGCCCGGCTCGACCGGCTGGGCTTGCCGGAACGGCTGGCGCTGCAGCAGGCCAGCGTCATCGGCATGGTGTTCTGGGAACCGGCGCTGGCGGCGCTGGACGAAGCCGCACCGCGGGCCCTGCCGGTCATCGTGCAGCGCCAGCTCGTGCTGGCGCGCAAGGACACCTCGGTGCAGGACGCGCCCGAATACAGCTTCGGCCACCAGATCCTGCGCGAGGTGGCCTACGAGACCGTGCTCAAGCGCAGGCGTCGCGAGCTGCACGGGCGTGCCGCAGCCTGGCTGGCTTCGCAGACCGGGCTGCACGCCGAAGGCTTGCTGGGACTGACGGCAGAGCACTACGACAAGGCCGGTGACAGCGCGCGCGCCTGCGACTTCTACACACGTGCTGCCGAGGCGGCGCGCCGCCGCTATGCGCACGAGACGACGCTGGTCTGGGCAGCGAACGGGCTGGCGCTGGTGGACCGCGTGGCAGCGGCCGAGCGCCCACAGCTACGCTGGCGGCTGCTCGACGCACGCGAACGCACGCTGGACCTGCTGGGCCGGCGCGACGAGCAGCGCGCCGACCTGGCGGCGCTGGCCGAGGTGGCTCAGACGCTGGCAGACGACCGCCGCCGCGCCGACCTCGCCACACGCCACTGCCTGCTGCTGCTGCGCACCGGCGATGCTGCCGCGGCGTCCGAGGCGGCGCGCCGCGCGATGGCGCTGGCTGCCGCGGCGGGCGACCTGAAGCTGCGCCTGAACGCCCAGCGCCTGCTGGCCGACACCCTGGCGCGCCAGGGCGACGTGGCCGCCGCCGAGGCCCTGGTGCACGACGGCCTGGTCGAAGTGCGTGCAGCCGGCCTGCTCGGGCTGGAAAGCCGCTTCCTCAATGCGCTGACCGTCATCGCCGCGCAGCGCAACGACCTCATGGCACTGCTGGACTCCTGCCGCCAGGCCACGCGGCTGCGGCACGAGCTGGGCGACCGCCGCAACGAGGCCATCGGCCTGGCCACGCTGGGCGGCATCTGGATGGCGCTGGGCCAGCTCGAACCCGCGGCGCAGGCCCTCGACGACGGCCTGCGGCTGCACCGGGCGGTGGGCGATCGCGGCCAGGAGCCGATCGCGCTGGCCAACCTGTCGCAGCTGGCGCTGTGGCAGGGCCGGCCGGTGCAGGCGGCGTCTCATGCCCGCCAGGCGCTGGCCGTGGCCGAGGAGGTGCAGGCGCGCGCATTGCAGGCCTTCGCGCTGTGGTGCCTGGGCCAGGCCGAATTGGCCCTGGACGCGCCGGCACGCGCGCAGGAAGCCTTCCAGGCAGCGCTGGTGGTGTCGCAGGCGACGGGCAATGCCTATGCACTGGATGCCCGTGCCGGCCTGGCACGCACGGCGCTCGCCCGTGGCGAGCCGGCCGAGGCCTTGCGGCAGGTGGAAGCCTTGCTCGCGCACCTGCAAGGAGGCGGGTCACTGGCCGGCACGCTGGGTGAACGCCTGATCGATCTCAGCTGCTGGCAGGTCTTGCAGCAGGCCGACGATGGGCGGGCTGCGGCGGTGCTGCAGCGGGCCTTCGAATCCCTGCAGTGCGCTGCCCGGGCGCTCGACGACGCCGAGATGCGCAAGACCTACCTGGACAAGGTGCCCGAGCACCGTGCGCTGGTCCAGGCCTGGGCCTCACGCCAGCCGGCGTGAGGCCATCGGCGGGCCGCCCGTCCCCGCGCTCAGGCGCCGCGACGGCGGCGCGTGAAGGCCGCGGCAGCGAGGGCGCCCATCACCAGGGCCAGGCCGCTGGGCTCGGGAATGGCCAGTTGCGGCAGATCGAACTCGATGGAGGCGCGGTCGGAAGTTTGCACGTCGGGGTTCTGGCAGAACACCGCGTTGGGCGAAGGCGTGCACTGCGCCCTCAGGGCAGCCCAATTGAATGGGCCGGGGCCGGGCCCCTGCTCCTGCGGGTCGATGGCACGGAAGAACAGCCTGAAGTCGCCGATGTAGGCCACGTCATCGGCGTTGCCGCTGATGTTGTCGGGGCCGTCGTCGAACAGGTTCAGCGTCTGCGCGGCACTGTCTTCGGTGTTGGCGCCCAGCACCGAGGGGCCGGACCCGGTGACGATGGACAGCAGGTCCGTCGGGCCGAAGCTGAAGGCCTGTGTCGCGAAGGTCGGCGTGCTCGGCTCGAGCACGTTGTAGAACTCGACCGTGCTCGACAGAATGAGCATGGCGCCGCCCGAGCAGGGGTTCGAGTTCATCACGAGGCCCGGCGACAGCGCGAAGCAGGCGTCGGGGATGTCCAGCGTGACGGTGCCTCGGAAGCCCAGGTTGGGGATCGCGGCGCCGAAAGGCGGGTCGAAGGTGCCGACCACCACCGCGGCCTGGGCCGGAGCCACCGCCAGCGCGGTCAGCGCGGCTGCGGCACCGGCGGTCGCCCACCGCAACAGTGCGGCGGTGGCGCGTTCGCGCGGATGGTTCTTGCTTCGGCTGGTCATGTGGGGGCTCTCCTGAAAGCGTTCCGGCAGGCGGCCGGGACACGCTGCCCGCTTTATAGACGCCGCAGGCGGTTCCTGGCGCTTTCCTTGGCGGCGGGGCGGCCTCTCTCCCCCTGAACGAGGGGTCTGTCGTGTCGCGGCGATGCCGATTCAGGGGTACAGGCCGCGCTCCTCGCGCGCCGTCAGGATGCGCTCGCAGGCCACCGCGAAGGTGGCGGTGCGCAGCGTGATGCGGTGCTTGTCGGCGGTGTCCCAGATCTTCTTCAATGCGCCGATCATGATCTTGTCCAGGCGCACGTTGATCTCGTCCTCGGTCCAGAAGAAGCTGCTGAAGTCCTGCACCCATTCGAAGTAGCTCACCGTCACGCCGCCGGCGTTGCAGATGACGTCGGGCACGACCAGCACGCCGCGTTCGGACAGGATGTCGTCGGCCGAGGTCACGGTCGGGCCGTTGGCGCCCTCCAGCACCAGGCGTGCCTTCAGTCGCATGGCGCGCGCCGAGGTGATCTGCGCTTCCAGCGCGGCCGGGATCATGATGTCGCAGGCGACGTCCCAGAAGTCCTCGGTGGCCAGGGCTTCGGCGCCGGGGAAGCCGCCCACGCCGCCGTGGGTCTTCACCCAGGGCATCAGGTCCGCCAGGTCGAAGCCCCCGGCGTTGAAGATGCTGCCGGTGTGGTCCTGCGCGGCAACGATCTTCGAGCCGGCCTGCGCGAACAGCTCGGCCGCCGACGAGCCGACGTTGCCGAAGCCCTGCACCGCCACGCGCGCGCCGTCGAGGTCCAGCCCGATGCGGCGCGCCGCTTCGCGCCCGGTGACGAAGACGCCGCGGCCGGTGGCCTTCACGCGGCCCAGGCTGCCGCCCAGGTGGATGGGCTTGCCCGTCACCACGCCGGTGGCGGTGGTGCCGGTGTTCATCGAGTACGTGTCCATCATCCACGCCATGATCTGCGGGTTGGTGTTCACATCGGGCGCGGGGATGTCCTGCTGCGGCCCGATGATGATGCCGATCTCGCTGGTGTAGCGACGCGTCATGCGCTCCAGCTCCTTGTTCGACAGCCCCTTGGGATCGACGCGGATGCCGCCCTTGGCGCCGCCATAGGGCAGGTTCACCGCGGCGTTCTTGATGCTCATCCAGGCGGCCAGCGCCATCACCTCTTCCAGCGTCACGTCGGGGTGGTAGCGCACGCCGCCCTTGCCCGGGCCGCGGCTCATGTTGTGCTGCACGCGATAACCCTCGAAATGCGCCACGCGGCCGTCGTCCATCTCGATCGGGACGTCGACGATCAGCGCGCGCTTGGGGCGCTTGAGCGTCTCCACCCAGCGTGCCAGGTGGCCCAGGTAGGGCACCACGCGGTCGACCTGCATCAGGTAGGTGCCCCAGGGGCTGTCGGCCGTGGGGTGGACGAAGGACAGGGGTTCGTTCATGCGCGCTCCTTGTGTTGGCGGGTCGCTGCCGGCGGGCTTCCGACCGGTGGGCCGGGGACGGCGGGCTGCGTGGTGGCGCACTGTAGGCGGGGCGCGGCCGAATGTGTCACCGTCGGCCATGCCGGCTTTGCATGACCGCTGGAGGTTCCGCTCATGCCGTCTCGCGGCGGGCGCTCCGGCCGCGGCACGCCCGCTGGCTACACTGCCCGCATGAACACTTCCACCATCGCATTCATCGGCGGCGGCAACATGGCCAGCGCCGTCATCGGCGGCTTGCGCGCCGGCGGCCGCGCGGCCGATTCGCTGCTCGTCGTCGAGCCTTTCGAGCCGCAGCGCCACAAGCTGCGGCAGAGCTTCGGCATCGAGGCCCTCGCCGCGCCCGACGCCTCGCTCGCGCGTGCCGTCACGGTGGTCTGGGCCGTCAAGCCGCAGATGTTCCCGGAGGCCGCCGCGGCCTGCGGCGGTCATGTGGCGCAGGCCCTGCAGGTCAGCGTGATGGCCGGCATCCGCAGCGATGCACTGGTGAAGGCCAGCGGCAGCGCGCGCGTGGTGCGCACCATGCCCAACACGCCGGCACTCATCGGTCGCGGCATGGCCGGGCTCTACGCGCGGCCCGAGGTCGACGCCGCCGCGCGTGCCGAGGTCGAGGCGCTGTTCGCACCGACCGGGCAGACCCTGTGGGTAGCGCGCGAGGACGACCTCGACGCCGTCACCGCGCTGTCGGGCTCGGGCCCGGCCTATGTGTTCTATTTCATCGAGGCCATGATGCAGGCCGCCGCCGAGATGGGTCTGGACGAGGCCCAGGGCCGGCAGCTCGCCCAGGCCACCTTCGCCGGTGCCGCGGCGCTGGCCCAGCAGTCGCCGTTGTCGCCCGCCACGCTGCGCGAGCAGGTCACGTCCAAGGGCGGCACCACCTTCGCCGCCCTCAGCTCGCTCGACGCCAGCGGCGTGAAGGCGGCCTTCGTGAAGGCGCTGCACGCCGCGCGGACGCGCGCCGAGGAGCTCGGCCGCGCCTGAGGGCCGCGAACCTCAGGCAGGGGGCGCCGGCGCGCCAGCGGACCTGCGGTGCGCCACGAGATGGCGCAGCAGCATCGGCAGCGCCAGCGCCGCGCCGATCAGGGTCGGCACCAGGCCCGGGGCGATCATCAGCAGCGCGCCGGTGACGCACAGTGCCTGCTCCCAGCGTGTCATCTCCACCAGGAAGAACTTCGACAGCGCCGCGGCGAGCAGCGTGATGCCCAGGATGCAGCCGACGAAGGTGACCACGAAGTCGTAGTGCGTGTAGCCCTTGGCCACCAGCAGCAGCGAAGGCGAGAACACGAAGACGAAGGGCACGAGCACCTTGGCCAGACCGAGCCGGAAGGCGGTGTTGCCGGTCTTGAAGGGGTCGCTGCCGGCCATGCCCGCCGCCGCATAGGCGGCCAGCGCCACGGGCGGGGTGATGTCGGCCAGCACGCCGTAGTAGAAGACGAAGAAGTGCGCCACCAGCGGCTCCACGCCCAGCAGCACCAGCGTGGGCGCGGCCACCGTCACCATGATGATGTAGTTGGCCGTGGTCGGTATGCCCGCGCCCAGCAGGATGCACACCAGGCCCGTCATGATCAGCGCCACCAGCAGCGTCAGCGACTTGGGGTCGACCAGGGCTGCCGGAAGGATGCTGCCGACGCCCCCGGCCACCGCCGACGCCGCGCCGGTGATGATGGTGCTGAGCTTGAAGCCCACGCCGGTGAGCGTGACCACGCCGATCACGATGCCCACCGTGGCCGCCGCTGCGCCGACGGCCAGCGCGTACTTGGCGCCGGTGCCGAAGGCTTCGACCATGGCCGGCAGCGCGATGCGGCCTTCGATGCGCAGCGCCTTGATCAGCAGCGGCGCGGCCACCAGGCCCACGCCGAAGATCGCCAGCTTGAGCTGCACGCTTTCGATGCCGCCGAACAGCAGCACGCCCAGCAGCACGTGCAGGCCGATCATCAGAGCCCATTGCGCGCGTGTGTTGTGCCCCACGCGCGTGGTCAGGCCGACGATGGCGCACGAGGTGATGCCGGCGAAGGCCGCCAGGTAGGGCGTGCGGCCGCTGACCAGGATGTAGATGAGCAGGAACAGCGGGATCAGTGTCGGCCAGCGGTCGCGGAAGGACTGCCTGAGCCTGGGCATCTCTTCTTCGGTCAGCCCGCGCAGGCCGAAGCGCTTCGCCTCGAAGTGCACCTGCATGAAGACGCCGAAGAAGTGCATGAAGGCCGGAATGGCCGCCGCCGCGATGATGGTCTGGTAGGGCACCGACAGGAACTCGATCATCAGGAAAGCCGCGGCGCCCAGCACCGGCGGCGTGATCTGCCCGCCGGTGGACGACGCGGCCTCCACGGCGCCGGCGAATTCGCGCTTGTAGCCGACGCGGATCATCGCGGGGATGGTCAGCGAGCCCACGGTCACCGCGTTGGCCACGCTGGAGCCCGACAGCGTGCCGAACATCGCCGAGCCGAACACGCTGACCTTGGCCGGCCCGCCGGCGTAGCGGCCGGCGATGCTGGAGGCCACGTCCAGGAACAGCTGCCCGAGGCCGATGCGCGTGGCCAGCACGCCGAACAGCACGAAGTGGAAGACGTAGGTGGCCACCACGCCGATGGCCACGCCGTAGATGCCCTGGCTGGTGAGGTACTGGTGGTTGACGAGCTGGCTCCAGCTCGAGCCCGGGTGTTTCAGCAGGCCGGGAAACATCGGCCCGGCCATCGCGTAGGCCATGAAGCCGATGGCGATGACGGGCAGCGGCCAGCCCATGCTGCGCCGGGTGGCTTCCAGCAGTGCCACGATGAGGATGCTGCCCATCACCACGTCGATGGTCAGCGGGTTGCCGACGCGGAAGGTCAGGTCCTCGAAGATGTACGGGATGTAGAGCACCGATACCGCCACGCCGGCCGCCAGCAGCCAGTCGAACCAGGGCACGTTGCCGGGCCGCAGCAGCGAGTGCGTGGCCGTCTTCTCGAGCAGGGTCTTGCGGTGCGGGAACACCAGGAACACCAGCCCCAGCACGAAGGCCAGGTGCACGCCGCGGTGCGTGATCTCCTGCAGCAGCCCGAAGCCGGCGGTGTAGTAGTGGAAGATCGACAGCGCGATCAGCAGCGCGCCCACCAGCGTGGCGGCCGCTGCGGTGAGCGGCCTGAAGCGCATCTCGGGGTCGAACTTCTGCTCCAGCGCCTGCAGCGTCTTGTCGTCGGGCAGTACGGCGGGGGTGTTCATGTCGGCTTCCTGGCGGGCAGTGCGGGGCCTCAACGACAAGGGCGGCCGCTGGGGCCGCCCTTGCGATGCGAGTCAGCGGCTCAGGCCGACGCGCTCGTTGCCATCAAGCGGACGCCGCGGACGGGCTTGGCCCGGCCGCTGGCGGCGCCCCCTTGAGGGGGCTGAGGCCGGACACGAAGGTCCTGTGGACCTATCGTGCTTGCCGAAGGGCCTGGCCCCTGGCCAGGCGCGGCCTGCAAGGCCGGCGAAGCCGCTTCGGGGGTGGGTCACTTGATCAGGCCGGCCTCTTTGTAGAAGCGCTCGGCGCCCGGGTGGAACGGGATGCCGGCGCCCTTGACCGCGTTCTCCCGGGTGATGAACTTGCCCTTGGCATGGCCCGCGCCCAGCAGCGCCTGGGCCGGCGCGCTGAACAGCGCCTTGGTGATCTCGTAGACCACGTTGGCGTCGGCCTTGTCGCTGGTCACCCACTGCGCGCCCACGGCCAGCGTGTTGACGGTGCCCACGCCCTTGTAGGTGTCGGCGGCGATGACGTCGGGCGCGAAGAAGGGGCTGGACCTGCGCAGCGTCTCGGCGGCGGCGCCTTCGATGGGCAGGATGTCGATGCCGGCACCGCTCGAGGCCAGCTCGGCGATGGCGCCGGCCGGGGCGCCGCCGGTGAAGAAGAAGGCGTCGAGCGAGCCGTCCTTCATCTTGTCGCCGGCCTGGTTGGGCTTGATGTACTCGGGCCGGATGTCGGATTCCTTCAGGCCGTAGGCGGCCAGGATGGCGCGCGCGTTGACCAGCGTGCCCGAGCCCGGCTCGTCCAGCGCCACGCGCTTGCCCTTCAGGTCGGCCACGGTCTTGATGCCGCTGCCCTTGCGCACGACGACGTGCACGCTCTCGGGGTAGAGGTTGGCGATCAGGCGCAGGCCCGGCACGTTGGGCTTGCCTTCGTAGATGCCGGTGCCCTTCTGCGCCCAGGTGGCGACGTCGGCCTGCGAGAAGCCCGACTCCATCGAGCCGCCGGCGATGCCGTTGACGTTGGCCACCGAGCCGTTGCTGGCCTGCGCCGTGGCGACGATCTTGCCGGGCTGGCTGATGGCGTTGGCGATCATGCCGCCCACCGGGTAGTAGGTGCCAGCGGTGCCGCCGGTGCCGATGCGGAAGAACTGCTGGGCCTGGACGGCGGTGCCGGCCAGGGCGAGGGCCGCGGCGATGGCCAGAACGCGTGTGAACTTCATGGGTGGATCTCCTGGGTGAGGCTCGGATACTGACCTGCTGCCAGGCAGTTCGGGCCCAGGGATCTTACCGAGTCGCGAAGAGCCCGCCCAGATCGGCCGCCACGCCCAGGAACACCGCGAAGCCGACCCAGTGATTCAACCGGAAGGCCTTGAAGCAGCCCTCGCGTTCTCGCCGGCGGATCAGCGTCCAGTGCCAGGCCACCTGCAGCGCGGCCGCGCCGATGCCCAGCAGGTAGACCGTGCCCAGCCCGAGCGCGCGCCCGATCAGCGCCCAGGACAGCAGGTACACCCCATAGAAGGCCATCACCGCCGGCACGTCCCAGCGGCCCAGCGTGATGGCGCTGGTCTTCATGCCGATCTTCAGGTCGTCGTCGCGATCGACCATGGCGTACTCGGTGTCGTAGGCCAGCACCCAGAACAGGTTGCCCAGCAGCAGCCACCAGGCGTGCGGCGGCACCGCGGCCGTGACGCCCGACGGGCTCCACGACAGCCCGCCCAGCACCGCGGCGAAGGCCATCGGGATGCCGAAGCTGAAGGCCACGCCCAGCACCGCCTGCGGCATCGACAGCACGCGCTTGGCGAAGGGGTACAGCAGCGTGATGGCCAGTCCCAGGACGCTCAGCAGGATGGTCGGCGGGTTGGTCGTCAGCACCAGGCCGAAGGCCAGCAGCGCCAGCACGGCGCCGACCCACAGCGCCTCGGGCACCGAGACCCGGCCGGCGGTGACGGGCCGCTGCGCTGTGCGCTTGACGTGACGGTCGAACTCGCGGTCGGCCACGTCGTTGGCGCAGCAGCCGGCGCTGCGCATCAGCACCGTGCCCAGCACGAACACGGCCAGCAGGTGCCAGCCCGGGAAGCCGTCGGCGGCGATCCACAGCGCCGACAGCGTGGGCCACAGCAGGAGCAGCCAGCCGGCGGGGCGGTTCCAGCGGATCAGGTCGAGGTAGTCGGCCAGGCGGCTGCTCATGGGGGGCGCATTGTGGCACCGGCTAAGCTGCGGGACCGCCCTGCCGGTGCTGCCGCCTCACGCCGTCTTGACCCAGCTCACCTCCACCGCTCCGATCATGGTCATCGGCGCCGCCAATGTCGACCTGGCCGGCCATGCCGCGCGGCCGGCGCGCCTGGGTGATTCCAACCCCGGCAGCGTGACCTGGGCGCCCGGCGGCGTGGCGCGCAACGTCGCCGCGAGGCTGGCGGCCTTGCGGGCCGGGCGCGCGGTGCGTCTGGTCAGTGCCGTCGGGCGCGACGCCTGGGGTCGGCAGCTGCTGGCCGCCACCCGTGCTGCCGGGGTGGACGTGGGGGGCTGTGCCGTGATCGCCGGCGCATCGACTTCGCTGTACCTGTCGCTGCACCAGCCCGACGGCGAACTGCTGGCCGCCGTCAACGCGATGGACGTGCTCGACCGGCTGGATGCGCTGCGCCTGCGACGGGAAGCCGTGGCGCTGCAGCGCGCGCCGGCCTGGGTGCTGGACGCCAACCTGGGCGAGGAGGCGCTGGCCTGGCTGCTGCTGCAGCAGCAGCAGCGCGGCGCCGCCGCCCCGCCGGTGTTCGCCGATGCCGTCTCGGTGGCCAAGTGCGCGAAGCTGGGCGCCTGGCTGCCGCTGTTGCACACCTTGAAGGTCAACCGGGCTGAAGCCGAGCACCTGAGCGGTCTGCCCGCCGGCGGCGAGCGTCAGGCCGAGCGCGTGGCGCACTGGTTCCTGCGCAGGGGCGTGCGCCAGGTCGCGCTGAGCCTGGGCGCGCGCGGCCTGCTGCTGGCCCGTGCCACGCGCAGCGGCACGCCGACCTGCCGCCTGCAGGCCGCCCTGCCGGTGCGGGTGCACAGCGTCACCGGGGCCGGCGATGCGATGATGGCCGCCCTGGTGCATTCCCACCTGCAGGGCTGGCCGCCTTCGCGCAGCGCGGCGTTCGCAGCGGCGGCTGCAGCGTGTGCCCTCGAAGCGCCGGCCGGTGCGCCTGCGCCACAGGCTCATGCCGTCTGGCGGCGCTGGCGGCGCGGCCTTGCCGATCTGGAGACCCGATGAATCCCTTGCTCGACATCCATCCCGAGGTGGCGCAGGCCCTGCAGCGCGGCGCGGCGGTGGTGGCCCTGGAGTCGACCATCATCGCGCACGGCATGCCCTGGCCGCAGAACGTCGAGACGGCGCTGGCCGTCGAGGCCGAGGTGCGCGCGCACGGTGCCGTGCCGGCCACCATCGCCGTGATCGACGGCCGCCTGAAGGCCGGCCTGGACCGCCCGGCCATCGAGGCCTTCGGCCGCGCCGGCCCGTCGCTGCCCAAGGCCAGCCGGCGCGACCTGCCGCTGCTGCTGGCGCGCGGGCAGAGCGGTGCCACGACGGTGGCCGCCACGATGATCATCGCGGCGCTCGCCGGCATCCGCGTCTTCGCCACCGGAGGCATCGGCGGCGTGCACCGCGGCGCCGGGACCAGCTTCGACATCTCGGCCGACCTGCAGGAGCTGGCGCGCACGCCGGTGGCGGTGGTGTGTGCCGGCGCCAAGGCCATCCTCGACCTGCCGCTGACGCTGGAATACCTGGAAACCCACGGCGTGCCGGTGATCGGCTGGCGCACCGACCGGCTGCCCGCGTTCTACACGCGCGACAGCGGCCTGCCGCTGGTGCAGCGCGCCGACGACGTCGCCGAGATCGCCGCCTCGATGCGCGTGCAGTGGGGCCTGGGCTACCCCGGCGGGCTGGTCGTCGCCAACCCGATCCCGGCCGAGTTCGAGATGCCGCGGGACGTCATCACCCAGGCCATCGCCGGCGCGCTGGCCGAGGCCGATGCGCAAGGCATCAGCGGCAAGGCCATCACCCCCTTCCTGCTCGACCGCGTGGCCACGCTGACCGGCGGCGACAGCCTGGCCAGCAACATCCAGCTGGTGCTGAACAACGCGCGGCTGGCGGCGGGGTTGGCGGTCGCGTATGTGGCGCAGCCGATCGCCTAGTTCCTATCCCTCGAGCCGCTTCTGGAACACCAGCCCTGCGTGCTCGCGCAGTGCGTGGAACTTGATCTTCGGCCAGTTGGCCTCGATGGCGCGCAGCTCGGGCGCGTACTCCACCAGCACGGTGGGCGCGTCCACCGCGTCGTAGGCCACGCGGTGGCTGTTGGCGTCGACGAAGCGCTTGAGTTCGCGTTCACCGCCGTCGGCCTCGTCGCAGGTCACCCAGCGCGCCACCTGGAAGCGGCTGGGCAGGATGCGCGCCTTGCAGCCGTACTCGTGTTCCAGGCGGTGCGCCACCACCTCGAACTGCAGCTGCCCCACGGCGCCCAGCAGCAGCACCGTGCCGGCCACCGGGCGGAAGACCTGGATCGCGCCTTCCTCGCCCAGCTGGGTGAGGCCGGCCTTGAGCTGCTTGGTCTTCAGCGGGTCGGCCACTTCGACGCTGCGAAACATCTCGGGCGCGAAGAAGGGCAGGCCGGTGAACTGCAGGGCCTCGCCCTCGGTCAGCGTGTCGCCCAGCTGCAGCACACCGTGGTTGGGGATGCCGATGATGTCGCCGGCGAAGGCCTCGTCCAGCAGCTCGCGGCGCTGGCTGAGGAAGCTCACCACGGTGTTGGGGCGCAGCTCCTTGCCCGAGCGCACCACCTT
>JALHMT010000025.1 GCA_022843905.1 Rubrivivax sp.
ATGTGGGCGATCCTGTTCGATCGTCCCGACAAGCAGGCCCTCGCGAGGCGCCTCGAACCTTCCGCTAACGACGTCCTTTGCGCCGTTGCTCCAGATGAAGACGGGACACGAGTTCCTCGTCGATCAGGCGCACGACCCGCAGGACATCGCTGCGGACAGGGCCGCGAGTGATTCGCAGCCGCTCCAGGCTCTGAAGGAGTTCTTCCTTCTTCGCCTGAAGCTCTTCAGCGCTGCCCTCGTCGACAAGACGCAGCAGGCTCAGCCACAGGTGCTTGTCCATCTGCTCCTCACGCAGCCAGCGGCAGCGGTTGGGGCATCGGGACGACCACGTCGGCCGACGGGCGGACGAACGCGGTGCACAGGGCCGGAGGCTTCCGGGCCACCACAACGGGGTGTTGCGGCAGGCCACTACCGCCACAGAGGCGGCACACGGTGTGAGCCGTGGACTTCGACATGGTCGTTCTCCTTTGCACAAATGCAAAAGGGGAACGACACGTCCCCCGGATGGAGAAGCAACGTTCCCCATTCGGGTTGAAGGCAACGCGATCGCGCGCCCATGGACAGGCGAAGAGACCCACGCCGAAGCGATGGGTCTTTCGCACACTTCAGGACTTGCGTCCCAGGGATTCGGGCCAGACACACCGGTGTGCCCAGCCGAGGTCATCCAGCAGGCCGGATGACGAGAGGACTTCGCGGCGCCACGCGAAGCGATGAAAACGCACGGAGGCAAGAAGCCTGCGGGGCTGGCGCAGCCGACGTCGTGGCCGATATGTCATGTGCACATCGACAAGGAGGCGCGCCGACGGGGATCGACGCCAACCAGCACGGACTGGTTCGGCCGCTTGCGCGTGCCGGGATTCGCCGCTTGCACGGCATGGCCGTCCGAAGACGGTCGATTCAAGTGCGGGTCACGACCGCTAACGCCAGGGTGCAGGGCACCTTGGACTCCAAGTCCAGCCGTTGACGGCTCTCGTTGAAGGCTGTACCAGCGACGATCGCCAGCAGGAAGCTCTGCAAGTTTGCCACTCGGTTGTGGCCCTGGGTAGGGGTCGCGCGAGGTCTTGAAGCCGGCGCAGGTTCATGTGTCCAGCGTGTGCCTGATGACACGGGCCGGAGCGCTCCGACGCTGGATCGACTGTCGCCGATGAGGACCTCGGATGACGTCTCCGGGCTCGTGCTCCCGGCATGGGGCGTGTGGCTGTGCCCCTTGAACACGAGGAGGTGCCTCGTAGCCTGAGTGCGTGAACATCATCAGGATCCACTGCAACGACGAAGCCGCCGCGGCGAGCCCGCCGGACCTCTTCGGCTTGACGGCGGACGTCGAACGGTTCTCGATCGAGGTGCCTGCCGAGGTCGCGAATGTCCTGGCTGCAGGCGCACCGGTGTTCGTGGGCGTGAGCGGAGGGCGTGACTCGCAGGCGCTGGCCTATCGGGTGTGCGCACACCTCGACGACATCGGACACCAGGGCCGGCGCTTCCTGGTCCATGCGGACCTCGGTCGCGTGGAGTGGCGGGACAGCCTGCCTGTATGCGAACGGCTGGCGCAGCGCCTCGGCGTGGAACTCATCGTCGTGCGCCGCAACGCGGGCGACATGATGGATCGGTGGCTGTCGCGCTGGACCGCCAACGTCGCGCGCTACGCGAACCTCGAGTGCGTGAAGCTGATCTTGCCGTGGAGCACCGCCGCGCAGCGCTTTTGCACGGCCGAGCTCAAGAGCCAGGTCATCGCCCGCGAGATGCGCCGCCGCATTCCTGAGGGCGATGTCGTCTCCGCCGTGGGCATCCGGCGCGAGGAGAGCGCGAAGAGGGCGCGCATGCCGGCCTGGAAGCAGGACGAGCGCACGACGCGCAGACGCGGCGCGGGTCACACCTGGAACCCGATCCTGGGCTGGCGGCGCGGTGACGTCAACGACTACGTGCGCATCCGGGGCGACGAACTCCATGAGGCCTACCGACTCTATGGCAGCACGAGGGTTTCATGTGCGTTCTGCGTGCTCGGCTCGGAGCATGACCTTCGGGCGTCGAGCAACTGCGCCGACAACCAGGCGATCTACCGCGAGATGGTGGTGCTGGAAGCCACGAGCACCTTCTCGTTCCAGAGCCGCCGCTGGCTCGGCGACGTGGCGCCCGACCTGCTCGATGCGGGTCTTCGCGCGCGGCTCGAGGAGGCCAAGGAGCGTGCCCAGCTGCGGATGAGCGCCGAGGCCAGGCTGCCGGAACACCTGCTCTTCGTGAAGGGCTGGCCCACGGTCCTGCCGACGCCAGGCGAAGCGGCACTGATCGCCAGGGTCCGTCGCGATGTCGCGCAGGCGGTCGGCCTGCAGGTGCATCACACCGACCGGGACGCAGTGCTGGTGCGCTACCGCGAACTGATGACGCTGGCCAGGGCGAAGGCGGTGGCCAACGACTTGCCGCTGCACACCGAAGAAGGATTGCAAACATGAACTCGACCACCCTGGCGCCGAGAGCCGGCGCCGTTCCCGAACCGCTGGTGGACATCGCTTCGATTTCGTCGCGGCTGTTCTGGCTGGTTCGCAACTCGATGTCTGGTGCCGCGGCGGGCCTGCATTTGCCGGCGACGGTGTTCACCCGGTTCAGCGACGCCGTGGCCGCACGCGATGCCATCGACGAGACCCCGCCTCTGTCGGACCACCCTCAGGGCCTGTGCCGGCTGCACGACGACGTGATCGTCGACGGTGTGGGGCCGGGTCGTGTCAACTGGATCCATCCGAGCGGCGATGTGCGCGTCGAGCTCGCGCGGCATCCGGGCAGCGCGGAGTTCTACCCCGTCGCCGCGATCAGGCGGGCGGTCGCACCCCGGCCGCGCTTCGAGCATGAGGTCGTCCCGGTCGGACTTCGGGAGGCGAACCTGGTGGTGGAGCGGCTGCACCGAAGACTGGGCAAGGTCCAGGGACACAAGTTCGCCGTCGGCCTGCGCCGTGTCGCCGATCAGGAACTGGATGGTGTGGCCGTGTGCGCGCGGCCGGTGGCACGACACCTGGACGATGGCCTGACGGCCGAGGTTCGACGGGTGGCTGTCGATCCCTCGGTGACCAACGGCTGCACCAAGCTGCTCGGCGCGATCGCCAAGGCGGCTTCTGCGATGGGCTATCGGCGCCTCGTGACCTACACGGCGGAAGGCGAAGGCGGGGCCAGTCTCTACGCCGCGGGCTGGGACCCCATCGGACGCAGCGCCGGCGGCCACTGGGGTTCGGCCGGTCGGCCGCGCAAGGCGGGTCCTGAGGAAGGGCGCAAGGTTGTGTGGGCGAAAGTGCTGCGCGGCGAGGAGCGCGAACGCTGAGCACGGTTCGTCTCGTCGACCTTGAAGGCGACGCCGAGCGCGAGATCCTGGTGGTCACCAGGAGCGCGCATGCAGCAACTCATCGACCTTCGCCACGAGACGCCCGAGGCCATCTCATTGCAGGCCATCGGCGCGTTCATGGAAGTCGGCCGGCCGGCGGTCGTGCTCTTCAGCGGTGGCAAGGACTCGTCGGTGCTGCTCAACCTTGCGCTCACCGCCGCCGTCGAACAGGCCAGGCAGGGCCGCAACCCAATGGTCGTCATCGCCCACAGCGACGTCGGCGTTGAGAACCCAGAGATCCAGCGCCTTGTCAGCGGCGAGATCGCCAAGGCGGCCCGGTTCGCCCGCGAGCATGGCGTGACCGCTGTCGTGCGGGTGGCGACCCCGGCCTTCTGGGACACGTTCCCGGTGCGGGTGATCGGCGGCCGCGCGCTTCCGACTTTTCCGGACTCGCGAAGGGACTGCCAGACCGACCTGAAGCGCCTGCCGAACGAGCGGGAGCTGGCGCTCTTCGAGCGCGAACTGGCGGCCAAGGGCTGGCCCCAGCCGGTGCTCATGACGGGTGTGCGGCGCGACGAGTCGGCCGTCCGTGCAGCGAGCGTGAAGGGCCGCGGGGAGAAGGCGGTGTCGCTGTGGACGGACAGGGAGGGGCGCCTTCGACTGAGCCCGCTGCTGGAGTGGGCGGTGGACGACGTCTGGCAGTACCTGGGCCTGGCCAACGCCGGCGTGATCCCGGCGTACAGCCGCTTCGAGGAGACGATGCAGACCTACCAGGCCGCCGGCGGCAGCAGTTGCGTCGTGGTGGCGGACGCGGAGATGCAGAAGCACTCCAAGCCTTGCTCCAGCCGCTTTGGCTGCTGGGTTTGCACCGCGGTCCGGGAGGACCGGTCGCTGCGCCAGATGATCGAGACCGACCGGGATCGCTACGGCTACATGGCGCCGCTGGCCGCGCTGCGGGATTTCATCGCCTACACGCAGTACGACTGGTCGCGCAGGCAGTACGTCGGGCGGAGCATCGTGGACGGGTTCATCGAGGTCGGTGCCGACACGTACTCGCCCGCGATGCTCGCCGAACTGCTTCGGTACGCCTTGAGTGCGCAGAAGCTGTCGGGTGTGCAGATCATCAGTGCCGCCCAACTGATCGCGATCGACGCCCGCTGGTCGCAGTATGCGATCGCCGAACCGTTCAGCGCGCTGAGGATCTGGAAGCAAGTCGAAGACGGCGCGCTCTGGACGCCGCCCCCGATCAAGCCCCATCCGAAGACGGCGGTGCCCAAGTTCGGGAAGATCCACGTGGGAGACTGGAACGACGACGTGACCTCGGCGCTGGAGGTCACCGGCCTGCGCAATCCGGCTTGGGAGGACTTTGCGGAGACCTGCGGCCCCGGCTTGCGCACCCTCGCGAGCGGAAGGGCGGTCATCGATGTCGAGGGAGACAGCGAGATCGACGAGGAGGGTGCTTGGCTGTTCCTGGACTTCGAGCTTGATCGCATGCTCAAAGACCGTCGAACGACGGAAGGCTACTGGACGGCCGGCTACGAGACCTACCTGACGTTCGGCCTGGTCCAGCCGGCCAAAGGCCAGTCGGCGCGCGTCGACGAAATCCTGCGGCGTTCTCAATGGCGGCAGCGCCACGGCTTGCATGGACAGCCCTCCCTCGAAACCCTGCGCAGCCGTCTGACCGTGCGGTACCCCAGACAGGGCGAACTGTTCGAAAAACTCGACGAGGCTCCGGCGTGATGTCGCTCGTCCTCGCGGCCGGCACCCCCTTTGTGGGGCAGTCGAAGGAGCGCCCGCCGAGGGCGGAAGGCGTTGCGCCGCACAAGCACCGGGCCGACCTCAGCGGAAGCCAGGTGATCACGCTCGCTCCCCATGGCGGGTGCATCCGCAGTGGCGCTTGAACGCGGGCCCGGGCCCGGCAGACTGGTCCCGAATGGATCGAACTCATGGTCGAAGACAAGTCGAAGCTAGTGGCCAGGGACGCCTACACCCACGAGATCCGGGACGGAAGCGGGGAGTGGATCTGGCTGGGTGACGAACTGAGCATGCAGGTGATCTTCAGGAACTTGACCGGGGAGAACTTCGCGGGCAAGCCGGCGACCGCCCATGCGGACTACCTGAGCTGGATGAGGCACTTCACGGCGGCTTCCTGGCCGGGACGAAGTGACCCGCTGGGGCCGGGCAGGACAATCGAACTCGCGCCCATCAGCGGGACGCCGATCGCCCGGTTCAGATTCGGGTCGTAGACCAGGAAGGAGGTCACCATGGATGCCGAGGAACTGGCCCGGACGTTGGTCGCTGCGCTTCCCAAGGGTGTGCCAGGACTCTTCAATCCCTGGGCCGACGTGTGCGGAGACGATCTCGGGTCGAATGGGCCGGAGGCCAAGCAGCGGCGGCTGCAGCAACATCTGGACTGCGATGCGGAGTTCATCCTCTGCGGCGAAGCGGCGGGCTGGCAGGGCATGCGGCACACGGGGCTGGCCTTCACCAGCGAGCGGCACGTGTTGGACGGCGCCGTGCCCCGGCTGGTTGACGCACCGGGACGGTTGACCTCGAGGTCCCGTCCGTTTGCTGAGCCTTCGGCCACGCTGGTTTGGCGATCGCTGTACGCGCTGGATATCGCGGAGCGAGTGGTGATGTGGAACGCATTGCCGATGCACCCGCACGACCGAGGCGACCCGCGCTCGAATCGCACGCCGACCGACCCAGAGCTCTCCCACGGCCGCACGCCGCTCCAGTTGCTGTTGGCAGCCTTTCCGCGCGCTGCGGTGGTCGCGGTCGGCAAGAAGGCGGCCGAGCAACTGGTCCGGCTTGGCGTGCCGTCTGCCGCTGCTGTCCGGCATCCGGCCAACGGTGGCGCGCGGGCATTCGCGCAAGGCTTGGAGGCCTGCGTCAAGGCGCGGCGGAGGCGTTGAGCGTGCCCGACAACCACACGGGGACCGGCTGTGCCGGCGACCGGTATTGGCTGCTCCACGAGCTAGCGAGAGTCCAGGCTGGTCGACACCGCGAACCAGTTCCATCTGTTCGTGTTTATGGACCGGAGTGTTCGCCTGCCGGTCGGAATCGTTGAGCGGGAGGGGTGGCCGGCTCCGCAGAAGCACGCGCGGTCGGTGCGACGCGGCGAGGGCTGCCCGAGCGCGCGCAAGGCGGTTCGTGGCGCGGAGGCGCTGGCGTGAGTAAGGGAAAGGGCGGAGCGAGCGCTAGACGGCAAATCTTGTGCATCATTTCATTAGTTGCAAAACTTCTTGCCTACTCCTAGCGACACGGCTTAGAATCGCAATATGCCGTTTGATGCATTAAAAATAGCGCTTGGCGAGTTGGCACTGGTACAGGCTGGGTATCCCTTCCGCACCACCGTGGAAGAGGTGCCCGACGGTGACGTGCACGTCATTCAGATGAAGGACGTCAGCCCCGAACTTGGGATCGACTGGTCGGCCGTCATCCGCACTCGGCTGGCCGGGCGCAAGCAGCCGGACTGGATCGTTGATGGCGACATCCTCTTCGCCGCCAAGGGCGCCCGGTTCTATGCGGCCTGTGTCGCCGCTGCCTTGCCCAACGCCGTGTGTGTGCCGGCCTTCTTCCACCTCAGGGTCAGGCGCGAGGCCGCGCTCGACCCGGAGTTCCTGGCTTGGCAGATCAACCAGATGCCTTGCCAGCGTCAGTTGTTGCAGGCCGCCGAGGGCAGCAGCCTACTCAGCATTCGCCGCGCAGTGCTTGAGCAGTTAGTCCTGGCCGTTCCCCCCATCGTCGAGCAGCGCCGCATCGTTGCGCTGGCCGGCCTGGCGGTGCAGGAGCGGCTAGCGCTGCAGCGCCTCATCCACAACCGCGAACAGCAGCTCCAGGCCATCGCCGAAGACCTTGGCGCACAAGCAAGCTCACATTGACCGCAGGACACCGCATGAACGACCTCGCAACCCCCCAGGCCGCCGTGAGCCAGGACGACATCAACGCCGCTGTCTGGGCCGCCTGCGACACCTTCCGCGGCACCGTAGACCCGAGCATCTACAAGGACTACGTCCTAACGATGCTGTTCCTGAAGTACGTCTCCGACGTCTGGCAGGACCATTACGACCACTACAAGGCCCAGTACGGCGACCACCCCGAGCTGATCGCCGAAATGCTGAAGAACGAGCGCTTCGTGTTGCCGGCCAGCGCCAGCTTCTACGCACTGCATGCGCTACGGCACACGCCCGGCAACGGAGAGCGCATCGACAAGGCGCTGCACGCCATCGAAGAGGCCAACCTCGGCAAGCTGCGGGACGTGTTCCAGGACATCAGCTTCAACAGCAACAAGCTGGGCGACGAGCAGCAGAAGAACGACATCCTGCGCCACCTGCTGGAAGACTTTGCCAAGCCCGAGCTCAACCTGCGCGAGAGCCGCGTCGGCCAGCTCGACGTGATCGGCAACGCCTACGAGTTTCTGATCAAGAACTTCGCTTCCACCAGCGGCAAGAAGGCGGGCGAGTTCTACACGCCGCCCGAGGTGTCCACGTTGATGGCTCGCCTGATGGACCCGCAGCCCGGCGACGAGATCTGCGACCCCACCTGCGGCTCGGGCTCGCTGCTGATGAAGTGCGGCCGGCTCATCCGCCAGCGCACCGGTGCGCGCAAGTACGCGCTGTACGGGCAGGAAGCCATTGGCAGCACCTGGGCGCTGGCCAAGATGAACATGTTCCTGCACGGCGAGGACAACCACCGCATCGAGTGGGGCGACACCATCCGCAACCCCAAGCTGCTGGACGGCGCGGCCAGCCTCAAGCACTTCGACATCGTCGTCGCCAACCCGCCCTTCAGCCTGGAGAAATGGGGCTTCGAAGGAGCCGAGGCCGACAAGTTCAGCCGCTTCCGCCGCGGCCTGCCGCCCCGCACCAAGGGCGACTACGCCTTCATCCTGCACATGGTCGAGACCATGAAGCCCGGCACCGGCCGCATGGCCGTGGTAGTGCCGCATGGCGTGCTGTTCCGGGGTGCCGCCGAGGGGCGCATCCGCCAAAAGCTGATCGAGGAGAACCTGCTGGATGTGGTGATCGGCCTGCCCGAGAAGCTGTTCTACGGCACCGGCATCCCGGCCGCGGTGCTGGTGCTGCGCAAGCACAAGGCCGACGACAAGGTGCTGTTCATCGACGCCAGCCGCGACTTCGAGGCCGGCAAGAACCAAAACGTGCTGCGCGAGGCCGACCTGCAGCGCATCCTGGACACCGCCGCCGCCCGCCAGCCCGTGGCGCGCTACGCCCACCTGGCCACGCCGGCCGAGATCGCCGAGAACGACTTCAACCTGAACATCCCCCGCTACGTCGACACCTTCGAGGAAGAGGCCGAGATCGATCTGATGGCCGTGCGGCGCGAGCGAGAGCAGCTGAAGGCCGAGCTGGCGCGGCTGGAGGCGCAGATGGATGCGTACCTGAAGGAGCTGGGCTATGAGTGAGCCTTTGCCCCTGATCCAGGCCGACGGTGCCGGCGAGTTCGTCCTGTACACCACCGAAGACGGGCTCACGCGCATCGAGATGCGCGCGGAGGGTGGCACGCTATGGCTCAGCCAGGCCGCCATCGCCACCCTGTTCCAGACGACGCCGCAGAACGTCACCCAGCACGTCAAGGCCATCTACGCCGAGGGCGAGGCCGATGAGCCAGCAACCTGTAAGTCTGGCTTACAGGTTCGCCAGGAAGGCGGGCGGGAGGTCAAGCGCACCGTCCGGCTCTACAGCCTGGAGGTCATTCTGGCGGTGGGCTACCGCGTGCGCTCGGCCAGAGGCACCCAGTTCCGCCAGTGGGCGACGGCGCACCTCAGTGACTACCTGGTCAAGGGCTTCGTTCTCGACGATGCGCGCTTCAAGGCGGGCGGCGACAGCGTGTACTTCGACGAGCTCCTGGCGCGCATCCGCGACATTCGCAGCTCGGAGAAGGTGTTCTGGCGCAAGGTGCTGGATATCTACGCCACCAGCGTCGACTACGACCCGAAGAACGACCTCTCCAAGCAGTTCTTTGCCACGGTGCAGAACAAGATGCACTGGGCCGTGCACGGCCACACGGCGGCCGAAGTCATCGTGGCGCGGGCCGACGCCGCCAAGCCCAACATGGGGCTCACCAGTTGGGAAGGCGCGCGCCCGCGCCGGCAAGACGTGGAGATCGCCAAGAACTACCTCGGTCCGGACGAACTGGACGCGCTGAACCGCATTGTCAACCTGTACCTCGAATTCGCCGAAGGCCAGGCGCTGCGCCGTCGCCCGATGACGATGGCGCAGTGGATTGGCAAGCTGGACGACTTCCTGCGCATCATGGACCGAGACGTGCTGGGCCATGCCGGCAAGGTGAGCCGCGACAAGGCGCTGGCCAAGGCCCATGCCGAGTACGAGCGGTTCCGGCAGGTGCTGGACGAATTGCCAAGCCCGGCAGAGAAGGACTTCGAGGCGGCCGCGGATCTCACGCCGCTGCTGGAGGTGGAGAAGCGTGGTCGCAACGCGCGCAAGGGGGGCGGAGATGCTGCCTGAAGGATGGCGGACGGTGAAGATGGTCGACATCTTGGAGAAGGAGGTGCGACCGCTGCAAGTCGAGCCACATGCGCTCTACACAGAAATTGGAATTCGCTCTCACGGGCGCGGTGTCTTCCACAAAGAGCCAGCCTTAGGGGCTGAGATTGGCGAGAAGCGAGTCTTTCAGGTGGTGGAGAACGCCTTGGTGCTCAACATCGTATTCGCATGGGAGCAGGCGGTCGCGCTTACTACCCAACGCGACGTCGGGAAGATTGCTTCGCATCGATTCCCTATGTACCGCCCAAGATCGAATGCTTGCGAGCTACGCTTTGTCTTCCGCTACTTGATGAGTCCACGCGGGAAGGAACTTCTGGATCTCGCGTCGCCAGGAGGGGCTGGACGAAACAGGACACTGGGACAACGGGCATTCGATTCCATTCCGATCCCCTGTCCGCCAATCGAGGAGCAGTTGCGGATTGCTGACGTACTTCAAGTCTGGGATGAGGCCATCTCTGTTGCGCGCGCGTTGTCTGCAAAAACGCGGCAAGAAGCGGAACTGATTCGAGAGAAGCTACTTCAAGGCGTAATGAAGTTCAAGGCTGTACCTCTGGCTGACGTTGCTGAAGTTCGAACTGGTCTCGCCAAGGGGAAGCGACAACTGGGTACCAGGATTGAGGTGCCGTACCTGCGCGTGGCCAACGTCCAGGACGGACGACTTGACCTTACTGAAGTGAAGACGATTGAGATCTCGCCTGAGCAATTGCCTCGGTATGCCCTCATGCCTGGCGATGTGCTCATGACGGAAGGCGGCGATTTCGACAAGCTCGGCCGCGGGACGGTGTGGAACGGCGAGATCGAAAACTGTCTTCACCAGAATCATGTATTTGCGGTGCGTCCGAAGCAGGACCAAGCGTGCTCCGGATACTTGGCTGCGATTGCAGCGAGCGATTACGGTCGCACCTACTTCCTGAGTTGCGCCAAACGCAGCACCAACTTGGCGAGTATCAATTCGACGCAACTAAGGGCGCTGCCGGTTCCAGTGGTGCCACTCTCTGAGCAAAAGCGCATTGCTGCTGTCATTGATTCGGCGCTGCAAGCGGCGCATGCGAGCGCAAGCCTGGTCGACTTGCTCAACGCCGAAAAGCTGACCTTGACGGCAGACCTATTGGCGGGCCGACGCCGCTTCCCTCAGGACAGACAAGGGGAGACTTCGTGAGCCAAATTGGCCCAATTGCGCGAGAACAGTTTGCAGCGCATGTGCCAGCCCTTCATGTTCTGTCCAACCTTGGTTGGAACTTTTTGACCGTAGCGCAGGCCCTTGCGATGCGCGGCAGCACGCGCGAGGTAATTCTGCGGGCGCGCCTCGTCGAGGTGCTGCAGACCCGCCGATACGAATACAAGGGTCAGTCTTACCAGCTGTCCAGCAGCGGCATCGAGCAAATCGTGCGCGAGCTGTCGGCGCTTAGCCTGGCCGAAGGCCTGATGCCGGCCAACGAACGGCTGTATGGCAAGCTGGCGCTGGGCATCACGGTCACCGAGTTCATGCCCGACGGCAAGAGGCACCAGCCGACGATTCCGGTCATCGACTGGTCCGACCCGGCTGCCAACCGATGGGACGTGACCGAAGAGATGGAGGTGCTCTCCGCCCAGGGCACGCACCACCGCACGCCGGACGTGGTGTGCTTCGTCAACGGGCTGCCGCTGGCGGTGATCGAAGCCAAGCGCCCGGAGTCCACGCACCTCGGCAAGTCGATGGTGACCGAGGGTGTCAGCCAGCACCTGCGCAACCAGCGGCCCGACGAGATTCCGCAGCTCTTCGGCTACGCCCAGCTGCTGCTGGCCGTGAGCCAGACCGAAGGGCGCTATGGCACTACCGGCACCGCCGCCAAATTCTGGGCTCGCTGGCGGGAGGAAGAGTTCGACGCGGCGCACCTGGCCGCGGCCAAGAACGCGGCGCTGCCGCCTGCCGTGCGCGTCCGACTCTTCGAGGGCAAGCCGGCGGCTTTGGCCAGCTACTTCGATGCGCTGTGGGCGCAACCCATGGAGCCCACCGACCAGGACCGCCTGCTGGTCAGTCTGCTCACGCCGGGCCGGCTGCTGGAGTTCCTGCGCAGTTACGTCCTCTTCGACCGGAAGGTCGGCAAGATCGTGGCCCGCTACCAGCAGTTCTTCGGCATCCGGGCGCTGCTGGCGCGCATCCAGCAGCTGCGGCCCGACGGTGGACGTGAGGGTGGCGTGGTGTGGCACACCACGGGCTCGGGCAAGAGCTTCACGATGGTGTTTCTCACCAAGGCGCTGCTGCTGGTGGACGCGCTGGCCGAGTGCCGCGTGGTGGTGGTGACCGACCGCGTGGATCTGGAAGGCCAACTCTCGCGCAACTTCATCTCGGGCGGTGCCTTCGGCTCGGCCATCGCATCGCAGAAGGATGGCGAGAAGAGCCGCGCGATGACCGGCCGTGACCTGGCGCGCCGCATCGGCAGCGGCACGGAGCGCATCACCTTCACGCTGGTGCACAAGTTCAACTCGGCTTCCAAGCTGCTGGAGTGCCGCAACGCCTCGGCCAACCTGATCGTGCTGGTGGATGAAGGCCACCGCAGCCACGGCGGCGAGACGCATGAGCGCATGAAGAAGGCGCTGCCGCGTGCGGCCTACATCGCCTTCACCGGCACGCCGCTGCTGAAGGACGAGAAGACGTCGAACAAGTTCGGCCCCATCGTGCATGCCTACACCATGCAGCGGGCCGTGGAAGACGAAACGGTGGCGCCGCTGCTCTACGAAGAGCGCGTGCCCGAACTGACGATCAACGAAGAGGCCGTCAACCGCTGGTTCGACAAGATCACCGCGGGCCTGAGCGACGCGCAGCGTGGTGACCTGAAGAAGAAGTTCGCAAAGAAGGGCGCCATCTACGGGGCGGCTGGCCGCATCGAGCTGATCGCCTGGGACATCGCCACCCACTTCAGTGAGAACATCAAGAAGCTGGACCTGGGCCTGAAGGGGCAGGTGGCCACCGACAGCAAGCTCGACGCCATCCGATACAAGCAGGCGCTGGACGACACCGGACTGGTCACCAGCGCCATCGTCATCTCGCCGCCCGACACGCGTGAGGGCAACGCCGAGGTGGATGAGGAGAAGCTGCCCGAAGTGCAGAAGTGGTGGAAGCAGACTGTGCTGTCCCATGGCCTGGACGCCGAGACCTACGAGAAGCAGGTGGTGGCCGACTTCGGCACCGACGACGGCCCTGACCTGCTGATCGTGGTGGACAAGCTGCTCACGGGTTTCGACGAGCCGCGCAACACGGTGCTGTACATCGACAAGCCGCTGAAGGGCCACAACCTGATCCAGGCCGTGGCCCGGGTGAACCGGCTGCACGACGACAAGCGCTACGGCGTGCTGGTGGACTACCGCGGCATCCTGAAAGAGCTGGACACGGCGATCCGCGCCTACCAGGACCTGGAGACCCGCACCCAGGGCGGCTTCGACGTGGCCGACATCGAGGGGCTCTATCGCAACGTCGACACCGAGTACAAACGCCTGCCGGGCCTGCACGATCGCATGTGGTCGTTCTTCAAGGGTGTGGCCAACAAGCTGGACCGGGAACAGTTCCGACAGGTGCTGACGCCCAGGTTCGTGAAAGCACCGGACGGGGAGGAGTACGACGAGCGGCAGAAACTGCGCGACGACTTCTACGCCGCGGTGACGGCCTTCGGCCTGTGCCTGCAGACGGCGCTGTCGAGCCGGAGCTTCTTCGAGGACAAGAGCTTCTCGGAAGCGCAGATCGCCCGCTACAAGGCCGACCTGCGCTTCTTCACCGAGCTGCGTATGACGGCCCGCCGAGACGCGATGGAAGTGGTGGACTACAGCGCCTACGAAGAGCAGATCCGCAAGCTGGTCGACAAGCAGGTGATCGGCAAGGAAGTCCGCGACCCCAAGGGGGTGTACCTCGTGCACCAACTGGGCCGGGCCGAGGACCCGAAGGACTGGTCCGAGGAGAAGACACGAAACGAGACCGACCTGATCCGAACCCGGCTGCGGAAGACCATCGAGCAGGACCTGGCCGACGACCCCTACGCACAGAAGGTGTTCGGTGAACTGCTGCGCCAGGCGATCGCCGAGGCCGAGGCGATGTTCGACCACCCGCTCAAGCAGTACGCCTTGTTCAAGGACTTCGAGGAGCAGGTGACGTCGCGCCAGCCGCCCGGTACGCCTGACCTGTTGGCGGACAAGCCGCACGCCCGGGCCTACTTTGGCGTACTCCGCCTTGTGCTGGGCGATGGCGCCGTGGAGGCGATGGACGACGCGGCCCGCCAGACCCTGGTGGCGCAGGCCCTGGAGATCGACGACGTCGTGCGAACGGCCGTGGCCGAGAACTCGCTCAGCCCGCAGAGCATCGAGGCGGCCATCCGCAAGGGCTTGCTGCCGCTGCTGTTCGGCAAGCTCGGGCTGGACCGGGCCAAGGAGGCTGTCGAGCAGATCGTGCAGATCACCCGCCTGGGCCTCGGGAAGGCGCCATGACCGGCGCAGCGGTCGATCAACTCGCGAAGGCGGGCCGATTCAGCGTTCGCTATGGCGAGGAAGTCATCGCCTACGCACTGCGCTTGCAGCCGCAGCGCCTGCCGTCAAAGGTGGCCATTCATGTTGAGGCCAGCGGGCGCGTCCTGGTCGATGCGCCGGTTGGTGCCACGCACGCCGCCGTCGTGCGAGCCGTGAAGAAGCGCGCCGGGTGGATTGCGCAGCATGTGGCCCAGGCCAAGGCCCGGCTCGAGCACGTTCGCCACCGGGACTACACCAGCGGTGAGACCGTGCACTACCTCGGGCGCCGCTACCGGCTGCGTGTCACGGTGGATCCCGCGGCAGCGGCGTCCTGCCGGCTCCGCGGCGGCTTTCTGGAGGTCACCGTCCAGCGCCGTGACGCCTCGGATGTGCAATCGGAGATGTCAGCATGGCTTCGCCATCGGGCCAGCGAAGTGCTGCGCGAACGCCTGGACACCATCGCCGCTGGACTGCGCTGGGTGAAGGGGCAGCCGCCACTGCGCCTGCAGTGGATGCGTGTGCAGTGGGGCAGCTGCTCACCGCGCGGACGCATCACTCTGCATCCCTCCTTGGTGCAGGCGCCGCGGGACTGCATCGATTACGTCGTGCTCCATGAGCTGTGCCACCTGGCCAGCCATGATCACAGCGCCAGGTTCTACCGGCTGCTTGACCGGCACATGCCGGGCTGGCGCAGCGTGAAGGCACGGTTGGATGGCATGGCGGAAGACCTGCTGCGGCAGTAGCTGCGTGCGCTCGAGATAGAGGCGAGGGGATGCAGAACGCTAACGAGGACTTCAGCATGCTGCTGAAGCTTCCGCCTGACTATCCTTTGGCGGACCTGTATGCGCTGAGCGAGCGTCTGGCTGCCGCCGAGGTGTGTGTGCCGGGGTATGTGCCGCCACCCGTAGGCCTGTTTCACCCCGATGGGTTCTTCTACGACCAGCACATCGAGCGATCGAAGACGATCCTGATTCCCGATCGAAACGTGGTGTCCCGAATGGCACAGCTGGCGCGCGGCCGCCGCGTGGAGGCGGATCAGCAGGTCCGAACGGCTGCCGGCCTCCTCGCGTTTGCGCAGTGCCTCGATATCGAGATCGACCCGTCGGTGGCCTTCCACGAGCTTGCGCACACGGCTGGCAACGAGGCCGCGTGGGACGAGCTGGGGTGGTTTCGGTCCGCCGATAACGCCAGGGTTCACGATGTGATGGACGTCGCCTTGGGCCGTGGGGATCAACTTCGCGCGCCGGGCCTACCGCACGAGGTTCAGAAGCACGACCTCGCCAAGCCGCTCAGGCGCTGGAACCGGAACTACATCATCGCGTTGAAGGTGATGGATCTCGAGATGCAGGATCTGAGGCCTATAGACCGGGTGTTGCGCCTGCTGGATTGGATGAGGAACGATTTCATGTTCGGCGGGCCTGCGGCCATGCTGGCCAGCGTGTACTTCGCGCCCAACTCGCCACCGAAACGCCGGGTCTTCAAGGACAAGAACTCTTCCGATCGCGAGGCAGCGATAGCAGGCGCCCGCAATGCGGCTTGGGATCTGACGCACCTGAGTGAGTTTGTCCGCAAGGTGAACGAGGCCGGGTCCGACGGGCGGCCCCGGTTCCTGTTTGCCAGCTTCGACCGGCACTTGCGTCTGATGGCCAAGCTGCTGTTCGACTGTGCAACCGAGTTGTCCGCTGCCGACGCGCTTCCACAGGCGCTTTCGAGTTGGTGGCCAGAGACGGACGCCAGATGGATTGCGTCAACGATCGATCAACATCTGGAGCGCATCAATGCTCCTGAGTGGCGCGCCAAGACATCGCCGAGGCCCGACTTCATCAACCGGATGATCGAGCAGGGCGAACAGATCGTCCGCGCGGCGATGGTGAAACCGAAGGGCTAGGCGCGCGCCGCCACGGCGCAGCTCTCGCGCACTGCAAACAGCAGTACATTTGAAGGATCCATCCCCACTGAGTTCATCGCCAACATGAGACGCCCAAAGATCAAGACAGCGACGCTCACGCTGCGCCTTGACCCAAGGATCAAGGCCGCGGCCGAGGCGGCTGCAGAGAGGGATCACCGCAGCCTCACGAGCCTGCTGGAAGTGTTGATCGTCAATCACTGCCGGGCGTTGGGGCTTGGGCCTGAGCATTATTCAAAGGAAGTCCGCCAATGACCAAGACGCCGACGACGGCGCGCAAACGAGCCGTCACGCAGATTGCTACTGTCGACGAAATTCGGTTCTATCGCGCCAACGAAAAGCCGTATGGCGCATTCAGTAACCTCTACAAATGCCCGGTGGAGTTTGAGGGGACAGTGTTCCCGACATCGGAGCACGCCTACCAAGCGGGCAAGGCGCGAAAGCCCGCTGTGCGCCAGTGGATCCTCAGCGCCCCGACGCCTGCGCTGGCCGCAATGGCCGCGCACGGCCTGTACGTGTGGGACGTGGTTCCTGACTGGGCCCAGACAAAATTTGAGCGCATGCGAGCGGTGCTTCGAGCGAAGTTCGACCAGCATCCCGCACTGCGCGAGCTGCTGTTGTCTACAGGCACGGCGAGGCTGGTGGAGGCCGGGACCGTGAACAACGCGGTCAATCGGCTATGGGGCGAGGTGGACGGCAAGGGTGAGAACATGCTTGGCGTGATGCTGATGGAGCTTCGAACGGCGTACGCCAAAGAGAAGTCCGCCGGCACGCGTGCAGCGAAACGGTCACCGAAATCCAGCAAGCCTTCGGCAGGCCGAGGGCTCTCTTCCAAGCGAGTAGGCGCGCCCGCATGACCGTCTCGAACGTGGCTTCAGCGGCCAATCACTATGAGGGTGAGCTGGCGCAGCTGGGCGACAGCTACGCGGCCGCGTGTGCCGCCGACATCGAGACGTTGAAGCTTGCCATTGCCAGCACTGCCGAGGCGAGCATGATCGGAGTCGGCTCGGGAGGCTCGTTTACGGTGGCGTCGTTACTGTGCAGCCTGCACGAGGCGTACACCGGCCGGGTGTCACGCCCGTCGACACCGCTGGAGATCATCTGCACGCCGGCGCTGGCCGCGTCGAGTCCGGTCTTCCTGGTCTCGGCCGAGGGCAAGAACCCCGACATCGTAGAGGCCCTTGAGCGGTCGCGGCGCTTCAGCTCGCGCACGGTCCACGTGCTCACCAACCGGCAGGACAGTCCTCTGATGGCGCATGTGCAGGCGCTGCCGGGCGTGAAACCCTATGTGTTCGAGCTGACGAAGAAGGACGGCTACCTTGCGACCAACAGCCTGCTGCTCGACGCGGTGCTGGTGGCGCGCGCCTATGGCGAACTCAACGGCCGCCGTCAGCCAATGCCTGCGGAAATCACGGCACTACAGGTCGGTGTGCAGAGCGTGCAAGAGTGGCTGGCCTCTGCACAGCCCTTCATCGCCGAGGCAGTGCGGCGTGGCGCACTCACCGTCGTCTATTCACCCTTGCTGCGAGCCATCGCCACCGACTTGGAGTCCAAGCTCTCTGAAGGGGCGCTTCTGCACATCCAGCTGGCCGATCTTCGTTCGTATGCCCACGGCCGGCACCTGTGGCTCGCACAGCGCCCGCAGGACTGCGCCATCCTTGCGCTGGTCGAGCCATCGCTGGGCAGGCTGTGGGACGACATGAGAAGCAAGTTCCCTAGCGGCATTCCGACGCTGACGATGCCCTTGGCGGGCGCCGATCCGGTCCACCTGATTGCGGGTCTGGTTGCTCAGATGCATTTGGTGGCCGCGATCGGCCGGGAGCTAGGCACCGACCCTGGCCGGCCCGAAGTCCCGACCTACGGACGGGAGATCCACTACGCAAACCTTCGAGACGTGATCCCCCTGCCACCGCTGGCGGGGCCTGCCGAGGAACAGTCCAAGTACGAGGTGCTCGGCGCCCACTGGCCCTCGCGGCGAGACCACGGCGCGATGCGCCGCGCGGCCCGGGCATTCGCGAACACGCTGCGTGCCCAGCGCTTCAAGGCCGTGGTGTTCGACTACGACGGGACGCTATGCAGCTCGCAGAGCAAAGACGGTCCGCCGCCGTCCAGCGTGGTGGAGCATCTTGTCCGGCTGGCCCGCGCAGGCATCGTCGTGGGCATTGCCTCAGGTCGGGGCGGCTCGATTCAGAGCTGCCTGCAAGAGGTCCTGCCGCACGACGTCCTGCCAAAGATCAGGCTGGGCCTGTACAACGGTGGCTGGATCGCCGGGGCGGATGCGCCACCGGCGCCGCCGGCCCAGACCAGCGAATTCCTCAGCCATGTGACGCGCATCGTGGTGCGCCTGCGTGCCCTCGGCGTGCCCATCCTGGCCCACCGCACTACGCATCCCTACCAAGTCAGTGTCCGGTTCCGCGAGGGCCTGTCGACCGATGGGATGTGGTTCGTGATCGCCGACGCGTTGCGCCAGGCTGGCCTCGATCTCTCCACCATGGTTCGCAGCAAACACTCGGTCGACATTCTCGCGAAGGGCGTTAGCAAGTCGGCGCTTGTTGCGGACATCATCCAGAAGGACAAGGTCGACCCGTACGAGATCCTGACGATGGGCGACCAGGGGGCGTGGCCAGGGAACGATGCCGCGCTGCTGGAGCACCGCTACTCGCTAAGCGTGGACATGCCTTCGCGTCGACTGGACCGGGCCTGGAAGCTCGCACCCGCCGAGAAGCGCGATGTCGATGCCACGCTCTGGTACTTGGAGCGCATGGTGCTCGAGGGCGGCGGCGCATTTCGATTGACCCTGCCGGATGCGCGCGACGAAGGGGAGACCAAAAGTGCGTGACCAGAACGCCGCCAAATTGCTGGCCAAGGTGATGGGATGGGAGGACCTCGAGACCGTTCCGCTGGTGCTGCCGACCCTGCAACTCCTCGCCGATTTCAAGTACGACCACTACCAGCGCTTCGGCCCGGGGCGCCGCTTCATCGAGAGCCTGGCGCTGTGGCTTCACCAGTTCGCGCCTGCGGATCGGCAGGCCGCCTTGGATCTAGTCCTGGATCGCCTGGTGTTCATCTCTGACGCTGAGTTCTCGCATCTGGTACTCACAGCCTACCGCGACTTGATCGTGCAGGAAAGGATGCGACTGGTCTCCGAGGAGTACGAGATCCCCTCGTTCAGGGTTCGGGAGATCGCACGCCACCGCCGCTTCGAGCAACTGCGGCTGAACTCCTTGTACCTGGGCCTGAGCGACGGTGCGCGCACCAACGAACTTCGCCGGGCCAGCGACGGCGAAATCGGCAATGAGCAGATCTGGCAGGCCTACGAACTGGGCGATGAGAAGGCCGAGGACATGCTCGAGGATCTCGGTGCGTCGTTGAAAAGCGCCGGCTTCGCATCGGAGGACCCGCGCTTCAACCTGATCTGGCTGCTGGATGACTTTTCTGGCAGTGGCAACACATACATCCGCTATGACGGCGCTTCGCGCCGGTTCAAGGGCAAGCTGCCCAAGATCTACCAGCGGCTTCAACAGCAAGGCATGGTGGACCGGTCGCACTATGAGGTGTTCCTGCTGCTCTACACCGCGACGCGTCAGGCAATCGACCACATCGAGTACTGGTCGGAGCGGTTCACGACGGACCACGGAGTCAAGCCCTTGCAGCTGCGCGTGCTGTGCCCGATCGAAGCCGAAGTCGCGCTGACTCGCAATGCTGGTCCCGAACTGCAGGCCCTGCTATCCAACCCGGCCTACAGCAACAAAGGCGTGGTCGACAAGCACTTCCTCGTCGGTGGGACCGACGATCCCAGCCTCGGCTTTGCCGGATGCGCATTGCCTGTGGTGTTGGGCCACAACACGCCGAACAACTCGGTCTTCCTGTTGTGGGGACCGGAGCAGTTCAAGCCGCACGGACTGTTTCCTCGCGTCAGCCGTCATCGGGAGTTCTGATGGCATACAACGCCAACCCCTTCCTGGAACGTATGTCCGAGCGCACGACTTCGGACATGGAGTTCGTCCGGCTGTTCTCGCCGAAGATCCTCGAGAAGCTGGCAGACGACGCCTTCGATGGCGCGGTGCATGTGTTTCGTAGTGCGCCTGGTGCTGGCAAGACAACGCTACTTCGCGCGTTTACGCCGCCGGCGCTGCGCGCCTTCTGGCACTCTCGAAACCGCCCCGAGCTGTCGGAGTCGTTCCAGAAGCTACTCAATCGCGGGCTGCTGACCGAGGGCGAGAGCCCGCAGCTGCTGGGCGTCTACCTCAGCTGCGCGTCCGGGTATGCCGATCTGCCCTCCAGTGAGGGCTTGCAACAGGAGGGGCTCTTCCGGGCACTCCTGGACTGCCGGATCGTGCTGCGCACGCTGCGCAGCCTGGGCCTGCTGCTGGGCTTCAGCACCCCCGAGCAGTTGGCTGAGGTGTCGCTTGACCATTCATCACTGCCCAACCTGCAGGGCATCCCTGCGATCGCGAACGCGTTGGAGCTGGCGACCTGGGCCGAGGAACACGAGCAGCGGGTCTACGCGCAGCTCGACACGTTCATGGGGCCGGTCAACGCCGCGCTGCCGGCGCAGTTTCGATTTGAGGGCGTGCTGTGGCTGCAGTCGATCGCGTTCACCTACGAAGGACGGAGCGTTGGCGGGAAGCGTCTCCTGATGGTCGATGACATGCACAAGCTGCGCCGCAAGCAGCGGGCGCTGTTGGTCGACGAGCTGACGGTGATGCGCTCCTCGATCCCGATCTGGCTGGCAGAGCGCACGGTCGCGCTGGGAACCGAGCTGCTGTCTCAAGGTGCCCGCGAAGGCCGCGACCTGCGCGAATACAACCTCGACCGTCTATGGAGCGATGCCAAGGGGATGAACCAGTTCATCTCCTACGCGCAGAACATCCTCGATCGACGCATGAAGAACCAGGATGCAGTGCCGGTGGGGTCGTTCACCCAATGCCTCCGCGACGAACTGGTCAGCAGCGAGGTGCGCAGCCAGGTTGCGCGGGGCATCGAGCGCTTCCGCAGCGAGGTTGAGCGGCACCAGTCCAAGCAGCGCTATGCCCAGTGGCTCGCGCGGGCGGACCAGTACACGTCCGACCAGAACCTGGAATCGCTGCTGGAACTCTATGTCACCCGAATCTTGCTGGTACGTGATGAGTCCAAGCGCCAGTTGTCCCTGGACCTAACCCTGACCGAGGAAGAGCTCGAGGACCGCGACAGCTCGCAGGTCCGCAACGCCGCAGAGCTGTTCATGCACGAAGAGCTTGGGATCCCCTACTACTTCGGCTTCGAGCGACTGTGCGTGATGGCCACGAGCAATGTCGAGGAACTGCTCGGGCTCGCGGCTGCGCTCTACGTCGGTCTTCAGGCCAAGCAGGTGCTGCGCAAGTCCGAACCCATCCTGTCGCCGCTAGAACAAGACAAGTTGCTGCGCGAGGCTGCCGCTCGCAAACGTGACTTCATTCCCAAGTCGCACACCGAAGGTACCCGAGCCCAGCGCCTGCTGGATTCCATCGGCGCGTTCTGCTACGACCAGACGTTTGCGCCGAATGCGCCCTACGCGCCCGGGGTGACGGGGGTGAGGCTGTCGCGTGCCGAGTTGGTCAAACTGACCTCGCCAGGGGCGTTCGGCCCGCCGGGGTTGGTCCTGCAACGCGTGTTGGCAGAGTGTGCCGCCGAGAATCTTCTGGTGCAGCGGGAAAGCCAGGCCACCGGGTCACGCGACAGCGGGACCGTCTTCTACCTCAACCGATCGCTTTGCGCCCACTACGGCTTGCCGCTGCAGATGGGGGGATGGCGGGACGTTACCGTCGGCGAGCTGATGAGATGGATGGAGCGTCGTCTCACGCCCAGCCGCAAGAGCCTGGAGACGAGCTGACATGCTTTGGGATCACTATGTCTTTCGCCGCGGTGACGGTGTCCATGAGCTGTGGGACGACCTGCTGAAGGATCGGCCGGTCAAGCTGCTGTATATCGCCGGCCGCGGCTTCGACGTGCGTGCCCAGTCGGTCATGCGCGACTTCGTGGCGGGACAGCAGGGCGCCGGAAGGCAGACCGTGAGCGCAAAGCTGCTGCTGCTGGGCTTTCACGGCTACGAGTTGGACGCCGATGTCGAGGCGCTCACGCAGGAGAATGCCGCGGCGCTGGAAGCGATCTTCGCCCCGTTGGGCGAAACGGTCACCGTGACAGTCACGCGGCGCGAGGGCGAGGAAGAGGCAAGTGCCAGCGATGGCCTGCGCCAGCGGGTGAAGGCCGTTCTCGACGAGATCGCCGGCAAAACGGACATCATCCTGGACGTCAGCTCGCTTCCGCGCGCGACCTACCTCGCGCTGCTCACGAACATCCTGCACAGGCTCGTGCCAGAAAAGGTGCCAGCGGAGGGCAAGGAGCATCCGCTGTATGCCAGCGGCGTCAACTTCCAGGTGCTGGTCGCGGAGGATGCCAAGCTGGACGGGCAGATCCGGGCCGAGGACCCGAGCAACGACCTCGTGAACATCCCGGGGTTCTTAGCGACTTGGCAGCTTGAAAGCGTGCAGGACTGGCCATTGGTGTGGTTTCCCGTCCTCGGCGAAGGGCGGGTGAATCAGTTGCAGAAGATCGGAGGTTCGATTCCGGCGGAGGCTGAGGTCTGCCCAGTGGTCCCGCATCCATCGAAGGACCCGCGCCGTGCCGATCGGCTGCTGGTCGAGTACCGGGAGCCGCTGTTCGACAGTCGCAAGACGCCGACGTCGAACATTCTGTATGCCCAGGAGGCTCAGCCGTTTGAAGCCTACCGGCAGATCCTGGGAGCGATGAAGCGCTACCAGAGCAGCATGTCGATCCTCGGCGGCTGCCGGCTGGTGATGTCGCCGCTTGGAAGCAAGCTGATCACGCTCGGCACCGGACTGGCCTGCTTCGAGATGCGGCCGACAGACTTGACCGCCAAGTACGGCGTGGCGATCCCGCACGCTGAGCCGCGGCGATATATCGCTTCGGTTGAGGCCCTGCGCCAGTCCAAACCCGATGTTTCCGTTCTCTTGCTGACGGGTGAGGCATATGGCGCGCCGACGTGAGGGGCAAGTAGTCGAGTCGGCGTGACCGTTCGCAGGCCTCACGGCCGGATGCGGAAATCGAGTACCCAGTGGCCGCAGCGCCCACCCACACACTGAGGGCCGACGTGCTGGATCTCCTCCGGACCGGTGGCGCACTCCATAGCACGATGGTCGCCGACGAACCTGATCGCGTGGGCACGGGCAGCGGCGGCGTTTGCCGAATTCGCAGCCGTACGCTGGCAACCAATCGGAACCGGCTCGCATTGGGCACTCTGGCTGCAGCTCTGCCAGTCAGGCGGCAGTCGTGCTCGAGCGTCGTCCACGCGCTGGAACCGGCCGAAGTCGGAAGGCAGAACGGCCCTGGCGTCAGCTTTCAGAAGGACCGAGGGCTGGCTTGTGGCCGGCCCCGCATACAGCCACCGCTGGCCAACGGTGAAGGCAATGGAGCAGGTGGAGGGCGACAGCGCCTCGACGGTCGTTGTCGTTCCGGGCGATCCTTTGATGGCGTGGTGGACTGAAAAGGTGACGCGCAGTCCCGACACGGATGTGACGGTGCCAATGAAGGCCAGCGGTGCATCGGCGAGACGCTGCGAGTGAGGGCGCAGGTCCTGTGGCACTGTGCATGCGAAGGTGCAGGGTGCCCAGAACGCGATGAGCAAGGACATGAGCCAGATGTGGGTGCCCATCGGAACCTCCGTTGAAGTGGCCGAGCATCACTGTTGCAAAGTGGGCGCAGGGCGTCCAATCGAAACACCGGTCGCTGCCCCCTCCAAAAACGTGGGTTGGCAGAGCTGAGGACGATCAAGCGCGATGCCGCTTCGCGCGTGGGCGCGATGCCGTCCAGTGCGTGCAGGCCTGGGGAGACGGGCCGCGGGCTATCGGCGTAGCAAGGTACTCGGTCCCCATGAACCGAGATCGCCGTCCAATGCGAACGGGAAGGCTTGCGACGGGTGCTGGGGAGCCTCCGTATTCGGGCCCAGTGCTGTAGCGCCGACCAGGTGCGCTGCCGGACTCAGCGTCGACATGAATGTGTCTGCAATGCCCCGTGTCGGTTCTGGTTGCTCCTCGATCCTCCATGGATATTGAGCGAAGTCGGCGCTGGTCGCGAAATTGCCCAATGACGCCGGTGCTGGCTGCGTGGTCCATGACTCCGAGGTCGAATTTGATCCAGTGCCGGCGGTCGCGGGAGTCACCCCGGACAGTACGAGCGGATGCCACTCTGGTTTGGCTTCACCGATCGCAGCGCTGCCGCAGTCCAGATAGGAAGTCGGTCCCCAGATCGTGCCGGACTGGCGCTGCGGCGAAGGGAGGCGCTTCTTCGAAAAGACGGCGGCCTTCAGGCGGGTCGACGTAGGCGGTGGGGGCTGTTGTGCCGGCAGCCGAGTTGGCTCGCCACTTCCCGTCCGATCTGCGTTTCGGCTTCGCTCGCAGAACTCGATCTCCGTCCGGCACTGAGGAGCATCGTCGGCAGGGGCGCGAGATGAGGGTCGACGCCCGTCCGACGACGGCTCTTCATGCAGGGGCCGGCCAAGCTCGCGAAGCCTGCGCCGCAGGCGTTCCAGCAGAGAGTTCACCAACCGTCTCCTGACCTCGAGGTGGGCATCGGCGGGCCAGCGCATCGTCGCGATGCCGACCCGGTGACTATGCAAGGGCGGCCGACGTTCGTCCAACCGAAACGAACCAACTGGCCCCCGCCGAAACCAGCCGCCGTCGCCGGGCACCGGATGCAGCGGCTCAGAGTGTCTGGGCGCCCTGGCTCCGCTTGCGTTGGGATCGCGCCCGCCGATCTTGAAGACGCAGTCTCTCTTCGTATCGTGATCAGGTAGCAACAGCAACATGGAGACCGTGATGAGCAGCGACCTGCACGATGACGACACCGAGGTGGCGGAGGCCTGCGAAGCGCCGGCCACGCCAGCCCGCGAGGTTCCCGACATCCCCTTCGGTGTGACACGCGGCATGAGCAACGAGGACTACCACGGCGACCGCAGCGCCGTCTCCTCGACCCAGCTCAAGCGCATGCTGATCAGCCCTGCGCACTTCCTCAGCGGCATCACCGATCCGGAGGAATCCACCGAAGCGCTGCTGTTCGGCTCGGTGCTGCACGGCCGGCTGCTGGAGCCCGACACCTTCGAGTCGCGGTTCTTCGCGATGCCGAAGGTGAACCGCGCCAGGAAGGAAGGCAAGCAGCGCTACGCCGAATGCATGGTGCAGGCGGCCGGGCGCACCGTGTATCCCGAGGCCTGGAAGGAGCCCATCGAGCGGATCATCGACAACGCGATGACCCACCGCAAGGCGCGCGAACTGCTGGCCAAGGGCGAGGCCGAAGTGGCGCTGGTCTGGCTGGACCCCGACACGGGGATCAAGTGCAAGATCAAAATCGACTGGTGGCACGACGCCCGCACGCTCGCCGACGTGAAGTCCACCGAGGACGTGACCTTCGAAGGCTTCCGCCGTTCCTGCGCCAGGCTCGGCTACGCGCTGTCCGCGGCCATGTACTGCGAGGGCGTCTACCAGCTGACCGGCGAGGAACCCGAGTGGGCCTTCATCGCCTGCGAGAAGGGCCGGCCGAACACCGTCGCCGTCTACCGCGCGATGCGCCCGTTCCTGGAGCGTGGCCGCAGCGACTTCCGGCGGGCATTGCATCGGCTGGCCGAGTGCCGGGCGCGAGGGCACTTTCCGATGCTGCAGGCCGAGGGCGAGTGGGAGGACATCGACCTGCCGCGCTGGGCGTGACCCGAGGGGCCTGCAATGACCTTTGCAGGCGCCCAGCCGCTGGCGGCCAGCTTCAGCCTGCTCGGCTGGTGCAACGGGACTGCAGCCCCGCGCCGGAAGAGCCCGCCATCGACTGGGTGCCCGACCAGGGGCACCGACAAACTCAGCTGACGGCGAAGTCCGCGAGTTGCTTGCCCTCTTCGAGCCGAGCGACCAGCCACCGCGGCTTGTTGCCGCGGCCGGTCCAGGTGTTGTCGCCGTCGCGGTATTTGATCGCTACGGGCTTGCCCTTCGCGGCCGACTTGCGCGCCGGCGCCTTCTTGGCCGCGGCCCGTCCAGTCGAGGCCTTCTTGGCCTTGCCGAACAACTGGTCGGGCGTGATGCCGTAGTGCTCGATGGCCGTGCGGATCCGGGCGATGACGCCCTCGACCTCCTTTGCCTTGAGCGCCTCTGCCTCGGCCTGGAGTTTCTGAATCTGGGCCTGAAGCTGGCCGTACGACTTTGCCAAATCGTTCTCCTGTAACGCCGCAAGTCTACGTTGGCGAAGGCCAGTTTCCATTGTGTGATCGAGAGCCGGCCAAGGCGCCGCGAGGGAATTGAGCTCGAATGCTTCCGGCTCGCGCTGTGTGGAACATGTCGAACGTTGGACATGGCGGTCCCCTCACGCAGTCGGAGGCGCGACGGCCTCGTCGCCTGCTACCGGCGCGGTGGCGCGCGCATGGGCCTGGCTCTTGCCTAAATACGCATCCGAAATCGCTAGGCGACCGTGACCCAGCTCAGAAGCGACGGCCAGGCGTGCGGTGGCATCTCCCTCGCCATTGCCGGCACCGCCGCGCACCGGCGACGGCTCGCCGGTCAACTCCTCGTAGCGGTCGTTGGCGTGTTGGTGCCGCAGGCCGTGCGCGGTGACCCCCAGGGCAGCCTTCGTGATGCCGAAGCGGCGCAGGACGTTGTAGAAGCGGTTGGCGTTCTGCGTCGCGGTGCGGCCGGGAGCGCCCACGTACTGGCCCGGCGCCACCGACTGCAGGGCGCGTTGCAGCAGGGCCTCCTGCTCGGGCGTCTTCACTGGGATGTCACGCGGGCGGCCGCCCTTGGTGCCGTAGCGCACCCGCAGGAACCGCTCGCAGTCCGGGAAGTGCTGCGCGTCACGCGGGTTGGCCTCGTCGCGTGTGATGAGCGCCATGTGCGGCCGGAAGTGCCGGGCCTCCTTGGCGCGCAGGCCGAAGTGGTAGCAGAGCTCGAGCTGGATGCCGACCCACGGGTCGTAGGCCGTGACCTCGGCGATCTTGGCCTCGACCTCGACGCTGCGGGCGATCCAACTGCGGTCGAAGTTGGCCGTGCGGTCGCGGTGCACGTAGTGCGAGTCGTCGCCGAAGTAGGTGGCGACGTCGCGGACCATGCCGGGCCGGCCGATCCAGGCCGCGTAGGTGCGCAGGAAGCTCAGGTAGTTGTGGACCGTGGCTACCGAGAGCTTGCGCTCGGCCCACAGCCGCGCGACGGCCTGCACCTGGCGGTTCGTGAGGATGCGCGGGTCGGCCTCGCGGAACGTGGTGTTGAAGCGCAGGTCATCCCAGAACTTGAAATAGAAGCGCTCGCGGTCGAGCATCGTCTTCTGGGAGACGGTCTTGATGAGCTTGGAGTGCTCCTGGTTGTGGATCACGAGCACGCAATGGAGCACGCGCTTCCAGTCGCGCGTGCCCTGCGGCGCCGTGTCGAGGACGTTCTGCGGGTTCCTCGGCGCGCCCGCCGGCGACCGCCGCGCATAGACCAGCTTCTTCGGCGGCGCCTTCTGTTTCTTCGACGACATCTCTTGCTCCGTTGACGGCCGGCGAGCCACTTCAGCCGCGTCAAAGGGTGCGGACGCGAAAGTCCAGCTCGCACGTGCGTCCAGGGTCGCGCGAGCAGGTCGAAGGTCAAGGGCAGGGCCGCACCGCCGACCCTCGTGCGCGGTGCGTTGTTTCAAGCGTTCGGCCGCGCGGGGCGGCCAGGCAGGCGTTAAAAAATCTCTGTTCCCCGCAGCTCGCCGCCGTGCTTCCACGGCGGTGAACGACATGACGCCCACACCTCGAGGGATGCGACGCGCGCACCTCGGTCCATGCCGAGGCGTTTCTGGGAGTTCGTGGGGTACCGTCTTTCGCCGCTTGAAACGCACTCCTGCCATCGGAGCGCACGGGGCCACGCCTGGAATCGGTCGCACCGCCTCAGACGGGCAGTGGTGACCGAGAACCCTCAAGGGGTTGACGACGTTGGCGACGGTGTTGTCGCGAGCAGCACGACGGCTGCTCAGCGGATGGCCTCAGCCGCGGCGTTGCCGCCAACGAAGGCCACTCAGGCAGATCCGATTGACGGATCGAGATGGGGAGATAGGGGCACCGCGACTGGCGCGGCAGGGCCTCGAAGGGCCAGGGCTTGAAGTGCAGGTCACGACTGCGAACGGCGGGTTCTCGGAGTCCGCAACACCGGCCTGCTTGCATTGAGAGCTGTGGCAGGCAGCACAGGCTCGGGGAGAAGTTGAACCCATGCGAGGCTCGGTTGTCAACACCGGGAGGGCTTGAACAATGGCGCTGCTCTGGCGGTGGTTAGTGTGTCGCCGGCCTTGCCGAACGCGGACTCCTCTCGGCCTTGACTTCCTTGCTTCCCCGTCTAGAAGTCGAAGGCCCGAACAAGGGCAAGAGCGAGAGCCATGGTCCACCACCGAACCACGACGAAAACCGTGGCCAGGCTGCTGCGCCGAACTGCTGTTGCCACCATGTATCTGGGACATCGGCGCCGGGGAACTGCCGGCGCCTCACTGGATGTCCGTCACAAGTGCCGCGTCCAAAGCGTGTGGCGTGCTGCGGGCCGCAGAAAGCCGGGGGGCTACGACCCGCCTTTCCGGGTTGGCTTCGCGTGGACTCTTGGCGATGCTGTCGCCATCGGTCAACGCAATGTGGAGAGCAACGTCCATGGAAGCAATCGTGAGAGCCATCGATGTGGGATTCGGGAATACCAAGTACGTGCTGGCTGCGCAAGGTGGAAGGGTCGAATGCGCGCACTTCGCCTCGATCGCCTATGACAGTGCGCACGACAACTCGAACGATGCTCTTGGCAGTAAGCGCAAGACGGTCTGCGTGCCGGTGGGCGGCATGTGGTACGAGGTGGGGCCCGACGTTGCGCTTGCGGCCGACGGCTTCGTGGGCCGGAACCATCACGACGACTACATACGCACCCCCGAGTACCGGGCGTTCACGGCTGCGGCCCTTCACTTCATGAAGGTCGACAGGGTCGACCTGCTGGTGCTCGGACTGCCAGTGGTGGACTACATGCGCCGCAGGGCGGAACTGCAGAAGGCGATGACGGGCAAATTCGAGGTGGGCCGCAATCGTACGGTCGAGGTCAAACGGGTGTTGGTCGTGGCGCAACCACAAGGGGCCATGTATGCCGTCTTCGGGGATCAGGCGAACGCAAAGCTCCGGCACGGCAGAACCTTGGTCATTGACGCCGGCTCGCGCACCTTCGACTGGCTGGTGACGCTGGACAGCAAGGTGGTTGGCAAGATGAGCGACTCGGTCAACCGTGGGGTGCACGACATACTGCTCAAGATTGCCGCCGCGATCGCGAGCGAGACTGGCAGGGGCTACCTGAACCTGGAGGCGATCGACAGGGCACTGAGGAGCCGCAAGCCCCTGCGCGCCTACAAGCGGAGCGTCGACCTCAAGAAGTTCGACAACACGATCGAGAAGATCGCCGACCAGGCCGTCTCGATGCTCCATGGCAAGCTGGGCGCGACAGACGACCTGGAGCACATCGTGGTGGTGGGTGGCGGGATGCATCTGTACCGCGCATCGATTCGGCGGAAGTTCCCCGAGATCGCCATCAGCGAGGTGGACGAACCCCTCTATGCGAACGTGAAGGGCTTCCAGCTGATGGGTGAGCAGTACGTGCGTGAGAACCCACAGCTGTTCGCCACGGCGCCGGCCCGCGCCGAGGTGGCCCAGATCGGAGCGTAGCCAGCCATGGAAGCCCAGCCGAAAATCGTGATGCAGGTGACCATCAGTGCGGAAGAGTGCCCCGAGCTCCATCGCGAACTCCTCGGGATGACCGCTGCTCGAAGGCGTGCGAAGCGGCTCCTTGCCTTGGCCAGCGTCGGTCTCCTGGTCGAGCAGGGGCGCCTCGTTGGCGCGGCTACTTCCAGCAGGGGCCACGCAGCGCCGCCCATCTCGATGTCGCTGAGGCCGCTGGGGCAGGGCGCTTCCGCACCGCGGGCGGAGGCCAAGGGGGTCATCGTCGGCCAGAGCATTGCCGAGATGACCGATGCGTTCGGGGAAGTGGATGCAAAGGAATGATCGAGATCTGGTGAGTGCCAGCGAGCTGGCGCAGCTGGGCTACTGTGAACGCGTGGCGCACTTCGATTGGCGCTACGGTGCGAGGCGCTCGCCGGAGCAACTCGCGGCGCAGGATCGTGGGAACGCGGCGCACGATCAGTTCTACAAGGACAGCGTGGCCATCGCGCGAGCAAGCGAGCGGAAGGGCCGGTGCTTCGTCGCGACTCTGGCGCTTGGCGAGTGTGCCGAGACCAGTGCGCTGCGGGCGTTCCGGGACCTCTACCTGCGACGCACAGCGCCAGGCCGGCGGTTCATCGCGACGTACTACCGCCTCGGGCCCGCGGTGTGTGACCTGCTGAGACGCCATCCGCGGCTGCTCTCGGCCGTGAGGCTCGGTCTCGTCCTGGCAGGCCGGATGGCGGCACGGGCGGTCGCGCGAAGGCTGGCACGATGAGCGACGCCGGCGCAGGCGCGCTGCTCTTGCTGGGGCTGCTGCTCTTCGCAGCGGCATACAGCTGGCTCAGGAGCCAGCGGGATCGGCCGGACGAGGGCTGGTTGCCGCGCGAGATCGCCGACGGTGAGCTGGCGTTCGCTGAAAGGCGGTTCGAGTCCAAGCGCCTTGGTCTGGTGGCCAGGCTCGACCGCGCGTATCGCCAAGGTGGCGAACTCCACCTGGTGGAACTGAAGACCCGCGGCTACTACGCGGCGCATGCCTCGGATGCCATCGAGCTCTCGGTGCAACGCCTGGTTCTGCAAGAGGAGACCGGCGAGCGAGTTTCTTCGGTGGCCTACGTGGCGGTCAAACAGCATGGCCAGGGAGAACCTCGGGCGATCCGCGTGGACCTGTTCGACGAAAACGAGGTCCTGGCGATGCGCCGCAGGCTGCTAGAGCTGAGGCGCGGCCAGGGCCATGCGCCGTCGCCGGCGGCGCGCCGGAAGGCGTCCGACACCTGCGGGCATCGGGCCGTCTGCCAAAGCACCTTCGGAGACCGGCAGTAGCGGCCAGGCGCTTGGCGGCTGCGCGGCGGCGTGGCGCGGGCAGGTCCTGGATCGCATACACCGTCCATGGCCGGTCTGGCCCTGAGTGCCAAGGCAGAGGGAAGCGACCACTTGGCTGGCTAGACTTGGCGCACTTTCGAGCCTTCGATGTACATCACTGACCTCACTCACTTCCTCGATGAGTCCGGCGCGATCGCGCCGATCAAGGGCGCGGCGCGCGCAATGGCCCAGTTCGTCGTCGAGGTCGTTGCTCACGCCACAGACGGATCGGACACCGCGCCGGCGGCACCGACGTGCTTCAAGTGCAAGAAGGGTCCGGTCACCGCGGTGCGGGCTGCGGATGATGCCGTTGTCTGGAAGTGCCCGAAGTGTGAGGCAGAGGGCAGGATCTCGAAGTGGCAGGGAACGCTCTGGGACCTGACCGCACGTCCTCAGTCTTCGGACTGACGATCGGACAAGCTGGCGGTCCTACTGGACCGTGGGGCCGCTCAGCGCGAGCCGCCTGACCGCGCCGGCAATGGCGTCCTGCAGAGAGCGCGTCAGGAAGGGTGACGAGTCGGCGCTCGGTCCGTAGTCGTAGGTCTTCATGCCCCAGTGCGTGGCCACGAAGTCATCAACCGTGGCCACGCCGTCAACCAGGCCCAGTTCCTTGGCCTCGGGGCCCGGCCAGACCTCACCAGTGCCGAAGTCGACCCCCGACTTCAGGGCCTGGCCCCGGCGGGCCTTCACCTCGGCCAGGAAGAAGCCCCCCATTTGATCGACGAGTTGCTGGGCCTTCCGATCGACCTCGGGACTGACCGGGGTGAACGGGTTGAGGAACGCCTTGAGCTTGCCGGACGCGTAGACCCGCTGCGCGACGTCGACCTTGGCGATGGCCTTGTCCAACTGCCACGGGGCCATGATCGCGCCGATCGATCCGACGAACGAGTACTTCGCGGCGATGATCTTGTCCGCGTTCAGCGCGACCATGTAGGCAGCGCTCGCACCCAGGTTGTTGATCACCGCGACCACTTCCTTCCGATGCTTTGCCTTGAGCCCGTTGATGGCAGTCGAGATGCGCTCGGCCTCGACGGGCGCTCCGCCCGGGCTGTCGATGTGCAGCACGACGCCCTTCACGTTCGGATTGCCGAAGGCCTTCTCGAGGATCGGGATGATGTTTTCGGCCGAGGCCCGCTCCGTGGCGCCGATGGGGCCCTCGATGCGGACGACGCCTACGACGTTCCCGAACGGCCCCCAGCGAAAGCCGGTGGAGTTCAGGAAGAACAGGAAGTACAAGAGACCGAGCAGCACCGGCGCGCCGAAGAACATGGCCTGGAACAGGTTGCGCCAGCGGCGCTCGGCCTTTCGTTCCTTGGCGGCCAGTTCAGCCGAGCGCTCGAAGGACTGGCGCTGCTCCCGCATCTCTCGGAGCACCTCGAGCACGACCGAAGGGAACGTGGTGAGCTCGCCGTTCCGCGCGGTCGGGACCGTGGGCTCGGTGGGGGTTGGGGTGGACATCGCGCTCTCCTTGCCGGACGGCCTGTGCCGAGGACAAGAAGATAGAACGACGAGCCCGAGGCTTCCACTCGAAAGGCGGGTGCTAGTCCCCCCCGAAAGTCGCCGGTGAAATTGCGATTTGGAGCAGAGCGCGTCCTGGGCGCACGAGCGCTATTTGCAGGAGCCGCCTTGAAGGATCGACGACAAGGTCATCTTGTCGCAGTCCTTCTTGGCTTGGGAACCGGAGTCTGTTCTCGAGGGCCCTCGATCGCCCTGCTGTGCTGCAGCGGCCAGTCGAGTCTTCAGCGATTCCATCGGGTCAGCTCGCTCAAGCGAATTCAGTTTGTCTACGAGTTCTGCGTGCTTGAGGATCGTGCACCGAAGCTCGAACCCAGGATACGTGAGATCTCCAAGTGACAGTGTCACCTCGGTTCTCGATATAGCTGCGACCGCGCACGATGAATTTGCCAATTCCGTGAGGGACCGAATATCGACGTTGCTTGCCGAGTCCCCCTGGACCATCAACAGTTGCCCGTTCTTGCACTTGCCAGCGACAAACTCACCGGCAAGGCGAAAGTACGCGTCGACCTTGTCCTTGGTTTGCGCGACGGATGGAACCAGCGTCTTCGATCCCAAGTACAGGTTGGTGTGGTGCGTGAGGTCGCACACCGAGTCATCGGTCGTCTTGTTCGGCCGCAGGGCGACCGCCAGCGCTTGCTGGGTAGGGATGACGTTGGCAAAGAGCGCCAGCGATCCGCAGAGCAGGAGGGTACGCGTGGGACTCATAGACGCTCCCTTGACCACATGCCGAAGCTAGTATATGAAGTCATCTGGTCGACAGGGCGCACGCTGTCGCAGATTGTTTCATCCAGGGCGCGGTGTCATGGCACGGTTCAAGATGGCGGCGTGGACGTTTGGCGTAGTCGGAGCGCTGGCTGCGGCTACTGTCAGCGATCGAGGCGCGTTCGTCATCGGCTTTTTCTGGCTGATGTTCGGCGGCATTGCAGGGCTGCTGGTCTTGCTTGCGCGGCGTGCGGACGTGGTCGTTGAATCGCCAAAGGTCGACGTGCGAAACCCTTTCACGGACCAACTCGGTGTTCATCGATATCCCGGCGATGTGCTGGATGTTGAGAATCATCCAACACCAGGCGCGCATGGGCGCTATTGAGTAGTTGCACGTTGCACCAACCTCAATTTCGCTTCCCGCTCTTAGGGGTCATTCGAGGAATCTCGGGAGTCGCCTGAATTGCTCTCGACCGCTCCGATGCCTCCTGTCGCGCGCGTGCCTCGTTTGCTTCTCGCAGAGCTGCATCAGGGCCGACATCAAGTAGCTCCCGAGCATTTTCTGCAAGCGTTGCTGCGTCGTCACGTAGTTGGCGAAGATTTCCAAATTGCTGAGACCTCTTGGTTGAAACTGTGCCGTCGGGGTTGCGGACGATGTCGTTTCGGGCATCAAAGGTGGCAGCGGCAGTCTCGCGTGATTCAGCTTCGGTCCGACGCCGTTGCAAATCGCTCTGCACTTGGGCAAGTGCTCCAGATGGCTGTGGTGCGACCAGAGGCGCGCCGCTGAGCCTCTTGCCGACGGCGCGGTCATTGGTCGCATCGGTGCCGACGACGCGATCGCGCGAGAAGATCGCGTCATCCTTGTTGGTCGACGCGATAGACCTCACGTCGTCGAAGGTCGTTGGCAACGCCGAACCGGATGCTGTTCGAGTCGGGGGAAGCGCTCGCGATGCCAACTCACTGGCCATCGCCGCCTGGAGCGCGAGGCTGTCAGAACCGTATTCGCTGGCCAGGCGTTGGTAGCGTTGGATGAAGTCAGAGTTGGCTGGCAACTGCGCCAAGTCGATGGAAAGCACCTCGCCGGTCTCATGTGCCTTGGACAACCTCTCGGCGATCGCGCTCCGCTCAGCGTAGCTCGACTGCGTGGATTCCAAACGACCTACCGCGGTCGACATGCGAGATGCAAGTTCGTCGCCTTCTCGCTGGTCGTTTCCAAGCGCGCGCACAAGCGACTGATCTCGCGTGGCTCGCTCTGCGAAGGACCTGAACTCACGAAGTTGATCCGCCCCCAGTTCGTTCGCCACCTTCTGCTCGGTTTCATCCAGCGATCGTGTGTAGCTCTTCCCGGCGGAGCCGGATGCGTTCGCCCTCAGTGGGCTAATGCCAGGCGCACCGACGCCACCTGAGAGCTGGAAGGCGATGTTCGCGACCTGCTGAGCGCTCAAACCAGTGGTCCGCGCCACAGACTCGGTAATGCTGCGCAGCCTATCCGCAGCCGAGCCAATGTCCGTACTCGTGCTCACTGCCTGACCATCTCCGCGGGTAGTGGAGCGGAAGCGGCTAGAGCCGCGCGACATCGTGTCCACGAGAACCGAGGAGAGGTCATTCGAGGCGGAGACAGCTTCACTTCGCGCCGCCTCGGCCGACCTCGATGCCTCTTGAACAGACGACTGTGTGACGCGTGACGACACAACGCGCGATGTAGCGCTCTCATTGCGCAGGTAGGAGGTGGCCTGTGCGCCACTGGCCGTTGTCGTGACCCAGTTGCCGTCCAGATCCTGCTGGCGACTGACCCATGGGTTTGAGGTTGAGGGGCTGATGGTGCGCTGATCCATCGAGACGTTGCCCATGCTGGTATTGCCCGTGGCCGCGGCCGCAGATGCATTCCCGGACATCGAGGCTGCCTGAAGGCCCTGCAGCCCACCCATGACGGCAGAGCCGAAGTTGACCATCCGGTTGGCCAGTGACCAGGCGAGCATCGGGATGCCGATGATCAGGTACGACACGACTGCCTGCGAGGAGATCGAGTTCGAATAGATGGGAGACGCTGTCTGCAGCGAGAGTGCCTTCACGCCTCCGCCGATCTCGGCCGCCGCAGCCTGATCGATCTGGCCATACAGCGTCGCCATGTAGTTGAGGATCGCGAACAGCGGCGGCCAGAGCTGGATCGAGACCAATGCGATCGCATAGCCGGAGAGGATCATGATCGTGGTCCGCCCGCTCGACACGAACAGCAGAAGCACGACGAGGGGGAAGACTGCGTAGCACATCGCCTCCGCCACGTTGCGCACCACTGGGAGCGCCTGCGACGAGATCTTGGCGCCGTTGATCCAGGATGCGTTCTGGGCCGCGACGGATTGCGCGCGGCCGGTGGCCAGCATCATGCAGGCAGGGTCGTTGATGCGCTGGCAGCCCATCTCGCCAGCGTCGTTGATCGCGTTAACGATGGCGTTCTGGCGGATCAGATCAGCTGCGGTAGCAGCTGCGCCCGCGATCTGGGATCGGATGTAGGCCTGGGGAATCTGATTTAGGACGGCCGCCTGCGCGGCCGCTGCGGGGAGGTCGGGGTTCAGCTTCTGCCCGAGGCGCGCCGTCAACGCGTTGACCTGTGCGGGCAGGCGGCCCGCGATGGATGCGTACGCAGCGTCGCAGGTCGTCGTGGTCACGCCCGCGCCAGCGGTGATCACGGTGAACCTCGCCGGATTGGTGGCAGCCATCGCCGCCCACAGGTTGTCCGAAGTCGAGAAGGCGGTAGCGGCGATCGTGCCGTCGGCGATGTCGTAGGCGGTGCAGTTGTTGGCGAAGTTGATGATGTCGTTCAGGACCCCGGGATCCGGGATGGAAATGCTTCGCGTCTCCTGAATCAGGCGGCTGCCGAACATCAGGCCGTTCTGCTGGTAGGACAGTTCCCCGGGCAGGGAGGCGGGTCCCGGCAAGGTCTGGAACGCCGTCTCGAAGAGCTCGGTGATCGTGTTGCCGATGGTGCTGGTCAGACCACCGAGTGCCGCCATGCCGAACGGCACGTTTGCGATGACGCGGTTGGGAGTGCCCCCGGTCTTGTCAACTACTGCCACCGTCACGCGGGGGACGAAGAGCACGCCGTAGATCAGCACTACCGACACGAGCCACCGCCATCCGACCAGCTTTTCGGGCTGGAACATGTAGGCCACCATCGCAACGACGAAGCCGCAGAAGGCCACGGCGGCGATGGCACTCATGTAGGTGCCCGAGGCCATGATCGCAGCGATGGCGTTGAAGATGCCTGCCAGCGCTTCGCTGTTGTGGTACGCGAAGACTTCCCACATGACTGTTCCTCGGTCGCCTGCGCGGGGCCTACTTGGTGCTGCGGCTGGAGTAGCCGAGCATGTCCAGTGCGTGCAGCGACATGCTCGAGCGCAGGTTGCGCTCCAGGCGTTCCATGTCGGTGGCCACGGTTGAGACTGCGGTGACCTTGCGGTACAGGGTGGCCTGCTCTTGCTGGAGCAGGCTCATGAACTTCTGGACATCTTCGCGCTGCTGAAGAGCAAGGCTGCGTTGCCTCTCGTTCAGCCGATGCTGCTTGGTGAGGGCGGAGATCGCGACGTTCGCGAACTGGTTGAGAAACGTGAACGCGTAGTCGGCAGCGATGACCTCCCGGTAATTGCCGATCATCATGTCGGCGAGGCCCGAGCCTGGGATGGTGTTGCCGATCGACAGCATGCGCCACACAGGGATGCTGGTGCTGTTCACGAAGCCGACGGCCGCGGAGTTGTTCGGGATCGCCGTGCGGGTGCGGATGTTGTCCGAGATCAGCTGCATGATGTCGGACACCTTCTTGGTGAGCGGCTGGTGCACGTAGGTGTTGTCGCGCGTCACCGTGTCGCAGTCGGTGTAGTTGTTGCAGCGGAGCAGTTGGAGGTTGATGTTGCCGCCGGCGGCGTCGGACTGGCCGTACAGCAGCTGGGCCACGGTCGTGATGCTCGGGCCGATGTACTCAGGATCGCGGTTGGCTGTCTCAGCCGGGAAGATCACCGCACCCACGATGCTCATCACGAGTTCGCGGGCGGGATCGTCCAGCGTGTCGATCGACTTGAGGGCACGCCAGGTGAAGTTGCCGACAAAGGGCGCTTGTGCGGCGATGTTCGCGTCGGCACTTGACCGTGCGGAGCCGAGGATCGAGGGGCTGTCCGACGCGCAGCGGCGCATGGCGGCGTCGATGTCGCTCTCCATGCCCATCTGCATCGCCAGCTTTGCGCAGGCACGCTGGGAGTCGTAGCCGACCGCCTCGGCCGCGGAGGACACGAGCGCGGTCGCGGTTTCGCAGGAGTTGATGCGCGCGTTGTTGATCCAGGTCTCCAGGCCCTTGGCCCACTTGGTCAGCCCGCCGAGCAGCGGCGAGACAGCCTCCAGCGCGAGCTGAAACGCGATTCCGGGCAGGGCCGAGGTGATGTTCCGCAGCATGTTGCGGAACTCGTTGGCGGAGATGTGCGAGAACGAGCCGCCGAAAAGGTCGATGCCGCCGCAGCCGCCCTTGGCCGTGGGGAACTGAATGGCGGCGAGCTGGTAGGTCTTGTTGGGCGAGCGCAGGTACAGGTTGCCGCCGGTGTAGGTGTTGAACGTCTGGCCCTTGAACGCACCGGGCGCGGTGTAGTTGCCGATGGCGCCCAGGTTGTTGAACATGGTGTTCACCTCGGCGTTGAGATCCCCGGCGTAGCTCAGCGGCGCCGCAAGTGCCACGGCGGACGCGACGATGACGGCGACCAGCTTGCGGACAAGGATTCGTGCGGACATGGGCGCCTCCCTACTGCAGGTTGACCCGCCGGGTGATGGACGGCGCGTAGGCGTCGGCGCCCGGGGCGGTGACGGTCGTGATGCGCTCGATGAGCTGCGACTCGGACAGCACGCCGAAGCCGATCGGCACGATCTTTCCGGTGTAGGGCTCGGCCAGGTAGGTGGCCGGCACCTGGGTGACCTGCAGCGTGCGTGCAATGCCGTTGTCGCGCCGGAACGTGGGGAAACTCGGCAGGCCCTTGCCGTCCACGCTGATCGGAACGACCTGGATGCCGAAGCGCGCGCTGAAGGCCTCCAGCGTCGGCGAGAAGGCGTGGCAGTACGGGCAGTCCGAGCGGAAGAAGAAGAACAGGACGTGCGTGCGCGCCAGGTCGGTCAGCGACTGAGCGCGGCTGGTGGCCTGCTCGCGATCGAAGACTTCGATGGCGCGCGAGTTCACCGGCCGACCCTGCAGCGTCATGTCCAGGTCCGGCGTCGCCCAGGCCACCCGCTGTGCGACATCCGAGAAGTAGCTGGCCTGGCGCACCACCTGCGCCTCGAGCTGCATGTAGCGCCGGACGTTGTCCTCGCTCGGCCGGATGATCGCGATGTTGCGGTACTCCTCCAGGCGCTTCTGCAGCTGTTCGAACTCGATGAGCTCGGGCGCACGCGTGTCCCGGCGCCTGGCCTCCGGCTTGGGCGCGGCGGGCTTCGCAGGCGCCGGCGGGAGGACCTCGGGTTCCGGCTCCTCGTAGAAGTGCCAGCCACGCCGAAAGTCATCCCAGAAGAGGGCCCTGGAGGTGGCTGGAACTTGGGTAGGTGCGACCGCTACCGCGGCGTCGGCCTGGGCGTGTGACAGCGCTGGCAGGAGGAAGCCAAGAAGGGCTGCAAGCGCGGCGAAGCAACGGGTCGTGGACACGGGCGGCTCCTCACGTGAGTGACTTGGGCGGCTGGCCATCGCGGCAGTAGTTGATGCCGAAGTCGACGGTGTTGCGCCGGGGCGTGGCCTGGCCGGGCAACTGCACACCGTCCTGGGCGAAGGACAGCTTGAGACGGGCGCATCCCGCCTGGGCGTAGCGCTTGACCGTCGAGACGTCGATCAAGATCGGCCCGGTCGCCTTGAAGTGCTTGGTGATGCTCTCGGCATCTTTGCTGGTGAGGACCCCCTGCGCGGTCCCCATCGGCGAGTCGAGGGCGGCGATCATCAGCACGCGGACGTCGGTGACCGGCAGGCGGCCGCCGTCGGCCAACTGGGCGGTGGCCACCGACGCAGCGGCGAAGGCGATGAGCGGTGCAAGGCGGTTGAGCTTCATGATCAGCACTTCCCCTGGCCGAAGTAGCAGCTCGGCACCCGGGCCCCGTTGTTGGTCTGGATCGCCGAGAGGTTGGGACTCTTCGCGACGAGCGAGGCGTAGAACTCGCTCAGGTCCATGCGGGCGAAGTCGAGCGACTGGAGCTGCGCGATGCTGAAGCCCGAGCAATCGGGGTTGCGCGCATCGCCCCACCCCTTGCTGATCTGGCCGCGGCCTTGCTCGTTGACGATGCGGGCGAGCATCGAGTTGAAGCAGCACTTGCCGGTCGTGTGCTCGATGCAGGAGACGCAGGAGCCGAGGATCCGGATGCAGGACGAGCAGTAGCTGCCGATGCTGTGACACAGGCCGGCGCCCTCCTTGAGGGCAAGGACCGCCTCGTTCTCGTTGCAGGAGGTCAGCGAGAGAACGATGTAGATGATCGCGGCGATCACCAGCGTCCATGGGTCGAATGCGACGACGAAGCCCTCGCCGGCGACCGTGCTGGAGGAGTACAGGACGGTGGACCCGGCGGGCAGCGCCGTGCCGTTCACGGCGATCGTCACGCCGTAGCTGGTGAACGAGCCGCTGAAGCCCGCGCCCGTCAGCAGCGCGCTGAGTCCCTGGTAGACGAACTGCCGGTTCTCGGAGTTCATCAGGATGTCGTAGACGAGGCGGGAGCCGGCGCCGAAGACGCTCTGGTTCGTCATGCCGCGGCCGGACGCATCGGAGTTGCAGCAGTTGGTGAGGAGGCGGTCGCGGCAGCTGTTGGCTTCGCCCTTGAACACCTGCATGCGGTCGCTGTCGAGGTAGACACCGGCCTCGCGCCCCGCCTCGAGCATCGACATCGTCCGCGCGAAGTCGGCGTCGTTGGTGTAGGCCGTGTTGAAGCAGCTGGTTCCCAGGCAGAAGACGTTGGCGGGGCAGTTGGTGGCTTGCGTGACCGTCTCGTTCGGCACAGTGCAGCTGTACTGGTCCTGGTACGCCTCGCAGACGCCCGTTACCGGGTTGGTGCGGGAACAGGTCGACGACACCGGCGTGCAGCCAGCAGCGATCAGCGGTGTGCACTGATCGGCGGTGTAGGTGCCGCCGCAGCTCATCGTGCTCTGGTACTGCCAGCAGTCCCGGGTGATGGAGACGCCGTCGATGACCTTGGTGGCGGGGCCGTCGACGCACACCGGTGCGCTTGCCACCGAGCACCGGCTATCCCCGGCGAGGCTGGGACATTGGTTGTTCCAGGTGTCGGCGGCCGTGAACGTGGTCGCCGGCCGGGTGTACGAGAGCCGCATCTGCGGGATCGGCCCGTACGCCGGGTTCGGCGCCCAGCCCACCACCGCGCGGGTCGAGCTGGCGCGCCAGTACGGAGACGAGAAGGTGCCGGTGGTGTCGCTCGCCTGGATGTCGCTTGCCGACCCGCTGGGGCTGTAGCAGGTGGTCGTGCTGAGCGGCGAACTGGTGCACTCCATGCCGTCACCGCCGTACGAGCAGGTGGTGACCAGCAGGTTGTCGCCGCTCTGGGTTCCTGCAGGGCAGGTGGCGTAGACGTCGATGAACGGATGGATGGTCGTGCAGGTCATCGAGTCCCAACCACCGGTGCAGGACTCGACGGGGTCGTCGGCGATCATGGCGGTCAGGCTGCAGGTGCTGCCGGTGCACGATTTGTCTGCGACGTAGACGCCTCGCTCCGAGGGCGTGAAGCTGGGCCAGTTGTAGGTCGTGCCGATCACCGCGACCCGCTGGGGTGTGATGACCGGTGTCGTCATGTCGACATCGAAGAACGCCAGCGGCGTGCCCGAGCTGGTGACCCTGAAGTGTTGGCTCGAGTCCGGCCGGTCGGGCAGGCACTGCGCGGCCACGGCGGTCGATCCTGCGCTTGCCTGCGCGAACCAGTCGCCGGGCGAGCAACTGGTCGACCGGGCGACGGCGACGTTGAGCGAGTTCGAGCAGCTGTAGCTGCCGGCGGTCACGTAGCGGGCGCAGGCCCGGGTCTCGGTGTGGGTCGCGATGGTGGCATCGGTGGTCGTGCAGCCGCTGTAGTACGAGGCGAGGCTGCCCAGATCGAGCGAGGGGTTGCGGGCGATGCGCGAAGCGGCTGCGACCGCCGGATCGCTGGGGGAGATCGTGGGGCGGGCGGTGTTCGCCGAGGTGATGGCGGTGCGCAGCGCCTGGCAGCTGGGGTCGTTGGGCGTCGCCGCGCAGGCGGCGAGCTTCGCGCTGACCTCGGGGCCGAGTGCCGGGCGGCCGGCCAGCGCGGCCTCCGGTGGCGTGGTGGTGTACCCGGGGACGACACCCGTCGCCGACGGCTGGTTCACCATGCCCCGGATCGCGGTGTTGGCGGCACGACCCGCGGCCACGCCCTGGTCGTGCGAGGTTTGTGCGATCGCGGTGGTCTGAACGAGGACCAGGGCCTGGGTCATCACCCAGACGGTCAGGCGCTTGAACATCACGGCTCAGCCCCCTTTCAGCTTCGCGAGAAAGGCCTGCGCTTCGCGCGAGAACTTCGGCGCCGTCTTCTGGATGAAGCGCAGCGCGTAGTCGATGCTCACGTCGCCGGCGGCCAGCGCGTAGCTGTCCGCCGCGAAGCAGGTGCCCGCGGCGCAGGGCGTCGGAACGGACCGGTCCTTGATGAGGACGAAGGACGGCGTGGCGGTGATCGTGAAGCGGTCGAACGCCTGCGGGTCGATCTGGAAGCCGACCTTGCGCTGGCCGATGACCCGCTGCACGCGGGCCACGGTTTTCTGCAGTGAGTCGTCCACGAGACCGCGCAGCAACAGGGTGGCCCCGCTGCGTGCGGCCTGATCGACCAAGCGCTCCAGGGCCGGGTCGGGCATCGAGAAGCTCACGAAGACCAGCAGCGTCGGGCCCACGGCCATGCCCGACTTGGCGGGGTCGGGAGCGCCCATGGCATCGAAGCCACCGGCGATCGCGCCGAGGTCGATCTTTCCTTGGGACTGCGGCTGAGGCAGCGCGTCGATGCGTGGGGCCGCGGGAACCGGCACCCGGGCGAGTTCATCATCGCTGGGCATGCGGTGCTTGCGCCGCGCCGCCTCAATGTCCTTGTCGGTGATCGTGGGCTGGCTGCGGGTGGCGCGAGCGATGTCGGCCTCGGTCACGGGGCTCTTGCCGGACGGAGCCTGGCCCTGGGCCTGAGCCACGGCGGCAGGCAGCGCGAGCAGCGCGACCGCGATCGACGCAACGAAGGGGGCCACGAGGCGGTCAGTAGCCCACACAGCAGTTCCTCTTGCGGAAGAGCATGAAGGCGAAGTCCTCGCCCAGAACCGGGTACTCCTTGCCCGCACCCCAGAGCACGGTCGTGCGGCCGAATGGCTGGCAGCACTTGCCGTCGAGCTTGTCGGTCGACGGAATGGGGTAGGTGAGGTTGGTCTTGTAGGAGGACTTGTCCATGATCGGCTCGAAGTAGGGGCCGCAGAGCCCGCGCGAGCCGTGCCAGCCCCAGGCGATGAGTTCGCGGTGCATCTTGGCGGTGAGGCGCTGGGCCAGCAGCGCAGCCGTACGAACGCCGCCCATGTGGTACTGGACGTGGCCGTCCATGGGGTAGAGGCCACCCTGACAGCCCGCGCACCAGAAGAGCGTGTTCAGGCCGAAGCCCACGGTGGCTGCGACGCAGTCGGCCGCGCAGGCGGCGATGGCGATCGGATTGGCGAACAGCACCGCGTCCGGATTGAGGATCAGCGTCAGCTCGTCGTCGTTCCACAGCGGATCGACCTCGGTCAGGTAGGCAAGGTCGAAGCTGCCGCGCTCCAGGCAGGGGAAGTCGGTCACGACCTCGAGCCAGTAGAGGACCGGGTTGGTGTAGAAGTGCGCTTGGTAGAAGGAGCCTCCATCACCGTCGCCTTCTGGGCGCGTGAACCTCGCGGCTTCCGGCGCGGCGATGCCGGGGTCCAGGTTGAGGCCGCCGAGTGACGGCAGGCAGAACGGCTTGCGGGTCGCTTCGACGTGGCGCGCCGGCTCCCAGAACCCGATCGACAGGCCGATCGTCGGATTCACGCCGCAACTGCAGACCGGATTGCCAGGGTTGTCGCCGTTGTCCTCCTGTCCACCGAAGTTGGCGATCGTGGCGCTGCCGATGGTGATGGGCAGCAGGCACGACCAGCAGATGTCGGTCAGCGGATTGGGGAACTTGCCCGTGCAGGTCGCCATGCCTGCCGCGGTGGCCAGCGAGGACGCAGCCAGCAGGCACAGCGCCGCGAAGAGTCGGTGGACGATGTTCATCGCACGGGCACCTCATCGATGCGAAGGCGTTGTCCCTCCTGCGAGACGATTGCCGGGACCGCCGCGATGCCGAACTTCCGCACGAGGGTTCCGTCCTGGTCGTAGAACACCGGCTTGTTCCAGCGCTTCATCAGGTCCAGGTAGCTGCCGCCCACGAGGATCGGCTTGACCTTGCCCTGGTAGTGCTCGATGAGCTCCCGCGCCCGTGCCACCTGGCCCGTGTCGCGTGCATCGAAGAACAGCAGGTGCTTGGAGAGCGAGACGACTTCGAGCGGGTTCTTGCGCGTTCCCGCCGGGAACAGGACTGCACCCGTGCTGTCCACGACGTTGGACTGCAGCGTGAAGCTCGGATCGAAGTAGAACGTGCGCGCGGCCTGGGCCCGGCGCAGTCCGTCCACCTGCCGCGGGTTGTTGACCGCATAGGCGGCACGATCCCGGGCTTCCTGCTCGTGGCGCTTCAACTCGCCGCTCGCCTCCTTGGCGCGCAGCCGAGCCATGATCACGTCGAGCAGGTTCTTCTCGGCCACCGGATAGGTCGGCCCGATGGTCCCCAGGTTCGTTGCCTGCGCGCCCAGCGCCCAGCAGGTCGCTGCTGCGATGAGCCAGGGAGACAGGCGGGCGCGCATGTCACTTGCTCGGGCAGGCGATGGAGGCGCCCAGGCGCTGCAGGGCGGCGGTGTCGCGCTCGTGGGAAGCGCGGACCATGTTCATCAGGACCGGATCACCGTTGCCTTGCGCAAAGGCGCGGCGCAGCTCGATCGTGCGCAGCGCACGCCCGCAGCGGCTGCGAAATGCCGCCATGTAGGCCTCGGCGCCGTCGCGCGCGGGCGGCGCCACCTGGGCCAGCAAGGCGAGGTAGGTGTCGAGCGGCACGTCGTCCTGGAGGTCCAGGCGCTCGCCTTGGGCGGCCACCGAGCCAGCAAGGCACAACATCGACAGGATGAGTGTTCGCTGCATGCGGCCCTCACAGCAGTGGGATGACGCGCGACTTGACGTCCTGCACGCGCACGAGCCCGCTCAGGCTGTAGCGGGAGTCGAAGCTGTCCGGGCTGGTCCCCTGCACGTACAGGTGGCCGGCAGGGATGACCGTCGGGTCGATGGGCTCGAGGGGGCGACGGTCAAAGGTGTGGGTCTTGGCCAGGCCCACCGGCTCGCCGTTGACGAACACCTCGCGTCCCCGCACCGTCACGACATCACCGGCAACGCCCGCGACGCGCTTGAACAGCGCCTGGTGGCGCAACCCGGGATAGGCTTGCAGGCCAGCTGGCCCCTCGAATGCGTAGACCACCAGGTCACCACGGACGATCGCGCCCGATCGGTAGTCGACGAACGCGACCTTGTAGGGCAGGCTGGGTGTCCAGTTGAACAGCAGCGGCAGGACCGGGACGTGGTGGGCGAAGAGGCGGATCAGCGCGAGCACCCAGACGCCGGCGACGAGCACGAGCACCACCCGGTGCCGCCGCAGGTCGTGCAGCATCAGACGGCTGCCATGCAGCAGCCAGGGGCCCAGACCAACACGTTGGCTCGTCATGGCGGCGGCTACGACTTGGCGCCGACCTTCGCCTTGAGGGCGGCGGTGAGGTCGATGGCGTTGGACCAGCCCCCTGCCACGGCGGACTTGACCACCACCAGGCAGCGGCACTCGACGGGGATCTCGCGCAGCGCACGGTCGAGGCGATCGCCGAAGGCCTGCGCCTGCGCGAGGGCGCGCTGGCGATCGTCGTCGGTCCTGCTGGCGCTGAGCAGTGCAGCGAACTCGGACTCCTTGGCGCGGTAGACCTCGGCGATGTCGACGATGCCGATGACCTGAGCCGGCTTCACGACCAGCCGGTCATAGGCGAGCAGCGCCCCGGCGGTCACGAACACCGAGATCAGCGCATGGGTGGCGACCGAGCTCATACCGCATACCCCCGGCGGCGGAGCAGCTCGGTGATGGCGTCGTCGATGGACAGACCCTGTCGCAGGAGCGCATCCAGCGGGGCGTTGTCGTCCAGCTTGTTGCTGAAGAGCAGGTGCGAGAAGGGGTCGAGGATGATGCGAGCGACACCCTCGCCGATGGGCGAGGTGATGTAGCACTCGGAGAACACGCCCGGCTCCATGCGCAGCGAGTTCAGCAGCCGCTTCTTCGGTTCGTCCATCGAGAAGCGGCCCGTGCGCGCGAGCAGTTCGATCGACTCGGGCTTCTGGCGCAGCAGGAAGGTCCAGTCCGAGCACTTCAGTGCGGACTCCATCTGTGCCGAGGTGAAGTAGTCGTCGCCGTTCTGGGTCGCCGTCACGAGGCTGCCACCGTACTTGCGGGCGCGCCGCGCCGCCTCGTCGATCGCCGCGGCCATCACCACGTCGTTCTCGCTCGAGTCGCCCAGCTGCTGCTTGAGCTCGTCGATGAACCAGACCTTCTTGCGGTTGCGCGTCAGGTACATCTCGCGGGTGATCGCGTGGAACAGGATGATGTTGACCACCGCCTGCAGGTCGGGCTTGCGCTTGAGCTCCTCGCTCTCGATGACCACGAAGTCGTTGGAGAAGTCGATCGTGTTGCGGCCGCTGAAGAAGCGCGCGTACTGGCCGCCCTTGGCGTAGGGGTTGAGCATCACGGCCAGGTCGCGCACGCGCTGGTCCTCCTTGATGCCAAGCTCCTCGATCGTCCCGGGGACGAAGGCGTCGCGCAGGATCGTCATGTCCAGGTCCTGGCCGTACCTGGCCCAGAGCTTGAGCAACATCGCCGAGATCGCCTTCATCTGGACCTCGTCGAGCTGCTTCATCGAGGCCATCTTGGCGATGGCCGGCAGCAGCATGTCGATGTCCTCGTTGATGTCGGTGACCAGCGGAAACGGGTTCAGCGAGATCTCGACGTCGGGTCGGAACTCGATGAAGGTGCCCTCCGCCTTGCGGCAGAGCTTCTCGAACGAGCGCCCCAGGTCCTGCATCCAGATCTTGGCGCCGATGGCCCGGTAGGACCAGGCCAGCTCGTTGAGCAGGACCGATTTGCCCGAGCCCGGCGAGCCGATGACGGCGGCGTTGTAGTTGCCGTCGTTGTCGTAGAGGTCGAGCGTGAGCAACTGGCCGCGGCGGCCGGCAAACATCAGGGTCGGCGTCTTGCTGCCCCGCCACTCGGCCAGGACCGGTGCGAGGTGGATGGCGTTGGCCATCGTTTTGCGGGTGACCCGCTTCATCTTGCGCAGGTCGCCGTGGAAGGCCGGCGACAGCGTCATCGGCAGGCTGGCCAGCAGCGCCTGACGATGCTTGTAGACGTCGGCGTTGAGTTCGAAGCCGCGCGCGCGCCAGATGGACTTGGCCGTCTCCTGCGTCTGCGCGACCTTGGATGGGTGGCAGAACAGGCCGAGCTGGTGGTACATGCTCACCAGCGCGCCGCCGGTGTCGATCGCGTCCGCGGCGGCCGACCAGTCGCGCGCTTTCTTGGCGACGTCGGGCATGACCACGGCCATCTTGCTGCCCGCGTTCTGCGTGGCCCGCACGTGGTTGGCCGTGACCACGGTCTTGGTCGAGTTGGGGTCCAGGATGTAGACGCCCATCGTCAGCAGGAAGGGCGAGCTGTACTGCAGGGCCGGTTGCATCAGGTCGCCGACCAGGGCACCCATCTGCCACAGGCCGAAGCGCTCGGGGAAGGACTTGATGGAGAAGAAGCGCACGTCCAGGCCTTCGCCCGCGCCTTCCTTCCACAGGTGAAGGCCGTTGGAGCGCGCATCCTGGATCGTGTCGTGGTCGACGATCTGGTCGCGCAGTTCACGCCCGTCGTCGTAGTGCAGGTCGGGCGCGGTGGCCGCGTCGATGCGATCCGGGTTCACGAACAGCGAACACCAGTTGATCAGGTCGGCCGCGTCGCAGACGCGATTGGGCAACGACGCCGAGCGCAGCGTGGTCGCCATGCCATCGCGAAGTCCGACGATGCGCTCGCGGTCGGACAGGTTGGCGGGATCGGCTTTGACCGAGACGCTGACCATCAGTCGGAAGTCTCGGATCGTGTAGTGGAAGCCCTGGGTCAGGCTGTGGTGTGCGCCGTGGGACAGGTGCGCGTAGCGGCGCCGAGCCAGCTTGCGGTAGAGGTTGTCGTTGCGCGCCGGCCGGCCGAACGTCTGGGCCTTCTGGATCTGGTCGCGGTCTTCCATGCGTAGGTTGGCGTACCGGCGCAGTGGTGGGCAGACGTGGGGCGAGGCGAAGAGGTGGAACTGGATGCCCGTGTCGGGTGGGCAGTTCGAGTAGAGCGACACCAGCACGTCGACCATGCGGTCATCGGCGCCACTCTGCGGCATCACCTCCAGGAGGAAGCCCATGCCGTCCTTGTTGACGAACAGTTGCTCCTCGTCGAGGTAGGAGATGTAGGGCAGCCAGCTGGCGAACTGGTCGGCGGGCGATTCGTCCTTGTGCCCGAACGAGAACAGGCCAGGGCCGGACTTGTCGCTGGACCCCGCCGGCGACGCGTCGCCGAACAGGTTGAGGCGTAGGGACTCGAGCATGGAGGGGCCCTCTCAGGTCATTGGTCGGCGGCGGGCACGCGGTTCTGCAGCGCGCGCAGGGCTTGCGTGAGCGAGGGCGCGTCTTCGGTCGGCGTGGTGGACGGGCCGTTGGGGCCAGCCGCCGCACCGGCCGACTTGGTGGCGGCCGGCGGCCGCGGCGCGCGGATCGGTACGAAGGGTTCGCGCTGCTGGCGCTGCACGTGGTCGACCAGCCAGCGGCCGTTGTCGACCTGGACGTAGACGAGGCTCTCGCCGACGAGATCGCGATCGGCATCCTCCCAGGCCTTGATCCAGAGTCGGAGAACACGCGGCGCGGCACGCAGCGGCGCGGCCACGTAGGCGGCGCCTTCGTCGCCCGCGGCCGGGCGCGTGGAGGCGTTGAGCATCGTCGGCGCGGCACGCGGCGCGCTGCCGGCGGGTGCGGCCTGGGGAGACGTGTCCACGGGAGGCGCGGCGGAGCGGCGCTGCGCCGGCAGGTTGTTCTGCAGCGCGTTGTAGTAGGTGCCGGACACCGAGTCGCACCGGACGCCCTCGGGGGCCTTGCACGCGTACTTGGACTCGCCGTCCAGGCCGGTGATCGCGCAGCCCGGGAGCACGGCCGCGAGGACGATCACGCCGCCGACCACGATGAGGAACCTGCTCATGGCGCCTTCTCCTGGGTGATGGCCTTGGAGGTCGCGACGGGTGAGCCAGCGGCAGCCGCTGCGGCGATGCGGCGTTCGACCTCGGTCCCGGGGACGTAGCCGGTGGTACGCGTGCCATCGGCGTAGAACATCGTGGGCGTGCCGTTGACCCCGAGCTGTCGCGCCAGTTGGAGGTTGCGGTCGAGCGCAGTCGGGCAGTCGGCTTGGCTGTTCAGGCCGCTGGTGTCGGCGCTCAGCATCACGGCTTGCCAGCTCTTCGCTGGATCGGTGGAGCAGAGGATCGCCTGCGGCAGTTGCCGGCCCTGGAAGGGCAGCAGGAACGTGTAGACCGTGACGTCCTGGAGCTTGGCCAGCTCCGGCTCGAGCCGCCGGCAGAACGAGCAGGAGGGGTCGCTGAAGGCGTAGAGCGTGCGCGCGCCGCTGCCGTGCACGACCTTCAGGGCGTCCTGCAGCGGCAGCTTCGCGATGTCGATCGGCCGGTCGGTGCTGTCGGCCGTATCGACGGCCTGGCGGGCGGCCTGTGCCCGCGCGAGTTTCGGTCCGGTGATGTCGGTGGCGGTCTTCGCGTCGAGCAGTCGACCCATGATGAAGTACCGAGGGCTCTTGGGCGACACGAAGGCCACGTTCGGCCCCATCCACACCTCGTAGATCCCGGGGACCTCGCTGGCCGCGACCGACGTGAAGGTGGTCGCCGGGTACGCGCGCTTGAGGGTGGCGAGCAGCCGGGCTTCGTCGGCCGACGGGCCGGCCACGGCGGACTGCACGGCCAGCGCCAGGATGGCGCCGGCCAGGAGGCGTTCATTCTTCATCGGTGGTCACCTTCAGGTAGCGCTCGGAGGGGTCCGTGCGGCCAGGCAGCGAGGTGGGGGCGTTGGACGCCGTGCTTGCCTCAGAGCCCTCGATGCGCACGCCCTTGGTCAGGACGACATCGATCTCCCGGCCGGCATCGACTTCGATGATCGGAAAGGTCTGTTCGGCCAGCTTGATGTAGTACTGCGCCAACCGGTCCAGGGCCTTGCCGACACCCGAGCCGATGCCGGCGCGGTAGGCGTCGCCGCCCGAGGCCGTCGCGACCGACCCCAGCGGCGAGGTGCTGTAGGTCGTGTTGGCCTGCGAGAAACCCTGGCCGATCCCGCTGACCACGCCGGCGAGCAGCGCGTTGGCCAGCATCTGGCCCTGTTTGGTGACCAGGCGGCCGCGCATGCCGACCTTGCCGTCCTCGCCGAAGACAGAGCCCTGGATCTTGACTTCCAGCGGATCGCCGTTGGGACGAACGCAGGACAGGAGTTCGGTGCGCAGGTAGGCGCGCTCCGAGCTGATGTCGCCGTAGCCCGCGGCGATGACGAAGCACTCGCGGTACTCGGCTCTGTAGCGGTTGGGCAGGACCGAGTTGTCCGACAGCCGGATCAGCACCGGGTGCGGATTGCTCTGGGCCTGTCCGCCGGTGGGAGCGTCCAGGCCGCCGAGAAGTTGGCCCTTGGTGAAGCTGATGGGCAGGAAGCTGTCGAGTGTCTCGCGCTTCTTGCCGCCGCCCTCGGCCGGGTCGCTGGCGCGCACTGGCGCGGCCAGCGTGACCCGCGTGAGCTGAGGCTGCGCCGGCGCCGCCGCGACGTCGATGCCACTGGGGGACGCGCTGTTGGGCAGGCCAGGCGGCATCGCGCCGCGCTGGTAAGCCACGGGCGGCGGCGGCGCGGGCGGCAAGGCGGCCGGTGCGCGAGGCAGCGTCGACTCGGGCGGATTGGCAAGGGGCGGATTGACGGGGCCAGCCGCCATCCCGGGCGCAGAAGCCGCGCGTGCCGCATCCAGGGGACGCGACTTGAGCCGCTCCTCCATCTCCGCGAGACGCCGAAGCAGTTCCTGCTGCTTGTCGTTGAGGTCGCGGTTGACCCTGCGCTGCTCGTCGCGTTCGGCCTTGTAGCTCTCGAGTTCCTTGCCGGCCTTGCCGATCCAGACCTCGGAGTCCTTCACCTGCGAACCCGGCGCCATCAGATCGACGTTGGTCGGTCGCACGTCGCTCTTGGCCGCAGCGGCCGCGGCGCGCTGAGCGCTGTCGCCCGAGCCTGCGGAGAACACCGCCCACAGCAGGCCCACCCCGCAACCGGAGATCAGGGCGGCCATCGTCCATTGGCGCGCCCGCGGCGACATGCGCTCGGCAACGCCCGCCCAGCGCTCGCGAAGGTTGTCGGCGAAGCTGGGCATGGTCAGCTCCCCTGGCGGATGACGTAGACGGACGTGCTCTCACCGGGGCGCAGGTTGTGGTTCTCGATCGAGACGGCCAGCACGCCGCCGCGCTCGCGATCGAACTCCTGCTCGGCGAGGACCATGTCCTGGGTCGAAACGTTGGTGAGCACGTAGCGCTCGCCGACCAGGCCGCGTCCCTCGTACAGGCGCACCAGGGCGAACTTCGCTTCCTGCCAGAGCTGGATCGGGCGGTTCACCTCGTCGACCCGGATGTCCGTCGGTGGCCGGTCCGCGGCCATGGCCACCAACATGCCCTTCAAGGCGCGCACGTGCTGCGGCGTGCGGGCGGAAGCCGTTGTGCCGCCGGGCTCAGCGCGGGACAGTCGGGCTGTCTTGTCGCGGATGACGATCGTGTCGGCCGGCGTGTCGGACCGCCGCAGCAACAGCGTGTAGGTCGCGTGCTGCGTCGACACGAAGAGGTTGACCGGCTTGCCCGGGCCGCCCACCGGGCGCACGTAGATCTCGCCCTTGTCGACGTCGCACTCGAGAACGATCTCGCCCGCGGGATTCACCATGCCCGTGGCAGGCGCCGGCGACGCACCGGGTTGCGGCGGCACGGCGGACGTGATCGCGGCGCCGCAGTTGGAAGAGTAGATGTTGCCGAAGACGTTCGTGATCGGCGCGCCGTCGACGCGGATGCGGGTGGCCTCCTTGATCGACAGGACGGCATCGACGGAGACCCCGTCGCTGCCCTCGACGACCTGCAGCGCGAGCGCGGGCGACGCGCTAGCGAGCAGGAGCGCCGTTGGGATCAGCAGCGCCGACGCGAACTTGCTGGCCAGCTTGCGCATACGGGATCTCCTTGAACGACTGGATGTGGACGCGCCCGCCGGCGTACTGGAACTGCGCCAGGTACGAACGCGTTTCGGGATCGGTGACGTCGGCGCCGTTGATCTGACGCCGAAGGCGGCCGGTGACGACCACGGACTGCTTCGCCTCGTCGGCAGCGAGTTGCTGCACCAGGAAGAAGGTCGCGGCGTTGTTGCTGCGCAGCCGCTCGGCCTCGATGTCCATCTTGGTCTTCATGGCCGCGTGCTGATCCGGCGCGACCCAGTTCAGCAGCACGTTCTTCTTCCAGTCGACTGTCGTCGGCGTGACGTCCAGGACCAGCCAGGCGACGTAGCTGGCCATCTCCTCGAGGTACTCGCGGCTGGCCTTCTCCTTGGTGACCCAGAAGGTCCGGTCGATGTTGGGCGGCACGATGACCGTCCGGTCCGAGCCGACGATGCTGACGATCACCACGAGGCACAGGAGCACGCTGAGCGACAGTGCACCCACGATGGCGCTGAGGACTCGATTGGCCCGGCGTTGCGCGCGCAGGTCGTTCTGGTGCTGGGCAAAGTCCATGGCGTGGTCCTGCGGGGTTCAGCCGACCATGCGTCGGATGTGCGACGGCGGGGTCGCGCGCATGGCGGTGGCGGGGTTGGTGGGCAAGGCCCAGTACGCCCAATGCATCGCGAAGGCCGGGTGCTTGTCGGCCTTGGTGCGAGAGATCCACCGGCTGAGGAAGAAGCCGGCGCCGGCGCAGAGCACGAAGCCCCACTTGGTGCCGGACATCCAGCCGAGGAACAGAAAGAAGACGAAGGGGAAGGCGACGTCGGCATCCCAGAAGCCGAGCTTCCACTGGTCGTCCAGGCGTCGAGGGATGTAGGTGTCCGACTGCATGGCGCTTCCCCTTTCTCCGTCGTGCTGCCGACCGGCTCAGATGACCGCACCCAGGATTGCGCCGGCGATGGTCAGCCCGACCGCGCCGAAGATCGCCATGCCCAGGTAGAACAGAACGGGCCCGAAGTTGCGCAGGGCGGCCAGGCTGATGAAGGCGACCACGAAGCCGACGAAGCCGACGAGCGCCTTGACGCCCGGCGCCAAGGCGGCCAGCTGCGCCAACGCGGCCGCGAGCGGACCGGCGATGCCGGTGAAGGCCACCAGGTCCAGCGCATGGCTGGGGGCCACGGACATGAGGCCGGTGATGAAGGTGAGGAACAGGCCGATGCCCAGCATCACCTTGCGCGAAGGGAGGGCCAGGGTCGGTGCGACGGTTGCATGCATTGCGTTCTCCAAGAGAAGGTGGTGAGTTCAGGGAGTCGGGCGGACGCTGCCGAAGGAGGCAATGGCCCGTTGCACGATTCGCTCGGCGCCGAGCTCTAGTGCCAGCTCGACGCACGCGTCGGCGAGATAGCTGAGGTCGATGACCGGATCCCTCGTGGATTTCTGGATGCGCCGCAGCTCGGCAAAGCTCTCGCTCCGGACGATGGTTGCCTTCCATCCAGGGCGGGGCTTGCGCCGTTGCTGCGGGGATGCGGCCGACGAGGCGTCCGCGGCCGGGTCAACGGCTGCGAGCGCAGGGTCGGCGGGAGGGGTGCGCGCGGGTCGTGCGACGGGTCGATCCATCACATCACTCCCATGCTCGTGAAGACGACTTCGACCCGGCGGTTTCGGCTGCGGCCGCTCTCGTCGTCGTTGGACGCGACGAAGCAGCATCGCCCCTTCGCGTCGATGGCAATCACGTTCGGCAGGCCGGGCACGGCGTCGCGGATGAAGTTGCGCACCGCAAGTGCACGCGCCAGCGCGAGCCGCTGGTTGACCTCGTCGGGACCGACGCTGTCAGTGCGACCGGAGATGACGATGCGGTCGGACTCGCGCGCCAGGCGCAGCGATCGGCGAAGCGTTTGCCGCGACTCCGCCGTGAGGGCAGCGGACCCGAACGGGAACGTCAGCAGGATGTGCGTGTCCGACGGGTCGGCCCGTGGCGCGCTCGCCGGCGCCGCCGCCGCGCGGGGTGGGGCCAGCGGCGATGGCTCGGCCGCTGCTGCGGCAGCGACTCCGTGGCTGGACAGGTCCGTGGCCGTGGCAGCAACCGGCAGTGCTGCGGGACCGGGCAGAGTCTTGGGCGTGAGCGTGGGGCACGCCGGCTCCACGCACGCGGCGAAGTAGGCGTTCTGGCCGAAGCTCAGCTGCACGATGCGAAGCGGCGCAGGTCGCGCCGGCGCCGTCGCTGCCTGTGCCTGGGCCTCGTGCGCGCGGGGCGGGAAGGAGCACGACGCGGTGGCGGCCACGAGCGCGACGGCGAAGCCGCACGCCACCGCGATTCGGGTGAGGCGCAGGTTCATGGAGTGACCCTTGCAGAGAGAATGAGCGGCGCCTGGGCGGCCGCCGCGACTGGCGCACCGGCAGATCTCGGTGGGGCAGGGGGCTGCGCGCGATGACCGGCAACTTGACCCGGCAGGCGCCGGTACACCCGCCAGGCGTACGTCGATCGCGCTGCGCGGCAGGCGTTGTCCTTGAACTGGGTGCAGGCGGCGTTGTAGGCGCCGACGGAGTCCCAATTCACGCCCAGGCGCGAGAACTGTTCGGCCAGCAGCCAGGCGCCGACCATGATGTTGGTGCAGGGCTCGTAGAGGTCCCGCTCGCTGATGCCGAAGCGCGCCAGGGTGGGCAGGTGCGAGCTGTTGATCTGCATGAGCCCGATGTCGTAGCTCTTCGTGCGCGCCCGGTGCGTGAGATTCACGGCAGCCGGGTTGAGGTCCGACTCGGCCCGGGCCACGGCGTAGAGCAATTGCGGCGCGACGCCGTAGCGCGCCCCGGCGTCCTCCCAACAGGCATGCCCGACGCCCTGGACGAGGAGGGCCATCAGGCCTACCGTGAGTTCAAGCGTGTGGGAGCGCCGCATGGTTCAGCCCCGCTGATCCGCATCTGCCGCGGCGCGGGCCGCACAGTTGAGGCGCGCCTGGGTCAGGACCCGACGAACGGAGTCGTGCTCCGCACGCACAACCGCAACGCAGCCCGTCGCGATCGCGTCGAGCTCGAACTTGGGATTCGGGTGCGAGTTCCAGGCCGCCCGGTGCTCCCGAAGCAGTTCATCGAACTGGCGGCGCCAGACGTGGCACGAGCGGCGCGGGGCCTTGGGATCGCGGGCTCCGAGTTCGGTCCCGAGAAACAGCTGGAGTCGGGCCAGACTTTCGGTGCGGGAAAGGACCAGCTCGATGCAGGCGGAGAGCAGGTCGGGGAAGCGGAAGGTCGGTGACTGGTTGGCGTGACTCGCGTAGACGCTGTGCAACCAGTCGTGCTCGTGCATCCACACACGCGTCATCACGATGGCCGGAGGCTGTGCGGCGACGATGGTGTGCGGCATCGATGAACCTCGTTGATGAGCGACTTCGGTGTGCATTTGCAGGGCCCTGATGAGGTCCACGACATGCGAAACCTCTGGTCGACAGCGTAGGAAGCAAATCGATGTCGCTCAACTCGAAACGCGGCATCAAGTCCCCCGACTTTTTGACCGTCGATTCGGTCTCTCGCCACCCAATGTGCGCAAACGAAGCGGCCCGCACGAGGGCGGGCCGCTGTGTTCGGATCGCTGTGCGCGATTCAGCGAATCAGGTGGTAGTTCGCGATCGCGCGGCTCAACATGAAGAGCATGAGCAGCAGCGCGCCGATTGTGTACAGCGGACTCACGGTGAATGGCAGAAACAGGGCGACGAGCACGAGCGAGAGCAGGGCGATGCCCGCCGTGGCGCTCGCGGTATAGAGCTCGGCGCTGTGGTCCGCGAACTCGCGGGCCCGAACGCTGCGCACCGCGAACCCGTCGATGGCGCACACGCCCATGAACACCAGCAGCAGCGGCAACACATGCAGCAGTGTTGCGGCGCGCAGCGTGGCCAGTGTGAAAAGGGCGTCCACGGACTTGAAGTAGGGCGATGAGAACAGGCGCGTGCTCATCTGTCCGAATTCGGTGGCTATGGCGGTGTTGATTCCGGGGCCTGCTACCTGCACCGTTTCGGGTGGCGGAGAAGAGACGTTCACGCCATTCGCCTGGAATGACAGCATGCGCTCGAGGATTCGGTCCGCGGCCTCACTGCCCCAGAGCGTCGTGTTGAGTTCATGCTCGGCCCTGACGGTCTGCATCAGGCGATCCGGCGGCACGGCCGAAGGGATGTAGAGCACCAGTGCGAGCACGCAGCCCAGGGCCGCGATCCAGACGATGCGGATCATGGCTGCGCCCCTGTGGTGCGCGCAGCGGCGCGGTCGAAGTCAGGGTTCAGGATCGGGAAGCGGCCTTTGATGAGCCGGCCGCCCGACACCTGGGCGAAGTACTGCAGGTTTGGCAGCTTGCCCAGCATGTCCGCGGGAATGCGCTCTTCCATCGCGTCGGTGATCTGGACTGAGCGACCGCTGCTCCAGTCACCAAGGTGCGTGTCGGCGCCGAGGTTGCGGCCCACCCGCATGGTGTGGATGCCTGTCTTGCCGAAGGTCTCGACCACGAAGTCCTGGGTCGGGCGATCCTTCGTGCGCAGGGCGAAGAGGTTGTTGAGGTTGCCCAGCGCCATGCGGGCAGCATCCTCCGAGCCCAGGCGGTTGGCCAGGTCCGCCAGGGTCTGCATCGCGCAGATCGAGTGGATGCCGCCTTCGGCACCTTTGTTCAGGATCTCGATCAGGGGCTTGTTGATGACGTTGGAGACCTCGTCGACCACCAGCGTGATGCGGCCCTGGATGTCCAGGTTGTAGCGCATGCCGGCCCGCGCAGCCATGTCCGCCAGGGCCAGTGCGCCGATCGCGGACGCCACGGACGGATCGGGCAGCGAATCCAGACACATGTACAGCACATGGCGGCCGCGCTCGATCTTCTCGAAGTTCATGATCGGCCGCGTGTCATCGAGGTCGAAGGGATCCGGGGACAGGCTCTTTCCGAGATCGCCCGAGGTGAGCATGGACAGGATGGGGAGCAGGCTGGCCGTGATCTTCTGGTAGTGCTCGCGGTTGTGGCGGAACACGCGGATCTGGTCGTCGATCACGCGCTCGTGCTGGTTCTGCGGGACCTGCTGCTCGTAGTAGGTGACGTACGCGATCAGCTGTGTGCTGGTGACCTCGGAGGGCCGCCGCAACTGCCCGCGGCTCGCCTCTTGCAGCAGCTTTCGCATTTCCACCGAGTCGCGCCAGCCTCGCGGCAGGATGCGATCGAAGAAGTGAGTGAGGGAGGCCTCCAGCACAGGCTCCACGCCGCCGGCGACGTACTTGATGAGCTTGACCAGGTTGGGCCGGTCCTCCAGGCTGACCAGCCCCTGGACCACGACGTTGACGGCGTCCCACCCGAAGGCACTGAAGGTCCCGTCCTTGTCGGCCGGCATGATCGATTGAAGGCGGCTCGCGATCTCGGTGGGCTTCTGCCAGTTGAAGGTGAAGTCGAGGCGGACGCCGACTTCCGGGAAGGCCGGGTGAAACTCGAGGAAGGTGTCGGGCTGGCGATAGTCCTCGCACGCGCGCTGGACGACGCGCTTGAGCCGGCGGCTATTCTTGGGGTCGATGAACACGACGACGTCGCCGCGCTTGATGGCCTGGGTCAGCAGCGTGGCCAGTGCGACGCCCTTGCCGGCCTGTGTGGTGCCCACCAGCAGGGTGCCGCCTTCGAAGTTCTGCAGCGGTCGGTACAGCGGCTGTTCCTTGGGTTCCACGCCGTGGATGAAGGGCATGCCGATCTCCGCATCGGGCTGCGGATCGACGGTGTAGCCCAGCAGCGAGAGCAGCGAGGGCGGCAGCGTGTACTCCTTGTAGTCGATCTTGGCCAACTCGTAGAGGCGCTGGGAGTGCAGCGGCTGCCATTCGAAGCCGAAGCCGAGAAACACCATACCCGGATCGGGCGTGAGCTGGCCGAGGCGTCGTGTGGTGATGACCTGCATCGCCCGTCCGGACAGCGAGGCCCGCACCGTCAGGACCCGCGTGGCCTGACGGGCCCGCACGATCATCATCAGCATCGCGAATGCCGAGAGCGTCAGAGCGAACGGTGTGAACAGCGCCCGTGAGCCAGTGATGTAGACGAAGTACAGAAGGCCGAGCAGCCAGGCCGCGGCAGCCCAGGCCTCGTAGGCGGGCCGCCATGGCATTTCGTAGGGCCGAACAAGCATGGCGTCACCTCAGGTGGGTGTGTGGAAGTCTGTCGGGTTGAGACCCTCGATGTGAGCTGGCTTCACGATCACGCCCGCCTGCTCCTGGCCGCCGATGTCGTGCTGGTAGGTCCTGGGCCGGCGGTCCTTGGTGCCGACGAGCATGTCCACGTCGACCAGGGCGCGCAGGGCAACGCTCACGTCGATGCTGTTGGCCTTGAAGTGCGAGAGCGGCACGAAGACGCCCGAAGCGACGGTGACCGCGATCGCCGTTCTCGCGTCGGCGTTCATCGTCGCGATCGCGTCCTGCAGCGCCTGGCGGACCTGGGGGACCAGGCGCAGCGGTGCCTTCAGGGCGAACCGCCGCGACGGTGCGACCGACGCGGGTTGTGCCGGGATGGGCTCCGGTGGGACGTCCGCCTCGCTCGGCGGCGCGGGCGACGGCTCGAAGTCGAGTGCGCCTTGCGCGTCCGGTGGCGGCATGGGTGGTTCAGCCTGCCCGGTGACGTCCTCAGGCGCCGACCGTGGCGTCGCCGTGGCGGCCCGCGGGCTGACTACCCCTGCCATTGGCGTCGCCAACGCGGGGGTCGTTGGCGGCGGCACAGCCGCGATGTTGGCGTTTGTGGCGCCCGCGGTGCGGGATGGGGCAGTGGCCGCGCGCGCAATCAAGGGCTGTGCGAGGGCATCGACAGGCCTCGTCTGCCCGGTCAGGAGGATGTCGGGCGACACCAGGCGGATCGCTTCGATCGTCGCCGAACTCCCGGGGGGCAGGATGCTCCAGCAAGCCTGACCGTCGGGCGGTGCGATGAGCACCCCGGCAGCGGTGAGGATCTCGACGATCGTCTCCGGCGCCTTGGGGATGCCACGAAGCTCGTCGTCTTCGAGGACCTTGCGGATCTCGGCGGCAGCGTTGGGCCAGACGATGAAGAGCCCGTCAGCGCCGAGCCAGACGCGCGAGCGCTCGGTGTTGGGCGACCAGGCCGGATGGGCCGCAACGAGGTGGCGCATCGCATCCAGCAGGTAGCGCTCGATGTGCGCGCCAAGGATCGGCCTGCCGTATCGATGCGCACTGGCCGCAAGGTCGCGGTCGATGACGAGCGCCGCCGCCCGCTTGACGAGTTCGATCAGGATGCTTTGCTCGTGCAGCAGCGGAATGCCGGTCATCGAGGCGAGCATCTGCGGCACCACGACGTGGTTGGCTTCGGCGAGATGCTGCATCGCTTCCGGCGACACGATGTGGGGGAGTGCGAACAGGCCCAGGCCACGGCTATCCGCCGCATTGGCGATCCAGCGCACGAAGAAGCGACGCGCCTTGCGGCGTTCGAGCCAGACCGTCAGGGGCACCAGGTAGGCGGGCCATTCGTTGCCCTGCTCATCGGTGACCGTGGCATGGCTGAGCGTGCGGTGTAGTTCGCTGCACAGGCCGGCAAGGAAAGTCGCCTGTCGCCAGCGCGGCTCGAGTTCCTTGCGCACGGTGATGGTGGCCCGGCCGGAGACGATGTGCGCGTCGGTGCCTTGCAGCGCGTAGAAGGCCACCTCCAGGCCAAGTCGAAAGAGCCCGCCTGCGGAGCAGAAGAAGTTGTCGGCTGTCGCGGGCAGCAGGTTGACGTAGGAGGCGTAGCGCCGGATGGGCGCGACGATGTCGCGTTCGAAGGTCTCGGCGTCGCATCCGTAGCAGTACTTGAAGCGCTGGAGGAACTCGGCTTCGGACGCGATCAACTCATCGACTGTCGAGGCGCCGATGCCGGGGTCCACGGAGGGATGCCCCGCGCTTGCGAGCGGCGCGGCGAGACCGCCGGGTTCGGTCCGCGGTGAGGGGTCGCCGCGAAGCCGCTGGCGGCTTTGAAAGAGATCGAGCAGGCCCATGGTCCACGCCACGTCATGTGTTGCGGCGATCATCCGGCCGGAGGTGCGGGCGCTTCAACTCGAAAGGCCGGTCGTACTCCCCCCGGAAACACGCCGTCGGTCGGCTCCTCGCGCGGATCGGGTCCTCAGGTCACGCGGCCATCGCAGGCAGCAGGGTCCGGTGTCGCCGGATGAGCATGCAGAAGGGACAGCCGATCGGGTGCGGCTCGGCCTTGCTCACCAGGTAGTGCGAGCCACAGGATGCGCATTGCAGTAGTTCGAGCTGTTGCTCCGACACGCCCCAGACGGCGTCGAGCAGCGCGGCGACTTCGAAGCAGCGGTCGAAGGTCACGGGCTTCGGATAGTCACGGCAGGCGCGGCGTGTGGTCTCGAAGGCCGAGCACATGGCTTCGGTGGGCGTGACGTCCAATCGAACGAGCCGCCTGAAGTGGAACGCGAAGACCGCGTATTGCACACGGTGGGTGACTTCGGTCTTCGCGGACCAGGAGGCCAGCGGCATAGGTCGCGTGATGTAGGCGCTCGTGACGGTGCGCCGCCCACGCGGAGCGCGGAACAGTCGCGCGCGCGGCTCTTCGGCCAGGACCGCGCAGATCCTGTCGCCAGCGCCCAACTGGTGCAGCCGGTCCAGCAGGCGAACATGTGCGATGTCCAGGTCCAGTTGCCATGGCGGGTCCTGCCTGGGCCGGTGCGGCTTCGATGGAGCAACTGCCAGCCCAGGCGGGGGCGGCCTGCGGACACGAGCGCGAGCCCCCGACTTCAGCCGCCAGTCGGTTCGACAGACCGGGCAACTGTCGCGCTGGGGCATCCCATGGGGTGCGAGGTAGGGGCTGCGGCAGTTCAGGCACTCGACGAACGAGAGCCCGCATTTCGTCGCCGCCCAGATGCCGTCGAGCCTGGAGATCAGGAAGAAGGCCTGGTCGAACCCAAGAATGGACTCGGGCTGCGTGGCGCGGTGGTGCCGGAACGCGGCAATCAGCGCGTCCGCCGGCAGGAAGCCTTCACTGGTCAGCCGGCGGTAATGGGTCGCGAGGAAACAGGCCTCGGCCTGCAGGCGCCTGGTGGTCTTGAAGAAGAAGTCCTCCGAATACTGCGGTCGGCCGATCGGCGCCGGATATCGCTCGCAATAGACGGCTCGTTCGATGTACCCCGGCGTGAGACCGGTGAGGTGGGCGATGGTGCGCAGGCGCGCGCCCAGCATCACGCACTGGCGCGCCGTCTCCAGCGCACGCAGGCTGTACGACGAAAACGGGCTGCCCACGCGTCACCGCTGTGACGCACTCAGGCGTCGGCGACTCGCGTGGCCCGCGCGGTGGCTGAACGGGCCGAGGCGATGGCCGGGGCGATCGCAGGGGGGAGCGCGAGCAGCGAGGAGAGGTCGCTTCGAGGCAGGAAGAGGGCCTGGTCGCCGATGCCGCAGACGAAGCTGAGCAACTCGTCCGGCGCGCGGCTCACGATGGCGGCGAAGTCTTGTCGCGCGAGCCCGAAGCTGCAGACGGCGTCGCCCATGTCGCGCATTGCGGCATCGCGCATCAACAGAAGAAGGTTCAGGTTCGCTCGCTGAACCTGCGAGAGCGAAGTTGCATGGTCCATGGTTACGTCCCGGTCTGCCTTGTGGCTGGTCGACGCGGGACGGCAAGCGGACCCGGCGTCAAGTCGAGGCGGCGGTGCCGCGGCGACTTGAGCGAAAGATTACCGATTATTGGCGCGTGGTGTCAACGCATATTAGCGTTACATGTACTTTCTGAACAGACTAGACGGCACTGGAAGTAAATTAGTTAGTGCGTATTGCGTCAGTATCATTTTGTGAGTGCGCGCAGTTCGCCAAACGGATCGTCCTTCAGTGGTGGGCCGGGAATCGCCGCAAGCCGGTGCGGGCCGCTTGTTCCCAGCGTCTGACGAATGCCAGTTGCAGCGCCCTCAGGCGGCCGGCGCTTCGGGGGTGAACCCCACCTGCAGGGCATTGAAGATCGTCAGCGGCCGTGTGGGCTTCTCGTAGAGCAAGGCACGGTAGGAGGCGCCGACCATGGCGAGTTCCTCCTCGCTGGCAATGCCCGTCGCAATCTGCCCGGTGAGGATGACCACCGGCCCCGACGGAACGCGGGCGCGAATCTTCGAGAGCAGGTCCTTGGCGGTGGTGTCACCCAGCAGCCAGTCCACGACGAAGCCCTCGAAGGGCTCGGACTCCATCGCGGCCAGCAAATCGCCGGCGCAGTTGAACGGCTGCGCGTCCATCCCCTTGGCACCGAGGAAGTCGACGATCGACTGGGCCGAGTCGCTGTCGTCATCGAGAACGGCGACCCGCCTGGGCGGCGAGCGCTCGAACAGCAGTCGTGCGAGTTCGTAGCTGGGGCTGTCGGCGACCTCGGACGCCGACGCGACGGTCCATTGATCGGTGGTCTCGTCGTGCATCGCGACCATCGGCCCGATGCGTCCTGCAAGGGGCTCGCCGACGGGCCAGATCGTACACGGCAGGGCGGCGCCGGCGAAGGGCAGCGTGGCCGGGATGCCGGGTACATCGGCCAGGGCCGCCATGATCGGGATCAGCGGTTCGTGGAAGTGACCGGCGAGTTTCCTGATCTCCTCGATGGACCAGGGGGCCTCGCCCAGCATGCGCCGGCGCACCTGCGTGTACGACATGCCAAGAGCGGCTTCGAGAGCGCGAAACCGCTGGCGCTCGGGCACTCCGTGCCGGTCCAACATCGTCTCGATGAAGGCAGCGAGGGCTCGGTGCCGATCTTCTTCTGGGTGTTCGGCTGCCATACCTAGCCCAACAGGATGAGCGGAAAACTTGCGTGCGGAGTCATCATTCATCGCCGCCAAGTGCAAACGAAGGCCAAACAAATTGGCATTCGCCGATCCTTGTTCTTGTCCCTCCCCGCAACCGTCGGATGCTACTGGATTTCGCGGGGGTCGTCGCCTATGGCGAGCACGGGACACGGAGCGATGCTGTGGGTGGTCGGCATGCCGACGAACCTACCCCGAACTCGGAAGCTTATGTCCCTGCGCGCGGTTGTGCACGGGGGAAAGTCGCAAGCAGGCGAAAAAAAGGGCGCCGCGGTTGCGGCGCCCCTTCAGGGTGATGACGACCGCGCGGGTCGTTCGATTCAGCTCAGGCGGCTTCGGCCAGTTCGCTCCACTCCTTCGCGCCTTGCTCGAGCATGCGGCCGCCGATGGCCTCCAACTCGGTCGAGCGGTCGTACAGGTCGAGTTCCTGCGCGTAGCCGGTGACGGCATTGACCAGGCCGAAGCCGGTCAGGTCGCCGTCCTTGATGAGGGCGCGCAGCACCCCGACCTTCTCGTGCTCCTGCAGCAGGTACTTCACCGCCAGGCGCTCGACGCTCTTGACCGGGTCGCCCACCAGCTTGATGCCCATCGTCTTGCGCATGCGCTCGGCGATCAGCGAGAAGGTGGCCTGCGACACCGCCGCTTGCACGGTGTCGCGGACCTTGAGGAAGAACGCGGCGTCGTCGGCGGCGAGCGTGTCGTCCTTGAAGATGGTGACCTCGTCGGGCGAGGTCTCGCTCATGCGCCCGATGTGGGTCTTGCGCATGGACTGGTCGGCCGCGATGAGGCCATTGCGGCACAGCAGCCGGAAGATCAGCGGGCTCACCGAGAGCGAGCCCTGGCCGGTTTCGGAGTTGCTGATCACCACGCCAGCATGCACGACGTCACCCGGCGCCAGTTCGAACTGGACGCGGGAGGTCACGACCTTCAGGTACATGCGGCTGTCGGTGACCTCGCAGGATTCGACGCGGGCGCCGGGCAGTTCACGCAGCATCGGGTAGACGTGCGCCAGCAGGTCATAGTTGTCCAGCCGGCGGTAGCGGTCCGACAGGAAGGCCCGCGCGTTGCCGTCGAGCGTGCGCACCATGCGCTGCTCGGGCTGCGCGTGAAGCCACGTGTCGATGTTGCGATCCAGCAAAGCGGGCTGGTCGGTGCGCATGCGCTCGAAGTAGGCGAACGGGATCTTCAGGCGGTCGGCGAGCTGCCGGCGGCAGTTCTCGGTCGTCCTGAAGGTGCGCACGCCGTCGTGCGTTTCGATGTTGAGGACCGAGGTGCCGTTCTCGCTGGTGATGTGGTGCAACAGCGGGGTCGGAACGATCATGTCCTGCTTCGTCGCGAGCTGCCGCTCGAGTTCGGTGGCGAGGTCGACGAGGGAACGTCCGTACTTCATGGAGATCTCCAAATGAAATACGGGGACGGCTCCACCCCTGCAGCGGGGAAGCGCGTCCCCGCGGGGGTGTGGGCTCAGCGTGGCTGAGCGGCGATGCGGCACGAACGGCGACCGTCGTGCACTGGGATTGAAGGGCTACCTTCGCTGGAGTTCAGCGTGGCCTGGCAGCTGCCACTTGGGAAACCTCTGTCGCTGTGCCCGCACGGGGCACACGGAGAGAGGGGGTGGCATTGCTGCCACCCCTGAAAGCCTACGCCGCGCGCTTGTCCTTGGCAAGCGAGGCGAGCCAGATGTCGGCCCAGTCCGTGCCCGCTTGGCGGGGCACGAAGACTTCGACCGTGCGATGGATGCCGGCCTTCTTCGCTTCGCGCACGAGGCGCTGGGCGAGGATGTAGGCCGAGGCCTGGCCAGCGAACTCGGCGTCCGCGTCGTTGTCCGCGTAGATGCACACCCGCCGCACCTGCTCGGGGATCCAGATCCTCTCGAGGTTGCCGCAGTTGATTGCCGCCCAGGTCGGCTTGCCGGTTCGCAGGCGCACCGCCAGCGCGGTCTCGATCCCTTCGGTGAGCGCCAGTTCGTCCGTGGCCTCGTCGAGTCGCACGGCCGCGCCGTTGATGCCGGCGGACAGCAGCTTCTTGGACTGCTCGCCGAGTGCCTTGCGACCCTCCTTGAGATACGTCCGGTGCAGGGTGACGGCGTGGCCGTCCGGCCCCTGCACACAGGCGACCATCGCGGCGTAGCTGGCGATCAGCTTCGAGCGCTTCTGCCCGGGTTGCTTCTCGTAGTAGCCCAGGGCCGGATGAAACCGCAGCGTCCTGGGGTAGGCGCCCTGGTTAATGCCGCGGCCGCGCAGGTAGCGGTCGACTTCGTCGCCGATGGTGACCGGCTTGGCCTCGGTCCAGGTCTGGTGGCACAGCCGCTTCATCCGCTCCAGCGTCGGGCCGGCCAGGCCGGTCAATGACGCCGGCCGCACCGATCCCACCAGCGACTCGATGTCGTCGAGCAGTTCACTGAACCGCCCGCCGCGTACCGCGTGGGCGAGCTTCAGTCCGCCACCCGCACCGCACGAGCGGCAGTGGTAGTTGCCTTCGCCGAATTTGTCGGTGTACTGGAAGCGGTCGGTGCCGCCGCAGCCGTCGATCGGGCAGGGCAGGTTCTTGCCCTTGAGGATGTCTTCGTCGACGCCCAGCGACCGCAGGATGCCCGTCCAATGCCCGTGCGCACGGGACTTCACGTCGCTCACGCGCGCTTCAAAGTCATGGTTCATGGTCTTGTCCAATGGATTGAGGCTGGGTGACCGGAGCCCCGCCACGAGGGCGGAACTCCGTGCACTCCCCAGGTCCTCGATGGAAGATTCAGCCGCAGCTGCCGACGTGGTTGCACTCGGTGCAGCGTTCGCAGCCATCCACGCGTCGCAGCGCGCGCGCCCCGCACTCCGGGCACTGGCGGCCACGGGTCACGAAGCTCGTGGTCGCAGGCTGCGTGTCGTGCCGGTCGATAGCGACCGAGTCATCGTCTCCGCCCAACTGCAGTTCGAGCTGGCGAGACAGCCTTGCGGACATCTCGAGCACAGGCACCTGGTGGCCGTCGGGATCCAGGAACCCGCGCTTGGCCAGCATCTGCTGCAGCCAGTAGCCGATCGCGGCGACCTCGGATTCATGCCAGCGCCGCGCGGTGTGGCCATCGCCACGCAAGACGACGCCGCAATGCACGGGCCCCTTGTCCCAGACCACCTCGCGCATGTTCTGCAGTGCCTTCTCGATCGACCCGCCGGAGCGGCCGACCATCGAGAGCATCCGCATGTTCGACGCGATCCATTGCTGGCCCTCGTCGCGCTGCCCGGCCGGCATGAAGAACTCGACCGGCCGTTCGATGACGACCTGGCGGCCGTCGACGGTCCCCGCCACGCGCATGAAGTTGATGGTCAGGTAGACCGACTTCTTGCCTTCGCTCGTGCAGTACTCGACCTTCGAGGTGACCCCTTCGAGATCGCCCGGCGGCCGGCTGTCGAACTGCCGGCGCAGTGGGTCATCACCGTCCGATGTGGGCAACTTGGCCGCCGATGCGTTTTCGACGCTCAGCACCGCCCCGGTCACGGGGTTGGGCCGGAAGGTCGCCAGTCCCTTGATGCCGGCCTGCCAGGCCTGCAGGTACAGGTCCTTGAAGTCCGAGTAGGGATAGTCCGCCGGGACGTTGACCGTCTTGGAGATGGCGGTGTCGATGCACGGCGCCACGGCGGCCACCATGGCCACGTGGTCGGTCGCGCTGAGCTCCAGCGCGGTGATGAACGCCGGTGTCAGCGTCGCCTGCTCGCCCTTCAGATGCCGATACAGCCGCCACGCATGATCCTCGACGGCGTACTCCTTCGTGCTGCCGTCCGGCATGCGCTTCTTGCGCTGGTAGCTCCAGCTGAAGGCGGGCTCGATGCCATTGCTGGCGTTGTCCGCGAAGGCCAGGCTGATCGTGCCCGTGGGCGCGATCGACAGCAGGTGCGAGTTGCGGATGCCGTACTGCCGGATCTGCTCGCGCAGGTGCGCAGGCAGACGCGAGGCGAAAGTGCCACGCGACAGGTAGCGCTCGGCATCGAACGCCGGGAAGGCCCCGCGCTCGCGCGCGAGTTCCACCGACGCCGCGTAGGCGGCGTCGCGCATCAACTCGGCGATGCGCCGGGCCTGCGCGCGCGCTTCGGACGTGCCGTAGGCAAGGCCCAGCATCACAAGGGCATCGCCCAGGCCGGTGAAGCCCAGACCCACCCGGCGCTTGTCGATCGCCTGCCGCTGCTGTTGCGCCAGCGGCCACACCGTCGTGTCGAGCACGTTGTCCAGCATGCGCACCGCGACGCCGGCCACTTGCGTGAACCGTTGGTCGTCGAAGCGCGCCGCAGGCTCGAACGGATCGAGCACGAACCGTGTCAGGTCGATGGAGCCCAGGCAGCAGCAGCCATAGGCCGGCAGCGACTGCTCGCTACAGGGGTTGCAGCTCTCGATCGTCTCGCAGTACGACAGGTTGTTGTCGCGGTTGATCGTGTCGATGAAGAGCACGCCGGGTTCGGCGTGGTCGTAGGTGGACCGCATGATCTGGTCCCACAGGTCGCGGGCCTTCACGGTGCGGTAGATCCAGGCGCGTTCGCTGCCTTCGCGCCGGCGCGCGCCAGTGGCCTTCTGTGCTTCGCCCGGCTCTGCGCGGTGAACCAGGTCCACCTCGCCATCGGCCAGGACGGCCTGCATGAACGCATCGGTCACGGCGATGGAGAGGTTGAAGTTCTTCAGGCCACCGTCGTCCTTCGCGTGGATGAACTCCTCGATGTCCGGGTGATCGCAGCGCAGGACGCCCATCTGGGCGCCGCGTCGCGCGCCGGCGCTTTCCACGGTTTCGCACGAGCGGTCGAAGATCTGCATGTAGCTCACCGGGCCCGAAGCGTGGCTGCGTGTGCTGCCCACCCAAGCGCCGCGCGGGCGGATACGCGAGAAGTCGTAGCCCACGCCGCCGCCGCGCCGCATGGTTTCGGCGGCTTCGGTCAGCGCGGTGTAGATGCCGGGATAGCCATCGTCGACTTGCGCGATGGAGTCGCCCACCGGCTGCACGAAGCAGTTGATGAGCGTGGCCGCGAGGGGCGTGCCTGCGGCGGACTGGATGCGACCGGCCGGCAGGAAGCCCTGCTGCAGTGCCCACAGAAAGGCTTCACGGTGCTGGTCTCGACGTTCGGGCTCGACGTCCGCGAGCGCGTTGGCGACGCGCGCGTTGACGTCCTCGATCGACGTCTCGTTGTCCTTGCAGTACTTCTCGCGCAGGACATCGAGGCTGATCGCTTGCGGCTCCAGGGCCGCGGCGGAGGGGACAAGGTCTCTGAGGTTCATGAAAACTCCTCGGGAACGGGGGTACCCACGCGGCAAGGCGCTGCCGGGCTGCTCGCGGTGTGGCGAGGCAACGGGCAACGCTCGGATGCGCTTTGTGGGCGGGAGGACGGCAGATGGCCTTTGCAGGCCGATCGGTGTGCCGCCCGACGGGGGATGGCCCGGACAAGACGGGGTCTGGTCCGGTGTGTGGCCACTGCAGGGCAGGGGCCGCGATTGAAGGGCTGACTTCGCGCCGGAGGGCGCCAGGCCTGTCAGCTGCCTGCTGGGGAAGCGATGCTTTCCGAAGGGGTGCACTCCCTCGGGAAAGAACCGCCAGCACCTCGCGCCGCCACGGCGCACGGCGTTCCAGCCGAACGCGACCTTCGACGAGAGCGGGCCACCGGGGTCAGCCGCGCCGCCGGGAAGGCGATGCGGCTGACCACGGTGGTGCCCAGGATCTTCAGCGTCCGCGCCGCGGTGGCACGAACTGCGGATCCTTGATGCGCCAGGTCGGCGAGACCGCGAAGCCGGTCGGCGTGCGCCGGCCGGTGTCCTCGAAGAGGCCGGTGGCGAGCAGGGGCTCGATCAGCGGCTCGTTCTCGGACCACGACTTCACGCAGAACTCGTCGTCGGCGAGCGTGACACCCGAGGGCGCCAGGTTGCAGCTCAGCATGGCCAGCGGCTCCGGCATCTCGTCGTCGGCCGTGTAGAGCTCGACGAACAGGGCGCCGCCGACGGGATAGCGGCCGACGTGGATGCTGGCCAGGCCGTAGGGGGTCTGTGCGGAGCCGATGGAGGGAAGGTTCATCGACATGATGGTGTTCTCCTTGAAAGGACCGACCTGCGAAGGCCGGTCGTTCGAGTTGCGCTACTGCGGCAACGGCTCCGTGTAGAGCAGGCCGCACGCCATGGCGCTTCCAATGGGGTGGCCGGCCAGCTCGCGTGCCGTGGCCAGGACTTCGTGCGGCATGGCGCCGTCGAGCCGGGCGATCTGGAATCCAGCGACATCGGCATGCACCTGGTAGGCGGGCCGATCGGCGCCGGCGACCACGAACGCGCGGCCGGGCGCGCCGGTGAGGACTTCGCTTTCCTTCACGAGATGCTCGAACTCGTCGAGCGACCGCACTGGCAGCAGGCGCTGCATGGGCAGCGCGCGGATGGACAGGTTGAGGTGGTTCACGGGGTCTCCTGTTCGTCGGTGACGACGCACGTCAGACGGCGGCTTGTTGCGGCGTGGCGGCCTGCCGCCCCATGTGGGGTCGGCGAGTACGCCGTGAGGACGGGCGTGGGGGCCTGGCGCACCGAGCCCGGCCCGGCTTCCTCCACGACACACAGCAGGTGCAGCGACTGCGCGGCCGCGCCGCCCTCGGTTGCGGCGGCCTCGGCCTGCACGGGCTCCGGGTCGAAGCCCTCGAGAGGCTCGTCCAGCTTCCCGGCGATGCCCCAGAGCACGAAGACGATCAGCAGCAGCACCTCGGGACGCATCAGTTGAGCGGGCATGCGGCCTCCTGCGCCTCGTCACCGAGGTGCGATGCCAGCGCGAAAAGGTCCCGCTGGCTGGCGTCGGACGACGTGGATGCCTCGTGCCGGCGGATCTGCTCGTTGAGCCACTGGGGATTCGCCGTCAGCTGAGCCGCGGCGAAGTGGGGGTCGCTGTAGAACAGCTCCTGGGCCCACTGCGGGTAGCGCGCGATGGATTCGCGAAGCCAGCGCCGCGCGTTGACGAGCAGCCAGCGGCGCAACTCCTCGACGTCGAGCAGGCCGAAGTAGGCCGTCGGCGACATGGGGCTGGTGCCGACGACGCGGACGCACGAGGCGAACGAGAAGGGGAGGTGATCGTTCGACGGACTCGTCAGGGCCCAGTCCAGCGTCTCGATCTTCTCCTCCAGCGGCGTCTCGGGATCGGTGAGCTTTCTCAGCTCCTGCAGCAGCACCCAGTGCAGTTGCACCACGGCGGCCTCGCTCCACTCGGGAGCGTCTTCGATCGCGATCAACGGCTGCAGCGCGTCCTGGGTCTGCAGCGGCAACTGGTGCAGCTGCAGGGTGTGGACGGCATCTGCACGGCCGGGGATGGATGGGGGTTCGTCGAGGTCAAACAGCGAACCTCGGATACAAGCGTTGGCGACACTCATGTTGAGCATTGCTGCCTCCATGGATGCGCGAGGCAATGCCCATCCCCGCAGGGGCAGCAGTTGCCCCGCGGGGGTTGAGTGAGTGGCCGGTCATGAACCGGCGTATAGGGCTGGCTTGGGCGGCGAGAGCCGCTGGATCGGTGTGCCAGCTACCGATCGGGAGAGACCTTTCGGCGCACGACGAAACGGGTCGCGCCTCGAAAGGCTGATCGGCGGATGCGGATGTGCCCGGGGGACGGGCGATGCGTCGAATCGACGCTCTGGAGGGCTTGCCTGATTTGGGGTGCAGGGCCAGCTACTGCACAGGCGCGAACCTTAGCGCCCGGCGCCGTGCCCTGTCAACGGCGAGGCGACGGCCGATTTGGAGGGGGGGTTCGACCCGCCTTTCCGGTGGCGCGCGCCGGCGGCGGTCGGGATGATTGCGGTACCCGCCCAACCTCACTTGGACAACGGAGCGTGCCATGACCTCAACCCGACTCGCCGTCATCGACACCGGCCAGGTGAACGAGCGCATTCTGAACAAGGACGAGTACCGGGCGGACTTTCGGAAGGTCGAAGGCGCCTCGCTGAAGCGGACCACGCACCTCTCCAGCCCGCATGCCAAACGCATGTTCGCGCGCTGCTTCTACAGCTTCCAGGCGTCGATGTACTTCATCAGCCAGCTCGGCCGTGCCAAGCTCGATCACGAGGTGGTGGAACGCATCGAGCAGAACATCCGCGAGGCCCTGGACGCGGCGACCGATGAGATCAACAAAGCCATCGACCAGGCCGAGGCGCTGCTCAAGCACCACAACATCGAGACGCTGGCGTCCTACGACACGGTGCCTCTGCAGGAAGAGATCGGCATCACTTCCTCGTTCGGCCGGCGCTACTTCGACCTGATGCACAAGCTCGACATCATCATGCCGATGATGGAGACGCTGGCCATCGAGGAGGTCATCAGTGAACGCGAGCTCGAGACGCGCCGGTCCCTGTACAAGCGGGTCGTGCTGAGCATCTCGACCAAGGCGCGCAACCTCTGGATGGGTGTGCGACGTCGCATGAACGAACGAGACGCGAGGCTGGCAGCGGAGGCGGCCAAGCCGCGGCCGCAGGCCTCGAGACCGGCGCCCTCGACCAACCCGGAGCACGACGGGCCCCAGGCGGGCGAGGCGGCGACCGACCAGCGCGTCGATGAACCCGTCTCAGTCGCGGGTGAGGAGACGGCCAGCACCGTCCCGGAAGTTGCGGGTCAGGAGACCGAGTCCGTGCCCGCCGGCGCTTAGCTGTCGAGGCCGAGCTGAGCGACGATCCACAGGCGAAGCGCAGCGCTGCCTTCGGCGTCGGCCACCAGTTCCTTTGGTGTTCTGCCTGCCAGCTCCGCGATGGGCAGCGAGACCCACAGCGAGTAGCCGAGTGCTGCCGGGACGATCTGCTCCGGCGCCTCCTCGAAACCGAGTTCCAGCAGCAGCCTGCGGACGTGGGCGATGGCCAGCAGGTCGGCGGGCATGGGCTCGTGCGGCAGGACCGAGTGCCAGCCGCGGTCAGTCCGGGCGCTCGCTCGAATAGTCGACGCGCCGGTAGCGGTCCATCACCCGCATCTCGACCACCCCGAGCCACTTGGCCACCAGGTCCGGTGACTTGCCGCGGCGCAGCTGGCGCAGCGCGAAGGTGTGGCGCAGGCGGTAGGCACCGCCTTCGACCAGGCTCTTGTCGATGCCGGAGGCTTCGAGGACCGCCTTCACCGCGTCGTAGTGGGTCACCTTGCCCCATGGCTTGCCAGTACGCGTCGCGGGAAACAGGAAGTCGCCGGCGAGCTTCTGTTCCTTGCGCACCTGCAGCCAGTAGGCCAGCACGCGGCCTGCCCACTTGATCACCGGTGCTTCACGTTCCGGGCTGTCGCCGTAGGCGGGCACGTGGACGGTGCCCGGCACGCCTTTCTCTTCGCCCGTGCGCAGCACGGGGGATGTCAGGCGAAGCATGCGGACGTCCGCGGGGGTCAGCCCGGAGCCCAGGTGCAGCGCGACGGCAGTGCGATTGCGCAGTTCCTGCCACGTGATGTCGGCGCCGCGACGGCCCGAACGGGGCAGACCAGCGGAGAGGTAGTTGACGAGGACGCGGGCCTCGGCAGGGGCCAGGTAGTCGGGCAGTGCGTCGCGCCGATTGGCGTTGGCATAGAGCCAATCCTCACGGGATTGCAGCAGGGTGGACGCCGCTCGGTTCGGGGCGGCGGACCCGGTGGCCTCTGCGCGGATCTCCAGCACGCTGTCGATGAGCTTCAGCAAGCGCCACGCGTGCCGCGGCGTGAACTTCCCGGCCTCCTTGAGCCGGCTGGGCTTTGCACGAGACGCGTTGGCGGGTTCGAGCCGGCTGTTGATGAACGCGCCGAGGTCCGCTTCGGAGATGCCATCCAGGCCGATCACGGGTGACTGACTCAGGCACCACTCGGCGAAAGCCTGCCACAGCACCGTGTACGCGCGGATGGAGGACGTCAATGTGATCTTGCGCCAGGCTGCCGTGCGCTGGTGATCGAGCCATTGATCGAAGGCCTCCTGGTACGCCCGCACCTGGTCAGCCGGGTCGGCGTCGTCGAACAGGTCAAGGTTCTGGGTGGCCATGGGAAAGGATCATAAAACCGAACCAACGGCGCGGGACGTTGCTTCCCCAAGCATCCCTGCCTTGGCCACCTCGCCAGCCCCAAAGACGCAAGCCAGGAGAGGGGTCGAGCGGCGGCGCCGTTGGTTCGGATTTGGGCGGCAGGTATCCGGCAGTGCGCGCGACGGAGCACCACCCGTCAGGCCCTCCTGCTGGTGCACCGCGACGTGGGCCCCCAATGGTGGGTACCCATCAACTCGCTCGTTGGGGCGATCGGTGAGTTCGCCGACCGGCGGGAAGATTGGTTGCAGCGCGCCCGTGGTCGCGCCGCGCTACAGACGATTTGCAGGGCCTGTTTCGATCGGTCGGGCCGCATTGCAGAAGGAACGTGGAAACTCTGCGTTCACCTCAGTGCGGTTGGATGCAGGTTGAGACGGTCTGCGTACCTCTTGCAGGCGGGCTTGACGGCGCGCAGACGCCGAGCACCCTGGGGCATGGACAACAGAGCCAGTCGACGAACCGTTGGAGCGGGCAGACGGACCAATCTCAGGACGAACAATGACATGAGTGAGCAGGGCAGGGCCGCGGAGGGACCGCAGGTCGAAGTCGCGGGCAAGGCTGCAGGCGGGGACTACTCGCCCGACGCCGGTGAGACGGCGCGCGCGATGACTGCCAACGCCGTCGTCTCGGCTGTGGCCAACGTGCCGCTGCTGCTGGCCGCGGTCGCGCTGGTCGTGTACATGGCGTTTGAGGCCGGGCTGAGCGTGCCGGGAACGATCTTCGGCGCATTCGGGCTCGCGGCAGTAAGCGTCTGGCCAAGTCACCTTGAAGCTGCCGGCCCCGTCGGCAAGGATCGTGTCCACGTAACTTAGGTGGACACGATGGCAAGCGACAAGCCGCTGACAAGGCGGAAGTACAGCGAGACGAAGAAGACGCAGGTACTGGCCGAGTGCAGCCAGGCGGGCGCGTCGGTCGCCAAGGTGGCAATGGCGCACGGCATCAATGCCAACGTCGTGCACCGGTGGCGCCAACTCGCCCGTGAGCGCGTACCCGGCGCTGCGCTCCAACAGGCCGAGTTCATCGAACTGCCGCTTCCTGCGGCGACGGCTCCTTGTGCGCCCACAGCAGCGCCGACCGATGTCTGCGTGGAGTTGCAGCGCGGCCCGCTGGCATTACGCATCACTTGGCCGACCAGCGCAGCGGCGGAGCTGGCCGCCTGGACCCGCGAGCTCCTGCGTTGATCCGGGTCGATGCCATCTGGCTGGCCGTCGAGCCGCTGGACATGCGCGCCGGCACCGAGACCGCACTGGCCCGCGTCGTTAAGGTCTTCGGCGAGGCGCGGCCACACCACGCCTACCTGTTCGCCAACGCTCGCGCCAACCGCCTCAAGGTGCTGGTGCATGACGGCATCGGCGTGTGGCTCGCGGCGCGCCGGCTGCACCAGGGCAAGTTCGCCTGGCCGCAGCATCAGGGCGGCACGCTGAGCCTCACCCGCGCGCAGCTCGACGCGCTGGTGCTGGGCCTGCCCTGGCAGCGCATCGGTGAGGCCGGCGTGATCACGCTGCTGTAGCCCCGCGCGTCCTGCGCAATTGCAGCAAGTGCCGATGCGCGCGGCGCACTGCTTCGGCACCATCACGCCCTGTGATCGCCGACGCCCTAGACGCCCTCGATGAACAGCAGCTGCGCCAGGCGCTGCGCAGCGCGCAGCAGACCATCGCGTTCAAGCAGGCCGTCATCGACAAGATCACGCACGAAAACGCGCTGCTCAAGCGACTGAAGTTCGCGGCCAAGTCTGAGGCGTTCAACGCCGAGCAAAAGAGCTTGCTGGACGAGACCCTGGACACCGACTTGGCAGCCGTGGCCGCCGAGATCGAGGCGCTGCAGCCGCAAGCTAAGACAAGCGGCGACAAGCAAGTCCCCAAGCGCCAGGCACTGCCCGCACACCTGCCGCGCCGCGATGTGCGCCACGAGCCCGACGCAACCGACTGCCGCTGTGGCAGCCCCATGCAGCGCATCGGCGAAGACGTGGCCGAGAAGCTCGACTACCAACCCGGCGTGTTCACCGTCGAGCGCCACATCCGCGGCAAGTGGGTGTGCCGCTGCTGCGAGACATTGACCCAGGCGCCCGTCGAGGCGCACGTCATCGACAAGGGTCTGCCCACCACCGGCTTGCTGGCCCAGGTGCTGGTGGCGAAGTTCCTGGACCACCTGCCGCTGTACCGCCAGGAGGCGATCTTTGCGCGAGCAGGCCACGCCATTGCGCGCTCGACGCTGGCGCAGTGGGTGGGCGAGTGCGGCGTGCAGATGCAGCCGCTCGTCGATGCGCTGGCCGAGGAGCTCTTGCGCCAACGCGTGCTGCACGCCGACGAGACGCCGGTGGCGATGCTCAAGCCCGGCCACGGCAAGACCCATCGCGCTTATCTGTGGAGCTACTGCAGCACGCAGACGAGTAGCGTGCAGGCGGTGGTGTTCGACTTCGCCGAGACGCGCGGCGGGCAGCATGTGCGCGACTTCCTGGGCCTGCCCGGAACAGCCAGCAAATCCGGCTGGCAAGGCAGCCTGGTCACCGACGACTTCAGCGGCTACAAGGCGCTGTTCGAGCTCGGTGTCACCGAGGCCGGCTGCATGGCGCAT
>JALHMT010000026.1 GCA_022843905.1 Rubrivivax sp.
ACGTCGACGGCACCGGGCTTGGTGACGATCTCCATCGCGATCGGGATGCCCAGCTTGGCCGCGTGCGCCTTGCCGGCCGTGATGGGATCGCGGCCGAACTCGGTGTCGCTGTAGACGATGGCCACCGAGGGCTTGGTGGCACCCTTGGCCGTGCCGTTGATGTACTCGAGCAGGATGGCGATCATCGCCGCGTAGCTGGGGCCGGCCATGAAGTAGTAGGGCACCTTGACGGGATCGGCCAGGTCGGACGCGAACGACGGGCTGCAGGTGATGGTGGTGCCCATGCGGCTGACCTCCTCGGCCGAGGCCTTGGCCCAGGCGGTGGAGTCGCCGTAGAACACCGGCGGCGCGTGTGCGGCGGTGATCTTCTTGAACACGGCCATGGCCTGGTCCATCTTGTAGCCCGAGTCCTCGGCCACGTAGCGCAGCTTGCGGCCGGCCACGCCGCCGTTGGCATTGCGCCACTCGCAGTAGTCGCCCAGGCCCTGGTGCAGGCCCACGCCGGCGAAGGCGAAGACGCCGGTGATGGGCGGCGCTGCGCCGACGACGATCTCGCCGGTCTGCGCGATCGCCGCCGACAGCGGCAGCGCCGCCAGACCGGCAGCGCCGAGGCCGGCCTGCACGACGCGGCGGCGCGACAGGTCGGAAGGGGTGCGGGGGCGGTCGTTCGTGTCTTGGCTCATGTCTGTCTCCTTCGGGTTTCGTGGGGAAATCAGGCCCGCGCGGGCCGGGCTCGCGGATCAGGCCCTGAAGGGCCAGAGGTGGAAGAAGCGCCGTATGCGTCGCCAGATCTCGATGAGGCCGTGCGGCTCGAAGACCAGGAAGCCGACGATCAGCAGGCCGAACACCACCTGCTGCAGCGGCGAGAGGATCTCGGTGGCGCGCGGCGCCCATTGCGCCGTCAGACCCACCACCGAGCGCAGCAGTTCGGGCACCAGGGTCATGAAGACCGCGCCGAGCACGGTGCCCAGCGTGCTGCCCAGGCCGCCGACGATGATCGCGGCCAGGTAGAAGATGGAGAGCTGCAGCGTGAAATACTCGGGCGTCATCGCGCGATAGAAGTAGCCCAGCAGCGCACCGGCCACGCCGGCGTAGAACGAGCCCAGCGCGAAGGCGCTCAGCTTGTACTGCAGCAGGTTGATGCCCAGCACCTCGGCCGAGATGTCCTTGTCGCGGATGGCGATGAAGGCGCGGCCGACGCGCGTACGGAACAGGTTGCGCTGCGCGATGAGCAGCAGCACGGCGCAGAAGCCGATCAGGTAGGCCATGCGGCGGTCGGTGTTCAGCTCGAAGCCGAACAGGCTGGCCGGCGGCACGTTCACGCCACGCACGCCGCCGGTCACCGACTCCCATTCGCGGAAGATGTAGACCAGCAGGAACTGCATGGCCAGCGTGGCCACGGCCAGGTAGAGGCCCTTGATGCGCAGGCTGGGCATGCCCACCACGATGCCCAGCGCCGCGGCGAAGAGGCCGGCCAGGGGCAGCGTCAGGAAGAAGGGCAGGCCGCGCTGCGCGAACCAGGCGGCGGTGTAGCAGCCCACGCCCATGAAGGCGGCATGGCCCAGCGAGATGAGGCCGGTGTAGCCGGTCATGATGTTCAGTCCGGCCGCGGCGATGACGTGGATGCCCAGCACGCAGGCCAGGCTCACCAGGTAGTTGCCGCCCACCAGCGGGAAGATCAGCAGCGCGGCCAGCAGCGACGCCATCCAGGCGCGTGCCACGGGGGTCTGCCACAGGGCCTCGTCGTGGCGGTAGCTCTGACGGAAGTCGCGGATTCGCATGGGGGCCGGGCCTCAGAGACGTTCGATCTGCCGCGTGCCGAACAGGCCGTAGGGCCTGACCAGCAGGATCACCAGCACCACCACGTAGGGCACGATGTCGCGCACCTTGCCCCCCAGGTAGCCGGCGGTCAGGCTTTCCAGCATGCCGATGATGAGGCCGGCGACGATGGCGCCGGCGATGCTGTCGAGCCCGCCGAGGATGATCACTGCCAGCACGCCCAGCGCGGCGGTGCCCAGCGCCGGCGACAGGCTGCTCATGGACGCCACGATGATGCCGGCCATCGCGCCCACCACGCCGGCGAAGATCCAGGTCAGGCGCTGGGTGTGGCGCACGTCGATGCCCATCACATAGGCGGTGATGGGGTCGCTGGCGGCGGCGCGCATGGCCACGCCGGTCTTCGAGAAGCGGAAGTACAGCGTGAAGCCGGTGATGATCACCGCGGCCAGGCAGAAGCTCCAGACGATCTGCCCCGGGATCATCACGTCGCCGAAGAAGAAGGGCTTGCGCGGCAGCAGCTGCGGCATCTCGTAGTTGCGGCCGCTCCAGATGGCCTCGACGCCGCCGTGCAGCACGCTGGCCAGGCCGATGGTGGCCATCAGCACCGAGATCACCGGCTGCCCCGAGAGCGGCCGCAGGATGGTGCGTTCGATGAGCGCCGCCACCACGGCCACCGCCGCCAGCGTGGCCGGCAGCGCGAGCCACATCTCCAGGCCCCACACGACGTTGGCGGTGTAGAAGAAGTAGGCCCCCAGCATCATGAACTCGCCCATCGCGAAGTTGATGACCCCGGTGCCCTTGTAGATCAGCACGAAGCCCAGCGCCACCAGGGCCAGCAGGCCGCCCGACAGCAGGCCGATCGAGGCGAACTCGATCAGCGCCAGCCAGTCGAAGCCTTGGTTCATGCCGCGACCCTCGTCACGGCCGTCTCGCCCAGATACGCCTTGACGACCTCGGGGTTGGCACGCACTTCTGTCGGCGAACCGGTGCCGATGACACGCCCGAAGTTCAGCACCACGACGTGGTTGGCGATGTCCATCACCAGGCCCATGTCGTGTTCGATCAGCAGCACCGTGATGCCGCGCTCTTCCTGGATGTCGAGGATGAAGCGCGCCATGTCCTCGGTCTCCTCGCGGTTCATGCCGGCCACCGGCTCGTCGAGCATCAGTACCTTGGGCCGCATGGCCAGCGCGCGGGCCAGTTCCACCCGCTTCTGCAGGCCGTAGGGCAGGTTGGCCACCGGCTGGTGGCGCACGTGGTCGATCTCGAGGAAGTCGATCACGTCGCGTTCGATCTCGCGGCGCAGTTCGGCTTCTTCGCGCTGCGCGCCGCCCAGGTACCACAGCGCGTTCAGCGGGTTGGTGCGCAGCCGCGTGTGGCCGCCGAGCTTGATGTTGTCCAGCACCGTCATGCCGCGGAACAGCGCCACGTTCTGGAAGGTGCGCGCCAGGCCGGCGCCGGCGCGGCGGTGCGCGCTCTCGCGCGTGATGTCGCGCCCCTCGAAGCGCACCTGTCCCTGCTGCGGCTTGTAGAAGCCCGAGATGGCGTTGAACAAACTGGTCTTGCCGGCACCGTTGGGGCCGATGACCGCGGTGATGCGGCCGGCCTCGGCCTGCAGCGACACACCGCTCAGCGCCTTGATGCCGCCGAAGCCCAGGTGCAGGTCGTCGACCTCCAGCAACGCTGTCATGCCCGCCTCACCCGCACCGGCAGCGAGCTCATGCCGCGGAAGACGAGCGAGTTGATCCACGGTGGCGCGTCGGTGGTGGGCTCGAGGTGGCTGAAGTGCTTCAGCAGCGCCGGGAAGGCCACCTGGCCTTCGGTGCGGGCCAGTGGAAAACCCAGGCAGATGTGCAGTCCGTAGCCGAAGCTGAGCTGCGGCACGCCGTCGCGGTCGAGATCCAGGCGGTCGGGGTCGGGGTAGGCGCGCGGGTCGCGGTTGGCGGCGTTCAGCATGATGAACACGCGCTGCCCCACCGCCAGCGTCTTGCCGTGCAGCTGATGCTCTTCGGCCACGATGCGCACCTGGGCGCCCGAAGGTCCATCGTAGCGCAGCAGCTCTTCCACTGCGGCGTTGGCCAGGCCCGGGTCGGCACGCAGGCGTGCCATCTCCCCGGGAAAGCGCATCAGGGCCAGCATGCCGTTGGCGATGTGGTTGGTGGTGGTCTCGTGGCCGGCGAACAGCAGCAGGATGCAGGTGGCGATCAGCTCGTCTTCGCTGAGCCGGTCGCCGTCGTCTTCCAGGTGCACCAGCTCGCTGAGCAGGTCGTCGCGCGGCTGCGCGCGGCGCTGCTCGATCAGCTCGCGGAAGAACTCGGCCATCTCGTGCGTGGCGGCCTGTGCGGTGTCGTACTTCTCGGGCGAGGTGCGCGACGAGCCGATGAACAGCGCCATGTCGTCCGACATGCGCTTCACCTGCGCCAGCGACTCTCGCGGCACGCCCAGCAGGGCCATGATCACCAGGCAGGGCAGCGGGCCGGCGAACTCGGTGATGAAGTCGAAATCGTCGCGGTCGCCGATGCGGCCCAGCAGCCACTGCGCGATGTCCTCGACCTGCGGCCGCATCGCCTGCATCGACTTGGCGTGGAAGACCTTGCCCACCAGGCGGCGCAGCCGGGTGTGCTCGGGCGGGTCCTTGAACACCATCCACAGCGACAGGTAGCGCACGATGTCGGCGATGCGCTCGGCCTCGGGGCCGGGCAGCGACGCGAAGAACGGGCGCAGACGGTCGGACGAGAGCTGGCCCTTGTCCAGGCACACGCGCTTGACGTCGTCGTAGCGCGTCAGCACCCAGCTCTTCAGTCGCGGGCTCCAGTGGCAGGGGTCCTGGTCGCGCATCAGCGCGAAGACGCCGTAGGGGTCGGCCAGCGTGGCCGGGTCCTCGGGGTGCCAGTCGATGGCCACGCTCATCGTGATTTCTCCAGCAGGTGCACGGCGCAAGCCGCTTCGTCGAAACCCATCACGCCGCCGCCGTTCTCGATCAGGCCGATGGCAGCGCCCGGCACCTGGCGATCGCCGGCTTCGCCGCGCAGCTGCAGGCAAATCTCGTAGACCATCGACAGGCCGGTGGCGCCGACGGGGTGGCCCTTGCTGACCAGCCCGCCCGAGACGTTGACCGGCAGCCGACCGCCCAGCGCGGTGGCGCCCGACTCGACGAAGCGCCCGCCCTGGCCAACGGGACAGAAGCCCAGCATCTCCAGCTGATACAGCTCGCAGAAGGAGGTGGCGTCGTGCAGTTCGACGACATCGACGTCGGCCGGCGACAAGCCCGTGCGCGCCCAGGCCTTGTCGGCGGCGATGCGCGAGAGCCCCGGCTCGTCGAGCGCCCGGTACTTGCCACCCGAGAGCTGGCTGGTGCGTATCTTCACCGCGCGCGCCTGCACGGCGGGCGGGAAGTCGGCCAGTGCATCCTCGGAGCACAGCAGCGCTGCGGCGGCGCCGTCGCCCAGCGGCGAGCACATCGCGCGCGTGAGCGGCCAGCTGATCTCGCGGTCGGCCAGCACCTCGTCGACGCTCAGCTCGAAACGGTACTGCGCCTTGGGGTTCAGGCTGCCGTGGTGGTGGTTCTTGGCCGCCGCCACGGCAATGTGCCGCTGCGTCGTGCCGTGGGTCTTCATGTGCCAGGCAGCCTGCATGGCGTAGGTGTCCATGAAGACGGTGCGGCCGGGCGCCGTCTCGAAGGGTTTGCCGGCAGCTTCGCCGGCGTGGCGATAGTAGTCGTGCCAGCGCTGGGGCTCGAGCTGGTCGATGGCGGTGCCGAAGATGGCGGCCACGCGCGCCGGGTCGTCGGGACTGACCAGCTTCTCGACGCCCAGTGCCAGGCTCACCCGGGCCTGGCCCGACAGCACGTCCTTCCAGGCGCCGTGGAAGGCGAACGAGGCGGTGGCGCAGCCGCCTTCGACATTGATCAACGGCACACGCTCGGGGAACAGGCCTTCTTCGACCAGCGGCGTGAAGCACACCTGGCCGCGGATGCCGCCCTGGCCCCACTGTCCCATGCCGCAGTTGCCGAACCAGGCCTGCTCGATCAGCGACGCGTCGGCGGGCGCCAGACCGCAATCGTCCAGCAGCTCGAGGTAGGCCTGTCGCACCAGCGCCTGAAAGCTCAGGCCCGCGTGCTTGCCGAAGGCGGTACAGGAGCTGCCGATGACGTAGACGTTGGTCATGGAATGGCGTTGGTGGCGCTGCGGAAGGCCGGACCGGGCCGGGAAGGCTTGGCCGAACGATTGTTCGTTTATGCAAAGCCCTCTTCCATCGGCGTTAGCCCTAGTGACTGCGTCGCCGGCTTGAGGGAATCTCGGGGGCATGAGCTTCGAAGACGTCATCCTGAGTTCGGGCGTGCGCACGCCGTTCGGCGATTTCGGCAAGTCGCTGCGCGACGTTCCGCTGTCCACCCTGGGCGTGCACGTCGCCCGGGCCTGCCTGTCGCGCGCCGGGCTGGCGGCTTCGGCGGTCGACCACCTCGTGTTCGGCAACACCGCGCAGGTCGACCACGACGGCCTCTTCGTCAGCCGACGCATCGCGCTCGACGCCGGCCTGCCGGTGGACAGCGCCGCGCTGGGCGTGGTGCGCGCCTGCGGCACCGGCTCGCAGGCCATCGTCAGTGCGGCGCAGCAGATCGTCTCGGGCCACAGCCGCATCGCGCTGGCCGCCGGCGGCGAGAACTTCTCGCGCGTGCCCTACCTGTCGCACGACATGCGCTGGGGCGCCCAGCGCGGGCCGGTCGGCCTGGTCGATGGCCTGGACTACATCTACCGCTGTCCTTTCACGCGCGAGCTGATGGGCGACACCGCCGAGAACCTCGCCGAACGCTTCGGCCACAAGCGGCAGGCCATGGACGAATGGGGCTTCATGAGCCAGCAGCGCGCCGGCGCGGCGATGGCCTCGGGCTTCCTGGCGCGGCAGATCGCGCCCATCGACGTGCCGGACGGCAGGAACGGCCAGCGCAGTTTTGCGATCGACGAGTTCCCGCGCCCCCACATCACGCGCGAGAAGCTGGCCACGCTGCGGCCGGCCTTCCGCAAGGACGGCCGCGGCAGCGTCACCGCCGGCAACAGCAGCGGCGTGACCGACGGCGCGGCAGCCTTGCTGGTGGCGCAGCGCAGCGCGGCGCTGGAGCACGGCATTCCGCTGCAGGCGCGGCTGGTCGACTTCGCCGTGGTCGGCGTGCCGCCCGAGATCATGGGCGCCGGCCCGGTGCCGGCGGTGCGCAAGCTGCTCGAGCGGTGCAGGCTTGCCGTGGCCGACATCGACTACTGGGAGGTCAACGAAGCGTTTGCCGTGGTCAACCTGCATGCCGAATCAGAGCTGGGCCTGCCGCGCGATCGCACCAACCTGTACGGCGGCGGCATCAGCATCGGCCACCCGCCGGGGGCCACCGGCCTGCGCATGACCATCACCGCCATGCACCACCTGGCCGACACCGGCGGACGCTACGCCGTCATCAGCATGTGCCTGGGCTCGGGCATGGGCATGGCCACCCTGATCGAGAACCTGCAGCGCTGAAGGAGCCGCCCCATGCACTTCGACATTCCCGCCGCCGTCGAGCAGCGCCGCCGCGACTTCCGCGACTTCCTCGACCGCGAGATCCGCCCGGTGGGCGACGCACGCGACGTCGGCGGCCCGCTGAGCCGGCCCGAGCTCGACGCGCTGGTCGCCACGCTGCAGCCCTCGGGCATCATGCACGCCAGCCTGCCGGAGTCGGTGGGCGGCACCAACCGCAGCTTCCTCGAGCGCATCCTGCTGGCCGAGGAATTCGCCCGCGCCTGGCCCTCGCTGGCGGTGACGATCGACTCGCACAACATCGTCGTCGAGATCATCGCGCGCCAGGGGCTGCCCTGGATGCAGGACCGCTACGTGCCCGAAGGCATCAGCGGCCGGGCCATCATGGGCGACATGATGAGCGAGCCCGAGGCCGGCTCCGACACGCGCAACCTGTCCACGCGCGCCGAGCGCGCTGGCGACGACTGGATCGTCAACGGCACCAAGATGTGGACCACCAACGGCGTGTGGGCCGACGTGGCCATGCTCACCGCGGTGTCCGAGCCGTCGCAGTATGAGAAGGACCCGCGGCGCGGCGTCGTGCACCTGCTGGTGGACAAGCGCATCTCGCCCTGGCGCGCGCGCGACCTGCCCATCATCGGTCTGAAGGCCGGCACCACCGGCCACATCGTGTTCGAGAACTGCCGCGTGCCCGGTGCCCACCTGTTCCACCCGGACGACGCCGGCTACACGCAGAACCTGGTGGTGCGGGGCTGGGCGCGTATCCTGCTGGGGGCCTGGGCCATTGGCATCATGCAGGCCGCCATCGACGACGCCGTGGCCTTCGCGCGTGAACGCCGCACCTTCGGCAAGCCGATCGCCGCGCACCAGATGATCCAGGACATGGTCGCGCAGATGCACGTCGACCTGGAAACCAGCCGGCTGCTCACCTACAAGGCGGCCTGGCTGATGGACCAGGGCCGGCGCTGCGACCTCGAACAATCCACCGCCAAGCTGCATGCCTGCGAGGTGGTCAAGCGCGTCACCGACAGCGCCATCCAGATCCTGGGCGGCCGCGGCCTCACCACCGACGAGGGCTACCGCACCGAACGCCTGCACCGCGATGCCCGCTTCCTGGCGGTGGCCGAAGGCACCAGCCAGATCATGAAGCTGATCATCGGGCGCCGGCTGCTGGGCGTGTCGGGGCTGTGACCTTCAGACTGCCTGGCTTGACCTCGCCGGTGCTCTGCGGGCACACTGGGCCGATGGAATTCGACGCCTCCTTCGACCTGCAGTGCCTGGCCGGCCTTGCCGCCCCGGTGGCCGCAGGCATGTTCCTCCATGCCGCCATCCAGGCCTGTGTCCAGGAGCAGCATCGTTAGGGCCAGTGCAGCAAGTTCACCGCACGCACACAAGGCCCGCCACAGCGGGCCTTGTGCTTTTGGGGCATGCCAGACGCATGCCTCGCCCCGCCCGCCAGCCACCCTCAGCGCGGGCCATCTCGAGGAGAGACCGATGGACAGCACCCGACCACCCGGCGGCACCGGCAGCGATCCGGCAACCCGTGCGCCGATCACCCTGCGCCGTGCCAGCGCCCGCGACGCCGCCGCCTTCGCGCGCATCAACGGCCACCCGGACGTGCAGCCCAACCTGATGCAGCTGCCCTACGCGGCCGAAGAGCGCTGGACCCAGGTGCTGGCCGACAACCACCTGCCCGGCCGCACCGACTTCGTGCTGGTGGCCGAGCGCGACGGCGAGGTGGTGGGCTCGGCCGGCCTGCATCCGGCCGGAACGCCCCTGCGGCGGCGCCATGTCATGTCCCTGGGCATCTCGGTGGCGCCCGAAGCGCACGGCCAGGGCGTGGGACGGGCGCTGATGGCCGCGTTGTGCGACTACGCCGACAACTGGGGCCAGGTGCTGCGCACCGAGCTGACGGTGTTTGCCGACAATGTGCGCGCCATTGCGCTGTACCGCCGCTTCGGCTTCGAGCACGAGGGCACGCACCGCGGCTACGCGCTGCGCGCGGGTCGGTACGTCGATGTCTGGAGCATGGCGCGGCTGCACCCATCGCCGCCGCAGATCGCCCCGGATCCGGCATTGACCTGACCCGGCGCAGGACTCTTGAACACGTGAAGCGGCCTGCGGACCGGCGGCTGGTTTACGCTCTCGCCTCCTGCATGCCTGCTCGATCCACCGGCCTCCGACGTGAAACCCCGCGACAGCACCGACCAAGAGATCGAAGCCTTCCAGGCCGCCGCCTCGCGCCTGGCCGGTTTCGACGAGCGCCTGTCGGCCGAGTGGGCCGACGGCTACCTCACCGCACTGGCTGCCGGCCCGCGCGCGCTGGACATGGCCGAATGGCTGCCGGCCTTCTGCGGTGACGCCTTCGCGCGCTGTTTTGCCGATCCCCCAGACGCCGCAGCGGCCGAACAGGCGCTGGCCGCGCGCTGGGCCGTGCTGCTGGACCAGCTCGACGCCGGGGAACTGCTCGACAGCCCCGACGCGCTGCGCCTGCAGCCGCTCATCTCGGTGTGGGACGACGAGGCCCGCCAGCGTGCCGTGGCCGACGGCGACGTCGCCGCCGAGGACGCCGCGCTGCTGACCACTGGAGCCGAGTGGGTGCGCGGCTTCTTCGACGCGGTGAACGACTTCGCGGCCGACTGGCAGCACGCCGCCGATGGCGAGGACGCCGAACTGCACGAGACGCTGTTGAAGCATGTCGCGGCCGTGGCCTGGCCCGACGGCAGCCCCGAGATGGCGGCCCACGCTGCGGCGCACTATCCGAAGGAGCTGCCCTCGCGCGACGATCTCATCGACGAGGCCTGCTTTGCGGTGCAGGACCTGCGGGTGTGGTGGCTCGACCACGCGCCGCGGCCGCCCACGCGGCGCGTCGAACCCGCGCCCGGCCGCAACGATCCCTGCCCCTGCGGCAGCGGGAAGAAGTTCAAGAAGTGCCACGGGCAGTAGCCCGCGGCTTCACGACGTGCGTTTCGAGGGTGCCCGCGTCCACCGCGGCGTCGTCGAGGCGCGGTTGCCAGCCGCGGGGCACGCGAATGGCGCCGTCGCGGATGGCCAGGGGTTCGAGCAGCACCGATCGCCGTTGTTTGGTCCAGCCGTTCATTTCGCCCGCGTTGCCGATATGGCGTGCGGCGACGCAGGCCTCCATCCAGCAGCCGATGTCGCTGGCCACACCGTTGCCCATCACCGGCTCCATGCCGTGCGCGCGGATGCGTTCGATGGCGGCGCCCAGGCGCTCCAGTTCCACGAACTTCATGAGCTTGACCTTGATGAAGCGCGCCGCGTGCAGTGAGGCCGCGCGGTCGATGTCCGCCTCGTCGTAGATGGATTCGTCGAGCATCAAGGGCAGCGGGCAATCGGCGGCCACCTGCATGTGCGATTCCCAGTCGCCGGCGGTGCAGGGCTGTTCGAACAGCTCGATGCCCGCAGGCCCCACGGCGTGCGCGAAGGCGATGGCGTCGGCGGGCGTGTAGCCCTGGTTGGCGTCGACCCGCATCAAGGCCCGGCCCGCCACGTGCGTGCGCGCTGCCACGATGCGCTCGGCGTCGTCCCTGACGGCCGTTCCGACCTTGATCTTCAGCGTGCGGTAGCCCTGGCCGCAAAGCGAATCGATCTGTGCCCTCATGCGGCCCGGCTCGGTGTCGTTGATGGTGCCCAGCACCGGGACCGACAGCTCGTCCGAAGGCCGCAGCACGTCCGCAGCAGCCAGCATCTCGGCCGCGCTGGCAAAGGCGGTGGCGAGGAACGGCGCTCTGGGTCCGAGCTGCCTGGCGCGCTGCCGCACCGCGTCGGCCGGCAGGCCCAGCAGGGTGTCGGCCACCTCCTTGGCGAGGGCCCAGGTCTCGTCGATGCGCTCGTCGGTGTAGCCGGTGAGCACGGTCGCTTCGCCGATGCCCTCGCGGCCGTCGGCGTCGTGCAGCCGCACCAGCACGGTGTCGAAGGCGTGCACATCGCCGAACGACAGGTGGTAGGGCGTCGTCAGCGGCAGCGACAGGCGGCGTACTTCAATGCGGGTCAGCATGGCGGTATGTCCAGCAGCAGCTTGCCGCGCGTGCGGCCGGCTTCGAGGTAGTCCATCGCTGCGGGCAGCTCGGCCAGGTCGAAGCGGCGGTCGATGCGCACCTTCAGGCGCCCGGCGCCCGCGAGCGAGAACAAGGCGCCGGCCCTGTCGCGCAGCTCCTGCGGCGTGGCCAGATAGTCGGCCAGGTGCGGCCGGGTGAAGAAGACCGAGCCGGCCTCGCCGAGCTCCAGGGGCACGATCGACTCGACCAGTCCCGATGCGCCGCCGTAGTTGATGCAGGTGCCCCGGCGCCGCAGGCTGCGGATGCTGTGCGCGATGGTGTCGCGGCCGATGGAGTCGTAGACCACGTGCGCGCCGGCGCCGTCGGTGAGTCGACGCACTTCGTCGCGGAAGTCGACCTCCTTGTAGAGGATGACATGGTCGCAGCCGAGTTCATGGGCCAGCATCGCCTTCTCCGCCGACCCGACGGTGCCGATCACGGTGGCGCCGCGCAGTTTCGCCAGTTGCACCAGGAGCCCGCCGACGCCGCCGGCCGCTGCGTGCACCAGGCAGGAGTGGCCGGGCTGCAGCTCGAAGGCCGAGCTCGACAGGTACTGCGCCGTCAGGCCCTGAAGCATCAGGGCGCAGGCCTCGTCGAAGCCCACGCCGTCGGGCACCTTCACCAGCTTGGCCTGCGGCACCACGGCGAACTGGGCAAAGCTGCCCCGCACGACGCAGTAGGAGACGCGGTCGCCGACCGCCACATCGCCAACCTCGGCGCCAACCCCGGCGCCAAGCTCCACCACCGTGCCCGCCCCCTCCATGCCCAGCGTCATCGGGAGCGCGTTCCGATAGGTGTCCGACTTCGCGTAGCGGCCAAGCCGGAGATGCACGTCGATGAAGTTCAGACCGGCCACGGCCAGCTTGACCAGGACCTCGCCGGGTCCCGGCCTGGGCAGGGGTACGGTGTCGAGCCGGCACTCGCCCGAGCCGCCGTAGGCCTGGATGCGGACGGCCTTCATCGAGGCAGGAAGGGTCGGGCCGCCCGTCATCTCGGGGCCGTGGGCAGCAGCGCGTGCAGGCGCTTCATCGCCGCGATGTCCTGTGCCAGGAACGCCGCGGTCCTGGCCGCAGGCACGTAGCTGTCAGGGGCGGCCAGCTGATCCTTCAGGTAGGTGGCGTACTCCCTGCTGGCAGAAAAGCGGTCGAGCGATGCCGCCAGCTGCGACACGCGCCGGGGGTCGGTGTCGGCCCGCACGACCACCGCGCGCATCTGCGGCGGCAGGAAGTCGTAGCCGAGCTCACCCGCCACCGGCACGTCGCCGAAGGGCGCTGCCTCGCGCTGCGCGGTGAAGAACAGCAGCGGCCGCAGAGTCCGTGCGTCCAGGTGCCCCTTGATGTCGTCGGCCTGCTCGAACAGCAGGTCCACGTGACCCCCCAGGACCGCGGCGTAGCGCTCGCCCGGCTTGGCGTAGGCCACGTTCGTGAGCTTCAGGCCCTTGGTCTGCAGGTAGTCGATGCTGGCATCGTCGGGGCTGCCGGGGCCGGTGGTGGCCACGCTCACCACGCCCGGTCTGGCCTTGGCTTCCGCCACGACGTCGGCCCAGCTCTTGAAGCGGCTGTCGGCCCGCGCGTAGATGCCCGAGGCCTGCCGCGACAGCACGGCCAGCGTCATCAGGTCGGCGGCCTTCAGCGTCTTCGGCGCCAGGCCGATCACCATCAGGGTGTCCGAGGTCATGATGCCCAGGTTGTGGCCATCGGGTGGTGTCTGCAGCAGCTTGGACAGGCCGATGACGCCGGTCGCCCCGGCGGTGTTGACGACCGGCACCGCTCCCACGCCGAGGTCGCTTTCCAGCCACCGCGCGACGAGGCGTCCTATCGTGTCGGCGCCGCCCCCCGGGCCCCAGGGCACCATCATCTCCATCGGTCTGGAAGCGGGTCGGTCCTGCGCCGTCACCCAGGATCCCGTCAGGGCCAGCGATGCGAACGCCAGGCCTTTCAAGGTGGAACGTCTCGTCGTCTTCATGCTTGTCTCCTCTCGGGTCGTGGAAACCAGGTGTCGCTGATCAACCTGGACAGGGGCTCGGAGTGTTCGTAGACACTCTGGACGGCCAACTCGTGATCGAAGGCGACACCGTCGCCCGAGGCCTTGCGGCGCAGGGCCTCTTCGTGGACCTGCATCACGTCCGCCGGGATCGGCAGACCGGCGGGGTCCAGGATGCGCAGGTAGCCGTCGGCATCGCGGGCCGGCATGACGCGGCTGCGGACCTGGCGGTTCGGCGACCAGGGCACGTCCAGTGACCCGGCCTGGAACGCGCGCACGGTGCCCTGGGCCACGTCGCCGTCGCCCATCTCCAGGACACGGTCGACGATGGCACGCACCTCGGCACGGATGAGTTCCTTCTCGCGCTCGTAGGCTGGCAGGCCATCCAGGCGCATGCCGCGTGCGAGATAGATCGCCATGCGCGTGGCGCGCAGTCCCTCGGCGTTGGCGCGCGGCGTCGGGATGCCGTGCGCCTCGTGCACGCTCTTCGTCGTGACGCTCACGGCGCCGCCGATGGCGGCATGCGTGCCGCCCAGCGCCACCAGCGCGGAGGCCTGCGCCTCGTCGTAGGGCCAGGCGCCCATCCAGTGCAGCGACGTCACCGGCGTGAACACGTCCGTGTATCCCTTGCGCGCCAGATACTCCTGAGCCAGCTCCTCGCAGCAGGAGATCGCTGCCGCGTCCTGGACCAGGTGCATGGTCTGCGCCAGTTCGAGCCCGTAGTGGCGCACGCCCTGGGCCGCGGCCAGCAGGCAGTCGAGCACGCCGATGGCGATGGCGATGCAGGGCGGGATGTTGGTGCCGGTCAGGAAGCCCGGTTGACGCCGGTGCAGTTCGACGCCGCGCGAGTGGTATTGCGCGGCAAGGCGGTCGAGGTACTGGTAGTTCCTGATGCCGTCGGCAATGGACAGCTCCTTCGTGTACGACACCGTGTAGGCGATGCCCGAGCCGAGGTAGCCGGTGTAGCCTGCGGCGAAGCCGATCTCGCCGGTGAGCTTGGGCATGGAGGTGCCGGTGAGCATGATCGCGGGCTTGTCGATGGCCTCGACCAGCTGCCGCGCGACCTTGTGGCCGACGTTGACGATGGGAAAGCCGTTCAGCATCGAGCGGCCTGCCCGCTCGGACTCCTCCATGCCGGCCTGGGCCTTGTCGAACTGCTCGTTGCGCGTGTAGCTGTCCGTCGTGGTGGGGACGATGTCGGCCAGGCCCTCGCGGTCCAGCGCGCGCATCAGCTCGAGCTGCAGGCCCAGCGTGCCGAAGCCCCCGCGCGGCTGGGTCAGGCAGCGCCGCTCGCGGTGCGCCGCGCGTGTCACCGCGGCGAGTTGCTTGTGCGCGGGGATGGCGCGCAGGTAGTCCACGGCCTCGTCGAAGTCGATCTCCGGCCCGGTCGGCCAGCGCTTCAGGTTGGCGCGCCGGTCGGCGTCGAAACGGTCGCCGTCGATGACGGCCTCGGACAGGGGCGGGGCCAGGGCTTCAGTCATGGACAGCTGCTTTCAGGTGCGAGGGAATGCCGTCGCCCACGGGCTTCAGGCTCGAGACGGCCAGCGCGAACGCCACCTGCGGCTCCACCGAGGCCAGCAGACCGGCCGCGAACAGGACGTAGTCGCTGTCGAGCAGGAAGGTGGGCGAGACGGGACACAGTTCGTGGGGACGCTTGGGGTCGGCCAGCATGGCCGAGAGCAGGTCGCCCGGTCGATCCGCCGCCACCAGCACGCCACCGGTGCCGATCACCGTGCCGAAGCTGCCGAGGTCCTTGCCGCGCTGCACCTGCACGGGCCCGTGCGCGGTGTAGGCGGTCTCGCGCGTGCCGGCGTGGCGCCGCACCGCGAGCCGGATGGCGCAGCGTCCGAGTGCGAGGTCCAAGCCGGTCTCGAGAGCGCTCGTCGGCAGCCGCTCGACGTCGGCGGCCACCGCGGCGAGCAGCTGGCGGAGCTGTTCGGAGGTCAAGCCGGCCTCGGCGCAGAACGCCGTCTCGCCGATCGCCTCGACGATGGAGTGTGCGTTGTGGCGCATGCCCAGATCGCCCTCGACGGTGCGCTTGGCGACAGGCTCGGGCAGCCCCAGGCGCACGGCGCCCTGGGTGGTGGGCTCGCCTTCGCCGACCGAATGCACGTCGGTGGTCGCACCGCCCGGGTCGACGACCAGCAGCGGTCCGAGCCCCGGCGCTCCTGCCGCGCCCGCCGGGCCCTGCGCCAGCAGCTGCGCCGCATCGAGCACCGCCGCCGGCGTCGGCATCAGCACCTTGTCGAGCATCGAGGCGGCCCGGTCGATGCCCTTGGCGTGAACGATGCGCTGCATGAACAGCTCGCGGATCGCGGCACGTGCCGGCTCGATGGACAGCACGTTGAACTCCGGCATCACGTTGGCGGCGAAGCACGCTCCCGGCAGGAGGTCCTGCACCTCGTCGGCGGCTTCGCGGTTGCCGGCCACCACGAAGGGGCAGGCCAGGCCCGCCTGCGCCAGCACCCCGGCGTTGTGGACGATGGTGTCGCGGTTTCCGCCGTCGGTGCCGCCGCAGAGCAGCAGCACATCGGGTGCGGACGCGCTGATGCACTGCAGGTCCGCCCGCGTCAGCCGCCCGCTGAAGCTGCCCACCAGCTTGGCGCCCGCGCCCAGGGCCGCCTGGCGCGCCGCCTCGGCGGTGAGCTCTCGCACCAGGCCCACGGTGACCATGCGCAGCCCGCCGGCGGCGCTGGACGAAGCCAGCCGCCAGCGGTACCGGGGGGCGGTGCCGAGCTGCGCATGCAGCCGATCGAGCGCCGTCTGCAGGCCGACGGTGATGTCGGTGCTCACCGTCGACGGGCCTTGTGCCGAGGCGACGATGCGCGCGTCCTGCAGGCTCACCGCGCGCACCTTGGTGTAGGTGCTGCCGAAGTCGACCAGCAGCGCCAGGCTCATGCGCCCTGGCTCCGCGCGGCGCCGTCAGGGGTGTTCATGCGGCGTCGCCCTGGCGGGAGGCCCAGGGGGTGGGCCAGCTCCGGTCCATCGTCTCGCCCCGTGCGCGAGCTGCGAAGTCGGCGTCGAGCGTGGCCAGCACGTCCTCGATGCGGGTGCCGGGAGGGAAGGCGCGGTCGAAACCCATGCCGACGAAGCGCGCCTCGACCTCCGGCCAGGGCGTCTTGCCGACGACGAGGTTGCCACCCAGGTACAGCAGGATGTCGCCCAGGCCGCCTTCGTCGCAGAGATCGCGGAAACCGCGGCAGTCGAGCTCGCCCAGGCCATACAGCGACGACACCATGATGCCGTGTGCTGCCGTCTCGATGGCGGCCTTCACGAACTCCGGCGCGGGGGTGAGCGCGCCCAGCGTGACCACCTTGTAGCCCGCCTTCTCGAGGGCCATCGACAGGATGCGATTGCCCACGATGTGCGTGTCGGCCCCGATGACTCCGGTGACCAGCGTCTGACCCGGCATGTTTGCTCCAGCGGCGAGATGTGGACCGACTCTAGGGCCCGCAGCGCGGGAGCGACAAGGCGGGAGGCTTCCATCGCGGCTTGTTGAAAATCAGGCACTTGGCCTGCCTTCGGGTGATCCGATCAAGGTAAAGTCCTGTACATGACTTTGTGGTCATGTACATGAGTTCAGGACGATTGACCTCGCTCGACAGGACGCCGCTCTATCGCATCGTCAAGCAGCAGATCACCGACGCGTTGCGCGAAGGCCGGTGGAAGCACGGGCAGAAGATCCCCAGCGAGCCGCAGCTGGCGCGTCGCTACGACGCCAGCGTCGGCACCGTGCGCAAGGCGGTCGGAGAACTCGTCGCCGAGAACATCCTCGTGCGCGAACAGGGGCGCGGCACCTTCGTGCGCACGCACGGTCGCGACTACATGCTCAACGTGTTCTTCCGCATCGTCGGCAGCGACGGTGGACACGAGCTGCCCGTCGTGACCCTGCTGTCGATGAGGCGTGCGCGGGCCGACCGGGTCACGGCCGGGGAGCTGCGGCTGAAGTCGCGCGCGCCGGTGTTCGACATCGAGACGCTTCTGACGCTCGACGGAGAACCGGCCATCCTGGACCGCATGCGTGTGCCCACGCAGCTGTTTCCCGACCTCGACGAGAGTGGATTCAAGCGGCGCGAAGGGACCGTCTATGGCTTCTTCCAGGACCGCTACGGCATCACCATCGTGCGCGCCGACGAGTTCATCACCGCGGTGAGCGCCGACGACCGCACGGCCCGGCTGCTGAAGCTGACGCCCGGCGAGCCCCTGCTGCGCATCGCGCGCACGTCCTACACCTACAAGGACGTGCCCGTCGATTCACGCGTGCGACTGGTCAGCTGCGCACGGCACGGCTACCTCAGCACGCTGGGCAAGGCCTGACGCCGGGCGGCGGCCTACCTGCGCAACGGGATCGCCGTGGCCCGCTCCACCGGCACGGCGGTGACGCTGTTCTGCGGCGAACCTTCGATGACGCGGTCGGAGTAGCTCAGGTAGACCAGCGTGTTGCGCGTGGCGTCGACCATGCGCACCACGCGCAGGCGCTTGAAGACCAGCGAGGTGCGCTCGCTGAAGATCTCGTCCTGCTGGCGCAGCGGCCCCGTGAAGCTGATGGGGCCGACCTGCCGGCAGGCGATGGAGGCTTCGCTCTTGTCCTCGGCCAGGCCCAGGCCGCCCTTGATGCCGCCGGTCTTGGCGCGCGACACATAGCAGGTCACGCCCTTGACGGCAGGGTCGTCGTAGGCTTCGACAACGATCTTGTGGTCGGGGCCGATGAACTTGAAGACGGTGTCGACCTCGCCCACCAGGTCCGACGAAGCGCCCACGCCGCAGGCTGCCAGCAGCAGCGTGCCGGCCAGCGCCCAGGCGCGAGGTGCGTGGGTGCTGCCGGCCACCGTGTCGATCGTTTGCTGCATCGTTCCTCCGCTGTGCAGGGCTGCAGCCTCAACGCGGGCTGCTGCGCCAGCCTTCATCATGCCCGCAAGCGAATGCGTCAGCGCAAGAGCGAGCCAAGGTGGCCGACGTCGCCCGCCTCAGGCGTAGCTCAGTGCCTTGGCCTTGCCGCGGAACACGCGGTACGAGAACACCGTGTAGCCGGCGATGGCCGGCACCGTGAAGGCGCAACCGATGGCGATGACGGCCAGGGCTTCCGTGGCGCTGGCCGCCTCCCAGATCGTCAGCCGGTCGATCACGACGTAGGGGTAGAGGCTGTAGGCCAGGCCGATGCCGCCCAGCACGAAGACGGTGATGATCAGTGCGAACGGCCACCAGCAGGCCCGGCCCAGCACACGCGGCGAGTTCAGCACGGCGCGCGCGCCCGCCAGCGCGGCCAGCGTGATGAGCGGGATGGGCAGCAGCGCGATGAACTCCGGCATGCTGAACCAGCGCTCCCGCACGGTGGCGCTCACCAGCGGTGTGGCCAGGCTGATCAGGCCCATGCCCAGCACCACCGGTGGCCAGGCCAGCTTGGCCCAGCGCACGGCGTGCCGCTGCAGTTGATCCTCGGTCTTCATGATCAGCCAGGCGGCGCCCAGCAACACGTAGGCGGCCGGCAGCAGCAGCGCGATGGCGGCAGCGAAGAGCATGAATTGCCAGCCGTCGGCCAGCCCGGTGATGTAGCGACCCAGCATCCAGCCCTGTGCCGCTGCAGCCAGGCCGGAGCCCGCGAAGAACGCGAAGTTCCACAGGGGCTTGTGCTGGTCCATCGCCTTGACGCGGAAGTCGAAGGCCACGCCGCGCAGGATCAGCCCCACCAGCATCAGCGCCACCGGCAGGTACAGCGCCTGCAGCACCATGCCGTGCGCCTTGGGAAAGGCGATCAGCAGGATGCCCACGCCCAGCACGAGCCAGGTCTCGTTGGCGTCCCAGAAGGGGCCGATGCTGGACACCATGACGTCCTTCTGCTCGTCGGTGGCGCGGTGCAGCAGCAGACCGACGCCGAGGTCGTAGCCGTCCAGCACCACGTAGGCCAGCATCGACAGTCCCATCAGGCCCATGAAGATCACGGGCAGTGCCTCGCCCCAGTTCATGTGAGCACTCCCTTGGTCATCTCTTCCGGCGCGGGCGGCAGCTCGGGCGGCTTCTCGGCCATGTGCTTGACCACGCCGATGTAGGCCACGATGAGTGCCAGGTAGACCGTGACGTAGAGCGCCAGCGTCAGCGCGATCATCGAGGACGGCACGCCGGACGCGGCTTCCGCCGTGCGCAGCAGGCCGAACACCAGGTAGGGCTGGCGGCCGATCTCGGTGACGTACCAGCCGGCCAGCGTGGCCACCCAGCCCGAGAAGGTCATGCCGGCCAGGCCCCACAGCAGGGCCCGCGGCAGCTTCTCGGCCGCCCAGCCGCGGCGCCGGTACAGCCACAGTCCGGCCCACGAGAACACCAGCATCAGCATGCCGGTGCCCACCATGAGACGGAAGCCGTAGAACACCGGCGCCACCGGCGGGTGCTCGCCGACGAAGTCGTTGAGGCCGCGGATCTCGCCGTCGGGGTCGTGCTTGAGGATCAGCGAAGCCCCCTTGGGAATGCCGATCTCGAAGCGGTTGGTGCGGGCTTCTTCGTCGGGCACGGCGAACAGCAGCAGCGGCGCGCCGCGCTGCGTCTCCCAGATGCCTTCCATCGCCGCGACCTTCTGCGGCTGGTGCTCCAGCGTGTTCAGTCCGTGCAGGTCGCCCACCAGGATCTGCAGCGGGATCAGCACCGCGCCCAGCGTGAGGCCCACGCGCATCGACTTCGGCGTCGACGGGTTGGCCTTGCCCTTCAGCAGCTGCCAGGCGCTGACGCCGGCGAGCAGGAAGGCCACGGTCAGCCCCGAGGCCAGCAGCACGTGCGCCAGCCGGTAGGGAAACGACGGGTTGAAGATCACCTGCAGCCAGCTCGTCACGAAGAACTCGCCGTCGCGGATGACATGCCCCGCGGGGGTGTGCATCCAGGAATTGAGCGCCAGGATCCAGAAGGCGCTCATCGTGGTGCCGAAGGCGACCAGGAAGGTGGCCAGCAGGTGCACGCGTTCGCTCACCTTGCCGTGGCCGAACAGCATGATGCCCAGGAAGGTGGCCTCCAGGAAGAAGGCGGTCAGCACCTCGTAGCCCAGCAGCGGCCCGGCGACGTTGCCCACGCGCTCCATGAAGCCCGGCCAGTTGGTGCCGAACTGGAAGCTCATGGTGATGCCGCTGACCACGCCCAGCGCGAAGGTCAGCGCGAAGACCTTGGTCCAGAAGCGGTAGGCCGTCAGCCAGGCGGTGTCGTGCGTGCGCAGCCAGCGCCAGCGCATGAACAGCAGCGTCCAGCCCAGCGCGATGGTGATGGTGGGAAAGAGGATGTGGAAACTGATGTTGGCCGCGAACTGCATGCGGGCCAGGATGAGTGCGTCCATGGGACTTGCCTCTGGGTTGCAGAAGTGCGGGGCGGGGCAGACCTCAGGTCTTGCCTCCCTTGACGACCTTGACGGTGCCTGTGAACTCGAGCAGGCGCTGCACCTTCGAGCCCATCTTCATCAGCTGGGCCAGCGTCTGCGCGTCCATGCGCTGCACGTCGTCGAACCAGGTCGTCATCAGTTCGATCAGGTCGTGCATGCCCTTCATGCGCTCCTGCGCGATGCGGTCTTCTTCGGTGCTGGGGGCTTCGAGCAGGGCGTTGCGCAACATCGACAGTGTCGGCTCGATCTCGCGCCGGCGGCGTTCTTCGGCCAGCGTGCGGAAGATCTCCCAGGCGTCGCTGGGGGCGTCGAAGTACTCGCGGCGGTCGCCCGGCACGAACTTCATGCGCACCAGGCGCCAGGACTGCAGTTCCTTGAGCCCCATGCTGACGTTGGAGCGGCTGAACTCCAGCCGCTCGGCGATCTGCTCGGCGTTCAGCGGCTCGGGCGAAACGAAGATCAGCGCATAGATCTGCCCCACCGTGCGGTTGATGCCCCAGCGGCTGCCCATCTCGCCGAAGTGGCCGACGAAGCTGCGGACGAGCGGAGACATGGTGTTCATGGAGTGGCCCGGAGGGTGCGGATTGACCGAAATCATATCGGCCATTTCAGAAATGTCTGAAATGTGAGGATATTCAGCATCGATCCCGGTGCGCAGGAACAGCATCCCGCAGCGAGGCCCTGCTAGAGTGCCCGCCCATGTCGACCCCTCTCGATCTGCAAGGCAGGCACATCGTCCTCGGCCTCAGCGGCGGCATCGCCTGCTACAAGGCCGCCGAGCTGACGCGCGAACTGGTCAAGGCCGGGGCCACCGTGCAGGTGGTGATGACCGAGGCCGCGACCCAGTTCATCACGCCGGTGACGATGCAGGCGCTGTCCAACCGGCCGGTGGCCCTCAGCCAATGGGATGCGCGCGAGCCCAACAACATGGCGCACATCAACCTCTCGCGCGAGGCCGACGCCATCCTGATCGCCCCGGCCAGCGCCGACTTCATCGCCAGGCTGGTGCAGGGCCGTGCCGACGAGCTGCTGAGCCTGCTGTGCCTGGCGCGCCCCATCGACCGCTGCCCGCTGCTGGTGGCCCCGGCGATGAACCGCGAGATGTGGGCCCACCCGGCCACGCAGCGCAACGTAGCGCAGCTGCGTGCCGACGGCGCCACCGTGCTGGGCCCCGGCGCCGGTGACCAGGCCTGCGGCGAGATCGGAGACGGCCGCATGTTGGAGGCCGAGGAACTGCGCGACGAGCTCATCGCCTTCTTCCGCCCCAAGCTGCTGGCCGGCCGCACGCTGCTGGTGACCGCCGGGCCGACCTTCGAGGCCATCGACCCGGTGCGCGGCATCACCAACCACTCCAGCGGCAAGATGGGCTTCGCCATCGCACGGGCCGCCGCAGAGGCCGGCGCCGACGTGACGCTGGTGGCCGGCCCCGTGCACCTGCCCACGCCGCGCCACGTGCGGCGCATCGACGTTCAAAGTGCGCAACAGATGTTCGATGCTGTGTTGCCGCTGGCGGCGCGCCACCAGCTCTTCGTGGCCACGGCCGCGGTGGCCGACTGGCGCCCCATGAACGCTGCCGACCAGAAGATCAAGAAGGACGGCAGCGGCCGCGTGCCGGTGCTGCAGATGACGGAGAACCCCGACATCCTGGCCAGCGTGGCGCGCCTGCCCGAGGACCGGCGCCCGTGGTGCGTGGGCTTCGCGGCAGAGAGCGAAAACCTGGTGCGCCATGCGCGCGACAAGCTGCGGCGCAAGGGCGTGCCGCTGGTCGTCGGCAACATCGGCCCGGCCACCTTCGGCCAGGACCACAACACGCTGGTGCTGGTCGACGAGGCCGGCGAGACCACGCTGCCCGAAGGCCCCAAGCTGCACCTGGCGCGCGAGCTGGTGCGCGAGATCGCACGCCGTTCATCCCCGAAGACGACATGACCTGCATCGACGTGAAAGTGCTCGACCCGCGCATGGCCGGGCAGCTGCCGCAGTACGCCACGCCGGGCAGCGCGGGCCTGGACCTGCGCGCCTGCCTCGACGAACCGCTGGTGCTGGAGCCTGGCCAGACGGCGCTGATCGCCACCGGCCTGTCGATCCACATCGCCGACCCCGGCCTGGCCGCGATGATCCTGCCGCGCTCGGGCCTGGGCCACAAGCATGGCATCGTGCTGGGCAACCTGGTGGGCCTGATCGACAGCGACTACCAGGGTCCGCTGATGGTGAGTTGCTGGAACCGCGGCAGCGCCGCGTTCACCGTGCAGCCGATGGAGCGCATCGCGCAGCTGGTCATCGTGCCGGTGGTGCAGGCCAGCTTCCGCCGCGTCGATCACTTCGCCGCCACCGAGCGCGGCGCCGGCGGCTTCGGGTCCACCGGCACCGGCTGATCGCCGCCGGCGTGCAGGCACTGCACGCAAGGCCTTACGTCTCGTAGCAGCGCTGCGGGTGCGCTGCCGCACATTGCGCCCCAACAAGACGAGGAGGGGCGCGATGGCCCGTACGAGCACCCCCGACGCGCAGCGCAGCGCGGTCGGCGACACGGTGGACGAGGTGGCAGCCGATGGTGACGCAGCTGCGGCCGGCCGCGACGAGTCCCAGCTCACGCGGGGCGCCGCAGGGGCTGCGGCGGCGGCCGCCGCCGCCTTCCTGGCGGCTTGCGGCGGGGGCAACGGCGCGCCGGCTGTGGTCTACGACCTGCCGGGCTCGGGCGGCACGCCGCTGCCCGCCAGCGTCACACCGCCCACTGAACGCGACGCCGTGCGCTTCCTCACGCAGGCCAGCTTCGGGGTCACCTCGCCCGAGCAGGTCAAGGCCTTGCGCGACCAGGGTTTCGAGGCCTGGCTGCAGGCCCAGTTCAACGCGCCGCTGATGCTGCACGTGGGCTACATCGACGGCCAGCGTGGCCGCGACGACCCGCCCGACCGGCTGCCGCGGGTCACCGAGGAGATGAGCTACGAGGCCGTGTGGCAGCACTGGCTGCGCGGCGAGGACCCGCTGCGCGCCCGCATGGTGTGGGCGCTGCTGCAGATCATGGTCATCAGCAACGTCGCGCCCGACATCCGGCCGCACGCGATGAGCAGCTACATGGACATGCTGGGCCGCAACGCTTTCGGCAACTACCGGCAGCTGCTGCAGGAAGTGACCCTGCACCCGGCCATGGGCTACTACCTGAACCTGCTGGAAAGCGCCAAGGCCGACCCGCAGAAGGGCACGCACCCGAACGAGAACTACGCGCGCGAGGTGCTGCAGCTGTTCTCCATCGGCCTGGTCAGGCTCAATCTCGACGGCAGCCCGCAACTCGACGCCGCCGGCGTGCCCCTGCCCACCTACGACGAAGCGGTGGTGAAGGGTTTTGCCGCGGCCTTCAGTGGCTGGTCCTACGGCGGGCTGGACAACACCCGGAGCTCGACCTTCCACGATCACGACGAGAACGACGAGGCGCTGTGGATCCAGCCGATGAAGGCCTGGGCCATGCACCACTCGCCGGGCCCGAAGTCGCTGCTCGACGGTCGTGTGCTGCCGGCCGGCCAGACCCCCGAGAAGGACATGGCCGACGCGCTGGACAGCATCTTCCGCCACCCCAACGTCGGGCCGTTCATCGGCCGGCAGCTCATCCAGCGCCTGGTGACCAGCAATCCGAGTCCGGCCTACATCGCACGCGTGGCCGCAGTCTTCAACGACAACGGCGCCGGCGTGCGCGGCGACCTTCGGGCCGTCGTTCGCGCCGTGCTGCTGGATGCGGAAGCCCGCAGCGAGACCGCCGCCACGCAGCCGCGCATGGGCAAGCAGCGCGAGCCCGTGCTGCGGCTGGCCGCCTTCCTGCATGCCCTGGGCGCCGAGAGTCGCAACGGGCGCAACAGCATCCACTACCTGGACGGCGCCGACGACGCGCTCGGCCAGAGCCCCTTGCTGGCGCCCTCGGTCTTCAACTTCTACTCGCCGAACTACCGCCCGGCAGGCCCGGTGGCCGCCGCGGGGATGGTGGCGCCGGAGTTCCAGATCACCACCGAGACCACGGTCGTCGGCTCGCTGAACTTCTTCGCCGACCTCTTCGACAGCGGCGGCTATGGCAACGGCGATTCGCGCCTGGTGCTGAAGCTCGAACCGCTGATGGCACTGGCCAACGACCCCGCAGCGCTGATCGACCGGCTGGACCTGCTGTTCTTCTGCCGTCAGATGAGCGCTGCGACGCGCGAGCGCCTGCGTACCCTGGTGACGGCCATCCCGGCGGCCGACAGGAAGAGGCGCGTGACCTCTGCGCTGCTGATCACCGCCCTGTCCCCTGACTTCGTCATCCAGAAATGACCCACCCCCGAAGCGCCTTCGGCGTCTCCCCCTCGAGGGGGCGACCCCAGTGGACCGGCAAAGCCGGCTCCACGGCGTCTGCTGGGCTCCATCGCCTCCTCCACAGCCTCTTCTGCTTCGGCACCGTCGAGACATGAAACGCAGATCCTTTCTCCGTGCCGGCACAGCCGCCGCGCTGACGCCCTGGGCCTCGATGCAGGCCCTGGCCGCGACCACCGACGGCGCGGGCTACCGCGCCATGGTGTGCCTGTTCATGTTCGGCGGCAACGACGCCAACAACATGGTGGTGCCCACCGACACCACGCAGTTCGCGGCCTACCAGCGCGCCAGGCCCAACCTGGCGCTGCCGCGCGCGCAGTTGCTGCCCATCGCGGCGGCCGGCGACTACGCGCTGCACCCGGCGATGGCCGGTCTGCAGGGCCTCGTCAACCGCGGCCAGGCGGCCGTGGTGGCCAATGTCGGCCCGCTCATGGTGCCGACCACGCGTGCGCAATGGCAGGCGCGCAGCGTGCCGCTGCCGGCCAACCTGTTCTCGCACAGCGACCAGCAGGGCGCCTGGCAGAGTTCGGCCGTGGACGGACCCGCACGCGACGGCTGGGGCGGCCGTACCCTCGAACGCGTGCTGGCCGATGGCAGCCCCAATCGAGGTTACAGCGCCATCAGCGTGGCCGGAGGCAACCTCTGGGAAGCGGGCGACCGATCGCTGCAGCCTTACCGGGTGTCCTCGTCGGGCCGTTTCGGCTTCGACTTCTACCGGCCCGGCGCGACCGACCCTCTGGGGATCGCCATCGGAGCGACCTTGAACCAGCGCCGCAGCGACCCGCTGGAGCAGGCCTGGCTCGACGTGATGGGCCGCTCCATCGACAACCAGCGCGTGCTGACCCAGGCGCTGTCTGCATCGACGCTGAAGACCGTGTTTCCCGAGACGGGCCTGGGACGCCAGTTGCGCATGATCGCCCGGCTCATCGCGGCACGCGGCCAGCTCGGCCTGTCGCGGCAGTGCTTCTTCTGCAGCATCGGTGGCTTCGACACCCACGGCGACGACCAGCTGCAGCGTCAGAACGAGTTGCTGGGAGAAATCAGTGCTGCCGTGGCCGCCTTCCATGCCGCCATCGAAGAGATGACCTTGTCCCGCGACGTCACGCTGTTCACCGCCAGCGACTTCGGCCGCAACCTGCCCAGCAATGGTCAGGGCACCGACCATGGCTGGGGCAGCCATCACTTCGTCGTCGGCGGCTCGGTGCGGGGCGGGCGCATCGTGGGCCGCTTCCCGACGCTGGCCGTGGGCGGCCCCGACGACGCCGGCCAGGGCGTGTGGATCCCGACGATCTCGACCGACCAGTTCGGCGGCGAACTGGCGCGCTGGTTCGGCGCCGAAGCGGCGATCGTCGATCAGGTCTTTCCCCGGTTGCGACATTTCGACCGCAACCTGGGATTGATGCTTGGATGACTCGACGCTGGGGACCTCGAAGTCGCGTGTCTGGCCGGTGCCTGGCCCATCACGATCGCCCGGGCTGTGGCACAGTGCCGGCGCCATGCACCCGAACCGGCCCACGCCCGTGTCCTTCACGATCTCCCGGCGCCGCCTGCTGCGCGCCGCGGCGGGCAGTGCCGCGCTGCTGGCCGGGCCGGCTGCCGTGCGTGCCACCGACGGCCCGCTCAGCGACTTCCGCCTGGCCGCAGAGTTCGAACCGCAGCAGGCGGTCTGGCTGGGCTACGACGCGGGCCACGAGGCCCTGACATCGCAGCTGGCGGCCGCGCTGTTGCCGCATGTCACGCTGAAGCTGATGCTGCGCGATGGCGCGGCGCTGGAGCAGGCCACGGCGCTGCTGCGGCCGCTGGGCTCGCCGGCGCAATCGGTCCAATACATGGTGGAGCCGGCCGCAGCCTTCTTCCTGCGCGACATGGCGGTGTTCGCCGCGGGGCCGGCGGGCCGTCTGGGCGTGGTCGATTTCCGCTGGAACGACTACGGCATGCCGGCGTGGTGCCGCCGCCGCCATGCCGGGGACGAGCGGCGCACTGCGGCCTGCAGCGTCGTGGCCGACCCGCGGCGCGACGGTGTCGAGCTGGCCATCGCGCGCCATGCCGGCGCCAGCCTGCACGAAAGCGAGCTGTACATGGAGGGCGGCGGTGTCGAGGTCAACGGCCGCGGCACGCTGATCGCCAACGCGGCGCTGTATGCCACGCGCAATCCGGGCCGTTCGCGCGCGGAACTGCAGAAGCACCTGCTGCAGCTGCCGGGCATCCGCCACGTCATCTGGCTGCCTGAAGGCCTGGCCGAAGACCCGCACCTGCGCGGCACCATCACCGGCCGGTACGTCGGCTGGGGCACGGGGGGCCACACCGACGAATTCGTGCGCTTCGCCGACCCTTCCACCGTGCTGCTGGCCTGGCCCGACGACGACGAGGCGGCGCGCCATCCGGTGGCGCGGCTGAACCGCCAGCGCATGCAGCGCTGCTGGGACGTGCTGAGCCGATCGACCGACCAGGACGGCCGCCGGCTCAGGCTGCTGAAGGTGCCGATGCCCCGCACCATCGAGCGTGCGCTGTTCCTCTCGGCGGCCGCCGACCCGACCTGGTCGACGGGCTGGACGGCCGGCTACTTCCCCGCCCGCGAGAAGCGGCGCGAGGGGGACCGCGTGATCCAGGTGGCCACGGCCAGCTACCTCAACCACGTGGTGGCCAACGGCGTGGTGGTGCTGCCGGGCTTCGTCGAGCACGGCACGCCCCGGGCGCGCCAGGAGCGCGTGCGCAAGGTCTACGAGCAGGCCTTTCCCGGTCGCGAGATCGTCTTCGTCGACGCTATCAGCGCGCACTGGGTGGGCGGCGGGCCGCACTGTGCCACCCTGTCGGAGCCGCGGGTCCGCGGCTGACGGCGCCGGGGCCGGGGCGGGGGGCGCCGCCGTCGGCCTTCAGCCCCGCAACGCGGCGATGAAGGCCTCGCAGCGTGCAAGCTGTTCCAGGCTCACGTACTCGTCGGCCTGGTGCGCCTGGTTGATGCTGCCGGGGCCGCACACCACGGTGGAGATGCCCGCGCGCTGGAACAGGCCGGCCTCGGTGCCGAAGGCCACCAGCGTGGTCGCGGTCGCGCCCGACAGCTTCTTGGCCAGCGTCACCGCCGCTTCGTCCTCGCGCGCCTGGAAGGCGGGCATCGAGCAGATCGTCTCGAAGCGGAAGCCGGTGGCCGGGTCGACCGCCTTCATCGCCGGTTCCAGCCGCGCCGCCGCGTCGAGCACGCTGCGCTGCATCGCCTGCTCGTCGGTGCCGGGCAGGTTGCGGAACTCGTAGTGGAAGTGGCAGTCCTCGGGCACCACGTTGTCGGCGATGCCCCCCTGCACGACGCCCACGGCCGACGTGGTGTAGGGCACGTCGAAGCCTTCGAAGCGCGGGCCTTCGGCGCGCCAGCGATCGCCCATGTCGGCGATGTGGCCGATGAGGCGGGCACCGGCTTCGATGGCGTTGACGGCAAAGGGCGTGAGCGAGGAATGCGCTGCGCGGCCCTTGATGCAGCAGCGCCAGCGGTGCACGCCCTTGTGCGCGATGGCCGGGATCATCATCGTGGGCTCGCCGACGATGCACAGCTCGGGCGCGAGGCCGGCCTCGCGCAGGTCGGCGATGAGGTTCATCGCGCCCCAGCCTCCCACCTCCTCGTCGTAGCTGAAGGCGTAGTGCACGGCAAACGGCAGGTCGGCTTCGAGGAAGTCCCGCGCCTGCGCCACGGCCAGGCCGATGAAGCCCTTCATGTCGGCACTGCCGCGGCCGTACAGGCGCTGGTCCTGCACCAGGGCCGAGGTCGGCTCCATGGTCCAGGCCTGACCGTCCCAGGGCACGGTGTCGGTGTGGCCGGACAGGATCACGCCGCCGGGCTTGCCTGCGCCCAGCGTGGCGAACAGGTTGGCCTTGCGGCGTTCGGCGTCCCAGGTCAGCCGCGGCGTCACGCCCAGGCTGCGCAGGTGGTCGGCGATGCACTCGATGACCGGCAGGTTCGACTGATGGCTGACCGTGGGCATCTGCACCAGGCGGCGTGCCCATTCCAGCGAGGCAGGCGAGAGCGGTATTGCAGGTGGTTGGCTCATCTCTTCATGGTAACGCCGCCGCTTTTGGGGGGTTGATCAATGTCAAATCACCGTCATCGGTCGGATGTGTCCAGGCATCACCAGAGATGCGTCCCGACAAGCCCTGTCGTTTTATGCATCACGCCCCGAAGATCAGCATCTCCCCTGCCCCGCAGGGCTCCCGGATGTGCTGGAATATCCATTACTCTTCATCCCGCAACCCCCCATTCACATGCTTCCCCGCACCCTTGCACTTGTAGACGACGACAAGGAATACACCGAATTCCTGTCACAGCACCTGCGCGATCAGGGCGTCCGCGTCGATGTCTTCTCCGACAGCAGCGACCTGCTGGCCTCCGAAGGGGCCTACACCTACGACTTCTACATCGTCGACCTGATGCTGCCCGGCGTCGACGGCGTCGAGACCATACGCATCCTGCGCCGGCGCACCTCGGCCGGCGTGCTGGTGGTGTCGGGCAAGCTCGCGCCCGATGTCTTCAAGCAGGTCGTCGAAGCCGGTGCGGACATGTACCTGGCCAAGCCGGTGCAGTTCGAACAGGTCGTCATCGCGCTGCATGCCGTGCAGCGCCGTGTCGATGCCGTGGGCCAGGTGGCCACCACCTGGAAGCTCGACCGCCACAGCGGCCAGCTCGTCGCGCCCGACGGCGCGCGTGTCGATCTCAGCGAAGCCGACCTCGCGGTGATGGAGTGCTTCATCGAGGCGCAGGGTGCGGCCGTGGCGCGCGAGACCTTGCTGCAGCGCCTGGGTCGTGCCGCCGCGGCGGACGCCGACGACGGCCTGAACGCGACCATCTACCGCCTGCGCCGCCGCATCGAGCGCGCCACGCCGATGCTGGTGCCGCTGCAGTCGCGCTCGCGCGTGGGCTACGTCTTCCGGGCGCCGCTCACGCTGGCCTGAACCCGCAGGCGCTGCGGCGTCGCGGGCCGCTCAGGGTTCCTGGGAAGACTGCGTGATGACGAGCCGCATCGTCACCTCGCCGGGCACGTTGCTGGCCACCAGCACCTGCCCGCCGTGCCGTTCCATCACCCGGTGCACGATGTACAGGCCCAGGCCGTGACCCGCGGCGTGCCGGCCCAGGCGACCGCGCTCGCCGCGCTGGAACATCCGGGGCAGCAGCTCGGCCTCGAAGCCCGTGCCCCGGTCGGTGACGTCGATGATGAGCGCCAGCGGGTCGTCGCTGTCGGTCAGCCGCACCGTCACCGGGGAGTCGGGTGGCGCGTACTTCAGCGCGTTGGACATCAGGTTGCGCAGCGCCAGGCGCATCAGGCCCATGTCCATCGTGGCCGTGCGCGTGCTCGTTTCGCGCAGCACCTGCACGCGTGCCCTGTCGTTGGCCGGCAGGTCGGCCAGGGCCACGGCCACCAGGGTGTCGATGTCGGTGTCATCGCCCATCGCCTGGCCCGAGCCGACCAGCAGTGACGCCGCCGCAAGCGTGTTGTCCACGCCGGCCAGCACGTGGCCCATCACGTCGCGGGCGCGCTGCAGCCGGTCGGCCACGGCGCTCTTGCCGCTGCCGGCCAGTGCAGCGGCGGCGCTCTGCAGCGCGGCCGAGGCGTTGTTCAGCGGTTGCCGGACCTCGTGCGCCAGCACACGCAGCATGTCGTTGCGCTCGTTCAGCAGCTCGTCCAGATGCTCGGCATGGCGCTGCAGCTGCACGCGCAGCTGGTGTTCGCGCCGCAGCTCGGTCCTGCGTGCGAGCTGCTCGGTGATGTCCTGCATTGCCCCCACGCAGCGCACCGGCAGGCCGTTCTCGTATTCCAGCGTGCCGGCCATGCGCACCCACAGGGAGCGCCCGTTCGCGGTGGTCATCTGCGCTTCCAGGTCGAACGGTCCGGCCCCTGCCAGCGCCGCAGCCAGGGCCTCGCGCAGCCGCCTGCGGGCGTCGCGGTTGAAGTAGCCCAGCCCTTCCGACACGTCCAGGCGGTAACCGAGCGGCCGCTCATGGATGCGGCAGACCTCGGCGGACCAGGTGACCTGCTCGCTGCGCAGGTCGATCTCCCAGCCGCCGACGCCGGCGATGCGCCCGGTGCGGTCGAGGAAGGCCCGGCTGTCACGCAGCGCCTTTTCGATCTCGCGCAGGCGGCTGATGTCACGCAGGGTCTTGGCCACGCCGATCACGCGGCGTTCACTGTCGCGGATGGGCGACATCACCACCGACACCGGCACCGTCCGGCCGCCGCGGTCGGCCAGCTCGGTCTCGAACGGGGCGACCGGATCGCCGCCGACCAGGCGCGCGATGCGCTGGCGCAGGGCCGCGTCGTCGGGGTCGCCCAGCAGGATGGCGCAAGGGCGGCCCCGGGCCTCGGCCTCGGTGTGCCCGAACAGCCGCGTCGCGCCTTCGTTCCAGTCGGTGATGGTGCCGTCGAGCGCCAGCCCCAGGATGGCGTCGTCGGTGTGCTCCACCAGAGCGGCCAGGCGACCTCGGAGGGCCTGCGCGTGGCGCTCGGCGGTGACGTCGATCGTCAGTGCCGCGAAGCCTTGCACACGGCCGCCTTCCTGCGCGTGCGGGATGAGCTGGATCTGCATCCGGCGCTCCTGTCCCAGCACCGTGAAGTCGCCTTCGAAAGTGCTGGCCCGGCCGGCCTTCGCCACGTCGACGTACGGCTTCAGTGCATTGAAGCGGTCGGGCCGCAACAGGCTGTCCAGCCGGCGCCCGAGGATCTCGTGGGGCGGCGTGCCGCTCCAGCGGCCGTGCGTGGCGTTGGCGTAGACGTTGCAGAAGTTGGCGTCCCACACGGTCACCGACACTGGCAGGTCGTCCAGCACCGAGTTCAGGGACGCGATGTGGCCCGCCAGCTCGACTTCCACACGGCGGCGCGCCTGCTCGCGCAGTTGCAGCGCCTGTGCCACCAGGCGCGCCAGCATCTGCAGCTGCTCGCGTTGCGACGGGGTCAGGGTGCGGGGGTGGCGGTCGATGACGCACAGGGTGCCCAGGCGTTCGCCGCCGTCCGGCATCTCGATCGGCGCGGCGGCGTAGAAGCGGATGCCCGGCGCGCCGGTGACCAGCGGGTTGGCACGGAAGCGCGCGTCCTGCGACGCATCGTGCACTTCGAAGACGTCGCCCTGCTCGATGGCGTGGGAGCAGAAGGCCACGTCGCGCGAGGTCTGTCGCACGCCGCCCAGGCCCAGCTCGGCCTTGAACCACTGGCGCTCGGCATCGACGAAGCTGATCAGCGCGATCGGGGTGCCGAGCAGCGAGGCCGCCAGGTTGGCCATCGTGTCGAACATCGGTTCGGCATCGGTGTCCAGGATGCCGAGCGCGTGCAGACGCTCCAGGCGCCGCGCTTCGTCGACGGCTGGCAGGGAGGTCGGGGTCGGGGACGGGTCCATCGAGCGGATCATTTTGCATGTCCGGGACAGGGCGGGCGGGCCCGTTAGCATCCGTTCATGACTGCATCTCTGCCGACCGGCCTCGACCCGTCTTCGCTGCAGGCCGCAAGAGGCCGCATTGCCGCCGATGTGCGGCGCACGCCGCTGTGGCGACTGCCCGGCGCAGCGCTCGGCCTGGACGTGGCCGAAGTGGCGCTGAAGCTCGAACACCTGCAGGTCGGCGGCAGCTTCAAGGCGCGTGGCATGTTCAACCGCATGCGCTCGCTGCCCTTGCCGGCGGCCGGCGTGGTCATCGCGTCGGGGGGCAATGCCGGCATCGCCGTGGCCACGGCAGCACGCGCCATGGGGGTGCCGTGCGAGGTCTTCCTGCCCGAACTGGCCAGCCCGGCCAAGCGCCAGGCGCTGGCTGCGCTGGGGGCGCGCGTGGTGGTGCAGGGCGCCGTCTACGTCGAGGCCTTCGAGGCCTGCGTGGCGCGCCAGCGGGACAGCGGCGCGTTGCTGATGCATGCCTACGACCAGCCCGAGGTGGTGGCCGGCGCCGCCACGCTGGCCGCCGAGATCGAGGACGAAGGCGGCCTGCCCGACCGGGTGCTGGTCAGCGTCGGCGGCGGCGGGCTGATCGCCGGCGTCGCGGCCTGGTGCGCCGGCCGCTGCCGGGTCGAGGCGCTGGAGCCCGAGCGCGCGCCGACGCTGCATGCCGCGCGTGCGGCGGGCCAGCCCGTCGATGTCGATGTGTCCGGGGTGGCTGCCGATTCCCTGGGGGCCCGGCGCATCGGGCAGATCGCCTGGGATGTGAGCCAGCACTTCGTTTCGGACGCCCATCTGCTGAGCGATGACGACATCCGTCAGGCTCAGCTGCGGATGTGGCGTGAGTTCCGGCTGGCGGTGGAGCCGGCTGCCGCGCTGCCGCTGGCGGCGCTGTGGAGCGGCGTCGTGCGGCCGGCGCCGCACGAGTGTGTGGCCGTGGTGGTTTGCGGCGGCAACGTTGACCCCTCTACGCTCTCGGTCGCCCCCTGACTCAATGCGCCGATCCGTCGTGTCGCACCGTGTGACTCAGCGCACCCTGTGCTGCTGGACCATCATGCAGAATTCGCCTCTAGCCTGGGGCCTCGCCCGGGCTTTCGAACGGAGTCCTAGCAATATGTCACCGCGCCTTGCCCGCTGCGCCGCTTTCACCCTTCTGGTCGCCCTGGTGGCCACCGTACTGGCTTTGCCTGCCGCCGCCCAGACCATGGTGCGCGTGCAGACCACGGAAGGGCCGATCGACCTGACGCTGAAGGACGCCGAGACGCCGCTGACGGTGGCCAACTTCCTGGGTTACGTACAGCGCCTGCAGTACGACGCCGGCATCTTCCACCGTCTGGCCAGGGGTTTCGTGCTGCAGGGCGGCGGTTTCAACTGGAACGACTCCGCGACTGCGAAGCTGTCGTCCGTCACCACCACCGGGTCGGTGCAGAACGAGTACAGCCCCAGCCGCCCGAACGTGCGCGGCACGGTGGCCATGGCCAAGGTGGGCGGTAATCCGAACAGCGCGACGAGCCAGTGGTTCGTCAACCTCAAGGACAACACCACCATCCTGAACGAGTCGCAGAACGGCGGCTTCACGGTCTTCGCCACAGTGACGGCGCCCAGCATGGCGATCGTCGACCGGCTGGCTGCCTATGAGGTGGTCAACGCCGCGGGCTGCGGCACCGCTTTCGGCGGCAGCTCCAGTAGCACCAGCGCGCTGGGGGAACTGCCGCTGTCGCCGACCCTCCGCGACAAGCTCTCGTCGCAGACGCTGACCTGCGGCGACATCAACGCTCGCAACCTGGCCTACATCACCGGGGTGCGCCAGTTGCCGGCTGCGGCCACGTTGTCGGAATCCGACCGCATCTTCAACTATCTTGAAGCCGCCTATCCGCAGTACGCCGCGCCTGCCAGTGTCACGTCGCTGACCGAGTCGGGCTACTACTACCGCTATTACGCCAGCACGAAGTCCTATGTCGGTACGAAGGACGGCAAGGTCTGGTACCTGGTACCTGCGATCGACGGCAACATCAACCTGCTGGGCAACGTGACCGACTGGTTGGGCGTGGCCGCCGCTGCGGGGTACTGACGCGCCCTGGGCTGTCGGCCGACGCGGTGCTTGCGGCCGAGGTCGCAATTGGTCAGTCGCTGCCGTGCGGCGCGGGCTGCGTGCCCGTTCAGCCCGGCAGCTTCTCCATCTCGTCCATCTCCGCGATGAGGCTGCGCACCGGCACCTCGTGGGGCAGGGGCGTCGACAGGTCGAGGCCGGCTCCCTTCAGCAGCACGTGCGGGTGGCGCGAGCTGCCGGCGCGCAGCACGTTCAGACCGTTGTCCACTGTCCCGGCCGCCCGGCGTGGATCTGCTCGCCGAAGTGGTAGGCCGCAGCCATGCTGGTGGCGTACTGGTAGACGTAGAACGGCCGTTGGAAGTGGGGATGTAGGCCCACTCCTGGCAGTCTTGCGGGTTGATGGTCATCAGGCCCTGGTCGGCACCTTGGTACTGGCGCAGCAGGCCGCAGGAGAGCTGCGTGACTTCCTGCCCGACAGCGCCTCGCCGCGCTGCAGCGCGCGTGCGCATCCAGTTCGAACTCGGTGTACATCGTCTGGCGGATGTAGGTGGCGGGGACGCGTTCGAGTTCCTGCGCCAGGATGAACAACCGCTCTTCCTTCGTGCGCTCCTGGTCGAGCAAGTGGTCGGTCAGCAGCATCTACTTGGTCATCAACGCGATCTCGGCGACGAAGAGCGAGTAGCTTGCGGTCTCCGGCGGCAGGGCGTGGTTAGCCAGCATCGTATGCAGGCCATGGCCCCACTCGTGCGCGAAGGTGGTCAGGCTCTCGAAGCTGTCCTCGTGGTTCAGGGGCACGAAACGCGTCAGGCCGTAGACTGCGGTCTGGTAGGCGTCCGATTCCTTGCCCGGCGGCGGACAGACGTGCATCGAGCGCGCCGCCAGGGCCGCCTGCGATAGCGTTGGGACTTCCGACCCCAGCGGCTTGACGGCGTCGAGCGTGAGGGCGGCCGACTGCTCCACCGTGCAGCGCCGGTCCGACGAGATCATCGGCGGGTAGACGTCGTAGTAGTGCAGGTCCGGAAGCTTCAGCAGCCTCTGGTGCAGCTTGAAGTCTCGATGCGGCGTCGGCAGCGCGCCGTGGGTCTTTGCCACAGCGTGCGCAGCGCCTCCTCGGGCACGTCGTTGGCGGCCAGGCTGGCGGCCACGGTGCTCGGGTACGAGCGCAGCCGCGCGTTGACCGTGCCGGCCTCGACGCGCGCGGCCAGCAGGGCGCCCAGCGTGTTCCCGACCTGGCCATACTGTTTCCAGAAGGCGTCGAAGGCCTGCCTGCCGCCGCAGGCTACTGATCGGTGCCCAGGCCCGGCGGACCGTCACAGCCGGCCCCGGGCCGTCGGGCACGACGCGGCGCGACCGGCGGCCTCGGCCGGTTCAGCGCGCCACGCGCCGCGCCACCAGGGCGCTGACGATGCCCAGCAGGATGGCCCATTCCAGCGACAGCGTCACCGTCGCCACGAAGGTCACCACCAGCGGCACGCGCTCGACCCAGCCGGTGTGCCACAGGTGCACGATCTCGCGGCGGTCGATCAGGCCCCAGGCCACGATGAACAGCAACCCGGCGATGACCGCCAGCGGCAGGTAGCTGGCCAGCGGCGACACGGCCAGCAGGATGAGCACCAGGAACACCGCCGCCGAGGCCGCGGCCAGTGGCGTGCGCGCGCCCGACTCGGCGTTCACACCCGAACGGTTGAAGGAGCCGCTGGCCGGATAGGACGAGAAGAAGCTGCCGGCCAGGTTGGCCAGACCCTGGCCGATGAACTCCTGGTTGCCGTCCAGCGTGTCCTGGTTGCGCCGGGCCACCGCCTTGGCGATGGCCACGGCCTCGGTGAGCGCCAGCAAGGTCATCACCAGCGTGGCGCCGAAGAGGGCGCGCACAGTGTCCAGGCTCAGGTCGGGCCAGGACAGCGGCGGCAGCGCGCTGGGCAGGGCCTGCACGGTCTTCAGCACCGGCCAGGCAGGCACCAGCGCTGCCACCGCCATCGAGACCAGCGTGCCGCCCACCACGGCCGTGAGCATCGCCGGCACCCAGCGGTTGAAGGGCTTGGCCACGACGGCCAGCACCATGGTGGCGACCGCCGCGATGAGCGGTGGCCACTGCAGGGCGCCGATCTGCGCCACCGCGGCCTGCAGGTTGTCCCACACCGACATGCCGCGCTGCAGCGGCAGCCCGAGCGCGGTGCCGATCTGGCTGTTGATGATGAGCACGGCGGCCCCGGCCGTGAAGCCCACCACCACCGAGTGCGGCACCTTGTCGACCAGCCCGCCCACGCGCGCCAGGCCCAGCAGCAGCTGCATCGCACCGACCAGGAAGGTCAGCGTCAGCACCAGGCTCACGTACTGCGGCGAGCCCACCACGGCCAGCGGCGCGATGAGCGCCATGGTGGTCAGCGAGATGGCGTTGGCGGGGCCGGTGACCATCAGCCGGCTGGAGCCGAACAGCGCCGCCACGATGCAGGGCACCATGGCGGCGTACAGGCCGTACTGCGGCGGCATGCCGGCCAGCGTGGCGAAGGCCACGCCCTGCGGCAGCACGACGACGGCACCGGTCAGGCCGGCCAGCAGGTCGGCGCGAACGACGCCGGGCTGCTGCCAGTCGGATTTCCAGCGCAGGAAGGGAAGGGTCGGCATCGGGTGCGATCAGGGGACGGGTTGCAGGCCCAGGAACTTGCGCAGCGCCGGCAGCGTGCGCGCGGGATCTTCTTCGTGCGGGACATGGCCCAGCCCGTCGAACAGTACCAGTTCGCTGCCCGGGATGGCCTTCTGGAAGTACTCGCCCACCGAGGGCGGCACCAGGCGGTCGCGCCGGCCCCAGAGGATGAGCGTGGGCTGGCGCAGCGTGGCGATGCGCTCGGCGCCTTCGCCCATCTCGAGCTGCCGCAGGCGCAGGCCCAGGGCATGGCGGTTGCCTTCGCGCAGCGCGAGTTCGAAGTGGCGGTCGACCAGTTCGCCCGTGATGCGCTCGGGGTTGCCCCAGACGCTGGTGAGGCCTTGCACCACCAGCGCGCGAGGCAGGATGTGTTCGGCCAGCGTGCCGAGCACCGGTGCGCGCACGAAGTACCAGCCCAGCGGCACGTTGCCGGGCTCGAAGGGCGGGCCGGTGGCGTCCACCAGCACCAGGCGCTCGACGCGCTGCGGGGCCAGTGCGGCCACGCGCCAGGCGACGTCGCCGCCCAGCGAGTTGCCGCCCACCACCGCGCGCGGCACCTCCAGGCGGTCCATCACGTCGAGCACGAAGCGGGCGTAGGTGTCGGCGCGGTAGTCGTCGGGTGCGTAGCGGCTGGCGTCCTGCCCCGCCCACGGCCCCGTGAGACCGAAGCCCGGCAGGTCGAAGCTGATGACGCGCCGCTGCGCGCGCAGGTTCTTCGCCCAGGCTTCCCAGGTGTGCAGGCTCGACGAGGTGCCGTGCAGCAGCACGATGGGCGACGGGTCGTCGCGCGGGCCCTCGTCGCGCAGGTGCACCACCTGGCCCTTGACCTCGATGAAGTCCGAAGGCGCCGGCGCCCAGCGCGCCACCAGGCTCTCCGGCGAGCGGTCGGGTTCGCGCGACAGCGGGATCGCGATGGCCGTGAGGATCAACAGCACGCCCAGCACGCGCCGCAACACGTCTCCCATCAGCGCGCCTGCAGCGAGACGTCGAGCGCCTCGCGTTCGTCGAACACGAAACACTCGCCGTGCCAGTGCGGCGCATCGCCGGTGGCTTCGAAGTACTTCAGGATGCCGCCGTCGAGCTGCAGCACGTGCGGCACGCCGGCCTCGGCCATCCAGAGCGCCGCCTTCTCGCAGCGGATGCCGCCGGTGCAGTAGCTCACCACCGTCGCGTCCTGCAGCTCGTGTCGGTGGGCCTGCAGCGCGGCGGGGAAGTCGCTGAACTTCGACAGGCGCCAGTCGATGGCGCCGTCGAAGGCGCCGACGTCGACCTCGAAGCCGTTGCGCGTGTCGAGCATCAGCACCGGCCGGCCCTCGTCGCAGCGGCCTTGCGCCAGCCAGCGCGACAGCGTGGCCGCGTCCACCGTGGGGGCGCGGTGCGCAGCCGGGCGCACGGTGGGCTGGTTCATGCGGATGATCTCGCGCTTGAACTTCACGCGAAGGTGCCTGAAGGGCGGCGCATCGGCGTGGCTGAATTTCATCTCCAGGCCGCTCAGCCGGGTGTCTTCGCACAGGCTGCCGAGCCAGCCGCGCAACGCGGCGTTGTCGCCCGCCAGGAACAGGTTGATGCCCTCGGGGGCGAGCAGCACGGTGCCCCGCAGACCCGCGGCCGCGGCGCTGGCGTGAAGCCGCTCACGCAGGGCAGGGCCGTCGTCGAGGTCGACGAATCGGTAGGCCGCAACAATCAGGACCGCAGACACGGCGCCGATTGTAGGCAGCGCATCGCGGCGCTCTGCGGCCCGTCCCTCGCTGTGGTCCACTGCACCTCCATGATCGACAAGCTTCGACGCCTGACCACCTCGCACGGCGCGCTGCAGACCGGCAGCGGGCTGGCGTCGGGCGTCCTGGCGCTGGCCCTGTCCCTGCTGTGCCTGATGGCGGTGGCGGCTTTCCATTTCCCCCAGTACCTCACCACGCCGCAGCTGCGCGAGGTCTACGACGTCGAGCTGATGCGGCGACTGCTGTACGGCGCGCTGGTGCTGTCGGGGGCCATCGCGCTGTTCAACGGCGTCTTCCGCCGCGTGCCCTGGCTGTCGGCGGCGACCTTCGCGCTCATCACCCTGTCGCTGGCGCTGGGCGGCCACAAGGTGCCGGTGAATGACTTCCCCGAGGGCACGCCCTACATCGGACTGGACTGGTTCATCCTGGACCTGCTGGGCTCCACGCTGATCTTCGTCTTCATCGAGAAGCTGTGGCCGCTGCGCCGCGAGCAGCCCGTGTTCCGCGCCGAATGGCAGACCGACCTGCAGCACTTTTTCGTCAACCACCTGATGGTGGGCTTCGTGCTGCTGGCCGCCAACCTCGCCGTGCACCGCCTGTTCGGCTGGGCCGCCACCGACGGCGTGCAGGGCTGGGTGCAGTCGCTGCCCTTCTGGGCCGCGTTGCCGCTGCTGATGCTGGTGGCCGACCTCGTGCAGTACGCCGTGCACCGCGCCTACCACGAGGTGCCCGCGCTGTGGCGGCTGCATGCCGTTCACCACAGCGTCAAGACCATGGACTGGCTGGCCGGCTCGCGCATGCACCTGCTGGAGGTGATCATCACGCGCACGCTGGTGCTGGCGCCCATCGTGGTGCTGGGCTTCGCCAAGGAAGTCATCGATGCCTACATCGTCATCGTCGGCTTCCACGCGGTGCTGATCCACGCCAACGTGAACCTGCGCTTCGGCTGGCTGCGCCACGTCTTCGTGACGCCGGCCTACCACCACTGGCACCACGCCCAGGATGACGAGGCCATCGACCGAAACTACGCCGCGCACTTCCCTTTCATCGACCGGCTCTTCGGCACCGCCGTGCGGTCGACGCACGAGTGGCCGCAGCAGTACGGTGTGGTGGGTGACGGCGTGCCGTCGGGGCTGTGGCAGCAGACGCTGCACCCTTTCCGGCGCAGGCGCCAGCGCTGACGACCGCTCGGCCAGGCCGTGCCGGGCCCCTGCCTAGAATGCGCCGATGAGCTTCGTCCACCTGCGCACCCACACCGAGTTTTCCGTCGTCGACGGCACCCTGCGCATCGATGCCGCAGCCGAAGCGGCGCGGGCCGACGGCCAGGGCGCGATGGCCATCACCGACCTCAACAACCTGTTCGGCGCGGTGAAGTTCTACCGGGCCTGCCGCGGCCAGGGCGTCAAGCCGCTGATCGGCGCCGACCTGTGGCTGGAGCCGCTGGCCGATGCCGGCGAGAAGCAGCCCAGCCGCCTGCTGGTGCTGGTGCAGGACTCGCAGGGCTACCTGAACCTGTGCGAGCTGCTGGCGCGTGGCTGGACGCGCAACGCCCAGCGTGCCCAGGCCTGGATGAAGTGGGAGTGGCTGGAGGAGCTCGGGGCAGGCCTGATCGTGCTGTCGGGTGCCGAGCTCGGCGCCATCGGCATGGCCCTGCTGGCCGGTGATGCGAAGCGCGCCCGCGCCGTGGCCGAACGGCTGGCCGCGATGTTCCCGCGCCGCTTCTACATCGAGCTGCAGCGCGCAGGGCTGGCGAACCACGAGACCCACGTGCGTGCCGCCGTGCCGCTGGCCGCCTCGTTGGGCCTGCCGGTGGTGGCCACGCACCCGGTGCAGTTCCTGGAGGCCGAGGACTTCGAAGCGCACGAGGCCCGCGTCTGCGTGGCCGAGGGCGAGACGCTGGCCAACCCCAAGCGCGTGCGCCGGTTCACGCCGGAGCAGCGTTTCCAGACGCAGGCCGAGATGGCGGCACGCTTTGCCGACCTGCCCTCGGCGCTGGCCAACACGGTGGAGATCGCCAAGCGCTGCAACCTGAAGCTGGTGCTGGGCAAGCCGCAACTGCCCGACTTCCCGACACCCCTGGTCGACGGCCAGCGCATGCCGCTGGACGACTACTTCCGCGAGAAGTCGCAGGAAGGCCTGGAAGTGCGGCTGGCCGCGCTGTTCCCCGACCCCGCGGTGCGCGAGGCGCGCCGTGCCGAGTACGCCGAGCGGCTCGAGTTCGAGCTGCAGACCATCGTGAAGATGGGCTTCCCCGGCTACTTCATGATCGTCAGCGACTTCATCGTCTGGGCCAAGCAGAACGGCTGTCCGGTGGGGCCGGGCCGCGGCTCGGGCGCCGGTTCGCTGGTGGCCTATGCGCTGTTCATCACCGACCTCGACCCGCTGCAGTACAAGCTGCTGTTCGAGCGCTTCCTGAACCCGGAACGTGTGTCGATGCCCGACTTCGACATCGACTTCTGCCAGGCCAACCGCGACCGCGTCATCGACTACGTCAAGGACAAGTACGGCCGCGATGCGGTGAGCCAGATCGCCACCTTCGGCACCATGGCCGCCAAGGCCGCGCTGCGCGACGTCGGCCGCGTGCTGGGCATGGGCTATGGGCACGTGGACAGCATCGCCAAGCTGATTCCCGCGCCGCCGGGCAAGACGGTGACGCTGGCGCGCGTGCCCGAGAAACCGGACCCGTCGATCATCTACGCGCGCAAGGAAGCGCCGGAACTGGAACAGCGCGAGGCCGCAGAGGAAGAGGTGGCCGAATTGCTGAAGCTGGCCACGCGCGTGGAAGGCATCGTGCGCAACGTCGGCATGCACGCCGGCGGCGTGCTCATCGCGCCGGGCAAGATCACCGACTTCTGCCCGCTGTACCAGCAGCCCGGCAGCGACAGCGCGGTGAGCCAGTACGACAAGGACGATGTCGAGGCCATCGGCCTGGTGAAGTTCGACTTCCTGGGCCTGGCCACGCTGACCATCCTGGAACTCGCCAAGGACTTCATCGTCGCGCGCCGACCGAACCGGCGCGACTTCAACTACGAGACGCTGCCGCTGGACGATCCGCGGGTCTACAAGCTGTTCGCCGACGGCCTCACCGAGTCGGTGTTCCAGTTCGAAAGCCGCGGCATGCAGGGCATGCTGCGCGAGGCGCGGCCGACACGGCTGGAAGACCTGATCGCGCTGAACGCGATGTTCCGTCCGGGGCCGATGGAGAACATCCCGAGCTTCTGCGCGCGCAAGAACGGCAAGGAAGAGGTCGTTTATCCGCACCGCCTGCTGGGCCAGGTGCTGGAAGAGACCTACGGCATCTTCGTCTACCAGGAGCAGGTGATGCAGGCCGCGCAGGTGATGGGCGGCTATTCGCTGGGCGGTGCCGACCTGCTGCGCCGCGCGATGGGCAAGAAGAAGCCCGAGGAAATGGCCAAGGAGCGCGTGAAGTTCCGCGCCGGTGCGGTCGAGAAGGGCATCGACGAGGCCAAGGCCGACGAGGTCTTCGACCTGATGGAGAAGTTCGCCGGCTACGGCTTCAACAAGAGCCACGCCGCGGCCTACTCGCTGCTGGCGTACCACACGGCCTGGATCAAGGTGCACTGCACGGCCGAGTTCTATGCGGCCAACATGACGGTCGAGCAGGACAACACCGACAAGCTCAAGGTGCTGCTGGCCGACGCCAGGCTGTTCGGCGTGCACTTCGACCCGCCCGACATCAATCGCGGCACCTACCGCTTCGAGCCGGTGGACGACAAGCGCATCCGCTACGGCCTGGGCGCGGTGAAGGGCACGGGGCAGGGCGCCATCGAGGCCATCGTCGCGGCGCGCGAAGGCCGCGACGGCAGCGGCGGCGGGCCTTTCCGCAGCCTGTTCGACTTCTGCGCGCGCGTCGACCGCCAGCGCCTGAACAAGCGCGCGGTGGAGGCGCTCATCAAGGCCGGCGCCTTCGATGCCTTGCATCCCGACCGTGCCGAAGGCCTGGGCGGGCGCGCGGCCCTGCTGGCCAGCGTGGCGTTGGCCTTCGAGTGGGCCGACTCGCAGGCCGCCCATGCCACCCAGGGCGGGCTGTTCGATTTCGGCGGCGATGATGGCGACAACCATGGCTCCAGCACGCAGGAGCCCGCCCTGGTGGCCGTCGAGCCCTGGGGCATTCGCGAGCGCCTGATGCACGAGAAGACGGCCATCGGCTTCTACCTGTCGGGCCACCTCTTCGATGCCTTCGCCGACGAGGTGCGCCGCTTCTGCCGGCGGCCCATCGACGAGCTGGTCGACAGCCGCGACCCGCAGGTGGTGGCGGGCATCGTCACCGACCTGCGCGTCGTCAATGGCCAGCGTGGTCGCGTGGCGATCTTCAAGCTCGACGACGGCACCGAAAGCATCGAGGCCGTGGCCAACGAGGAACTGCTGGAAGCGCACCGCGAACAGCTGCAGGAAGACGAGCTGATCGTCGTGCAGGGCAAGCTGCAGCCCGACCGCTTCACCGGCGGCCTGCGGTTGAACGTCAACGCGGTCTGGGGACTGGACGGCGCGCGCGCGCGCTTCGGGCGCTGGCTGGCGGTGCAGCTCAACGGCGGCACGCCGCCCGTGGCCGAGTTGGTGAAGACCTGGCCGGCAAGGCGCGTGGAAACCGAGCAGGGCACCTTGACCCAGGGCCTGGCGGTGCGCCTGCACCTGCGGCGGCGCGAGGCCACGGCCGAGATCGATCTCGGCGACGAAGGCCGCTTCTGGCCCAGCGACGAAGCCCTGGCACGCTGGCGCAGCGTGGCCCACGGCGGACAGGTGCGCATCGTTTACGAATGAAAAGCTTTGTAGCTTGCGGCGGCGCCTGACATCCCGGATGCCCTGCTCCGCGTTGAGGGTGGGTCATCCCGCAAACCACCAGGAGCTTGCATGAAGAATCTGATCACCCTGGCTGCCGTGGCCGCCACCGCCTGGGCCGGGTCGGCCTGGCAGCCGGCGATGGCTGCCGATGTCGGCGTATCGGTGCAGATCAGCCAGCCGGGCGTCTACGGGCGCGTCGACATCGGGCGCTTTCCCGGCCCGACCGTGGTCGTCCAGCAGCCCGTCATCGTGCACCGGGCGCCGCCGCCCCCGCGCTACGTGCGGGTACGGCCAGTGGAGCCGGTCTACATGTGGGTGCCGCCCGGCCACCAGAAGAAGTGGGCCAAGCATTGCAGAAGCTACGGCGCCTGCGGCGTGCCCGTGGTCTTCGTGCAGGACCGCTGGTACCGCGATCACGTGGTGGCGCCCCGCCGCGGCTACGACGAGCGACGCTGGGACCGCCGTGACGATCGCTGGGACGACAGGCGCGACCGCGGCTACAAGGGCGGCGACCGCGGCTACAAGGGCGGCGACCGCGACGACTGAGTCGAGCCCGCGGCCGCGGGCGATGGCCTGCCATCGGGAACTGTGCTCTGTGCGCCGCATGGCGGCCGCCCTACAGTCGGGGCATGTACGACACCCCGCTCACCGGCCTGATCCTGAGCGGTGGCGGGGCGCGCGCTGCCTACCAGGTGGGTGTGCTGCAGGCCATCGCGCAGTTGCGGCGCTCGCATGCCAGCGACACCGCCTTGCGGCGCAACCCTTTCGGGGTGATCTGCGGAACCTCGGCCGGGGCGGTGAATGCCGCGGCACTGGCCTGCAACGCCGACCACTTCGATGCCGCGGTCGACGCCGTGGCCGAGGTCTGGCACAACTTCTCGGCCGACCAGGTCTACCGTGCCGACTCGCTGGGCGTGATCCGCAGCGGCGCGCAGTGGCTGACCATGCTGTCGATCGGCTGGGTCATCGCACGCTGGCGCCGGGCGCGGCCGCGGTCCTTGCTGGACAACTCGCCGCTGGCCGAACTGCTCGAACGCCTGGTGCCGCTGGAGCGCCTGCCGCGCCTGCTGACCAAGCGCCACCTGCAGGCGCTGGCGGTCACGGCTTCGGGCTACAACTCGGGCGAGCACCTCACCTTCTTCCAGGCCGCCGGTCCGGTCGACCCCTGGGTGCGGACACAGCGCGTGGCCGTGCAGGCGCCGCTGACGCACCGTCACCTGCTGGCCTCGTCTGCCATTCCCTTCGTCTTCCCGGCGATGGAGCTTGAGCTCGAAGGCCGCACCGGCTGGTACGGCGACGGCTCGATGCGCCAGACCGCGCCCATCTCGCCGGCCATCCACCTGGGCGCCCAGCGCGTGCTGATCATCGGCGCCGGCCGCTTGCAGGAGCCGCCCGGGCGCCACGTGCAGAACACCGGCTACCCCAGCCTGGCGCAGATCGCCGGACACGCGTTGTCCAGCATCTTTCTCGACTCGCTGGCCACCGATGTCGAGCGCCTGCAGCGCATCAACCGGACGCTGGCGCTGCTGCCCGAAGAGGTCCGCATGGGCACGTCGCTGAGGCCGGTGGATGCGCTGGTCATCGCGCCCAGCCAGCGGCTGGACGACATCGCCGCACGGCATCAGGGCGCCTTGCCGGCGCCGGTGCGTGCGTTGCTGCGCGGCGCTGGCGTCAGCGGCCAGGGGGCCGACGCGCGCGGCGCGGCGCTGGCCAGCTATCTGCTGTTCGAAGCTCCGTACACCCAGGAGCTGATGGCCCTGGGACGCGCCGACACGCTGGCGCGGCGCGACGAGGTGCTGGCCTTCTTCCGCTGGCGCGGGCGCAGCGCGGCGCCGGCCTGAGACCGGCACCGCCCGCTGCCTCACTGTGCAGGTGCCTTGGCCGGCTTCGGCTCCTTGTCGGCCTTGGTGCTGCGCGGGGCACGCTCCGGCTTGGCCGCCGCTGCCGCCGGCGCGGTGCCGACATAGGCCGCGCCGGCCACGGTCAGGCCGGCCTGCGAGAAGCGTGCGGCGTTGCCGGGACCGATGCCCGAGACGCGTTCGACCATGTCGCTCCAGTCCTTGAAGCTGGCGGCCTTGCGGGCCTCGACGATCTTGGTCGACAGACCGGGGCCGATGCCCTTGACGGTTTCCAGCTCGGCCTGGCTGGCCTGGTTGACGTCGACCGCGGCGGCGGCATGCAGGGCGAAGGCGGCGAGCACGATGGCGATGAAGTGACGGATCATGATGAACTCCAGAGGTTGAGGTTGAGAACCGTCCGCTGCGCCGGCTGTCTGTCGTGGCCTTTGCATCGGACTGGACGCATTCTGGAAATCCGCGCCGCGAAAAGCATTCCCGCAGGAGGGTCCCGCAGGCCGGGGGCCCCTGCCCGGGGGTGTGCGGGCAAGCCGGGCCGACCCCTTGTCCGCCTGGGTCAGCCGCAGCGCCTGCGCCGGTCCGAACTGCCCACCGTGCAGCACCACGCACCCTGAAGGGGGAGGCGCAGATAATCGGCAGCGTTCCTGCCAGCCCTTGCCCTCCCGCCATGAGTCCCGTCCCCCTGCATGCCGCCGACGTCATCGCCACCCACGACGGGCTGCTGGTCATGCCGGGCTGGCCGCAGGCCGAGCCCGACGCGGCGGCCGTGCCCGCATCGCAGCAGGTGGACTTGTGGCAGTGGGTGCGGACCAACCACCGCTTCAACTGCCTGCTGTGGGCCGAGGAAGACCTGGCCCGGCGCACCACGGTGCCCGACGCCGAGATCGCTGCCAACAAGCGCGCCATCGACCGCTGCAACCAGGCCCGCAACGACGCCACGGAGCGGGTCGACGAACTGCTGCTGGTGCAGCTCGGCCTGGTCGACGAGGCATCGGCGCGCAGCGATGCTCCGACCTCGACCGTGCCCGCCGGGGCGCGGCTGAACAGCGAGACCGCCGGCAGCATGATCGACCGCCTCTCCATCATGGCGCTGAAGGTGCACGCCATGCGTTCGCAGACCGTGCGCGACGACGTCGACGAGGCCCACCGCGCCGCCAGCCGCGTCAAGCTGGCCCGGCTGCAGGAGCAGCGGCAGGACCTCGGCGGCTGCCTCGATGCGCTGCTGGCCGACGCGCTGGCCGGCCGCGCCTGGTTCAAGGTCTACCGCCAGTTCAAGATGTACAACGATGCGCGCTTCAACCCGGCCCTGGTGAAGGAAGCCCATGGCCGTTGAACGTTTCGGACCTGCCGCCGCATGCGCCTGCTGATCGTCAAGACCTCGTCGATGGGTGACGTCGTGCACACGCTGCCGGCGGTGAGCGACATCCTGACCCATCGTCCTGGCGTCGCGGTCGACTGGCTGGTCGAGGCACCCTTCGCTGCCATTCCGCAGATGCACGACGGCGTCAGCGTGGTGCTGCCCATGGCCTGGCGCAAATGGCGCCGCCGCCTGTTCGATGGTGCGACCTGGCAGGCCATGAAGGACTTCCGCGCCGACCTGCGCCTGGAGCGCTACGACCTCGTGCTGGACCTGCAGGGGCTGCTGAAGAGCGTGCTCTGGGGCGTGCAGGCGCGCGGCCCGCTGGTGGGTTACGACAGCGCCAGCGTGCGCGAGCGCGCTGCGGCGCTGTTCTATCACCGCAGCTTCGCCGTGCCGCGGCAGATGCACGCGGTCGACCGCAGCCGGCAGCTTGCTGCCATGCACCTGGGTTACCCGCTGCCGCGCACGCGGCCGGACTTCGGCCTGCGCACGCAGGGCCTGGCCTGGCCGGCGCCTTCGCGCTACGCGGTGTTGATCCCCAACGCCAGCCGCCCCGAGAAGCTCTGGCCCGAGGCGCGCTGGGTGGCGGTCGGCCGCCGCTTCAGGGACAGCGGGTTCACACCCGTGGTGCTGTGGGGCAGCGAGATCGAACAGACCATCGCCGAACGCATCGCCGCCGATTGCGGTGGCACCGTGCCGCCCTTCCTGAAGGTGGGCGACATGGCCGCGGTGCTGGAAGGCGCCTTCGCGGTCGTCGGGCTGGACACCGGCTTCAGCCACCTGGCCGCGGCGCTGGGCCGGCCGACCATCGGCATCTATTGCGATCACGAACCCGGGCTGGCCGGCATCGTCGGGTCGGGTCCGGTGCACAGCGTGGGCGGCAAGGGCCAGGTGCCCCGGCTGAACGAGGTGATGGCGCTGGTCGAGCAGCAGCTCGCCCGGCGCTGAGCCGCAAGGGGCCGCCTCCCGCGCGTGGTGCGCGGGGCCCGACCTATTGCTCCTCGATGCGCTGGGCCGGGTAGCTGTCCCAGGTCAGGCAGCCCGGGCATTGCCAGAAGTACTGCTGCGCCTCGAAGCCGCAGGCCGCGCAACGGTAGCGCTGGTCGGGTCGGGCGGCCTGGGCCACACTGGCCTGCAAGGCCTCCTGGGTCGAGGCCGGCCAGGTGGACGACGGGCGCGCCAGCAGCGCGGCCGCCGCCGAAAGATTGGGCCGTTCCCGCAAGTGGCGCGACAAGCGCTGCACCGCGGCGGCCTCGTCCTCGGGATCGAGCAGCGCCAGCGCGCGCACCAGGTCCATCGCCGGTGTGCGTTCATACTGCTGCAGCAGCACCTCGCGGGCGTGGCCTGCCAGGCCGCCCGCCAGGGCGCAGCGCGCGTAGTCTTCGGCCAGCAGCACGAAGGCCGCCGGCTGCACCTCGCGCAGACGCTCCCATTGCGCCAGGGCTTCGGCCCGCCGTCCGGCACGCTCCAGGCGCTGGCCCGCCAGCACGACCGGGCGAGGTGACTCCGGAGCGGCCGCCAGCGCCTGCCCGATCAGGCGATCGCCGTCGGCCGTGCGGCCCGCCGTGTCGGCCTCGAGCGCCAGTTCGCAGCCGTAGTGGGCGATGCGCGAGGCATAGCCGCCGCCGTGCGCCTTCTCCAGCCGCTGGGCCACGGTCAGGGCGTTGGTCCAGTCGCGCGAACGTTCGTACAGCGACAGCAGGGCGCGCTGCGCTTCGTCGTCGAAGGGCGTGCCCTGCAGCGCTGCCCAGGCCGCTTCTGCGCGGTCGAACAGGCCCGCCTTCATGTAGTCCAGCGCCAGCGCGCGCTGCGCGCGGTCGCGCTCCTCGGTCTTCAGGTCGCTGCGGCCCAGCAGATGCTGGTGCACACGCACGGCGCGCTCGAACTCGCCGCGGCGGCGGAACAGGTTGCCCAGGGCGAAGTGCAGTTCGGTGGTGTCGGGGTCGCTCTGCACGGCCTCGATGAAGGCGTCGATGGCCTTGTCCTGCTGCTCGTTGAGCAGCAGGTTCAGACCCTTGAAGTAGGCGCGCGGGGCGTCGCGGCTGTCGCGCCGCCATTGACGCAGGTCAAAGCGCGAGGCCAGCCAGCCCAGCCCGAAGGCCACGGGCAGACCGATCAGCAGCCACTGGAAGTCGAAGTCCATGCGGCGCTCAGAGCAGTTCGCGGGGCGGCTGGGCAGCGGCGTAGTCGGCGGGTGGAGGCACCGGAGGACGGGCGCCGACGGCTTCGGCCTGCGGTGCCGCGCGCCTGGCGGCGCGCCAATGGCGCCACCAGCCCGGCACCATGGCCAGCACCCCGATCACGCAGCCCGCTGCGAACGCCGCCAGCACCACGATGACCATGGGTGCGTGCCACTGCACGCCGAAGAACCAGTTCACGATGGCCGTCTGCTGGTTGTTCAGCGCGAAGGCGAACAGCGTGAAGAAGATGAAGGCCCGGAGCAGCCAGACGAAGACGCGCATGCGACCACGATTCTAGAGCGCGGCTGATCGTGCGGCTGATCTCGCGGCCGGCTGCGCGCTGTGATCGCGCTGCCGGGCAGCGGGGCGGTTCAGGCTTCGCCGGTGTTCCGTCGGCCGCGTTCGTCGACGGCTTCGCGCAGCGCCTTGCCCGGCTTGAAATGAGGCACCAGCTTCTCGGGGATCAGCACCTGCTCGCCGCTGCGCGGATTGCGGCCCATGCGGGGCGGACGGCGGGTGATGGAAAAGCTGCCGAAGCCGCGAATCTCGATGCGATGGCCCCGGGCCAGGGCATCCGACATGGCGTCGAGGATGGTCTTCACTGCGAACTCGGTGTCGCGCTGCGTGAGCTGTGCAAAGCGGTCAGCCAGACGGGTGACGAGGTCGGAGCGGGTCATGCGGCACTCTTGTTCTTGGGGAGAAGAAAAGCCCGCGCACCGTGAGGGGCGCGGGCCGCTGGGGCCCGTGAAACCGGGCTCGGGCCTTCGCCAGCCGCGCAAGGCCTTCCGGCCTTGCACGTGCGGGCTCAGCCCTTGCGCGTGAAATCGCGCTCGGGCCTTCGCCAGCCGCGCAAGGCCTTCCGGCCTTGCACGTGCGGGCTCAGTCCTTCTGCGTGTCGAGCTTGGCGCGGAGCAGGGCGCCCAGGCTGGTGGTCCCGGCGTTTTCGCGCTCGTTGCTCTGCGACAGGCGCTGCATGGCTTCCTGCTGGTCGGCATTGTCCTTGGCCTTGATGGACAACTGGATCGAACGCATCTTGCGGTCGACGTTGATGACCATCACGGAGACGTCGTCGCCTTCCTTGAGCAGGTTGCGTGCGTCTTCCACGCGGTCGCGAGAGATCTCGCTGGCGCGCAGGTAGCCGGTGACGTCCTCGTTCAGCTGGATCTCGGCGCCGCGCGGGTCGACGCTCTTGACCTTGCCGGCGACGATGGCACCACGGTCGTTCAGTGTGGTGAAGCTGGTGAACGGGTCGACGTCCAGCTGCTTGATGCCCAGGCTGATGCGCTCGCGCTCCACGTCGATGGCCAGCACCACGGCCTCGACGTCCTGGCCCTTCTTGTAGTTGCGCACCGCGGTCTCGCCCGGCTCGTGCCAGGACAGGTCCGACAGGTGCACCAGGCCGTCGATGCCCGAGGCCAGGCCGACGAACACGCCGAAGTCGGTGATCGACTTGACGGGGCCCTTGACCTTGTCGCCGCGCTTGACGTTGGCGGCGAACTCTTCCCAGGGGTTGGCCTTGCACTGCTTCATGCCCAGGCTGATGCGGCGCTTGTCCTCGTCGATCTCGAGCACCATGACCTCGACCTCGTCGCCGAGTGCAACGACCTTGGCCGGGGCCACGTTCTTGTTGGTCCAGTCCATCTCGGAGACGTGCACCAGGCCTTCGATGCCGGGTTCGATCTCGACGAATGCACCGTAGTCGGCGATGTTCGTGACCTTGCCGAACAGGCGCGTGCCGGTCGGGTAGCGACGGGCCACGCCGTGCCAGGGGTCGTCACCCAGCTGCTTGATGCCCAGGCTGACGCGGTTCTTCTCGGCGTCGAACTTCAGGACCTTGGCCTGCAGTTCCTGGCCGACGGTGACCACTTCGCTGGGGTGGCGCACACGGCGCCAGGCCATGTCGGTGATGTGCAGCAGGCCGTCGATGCCGCCGAGGTCGACGAAGGCACCGTATTCGGTGATGTTCTTGACCACGCCGTTGACGATGGCGCCTTCGGACAGCGTCTCGAGCAGCTTGGCGCGTTCTTCGCCCATCGAAGCCTCGACGACGGCGCGGCGCGACAACACGACGTTGTTGCGCTTGCGGTCGAGCTTGATGACCTTGAACTCCATGGTCTTGCCCTCGAACGGGCTCATGTCCTTGACCGGGCGCGTGTCGAGCAGCGAACCGGGCAGGAAGGCGCGGATGCCGTTGACCAGCACCGTCAGGCCACCCTTGACCTTGCCGCTGACCGTGCCGGTGACGAACTCGCCGGACTCCAGGGCGTTCTCGAGCGACATCCACGAGGCCAGGCGCTTGGCCTTGTCGCGGCTGAGGATGGTGTCGCCGTAGCCGTTCTCGACGGCGTCGATGGCCACCGAGACGAAATCGCCGACCTGGACTTCGACTTCGCCCTGGTCGTTCTTGAATTCTTCGATGGGCACGTAGGACTCGCTCTTGAGGCCTGCGTTGACCACGACGTGGTTGAAGTCGATGCGCACGACCTCGGCGGAAATGACTTCGCCGACGCGCATGTCGTTGCTCTTCAGGGATTCTTCGAAGAGGGCGGCAAAGCTGCCGTCGCCACCGCTGGAGGTGACGGTTGTGGTTTGAGACATGTGGTTCCTGTGCCCGGAGGAGTTGAAGGCAGAGCCGGGCAGTGCTTGCAACGGGTGTTGCGGTTGGGTTGGACAACCGCTGATCTCGCCGGGCCGGGCGGCCAGGGGACGTGATGCGACGAGCGCAGCGGGCGGGTTCAGCCCTTGTCGAGAGGCACGGTGCCTCGGTCGAAGGACCTGCGCTGCTCCCACCAGGCCAGCACCTGGGCGACCGACTCTTCGATCGTCAGGTGCGAGTTGTCGAGCAGCAGCGCACCTTCGGCCGGCTTCAAGGGTGCAACCACCCGGGACCTGTCCCGTTCGTCGCGCGCCTCGATGTCTTGCCGAAGGGCGTCGATCGTAGTCTTATTTCCCTTTGAAATCAACTGCTTATACCTGCGCTCGGCGCGCTCGGCGGCGCTCGCCGTGAGGAACACCTTGAGCGGCGCATCGGTGAAGACGACGGTCCCCATGTCGCGCCCGTCGGCTACCAGGCCGGGCACCCGCCGGAAGGCCAGCTGCAGGCCGTGCAGCGCCTCGCGCACCCGCGGGAACGACGAGATGCGCGAAGCCATCGCGCCGCTGGTCTCCAGCCGCAGGGCGTCGGTGATGTCGCGGCCGCGCAGGTGGATGCGTTCGCCGTCGAAGCGCAGGTCGAGCAGGGCTGCGATGCGGGCCAGGCCGTCTTCGTCGTCGGGCGCGACGCCGTCCCACAGTGCGGCCACGCCGGTGGCCCGGTACAGCGCGCCCGAGTCCAGCAGGTGGTAGCCCAGCCGCGCCGCGACGGCGGCGGCCAGCGTGCCCTTGCCCGAGGCGGTCGGGCCGTCGATGGTGATGACGGGCACCAAGGCGGGGTCGGCGCTGGCGAGGTCGAACAAGGCCTCGAAGTAGTCGGGGAAGGTCTTGGCCACGCAGTGCGGCTCGAGGATGCGCAGGGCGCAGCCCGGCGCGGCACCGGCCAGCGGATTGAAGGCGGCCAGCGACAGGCACATCGCCATGCGGTGGTCATCGTAGGTGCGGATCACGGCAGGCCGCCAGGCGGCGGGCGGGCGCACCTCGATGAAGTCGGCGCCTTCGGTGACATCGGCACCGACCTTGCGCAACTCGGCCGCCATCGCCGCGATGCGGTCGGTCTCCTTCACGCGCCAGCTGGCGATGCCGGTCAGCCGCGTCGGCGAATCGGCGTACAGCGCCATCACGGCGAGCGTCATCGCCGCATCGGGGATGTGATTGCAGTCGAGCGTGATGCCTTGCAGCGGCCACCTGCCGCGCCTGACTTCCAGCCAGCCCGGGCCGCCGCCGACCACGGCGCCCATCGCGCGGGCCGCCTCGACGAAGCGGATGTCGCCCTGGATCGAATCGGTGCCCAAGCCCTCGATGCGGACCGGCGCGCCGCCGTGCGCCGCGATGGCGCCCAGGGCGATGAAGTACGACGCCGTCGAAGCGTCGCCCTCGACGTGAATCTGCCCTGGCGTGGCGTAGCGGCTGCCCTGCGGCAGCGTGAAGCGGCTCCAGCCTTCGCGCTGCACGGCGATGCCGAAGCGCGCCAGCAGGTTCAGCGTGATCTCGATGTAGGGCTTGGAGATCAGCTCGCCTTCGACCTCGATGACCGCCGGGCCGGGCCCGGTGACCAGCGGCAGCGCCAGCAGCAGCGCGGTGAGGAATTGGCTGGAAACGTCGCCGCGCACGCGGATGGGCTGCGCCGTGGCCAGCCGGCCGCCGGCCCGGCCCGACAGGCGCAACGGCGGGTAGCCGGGCTGGCCCAGGTCTTCGATGCTGCAGCCCAGCGGCCGCAGGGCGTCGACGAGGTCGCCGATCGGCCGCTCGTGCATGCGCGGCACGCCCGTGAGGTCGAAGCAGCCACCCTGCGTGGCGGCCAGCACCGCCAGCGCTGCGGTGAGCGGGCGCATCGCGGTGCCGGCATTGCCCAGGAACAGCCGGGCCTCGTGCACCTTCAGCTGGCCGCCCAGGCCGGTGATGCGCACCTGGCCACCCTCGCGCTGCAGGCCGCAGCCCAGCGTGGCCAGGGCGTCGAGCATGACGCGCGTGTCGTCGCTGTCCAGCAGGTCGTGCACGACCGTCGTGCCCTCGGCCAGGCCGGCCAGCAGCAGCACGCGGTTGGAGATGCTCTTCGAGCCGGGCAGCTGCACGGTGCCCGAGGCGCCGCGCATCGGCGGCAGGTCGAGGTGGGGAATCGAGAACATGGGCCGGGCGCGCCGCGACGTTCAGCGCGGGGCCGGGCTGCGGGGGGCTCCCATCTGCCAGCCGGCGCGGCCCTCGGCGGGGCCGCGGATCAGGTCTTCCAGCGCCTCGGCGTTGCCGCTCTTCAACACCGTCTCGAAAGCCTCGAGCGCGTGCTTGAAGAGCTGCGACTGGCGCAGCACTTCCTCGCGATTGGCCGAGAGGATGTCGCGCCACACTTCGGGGCTGCTGGCCGCGATGCGCGTGAAGTCGCGGAAACCCGGCCCGGCCAGCGAGAGGAAGTCGCGCCCGGCCGGTTGATTGAACACGGCGCTGAAGTAGGCGAAGGCCAGCAGGTGCGGCAGGTGGCTGACGGCGGCAAAGGCGCCGTCATGGTTCTCGGGCGTCATCTTCAGCACCTGCGAGCCGATGGCCGACCAGACGTCGGTGGCACGCTGCACCAGTTCGGGCGCCGTCTGCGGCAGCGGGGTGAGGATGACCTGGCGCCCGGCGTACAGCGAGGCATCGGCATGCTGGATGCCGGCCACTTCCTTGCCGGCGATGGGGTGTGCCGGCACGAAGGACGCCACACGTTCGCGCAGCACGCGCCGCGCGGCATCGACGACGTCCCGCTTGGTGCTGCCGACGTCCATGAACAGCACGCCCGGCTCCACCAGGTGGCGGATGGCGCGGAATGTGGCCTCGGTGGCGGCCACCGGCACGGCCAGCAGCACGATGTCCGAGCCCGACACGGCCAGCAGCGCCGACTCGGCGATGTCGTCGATCACGCCCAGCTTGCGCGCACGCTCGGTGGTCGAAGGCGACTTGCTGTAGCCGATGATGCGCTTGACCAGACCGGCCTTGCGCAAGGCCAGCGCAAAGGAACCGCCCATGAGGCCGCAGCCGATCAGACCGAGTTGCTGGAACATGGGTCGGTCAGTGCGCGTCGAGCGGGTAGGTACCGAGGATCTTGAAGAACGCGCAGACGCTGCGCAGTTCGCGCAGTGCAGTGGACACGCGGGCCTCGTCGGGATGGCCTTCGATGTCGATGTAGAAGTAGTACTCCCACTGTCCCGAGCGGGCCGGGCGCGACTCGAAGCGTGTCATCGAGACGCCGTGCGTCTTCAGCGGCACCAGCATGTCGTGCACGGCGCCGGGCCGGTTCGTCACCGACACCACCAGGCTCGTGCAGTCATGGCCCGAGGCCTTGGGGGCCGGATGGCGGTCGGGGTGGGCCAGCACCGCAAAACGCGTGCGGTTGTTGGCCTCGTCCTGGATCGCCGGAGCCAGCACGTGCAGGCCGAACTCGCTCGCCGCGCGGGTGCTGGCGATGGCCGCCAGGGTCGGGTCCTCGGCGGCCAGGCGGGCGCCTTCGGCGTTGCTGGACACCGGCCGGCGTTCGGCCAGCGGCAAATGGTTGGACAGCCAGTTGTGGCACTGCGCCAGGGCCTGCGGATGAGCGCAGACGGCCTGGATGGCGGTCAAGGAATCCTGCTTGCGCAGCAGGTTGTGGCGCACGAACAGGCTGGTCTCGCCGATGATGAAGAGCGACGTCGTGAGGAACAGGTCGAGCGCGCGCGTCACCACGCCTTCGGTGGAGTTCTCCACCGGCACCACGCCGAAGTCGGCGGCCCCTGACAGCGTGGCGTGCAGCACCTCGTCGAAGTTGGCGCACGGCACGCGCGCGATGGAAGAGCCGAAGAAGCCCAGCGCGGCCTCTTCGCTGAAAGTGCCTGCCGGGCCGAGGTAGGCCACGCGGGTGGGTGACTCCAGCGACCGGCAGGCCGACATGATCTCGCGCCAGATCGGCGCCACGCTGTCGGATCGCAGCGGGCCTGGGTTGTTCGACTTCAATCCGTCGATCACCTGGGCTTCGCGTTCGGGACGGAACACCACCGAGCCCTCCCGCTTCTTCAGTTCGCCCACCTCCAGCGCCAGGCCGGCGCGGCGGTTCAGCAGGGCCAGCAGCTGGCGGTCGACGGCGTCGATCTGCTCGCGCAGGCTCGACAGGTTGGTCTGGGGTGCCTCCGGGGTCTGCATCGGCGCGTTCTCAGCCGTGAAGCTTCACTTCGGCGCGCTGGCCGCGGGGGCCGCGAACGGGCCCAGGCGCTTGGCGATCGACTGTTCCATCGCCTGGATCTTCGGCTGCACATCGCTGCGCGACTCGGCCACCAGCTTTTCGGTGATGGCGCGCTGCATGTCGCCACCGAGCGCCTGGAACTTGCGGTTGGCCGGCGATTCGAGGATGGCGATGACCTGCTTCAGTTCGTCTTCGGTGAGCTTCTGCTCGAGCACGGCGCCGATCGTCGAGGGCGCCAGCTTGACAGCGCGCTCTCGCACGCTCGGCGTGGCCTCGTCGACATACTTCTTCAGGTCGGCCTGGATGTCACGGGCCAGCGCCTCGCGCTGGTCGGCCGGCACCCGGCTGCGCAGCACCATGCTGACCTGCTGCATGAGCTGGGCGGCGGGTTGTTCGACCATGGCGCGCGCCATGGCCTCGATGCCCGGCTGCTGGAGCTGCAACACCTTGGCCACGAGCGCCTTCTTCGCGGCCGATACAGGTGCAGCAGCCGCAGCCGTGGGCGCGGCGGCGGGGGCCGGTGCCTGGGCATGGGCGCCCACGGCCGCAGCCATCAGGCCGGCCAGCAGGGTGTACTTGACGTTCATGGGGTCTCCTGGCCGGAACCGCCGGCGCTGTCGGTGTCAGTATCGCCGGGACCTTCGACCGACGCGTCGGGGGCGAGTTCGCTGTTTGCATCGTTTTCCACGATGCGTTGCAGGCCGGAGAGCTTGGAACCGTCATCCAGCGCAATCAGGGTCACGCCCTGCGTGGCGCGTCCGAGCTCGCGGATCTCGCCGACACGGGTGCGCACCAGCACGCCCTTGTCGGTGATGAGCATGATCTCGTCGGCGGGCCGCACCAGCGTGGCCGCGACGACCTTGCCGTTGCGCTCGGTCTGCTGGATGGCGATCATGCCCTTGGTGCCGCGCCCGTGGCGCGTGTACTCGACGATGGACGTGCGCTTGCCGTAGCCGTTCTCGGTGGCGGTCAGAACGCTCTGGGTCTCGTCCTCGGCCACCAGCATCGCGATCACGCCCTGGCCGGGTTCGAGGTGCATGCCGCGCACGCCGCGCGCGGTGCGCGACAGCGGTCGCACCTCGTCCTCGTTGAAGCGCACGGCCTTGCCGCCGTCGGAGAACAGCATCACGTCGTGCTGGCCATCGGTGAGCGCCGCGCCGATCAGGTAATCGCCCTCATCCAGGTCGACGGCGATGATGCCGGCCTTGCGCGGGTTGCTGAATTCGTCGAGTGCCGTCTTCTTCACCGTGCCCAGCGCCGTGCCCATGAAGACGTAGTGGTCGGCCGGGAAGCTGCGGAACTCGCCCGTCAGCGGCAGCACGACCGTGATCTTCTCGCCCGGCTGCAGCGGGAACATGTTGACGATGGGCTTGCCGCGCGACACGCGCGAGCCCTGCGGCACTTCCCAGACCTTCAGCCAGTAGACACGGCCGCGGTCGCTGAAGCACAGTATCCAGTCGTGCGTGTTGGCGATGAAGAGCTGGTCGATCCAGTCGTCTTCCTTGGTCTGCGTGGCCTGCTTGCCGCGGCCGCCCCGGCGCTGGGCTCGGTACTCGGACAGCGCCTGGCTCTTGATGTAGCCGGTGTGGCTGAGCGTCACCACCATGTCGGTGGGCGTGATGAGGTCTTCCGTGCCCAGTTCCAGCGCGTTGCGCTCGATCACGCTGCGGCGGGCGCCGACCTTGGTCTGGCCGAACTCCTGGCGAAGTGCGGCCAGTTCGCCCGAGATGATGGCCGTCACGCGCTCGGGCTTGGCCAGGATGTCCAGCAGGTCGGCGATCTGCGCCATGACCTCGCGGTACTCGCCGATGATCTTGTCCTGCTCTAGGCCGGTCAGGCGCTGCAGGCGCATCTGCAGGATTTCCTGCGCCTGGTCGTCGGACAGCCGGTACAGGCCGTCGGACTGCAGGCCGTAGTGCGCGGGCAGTCCTTCGGGGCGGTAGGCCTGGTGACCGCCGGTGGTGGTCTCCTGCGCACGGGCGAGCATCTCGCGCACCATCGAGGAGTCCCAGCTCTTGCTCATCAGCGCCGCCTTGGCCACCGGCGGTGTCGGGCTGGTCTTGATGGTCTCGATGAACTCGTCGATGTTGGCCAGCGCCACGGCCAGGCCTTCGAGCACGTGGCCGCGCTCGCGCGCCTTGCGCAGTTCGTACACCGTGCGCCGCGTGATGACCTCCCGGCGGTGCTCCAGGAAGACGTCGATCAGCTGCTTCAGGTTGCACAGGCGGGGCTGGCCGTCGATCAGCGCCACCATGTTGATGCCGAACGTGTCCTGCAGCTGGGTCTGCTTGTACAGGTTGTTGAGCACCACCTCGGGCACTTCGCCCCGCTTGAGCTCGATCACCACGCGCATGCCGGACTTGTCGCTCTCGTCCTGGATGTGGCTGATGCCTTCGATCTTCTTCTCGTGGACGAGCTCGGCAATGCGCTCGAGCAGCGTCTTCTTGTTCACCTGGTACGGGATCTCGTCGACGATGATCGATTGACGAGCGCCCTTGTCGATGTCCTCGAAGTGGCACTTGGCGCGCATCACCACGCGACCGCGGCCCGTGCGATAGCCCTCGCGGACACCGTTGAGCCCGTAGATGATGCCGGCGGTGGGGAAGTCGGGCGCCGGGATGATCTCCATCAGCTCTTCGAGCGTGGCTTCCGGGTTCTTCAGCAGGTGCAGGCAGGCGTCGACGACCTCGTTGAGGTTGTGCGGCGGTATGTTGGTGGCCATGCCCACCGCGATGCCGGTGGCGCCGTTGACCAGCAGATTGGGCAGCCGTGCCGGCAGCACCGTCGGTTCCTTTTCGGAGCCGTCGTAGTTGGGTGCGAAGTCGACCGTTTCCTTGTCGATGTCTTCCAGCATTTCCTGGGCGATCTTCGACAGGCGGATCTCGGTGTATCGCATGGCGGCGGCGTTGTCGCCGTCGACCGAGCCGAAGTTGCCCTGGCCGTCCACCAGCATGTGGCGCAGCGAGAAGTCCTGCGCCATGCGCACGATGGTGTCGTACACCGCGGTGTCGCCGTGCGGGTGGTACTTGCCGATCACGTCACCGACGATGCGAGCCGACTTCTTGTAGGGCCGGTTCCAGTCGTTGTTCAGTTCGTGCATCGCGAACAGCACCCGGCGATGCACGGGCTTGAGGCCGTCGCGCGCATCGGGCAAGGCGCGGCCGACGATCACGCTCATCGCGTAGTCGAGGTACGAGCGACGCATCTCCTCCTCGAGACTGACCGGGAGGGTTTCCTTGGCGAATGAGCTCATGCAGGGGTGGGCGGGTGCTTGCGCCGGCCGGCGGCGCTGCGAACGAAGATCAGGACGGGGATGTCGTGTCGCGCATTCTAAGGGTGCGGTCCTGTCGTGCTTGCGCAACAGCAGCACCGAGGCGGCCCGCAAGGGGAGCCAAAATGATGCCCAGCCGACACCCTATGGCACAATGCTTCGTCGGTGGTAAGTGCCCGCGGCTGTGGGGATTTGCCCGGTATTTCGCTTCCGTTTTGGACGTATCGCAGGCTACTGCGGCTTTCCTCGAGAGGAGAATCATGAAGAAATTGAACAAGGTGGCGATGCTGTTTGCGTCCGCTGCTCTTGCCGCCCCGATCAGTTCTTTCGCCCAGGCGAGGACGGTCGACAACTGGCGCAACGCTGATGGCGCGCTGGTCTGGAGGAACGGCACCAACGAGCTCTGCTGGCGCGACGCCTTCTGGACTCCCGCCACCGGCGTTCAAGGCTGCGATGGCGTTCCGCCCCCGCCGCCGCCGCCGGCAGCCCCCCGGCCTGCTCCGGCTCCTGCCCCGGCCCCCGCTCCGGCTCCTGCCCCCGCCCCCGCTCCTGCGGCCCCGGCGGCGCGTCCTGCCGCTCCGGCCGCGGCTCCCGCTGCCGCGCCTGCTGCGCCGGTCAGCGAGAAGGTTACCTTCGCTGCCGACGCCTTCTTCGATGTCGACAAGGCCATCCTGAAGCCCGAAGCCAAGGCCAAGCTCGACGACCTCGTCGACAAGACCAAGGGCATCAACCTCGAAGTCATCATCGCCGTCGGCCATACCGACTCCGATGGCAGCGACGCCTACAACCAGCGCCTGTCCATCCGCCGCGCCGAAGCGGTGAAGGAGTACCTGGTCAGCAAGGGTATCGAGAAGAACCGCGTCTACACCGAAGGCAAGGGCGAGAAGCAGCCTGTGGCCGACAACAAGACGCGCGAAGGCAAGGCCAAGAACCGCCGCACCGAAATCGAAGTGGTCGGCACCCGCACGCGCAGGTGATCGAGGCGCCGTCAGGCGCCAGCCCTTCCCGAGCGCTCCCGGGCGCCTCGATGAAACCCCGCTCCGGCGGGGTTTCTGCATTGTGGGCAGCCCCTGTGGAGGGGTGGGCATGCGGTCGGTCTCTCGCCGTCGTGTCCCGCTTTCCCGATACGATCGGTTCATGAGCACCAACGTCGACGCCCAGGAACTTGCCAAGTTCAGTGAACTCGCCCACCGCTGGTGGGACCCCGAGAGCGAGTTCCGGCCGCTGCACCAGATCAACCCGCTGCGGCTGGACTGGATCGATTCGCTGGCTCAGGTCAAGGGCAAGTCGGTGCTGGACGTCGGCTGCGGTGGCGGCATCCTGGCCGAAGCCATGGCCGTGCGCGGTGCACAGCAGGTCACCGGCATCGATCTGGCCACCCGACCATTGGGCGTGGCCCGCTTGCACGCCCTGGAGACCGGCGTTTCCAATCTCGAGTACCGCGAGATCGCCGCCGAAGCCCTGGCGGCAGAACAACCGGCCGCCTACGACATCGTCACCTGCATGGAGATGCTCGAGCACGTGCCCGATCCTTCCTCCATCGTGAGGGCCTGCCGCGCGCTGGTGAAGCCGGGCGGCTGGGTCTTCTTCTCCACGCTGAATCGCAACCCGAAGTCCTTTCTGTTCGCCATCATCGGTGCCGAGTACGTGCTGCGCCTGCTGCCCAAGGGCACCCATGAATACGCGCGCTTCATCCGTCCGAGCGAGCTCGCGCGCTGGTGCCGTGATGCCGGGCTGAACGTCGACGGCACACGCGGGATGGAATACAACCCGATCACGCGGCGCTACTGGCTGTCGGCCGACACCAGCGTGAACTACCTCGTGGCCACCCGGCGCGCTGCCTGATGCCGCGGCCCGAGGCGCTGCTGTTCGACCTGGACGGCACCCTCATCGACAGCGCGCCCGACCTGGCGGGTGCCGCGAACGAGCAGCGTGCCGCCCATGGACTGCCGCCACTGCCCTACGACGCGCTGCGGCGCATGGTGGGTTCTGGAGCGCGCGGCATGGTCGGCGTGGCCTTCGGGCTGGCGCCAGGAGCCCCGGGCTATGACGCTTTGCGTGACGACTTCCTGCGTCGCTACCGGCAGCGCCTTCTGCACAGCACGGCGGTGTTCGCCGAAATGCATGCCGTGCTGGACCACCTGGATGCCACCACGTTGCGCTGGGGCATCGTCACCAACAAGGCGCTGCACATGGCCGAGCCGATTGCCGACGGCCTGGGCCTGCGGCCGCGCGCTGCGGTGCTGATCGGCGGCGACAGCACTCCGTTCACCAAGCCGCACCCCGAACCCCTGCTGGAAGCGGCGCGCCGACTGGGCCTGCGGCCCGAGCGCTGTGCCTACGTGGGCGACGACGTGCGGGACATGCGTGCCGGCAAGGCAGCCGGCATGCTGACGCTGGCCGCCGCCTGGGGCTACCTGGGGGACGCAGAGCCGGTGGACCACTGGGGCGCCGATGTCGTGCTGCCTTCACCCCTTTCCCTCTTGAATTGGCTGGAACTGGCCTAAACTCGGACCCATGGGACCGACCTGGCTTCGACGTGGGTGCGGAGTCGACGCGGGGCATGCCGAGCACCAGTTCGCTCGTAAATCCACTGGAAACAAAGTAACTGCGAACGATCAAACGTACGCCCTCGCCGCTTAAAACCGGTGAGCCTTGCAACAGCTTGTCTATGGGCTGGGTCTGAGGTCGAAAGGCTGAAGGCTGCGAGGTCATTCACATAGGCTCGTGCCGCGGCGTGTCATTCGTCGCGGTCCTAAAACCAAATGACTCGGGGCCCAGGTAGCGTGCTGCTGCGCGACCTGGACCCTCAAATCCAAATCAGACAGCTACGCATGTAGAACCGTCCGGCGATGGCTTGCGGACGGGGGTTCGATTCCCCCCGGTTCCACCATCCACATGGGCTCGGACGATGTCCGGGCCCTTTTTTCGCTTGCGATCCCCGTGCAATGCGGCGTTCCAGCCCGCTGTACGGCGGATGCAGGCTCGCCAGGCCCCTAGGAGCCGGCCGGGCCATCCTTCGAATGGGCCTCGGTCACCTCGTCGAAACGAGACCACTGCCCGCTGCCGTAGTCGTGCAACTGGCAGCGCGCCAGCACGTGGCGAAGATATCGCAGCCGCCAGGGCTGACGATCTTCCACCACGATTGCCTGTACCGCCATCGTCGTCGCCAGGCGCTGTTGCGCCGGTCCCAGCAGCGTGAAGGGGCGTTGCGGGTCGACGTGGTGCGCCGTGTGCTCGAAGATATTGAAGAGCAACCAGGGCGCGGGTCTTGGCCACGTCAGATGCACCGTGCCTGACACCAGGTCGTGCCCGCGTTGCCAGTCTGAAAGCTTTTCGAACCAGCGCAGATCAAGGTGGCGGTGCTGCTGCAACGTGATCGCGCTGACCCACCAGTTGCAGACGACGAAAGGCAGCACGACGACCACGACCACTTCGAAAAGGGCCGCGACCGACGCAGGCGTCTGCAGGGCCAGCTCCGTCGCCTGCTGCCATCTTCCGAAGGCCAGCACCAGTGCGACCTGAACGGCGATGAAACCCAGAACCAGAATGCTGTCCACCCGAAACACCAGCGCACGGCGGGGATCTGGCCGCCGTGGCCAGATGACCCGTCGCCACCAAACGTCCAGGTAGAAGAGGAACAGTCCTGGCAGCGTGTGCTTGAAGCGCCAAAGGGTGCGGCGCGACGGTCTCATGACCCTCCACTCGGCAGGCGACGGTGGCGGGTAGCCATCGTCATGGGTCTTCAGGTTGGTGAAGGCATGGTGTTCGCGATGGGCCTGCTGCCAGCCGCTGGCGGTCTGCCAGGGCGGCAGGAACAGCAACCGCGACAGCACAGCGTTCACGATGCGCCAGGGCGTCAATGCGCCATGCGCAGCGTCGTGGCCCAGGATCACCAGCAGACCTGCTGCGGTGCCGCACAGCACAGCCAGAACGATCTTGGCGACCCAAGGCGTCGAAGCGACGGCACCGGCGAACAGCGCCGCCCAGACCGAGACCACACACAAGGCCAGCAGGGCACCCGCCCAGCGACTGGGCGCGCTGGGCGGCGGCAGGGGCGGCAAGCAGGAACGCGCAGACTGGCTCACGACGCGGCGCTGCGGTGCTGCCGCCGGATGTTTCGTCGAGGTGTCTTGGGGATCGAACGGGGGACTGCTCGTTGGCAGTGGCTGTGGCGGTTGCATCGTCGATGGGTCTGTCGGGCATGTGATGGCCGCGGCATGCTCGCAGCTCAGCAGCGAAGCTGCGTCCTCAGATGAGAGGAGGCGACGCCCATCTGCCCTGTGCAAACCCCGCTGAACCGCACCGGGTTTCGAGGTGGCCAGCTGGCTAGAGTCAGACCGCCGACCAATCCCCTCGCGCAAACCCCGCCCACAAGTCAGGCACATCGGTGGGAATGGCCAGCGGCTGCGGCAGAAGCCCTTGTGCCATGCTCGCGGCACCGGCATTGGCCTCCACATCCAGCACCAGCGCCGCCTGCACGCACACACCGTCGCGCCAGCGCAGCATCAGCGGCAGATCGTCGGGCACGAAGCCGCCCAGGAACTCGGCGTGGTCTTCCAGGTCCAGCCACAGCCACACGCCGTCGGCAGCGGGCTGCGAAGCCTGCGCGGTATCCCGCATCACTTTGGCTTGGCTGCAAACTCTCGCAGTTCGTGGTCGTGGAAGATCACGGTCCACTCGCCGTCGCGCTTGAAGGCCGCACCACCGTAGCCGGCCACCAGCAACACGCCGTCGCGGGTGGCGAGGTTGCCGGAGCAGACTTTGACGCCGGAGGGAACGTCGGCCTCGGTCAGCGTCTCGCCTTCGATGGTCCACAACCCGTAGTCCGATGTGCACCAGACCTTGCCTTCGTACCAGACCATGTCCTTGAAGGGCAAGGTGTAGTCGCCGGCATGGATGAGCTTCCAGCGGTCGCCGCTGCCACGATAGACCGAGCCGGCGCCAGCGCAGACATAGACCTGGCCGTCACCGGCGCAGCAGACGGCGCTCAGGCCCCAGTTGGTGGGGAAGGCGCATTGGTGCCAGGCGTCACCGTTGAAGTGCCAGATGTGTGTAGCCGTAGGCTCTCTTCGCGCCCTGATCGGGGATGGTGATGATCTTGCCGAAGCCTTGCACGATGCGCTTGAACGGCGAGCGTCGGGTCTTGGCATTGCGTGCCTCGTCGCCCTGGTCGGCACAGGCTCGTTCCATCGCCTCGCATGCAGGCCAAACTGCGAGGTGCGCGCCACCACCGAGCTGCCAACGCAGAAGTGCCTCGAGGAGAATGCTGCACTGTCTTCTTTGGGGTGCGGCGCTCGAGCGTGCAAGCAAGGTGACCATCGCACAGGATCGGTGCACCATCGCAGAGTCACAAGATCCATTGGAGTAGCCCGTGTTCTCTACCGCACTTGCCATGGCGCGAAGCGCGGCCATGTCGCGTCGCGTCACCCAGCTGCTCGATTCGCGTGCCGACTTGACATTGGCCAACGTGGAGCGGTACGCAGTTCAATTGGGCATTGATTCCAGCGCTCGTGTCGTCGATCTGGGTTGTGGTACCGGAAGGGGCTCGCTGGCGTTGGCCCGCGTGGTTGGCGTTGCCGGCGTGGTGTTGGGGATTGATGCTGACCGCGCGCTGCTGGATCTTGCCAGGGCCCGCCCGGCCTTGCCCCAAATGCGGTGGAAACACGCCGACGCCAGTTGCAGCGGGGAAAGGGAAGCCGCCTGGGATGTGTGTTGGATTGATCGCGTACTGGCCCATTGCGCGGCGCCGGAGCAGGTGCTGGCCGAGGCTGTGCGGCTGTTGCGCGCAGGCGGGCGGTTGTTCTCGTGCGAGATCGACTATGCGGGAATCAGCGTACAGCCTTGCTCGGTGGCTATTGACGACGCCTTGTGCACTTACCGCCTCGCCATCGATACACCGACGATCTCGCAGCGGCTGCCGGTGCTCGTGCAGGCTGCGTTTCCTGGCGCGCGGATTCATCGCGCACGGTACACATGGTCGCTGTCGACCCGGCGTGAGGTGATGCAGGCGTTGGCATTGCCGCTGTGGCTGCGCATGCAGCCGCTGGCCGATCCGCGATGCGCTGCCTCATTGCGCGAGGCTGCGCGCGAACTCGCTGCACTGACTCGTGCGCGGTGCCTTAACGTGCAGGTTCCGGTCCAGTGGACGCTGGTCTGGACAGCGCGGGGTGGCTGAGTTGCTCCCAGGCCGGCGCCAGCAAGTCTATCGCCTCGAAGTCGGGCACTGTGGCACGCAGGACCTCGGCGCAGACCAGGCGTGCTGCGCACTCGCCGTGCCTCAACTGCGCCAGGCAACTGGCCGAGTCGCGTGGCTCGCCCAGCAGCAGCGGTGCGTCGGGTGAAGACGCCCGCACGGGCTTGTTTCCCGCGCGCTGGCCGAAGAGCACCTCGAACAGCAGGGCGACGGCACCATCAACGTCCGCTGCCGCGGCCTGTGACGCCAGCTGTGGTAGCCAACGTTGCTGGCCCCGTGCCGCCACGGCGCAGGCGAAGGCCAGCCACTGGCCACTTGCCGCCAATCCGTCGATTTGCTGATTCGCAGCGTCCTGCGGCAGCCGCAGCGCGACGCGCATCGTCGCGCCAGCGCCGAATGCCGCAACATCGTGCAACGCCAGCGGGCTGCCAGCTGAGGTGAGTTCGCCTCGGCCAAGAGCAGGCGCCGCGCAAAGCGCCGCGGTGCGCATCCCGGCTTGTGGATGCACCGCAAGCTGCCACAGCGCTGCATGGGCTTCGTCTGCGCGGATGCGGGCCACTGCATGCGCACTCAGCGGCAATGCCGCGGGCACAGCCATGGCCCGCGCCGCCACCTGGTTCCAGACAGCCTCGTTGGAGCGCAGCCGCCCAGCCAGTTCCAAGGCCAGTGCCAATGTCAGGTCGCTTGTCAGGCCGTCATCTGCCAACAGCGACAGCAGGGGGGCGGCGTGCTCGGGCAGCACCCACCGAACGACCTCGTCCGCGGTAGGCGGCAACGCGGGCGCGGTCGCAGCAAGCGCCAGCCACTGATCGATCAGTGCCTCCTCGCCGCTGTTCAGTGCCACGACGCCAGACAGTCTCAACGCCGTGGTTGAAGGCCGGGCGCGCGTAGCGGGCGCCAGCCGGGCCCAGGCCATTGGCGCGCGTAACAGCAGACCGTCCACGTGGGCCGCAAGCCGGCGGTCGAAACCGAGCCACTCCAGCAGGTCGCCGCGCCCCAGCGGCAGCCTTACCGCACGCAAGTGCAGAAGAAATCGCAGCTCGTCGAGGTGTTCGTCGACGATCCTGCTCTGAAAGCGCTGCGCCGCAGATGTCGTCACGCTCAGCGCACCGTGATCCTTGCGACTGCTACCCCTTGGCTGTACAGCCGGTGGGTGTAGGCGGCGATGGCGTCGAAACAGGCCTCGTCGACACGGAAGATGCCGTCGAAGTCGACCGCCAACGTGTGACTGTCTAGCGCATAAGCGAAAGTTGGCATGGCGCCCGCATTCGCAGGTTCTTGGTCTGGCGGGCACCAGCCGCTGCGACACACCATCTCCGTCCAGAGATTCAACTCGTCAGTCAGCCGGCGAGCCAGCGTTGTGTCGGGCGCCTCGGCCAGTTCGATGCGCAGGCATCGCTGGCGAACGATGTCGTCGGAGTCGGGTGGCGTGTAGTCCCAGTCGATGCCCGCCGCTGGTGCAACGGTCGGGTAAGCCAGCCTGTGCAGCGGAAGTGGTGAAGACTCCCCGGCCACGTACATCCACACCGCGGTCACCTCGCGCGCCAGCAAGAGATTGCGCACGACCAACAACTGGCCTCGGCTCAGGTCTTGGACATCAATCCGCCAACGCTGCTGATCGTGCTCAGGGTTGAATTCACTGCCGCGCAGTGTCAAGCGCGGTGCAGCGTTTGGCCCGGTGTCGGCAAACCCGGCCGCTGCGCCGCGCAGCCACAGCAGCAGCGGGTCGGGGCCAATGCGGTCTGGATCGTGGATGCCCAGTGCCGCTGCGTTGGGTTCGAGGTAACGCAGTGCGTTGCCTTTTGCCTCGATGATCAGCTCCATCGGGTGCGGCGGTCAGGGTTTGGCGAGCGCGTCGTACCAGGCGCGCAAGCCGTAGTCGTCGAAGGCTTGACCGAGCTGCGGCCGGAAGTCGCCAAGCGACAGCGATACCGGTGCGAGTGCTCTCGCTACAGCACGGTATTCGGCGGGCACGTAACCCACCGAGAGGTCGCCGAGTTGCGGCTCGCGGCCAGCCCGGATCAGCGTGGCCAGACCGACTTGCTCGAGGACGACCGAATCACCAGCTTGCGCCAGTGCAGCGCGCAGTGCGCTGGCGCCACCGAGCAGCGCCAGTTGATCGCCGTTGATCAGCGTGATCCAGTCTGCGCGCCGCACATAGGGCCGCGGCGCAGCAGCGCTCTTTGCACGCGCGAAGTCGAGATCCCACTTCAGATCGCCCAAGCCGAGGCCCATGTAGCTGAAGCAAGTCAGACCTGGGTGGCGCTGCAGCATGGCTCCAGCCCGCGCCCGTGCCTCAGGTCCCTGCGTGGAAAGTGGCGGGTTCAGCGGCACGTCGATGGCCCACCCGGCGGAGCCGCCGATGAAGCTGGCGTCGTGCACCGGGGCGGCCGCACGTATCCAGTCGACCACGCGGCCGCTTGTCACGAGTTCGTGCCGCACAGGCAGCGCGACAGACAGCCTCGTGCAGTACTTGGGCAGATGTGCCCCCTGGAGCAGCCGCGGCAACCACTCCGGGGACGGCGAGCGGCGGTCGCGGGCGGCGTAGTAAATCTCCAACTTGGCGTCACCGACGCCTTGGTCGGAGTCTTGAGCGATAAAGGTGTAGACCTTCTTGGGCCAAAACACCGGATCGCGGCACCAGGTGGCCACCATGCTGTCGGTGCGCGCCGTGCGGCGCGTCCAGCGGCCAGAACCCGTGGAGATCCAAGTCAGGCTGTCGCCAAGCAGCTCAATCACAGCGTCATGGAAGCGCTGCACCGTGGCGGGCTCGGGGTACTCGACAGCAAAGTGAATCTGAAACCGCGGCCTGATCAGACCGTGCCCTTCCGGCGTGTCCAGCCGCAAGGCAGACCAGGAATCGTCTTCGTACGGCGAACTCATAGGCTCCGTTGCATCAAGGTCTCAGGCCCAAAACCCGGCCGCCGAGGCCTGGAAGACCCATCGGCGGCAAGGCGGGGATGTTGATCGGGGGCAGTGTCACGCCCGGGGCAAGCGGCCCTGGTATTGCATACACGTGCGGCGCCATGCCGAACCCGAATTGCGTGACATTGACTGTCACAGGCGCGGTGGCGGTACCACCGGGTCGGTTGCAACCGCACTTCTCCGGGTCCAGACTGGGGTCGTCGTCGTATTGCCCCTGTCCGTTGTTCTGCTGACGGTTGATGTTGTTGTAGTCATCCCGTTGCAGTTCGCCATTGCCGGCGCCGGGGCTTGTGCGCCAGCCGTCCACGCTGCCGTCGGCGCGGGTGAACTTCAGGTCCAGCACGCTTGTGCGACCACCCTGGTTGATCGTGAGATCGGGAATTCGCACCTGCGTTGTTGACCCACCACCGCCGCGAAGATAGCTCCAGAAGCTGTTCATGGCGTGCTGCCAACTGCCGTAATTGCTGTCCCACTGCCCACCGGCGCGCTGTCCCCAGGGTCGGTGCATTTCAACGTCGGCGTTCTCCTCGAACGTGTTCTTGTACTTGTCCCAGGCTTCCTTGAAGCACTTCTCTTTGGCACTTGCCATGGCATCAAGCCTGTGAGCGATCGACGAACTGGACGAATCCGTCGCCAGAGTTGCCACCGTCGCACCAGCAGAAGATGCGGCACAAGATGCCGCCGGGCGCATTGATGTTGCCCTGAACCTCGGCGACGGTCCCGGTGTTCGGCTGATTGCCGTTCATCATCATCGGGTCAGAGAGGCGCGCCACATTGCGGCCTTCGATGAAGACGTCGGTGCTGTAATGCGTGAACTTGGCCCAGCCCTTGTTGACGCCCGAGGACACCCCACCGCCCACACCCGGCTCGTTGCCTATGCTGGGGGTGAACTCGGATTCCTTGAGTGCCGCGGGTACGCCGTCGGTGGTGACGGTCCTGCTGCCCTTGACGAGGTCTTTCGAAAAGGCGACGTTGACGTAGGGTACGACTCCGGCCCCCGGCGTTTTGCAGAAGTCCGGTGCTGAACAGGTGGCCACGCCATCGCTCTTCTTGTGCACTATGGTCAGTCCGTTGACGATGATGGTGGGGATCATGAGCTGGCCTGGACAAGTGCGGCAGCCGGCAGCTGCAGGCGAGTCGCCGCGCGGGTGGGATGGGTGGCCGACGAGGAGCAGATCAGTGCCGAATGGTGCAACGAGCGGCCCTGCCACAAGTCCCAGGCCGCCAGCCAGGTCAGCAGAGCGCCAGATGCAGCACCGGTGTCGCCCCAGCACTCCGCAGGGTGACGGATGTCGAGCGGGTGTCCGAGCCTCTTGCCGTTGCGCAGGTAAGCAAAGTCCCATTCCGAACTGCGCCACATCTCGCCGCTCAGGTCCACGTAGCAGACATCGGCGGGACCGCTGGCCAAAGCATGGCGAACCGCCACGCTAAGTCCTTCACCCATGGTTGGTCGGCCGCAGTACCAGGGATGCGGCTCCTGCGCCCGAGCCAGCGCCGATAGCTCGAAAAACGGCATGTCGGTACCGACCAACAACGCAGGCCGAGTCACCACGCAGAACGCCGCCCCTTCGCCCGGCGCCAGACCGTTCGGTTTACCAGGTGCTCGCAACCGGCCGGCCTCCTCGAACCAGGCCACGCAAGCCGAGTCGACACAGGAGTCCAGTGCGCCGATCAGAACAGCGGGTACATCGCCTGCTTCGAGCAGGCCTGCAGCGACCTCGAGCAGCGCTGCAAAGCCGTCGTGCCCGATTCGAATTGCGCCGCTGCGGGCCGCGTCGAAGGGCCCAACCTCGGCGAGCAACGAAGCAACAATCCAGTCCACCGCGTCGGCTGGCAGCCCAGGGCGCTCTGCAGGCACAGACAGCAGGATCGGCATGCCCTCGAGCGCCGCGTCGACAGTGCACCCCCGCACCGCGGCCCAGGAGTCAATCGCCGGTGACAGCGCCAGGGCTGCCAGCTGAATGATTCGTTCAACCGGGGACGAGATGTCGTCGACCTGCTCGACGCGACCGGCCGGTATCGGCGTTCCGTCCGCCCGCAGGCACAGCCGCGAATCTGTGACCAAGCGGCGAAGGCCGGCGTTGGTGGCGCTGGCAACCTCGGCCAGCGTCGTGCCGGCGGCGCAGACCACCGCCGGGCAGCACAACACAGTCATCTCACGGGGTGCCATCTTTGCGACCGGTGCGCAGATCGGTCTTCGTGTCGACGTAGGTCACCTCAACGCGGCGTGCGTCGGGCCCGCAGTCCAAGGAGCAACGCCAGACCATCACCAGCCGTTGTTGCTCAGGTTCGATGATCACGCGATCCAGCCCGACTTCATTGGCCACAAACCTGCCGCCGATGCGGGTGCGAACGTCGAAGAACACCCGCGGCAGCGAGAAGGTCAGCGGTGAGATGCTGGCCAGATGGGTCAGCGTGACCGGCTCGCCGCCCTTCAGCTTGTGGGCCGACTGAAGGGCGGGCGGCGCGGCGTTGTGGTGCCAAGGACTCCAGTCAGCCGGCCACAGTGGCGCCCGGGTTGCGGCCCATTCTTCATCGGCCGTGCCAGCCAGCTCGCGCCGAGGGCTCCATCCCGGCGCTATCGCGCCAAAACCGGCCGGCAGCATCGCGCTATCGGGTTGAGGCGGCGGCGCGTCGATGAACTCGATATTGGGCAGCGGTAGGCCCGCTGCATGATGGACCGAACGGGTGTGGCCGGTGCCAACCGGATTGCTGGCCAATGCGATCCCGGTGGCTGGATCTGCACCGCCAAACGCACGCTCGTAGCAGATCGGCAGCGTGACAAACGGCCGCGCGTCACTGTGTTCCCAGCGACCGCGGCGGCCGCGCTGCCAACTTCGGTCGCCGACCACTCGTAGCCGGTGTTGCAGCCGCCCGACCACCACGCCCACCTCAACCGTGGGCGTTGCCCGGCCGCCAGGGGCATGCGCGCTAGCGTTCAGCGTGACCGCAGTGCCCGGGTGATCAACCACGACTTCTCCGTCGCGCAACAACGACGACTGGCCGGGTTCGCCGCTGTACGTCGGGTACAGCGCCACGGGCTCCTGGCTTTCGTGTAGTTTCAGATGGCCTTGCATGTCGAATCGGTACGTGCCCTTGATGCAGACCGTCCACACCTGCGAACCTTGCTGCGAGAGCAGCACAGTGCGGTGTGTCGTGAAGGGCGTTGCATTGACGAGCTGCAGCATGCTGAGAGGTGACGGCGGCCGCTCAGTTGAGTTCGATGGTTGTGCCACGGATCTTGTTTGCGCCCGTTGAATAGGAGGCGATGTGAGTGCCGCGAAGCACGATCCTGCCGTCACGGTGAAGCTCGATCGATGCCTCACCGAAGGCAAGGTGCAAGCAATCGCCCTCGACGCGCAGCAACGGCGATTCGGGAGCAGAGAGTGGTTCCAGTGCCAGCAGACGAAGCGCCTCGCTGGATTCGTTCATCGAGCCCATAGTCAGTTCTCCGAGATCTTCCGACCCTTGATGATGATGTTGCCAGCGCCCTTGATCTGGATGTCGCCGCTGGATTTGAGGACGATCTCGGCGTCTCCTGTACGCAGCGTGATGGAGTCACCAGCTTCGAGGATGAAGTTCTTTCCGACGTTGACGCTGAAGTCCTTGCCCACTTGCACGCTCTTTTGCAGCCCTACTTGCTCCGCCTGGGCCAGCGCAACGGTGGTGTTCATCGCCCCACCGACACTCGTCTGGTAACCCAGGCCAATCGTCAACGCCTTGGCCAGGCCGATGGTCTCGGCCTTGGCCATGGCCACCGTCTCGGCCTTGCTGCCGCCGATGGTGACGCTGCGATTGCCCCCGATCCGCACCGACTCGTTGACCCCCACGAACTCATGGCGGTTCTTGCCGATCTCGATGGTCTCGTCGAGCTCGACGTCCTCACTGCGGTTGGCGCCGATGGAGATCCTCTCGTTGAGATCTACCCGTTCCGTGCGGTTCTTGTGGATCGTGATCGTCTCGTCCCCATCCACCTCCTCCGTGCGCCACCCATGCACCGTGATCTTCTCGTTGCGGTCGACCGTCTCGGTGCGGTCCTGCTTGATGTGGTTGGTCTCGTCGCGGTCGATGGTCTTGCGCCGGTCACGGCCCACCCACTTGTC
>JALHMT010000027.1 GCA_022843905.1 Rubrivivax sp.
GGCCTGGGTGCGCGTGGCCGTGCCGGCCGACCCCGCCCGCCCGCCCGCCGGGTCGGCGGCGCCCTGGCTGCAGCGGGTGCGCCAGACACTGGCCGCGCCGGGCCCCTGGATGGTCGCGCTGGCGTTTGCGGCCTATTCGTCGCAGTGGCTGTCGGTGATCGGCTTTCTGCCGGTGATCGTGACGCAGACGGGGGCGGGCATGGCCGCCGTCGGCGCGCTCACGGCGTTGGTGGCGGCCGTCAACATGGTGGGCAACGTCGCTGCCGGGCGTCTGCTGCAGCGCGGCGTGTCGCCGATTCACCTGCTGGGGGTGGGCTACTCTGCGATGGCGCTGTGCGCCTTGGCGGCCTTTGCGGGTGGCGCCGACCTGCAGGGCGGCCTGCCGCCCTCGTGGCGCTATGCGGCGCTGCTGGCCTTCTCGATGCTGGGCGGCCTGGTGCCGTCGACGCTGTTCTCGCTGGCGGTCCGCGTGGCGCCCGGCGAGCAGACCATCTCCACCACCGTCGGCTGGATGCAGCAATGGTCTTCCATCGGCCAGTTCGCCGGGCCGCCGGCCGTCGCCTGGCTGGCCAGCCGCATGGGCGGCTGGCACTGGACCTGGGCCGTCACCGGCCTGGGCGCCGCCGTCGGGCTGGGCCTGGCGCTGGCCCTGTCCCGCCTGCGACCGCGCTGAACGACCACGCTGAACGACCGCTGCGCCCGGCCGGGAAGGCAGGTGCAGCCGCGCGCTTCAGGAACCGGGGAGCCCTCTCGATAGGTATTCCTCATCGTGGGTATCTGGGCAATCAATCCACTAAATGCTGCGGCGCACACACAATCTCTTCATCGCAGGTTTTTTGCCCCTTCACCTCAACCCAAGGAAACCACCATGTCCCTCATCAACACCCCCGTCCAGCCGTTCAAGACGCAAGCCTTCCACAACGGCAAGTTCATCGAAGTCAGCGACCAGAGCCTGAAGGGCAAGTGGTCGGTGCTGATCTTCATGCCGGCCGCCTTCACCTTCAACTGCCCGACCGAAGTGGAAGACGCTGCCGACAACTATGGCGAGTTCCAGAAGCTCGAGACCGAGGTCTACATCGTCACCACCGACACGCACTTCTCGCACAAGGTGTGGCACGAGACCAGCCCGGCCGTCGGCAAGGCCAGGTTCCCGCTGGTGGGTGACCCCACCCACACGCTGACCAACGCCTTCGGCGTGCACATTCCCGAAGAAGGCCTGGCGCTGCGCGGCACCTTCGTGATCAACCCTGAAGGCGTGATCAAGACGGCCGAAGTGCACTCCAACGAGATCGCCCGTGACGTCAAGGAGACGCTGCGCAAGCTCAAGGCCGCTCAGTACACCGCCAAGAACCCCGGCCAGGTGTGCCCGGCCAAGTGGAACGACGGCGCCAAGACGCTGACCCCGTCGCTCGACCTCGTCGGCAAGATCTAAGCCGCTTTTCGCAAGCTCCGCTTCGACAGGACCCGCGGGCCCTGTCGACAGCCCGCTGCCTCGCTGCATGCGGTTTGTCGACCGGGTCCGCACCTGGACCCCCCCACCCACCGAAGGACACCCCATGTTGGACGACAGCCTCAAGGCCCAGCTCAAGGCCTATCTCGAACGCGTGACGCTGCCGGTCGAACTGGTGGCCTCGCTCGACGACCGCCCGGCCTCGCAGGAAATGCGTGCGCTGATCGAGGACATCGTGTCCTTGAGCAGCAGGATCACGGCCCGCTACGACGGCCAGGACGCGCGCCGGCCTTCCTTCTCGGTCAACCGCGTGGGCGCCGACATGGGCCTGCGCTTCGCCGCCATTCCCATGGGCCATGAGTTCACCTCGCTGGTGCTGGCCCTGCTGCAGGCCGGCGGCCACCCGCCCAAGGTCGAGGCCGACGTCATCGAGCAGATCCGCTCGCTGGAAGGCGACTTCGTCTTCGAGACCTACATGTCGCTGACCTGCCACAACTGCCCCGACGTCGTGCAGGCGCTGAACCTGATGGCCGTGCTGAACCCGCGCGTGCGCCACGTGGCCATCGACGGCGGCCTGTTCCAGGACGAGGTGGAAGCGCGCCAGATCATGGCCGTGCCCACCGTCTACCTCAACGGCCAGCCCTTCGGCTCGGGCCGCATGGAAATCGGCGAGATCCTGGCCAAGGTCGACACCGGTGCCGCCGCGCGCGACGCCGCGCGCCTGTCGACCAAGGACGATTTCGACGTGCTCATCGTCGGTGGCGGCCCGGCCGGCGCCGCGGCGGCGATCTATGCTGCACGCAAGGGCATCCGCACCGGCATCGTGGCCGAGCGCTTCGGCGGCCAGACGCTGGACACGCTGGGCATCGAGAACTTCATCTCGGTGAAGGAAACCGAAGGGCCGAAGTTCGCCGCCGCGCTCGAAGCCCACGTGCGCGAGTACGACGTGGACATCATGAACGGCCAGCGCGTGGCCTCGCTGCAGGCCGCGGCCGAGCCTGGCGGCCTGGCGACGGTGACGCTGGCCAACGGCGCCGCGCTGAAGAGCCGCACCGTCATCCTGGCCACCGGCGCGCGCTGGAAGAACGTCAACGTGCCCGGCGAAGCCGAGTACCGCACCAAGGGCGTGGCCTACTGCCCGCACTGCGACGGCCCCTTGTTCAAGGGCCGCAAGGTGGCCGTCATCGGCGGCGGCAACTCCGGCGTCGAAGCCGCCATCGACCTGGCCGGCGTGGTGGCCCACGTCACGCTGATCGAGTTCGCCGACCAGCTGAAGGCCGACGCCGTTCTGGTCAACAAGCTCCGAAGCCTGGCCAACGTGACCATCCATGTCAACGCGCAGACCACCGAGATCACCGGTGACGGGCAGAAGGTCAACGGCCTGCGCTACAAGGACCGCGCCACCGGCGAACAACATGCCATCGAGCTGGCCGGCGTGTTCGTGCAGATCGGTCTGGTGCCCAACACCGAGTTCCTCAAGGGCACGCTGGAGCTCAGCCGCTACGGCGAGATCGTGATCGATGCGAAGTGCGCCACCAACGTGCCCGGCATCTTCGCGGCGGGCGACGTGACGACCGTGCCCTTCAAGCAGATCATCATCGCCACGGGGGAAGGCTCGAAGGCGGCGCTGTCGGCCTTCGACCACCTGATCCGCAGTCCGCTGGCGGCCGCGAAGCCTCAGGCCGAAGCCGTCGTGGGCTGAAGCCCCGTCAGGTCGAGGCGGGATCGCGGCGGGGCCGGAAGCCCCTTCATGCCGCAGCCGCCGCGACCGCGTCTGGCCCGTCCGCGGCGGCTCACCCCTCTTGGGGCACGCGGCAGAGCCGCGAGGGCCTTCAGGCTCAGTTCTTGTCCTTTTTCACCTGGTTGCCGATGACCCCGCCGACGGCCGCGCCGCCCACGGTGCCGGCGGTGCTGCCGCCGGACAGCACCGAGCCGGCCACGCCGCCGATGGCTGCGCCCGCGGCCGTGCTCTTGTCGCGTTCGCTCATGCCGCTGCAGGCCGACAGCGCCACGATGATCAGGGCGGAAGCTGAGAGTTTGGCAAGTGAGTTCATGTCGTGTTCCTTGGGGTGCGGCGCGGGTCGCGCCGCTGAGTGCTGGTGCCGTCAAGGGGCAAGCCCCGTGCCCAGCTCGGATTGACCCCGGCACCCGGGCGGCCGGCGCAACAATCGCGCACACTTGCGCTCGCCGCCCAACCGCTGCCCACCCGCCTCGAGCACGCCTCGAGCCGCCCCGAGCACGCCTCCTCGATGTCCGTCGTTCCGCTCACCCACCACGAGATCCTGTCGCTGATCGCGCCGCTGGTGCGCCGGGGTCGGCAGATCGACCTCGCCGCCAGCGAGCGGGCCGAGCGGCGGCTCAGGTTCAAGCCTGTCGAGCATGCCGACGACGGCCCCGGCCGGCCGGCCTTCACCGAGGTGCTGCAGCTGGAACATCCGCGCGGCGGGCGCTTCACGCTGACGCGCCTGCTGACCTTGCGACCGGCCTCGCATGACGGCTTGCACGAGGTCCTGCAGGACGGCTTGCAGGCGCGACTGGAAGGCGAGGGTGACGATCTCGACGCACTGCTCGACGCCACCGAAGCCATCGACTTGCGGCAGCAGTTCAGCGTGGCGCCGGGCTATGCCATCGCGCGCTGCCATCGGCTCGATCCCGGCATCGGGTCGTCCGCCAAGGTCGGGCCCGGCACGCCGCGCATCATGACCAGTGCCACGGCGCGGGTCGGCGGCCTCACGCTGGCCCTGCGCGTGCCCCGCGTGCAGGGCATTCCGGCCGAGATCGAGGTGCAGGCCGCGCCCGGCGATCGGCTCGACCTGCCCGAGGACCTGCTGGCCGTGCTGGGCTGGAGCTGGACGCGCCTGACCCAGGCCAAGACCGGCTGGACCGCCGGCATGCAGCTGCGCAGCAAGGGCCCCGAACGCAGCCGGGACGCCGAGGCCAAGCTGCTGCGCACCGTCGAGCACCTGGCGCAGACGCTGGCCGAGCCGCCGCGCCGCTTCCACGAACGCCACCGGGGCGCACGCTGGGTGATGGTCTTCCGTCGCCTGATCCCGCTGCTGGCCACGCTGACCATGGTGACCGGGGCGGCCTACGTGCCGCAGCTGGAACTGGCCCAGGACAGCGTCTTCCGCATGCTGATCTTCCACCTGCCTCCCCTGCTGCTGGCCTTCTTCTTCACGCTGCGCGAGTTGCCGCGCATCGAGTTCCCGCCGTTGCCTTCGGCGTCTGCGGCACCGGCCTGGCGCGTCGGCGGCACGGCGCTTGCCGAAGCTGCGCCGATCCGATCCCTTCAAGGCGATGCCCTCGGGGCGGTTCAGGAAAAATGACTTTTCAAATCAAGCGAACGCCGCGGAACCGGCTCTGCCGGGCCGCTGGCGTGCGAAGCGCGTAGGGGGTGGTCCAAAGTGCTCGGCAACCCGATGAACATTCCTGCGGTGTCGATCGCTGCCGCCAAGGCCGCATTGATCGAGCAGTACCGCAGCCCTGTGCTGCGGCGCCGCGCCACCATGCTGTGGGGCACGCGGGGGGTGGGCAAGTCGTCCATCGTGCGCCAGCTGGCCGAGCAGTTCGGCGTGCCGCTGGTCGACCTGCGACTGACCACCATCGAGCCGGTGGACATCCGCGGCGCCATCTACGCCGACGACCAGCTGGCGCGCACGGTGTGGTTTCCGCCCGAGTTCCTGCCCACGGCCGAGCAGCCCGAAGGCGTGCTGTTCCTCGACGAGCTGACCGCCGCTGACCAGCGGCTGCAGATCAGCGCCTATTCGCTGATCCTCGACCGCAAGGTGGGCCACTACGTGCTGCCCGACGGCTGGCAGGTGGTGGCTGCCGGCAACGCCAGCTTCCACGGCGCGGTGAGCCACGACATGGGCACGGCGCTGGCCGACCGCATGTTCCACTTCAACGTGCAGACCACCATCGAGGCCTTCCTGTCGCACGCGCTGCAGCAGGGCTTCGCGCCCGAGGTCATGGCCTACCTGAAGGTGCGGCCCGACAAGCTCGACGACACGCAGGCGCAGCTCGCTGCCGACCACCTGGTGGGTGCCAGCCCGCGCGGCTGGGAAGACATCTCCAACGTGCTGAAGTCCGGGCTCGGCGAAGACGCCAGGAAGCTCTTCGTGCAGGGCCGCATCGGGGCGGCAAATGCGGCCGAGTTCTTCGGCGTGCTGCGCGAACTGCAGGCCGCCGTCGACGTGCTGAAGCTGCTGGCCGCCCAGCCCGGCCCCGACACCGCCGAGCTGCTGCCGCGCACGCTGGACGGCCTGTACGGCATGCTCTACGGCCTGCTGGCCGCCGCCGACGAGCCGCGCACCATGTCGCGTGCGCTGGAGATCGTCGAACAGTGGCCCGACATCCGCGGCAGCACGCCGCTGCCGGTGCGCGAGGCGCAGACGCTGGCGATGGAGCTGCTGATGCAGAAGAGCCTGGAGCGGGGGCTCGAAGCGACCATCCTCGACAGCCCGGTCTACGCGCGGTACCTGAAGCAGAGGGCATGACGCCGTCTGCCAGCGTCCCGGCCGCCGTGCCCGGCGCGGCCCTGTACACGCACCGCGGCACACGCGCCGTGCAGCGCCTGGTGGAGTACGCGCCGTCCACCGGCGGCCTGGCCCTGTGGGTGCAGCATGCCGATGTCGCCGATGCATCGCCGGGTGCCGGGGCCGACGCACCGGCGGTCGCCACCGACGGCCACACGCTGCGCTACGGCAGCGCCTTCGACAAGCTGCCGCTGGACCTGCAGGCCGGGCTCGTCGCGCACGAGGTGCTGCACATCGGCCTGCGCCATCCGCAGCGCTTCATCGAACTGCAGCAGCTGCTGGGCGACGCCGATCTGCAGCTCTTCAACGTCTGCGCCGACGCCATCGTCAACAGCACGCTGTCGCACCTGAGCTGGCTGCAGCTGCCGGCCGGCTCGGTGATGCTCGAGCGCCTGCTCGACAGTGCGCTGGGCCTGTCTCAGAACGTCGAAGCAGCGCTGCTGGAGTGGGACGTCGAGCGCCTGTACCGAGCCATCGACGACCGCCGGCCGCCCAGCAACGACGGCCGTTCGCGGCGATCGCAGGGCGATGCCCAGGCCAGCGCCAGCCGCAGCGGGCAGCGCCCGGCGTCGCAGCCCACGGCGCAGCAGTCCGATGCTGCCGAGAACGCCGCCGCGGCACCGTCGCCGCGCCTGGACGGCCCGCGTGCGTCACGCGCCCGCGCGCTGGCCGTGCAGATGATCCACGACCTGCAGCCCGACCCCGAGGCGGCCGTCGCCCCCGAGGAAGAAGCGGCGCTGGCGCGCGAGTGGAGCGAGCGCCTGGTGCGCGCCCATGCCGGCGACGGTGCCTTCTCGATGCTGCGCACGCTGGGCGCCGACCTGCCGCGCAGCCGCACGCCGTGGGAGCAGGTGCTGCGCACGCTGCTGGCGCGCTCGCTGTCGCCGCAGCCGGCGCTGTCCTGGTCGCGGCCCTCGCGTTCCTACATCGCCAACCAGGGCCGCGGCGGGCCGCACCGCCGCATGCCCTGGGAGCCCGGCATCGTGCCGTCGCGCCGCGTGCCGCGGCTGGTGCTGGTGGTCGACGTGTCGGGCTCGGTCGACGATGCCCTGCTGCAGCGCTTCTCGCGCGAGATCCAGGCCCTGACGCGGCGGCTGGGCGCGGGCCTGGTGCTGGTGGTGGGCGACGACCAGGTGCGCGGCGTGCAGAGTTTCGAGCCGGGACGCATCGACGTCGGCGACCTGGGCGCGCTGGCCTTCGAAGGTGGCGGCGGCACCGACTTCACCCCGCTGCTCGAAGAGGCCGACCGCCACCGCCCCGACATCGGCGTGGTGCTCACCGACCTCGAGGGCCCGGCCCGTTTCCGGCCCCGCTGGCCGGTGATCTGGGCGGTCACCGAAGCGCATGCGCGCGCCGTCGAGCCCTTCGGCCGCAAGCTGGTGCTGCGCTGATCAGCCCTGCAGCCGTGCGCAGACGGCGCGCGTCACCTCGTCGGTGCGCGCCGTGCCGCCCAGGTCGCGCGTATGCATCGCCGGGTCGGCCGTCACCGCCTCGATGGCGGCCATCAGGCGCTTCGCGGACTCGGCTTCGCCCAGGTGTTCCAGCAGCATCACGCAGCTCCAGAAGGTGCCGATGGGGTTGGCCAGGCCCTGGCCCATGATGTCGAAGGCCGAGCCGTGGATGGGCTCGAACATGCTGGGGTAGCGGCGCTCGGGGTCGATGTTGCCGGTGGGTGCGATGCCCAGGCTGCCGGCCAGCGCGGCGGCGAGGTCGCTGAGGATGTCGGCGTGCAGGTTGGTGGCCACCACGGTGTCGATGCTGGCCGGGCGGTTGACCATGCGCGCCGTCATCGCGTCGACCAGTTCCTTGTCGGTCTTCACGTCGGGGAACTCGCGCGCCACCTGCGCCGCGATCTCGTCCCACATCACCATGGCATGGCGCTGCGCATTGCTCTTGGTGACGATGGTCAGCAGCTTGCGCGGCCGGCTCTGCGCCAGCCTGAAGGCGAACCGCATGATGCGTTCGACCCCGGCGCGCGTCATGATGCTGACGTCGGTGGCCACCTCGATGGGGTGGCCCTGGTGCGCACGGCCGCCCACCCCGGCGTATTCGCCCTCGCTGTTCTCGCGCACGATGACCCAGTCCAGGTCCTTCGGTGCACAGCGCTTCAAGGGCGCGTCGATGCCCGGCAGGATGCGCGTGGGCCGCACGTTGGCGTACTGGTCGAAGCCCTGGCAGATCTTCAGCCGCAGGCCCCACAGCGTGACGTGGTCGGGGATGTGCGGGTCGCCGGCCGAGCCGAAAAGGATGGCGTCCTTGTCGCGCAGCGCGTCCAGCCCGTCGGCCGGCATCATCTCGCCGTGCGCGCGGTACCAGTCGCCGCCCCAGCCGAAGTCGGTGAACTCGAAGGCGAAGCCGCCGCTGGCCGCGGCCAGGGCCTGCAGCACCTGGCGGCCGGCGGGGATCACTTCCTTGCCGATGCCGTCTCCGGGGATGGTGGCGATTGCGTAGGTCTTCATGTGGAGTTTGGCCAGGCTGTGGAGACGAAGGCGCGCGCTGACTGCGGGCGGCCCCGATTGTGATGTCGTCGTGGCTCTTCTCGCCGCGCTGCGCCGACGCCGTCGTCGACGGACGCAGGGCGGCGAAGGTGCAGACCCGCCTACCCGCCGGTGGCCATCGGCAGCGCCGGATCGAGCACCCATTCCGACAAGGACCCGTCGTAGACGGCCACGTCGGCGTGGCCCAGCAGGTCCAGCGCCAGCGCGTCCATGGTTGCGGCGATGCCGCCGCCGCAGTAGCAGATGACACGCGGAGCGGCCAGCGCGCCGACGGCGTCGAACTCGCTGCGCAGGGCCTCGATCGGCTGGAAGCAGCCCTGGGCGTCGAGCAGCGCCGACCACGGCACGTTGACGCTGCCGGCGATGTGGCCGCGGCGCCCGTAGTGCACCGGGGCGTCGCCGCGGTGCATGTCGGCGCCCAGACCGTTGAGCGTGCACACCGCGGCGTCGCCGATGGCGCGCTGCACCTCTTGCCGGTCGGCCCACATCGACGGCCGGGGCCGCAGGGACAGGTGGCCCGCGGGGTATTCGGTCGCTGTGGTCGTCAGCGGCCGCCCCTCGGCCTTCCAGCGCGCCAGGCCGCCATCGAGCACGCGCGCCTCGAAGCCCAGCGACTTCAGCATCCACCAGATGCGGGTGGCCCACATCGGCGCGGTGCTGCTGTAGAGCACGACATCGTGGCCGTCGGAGACGCCTGCCGCCGCGAAGGCCCGTGCGAGCGTGTCCCACGGCGGCAGCATGAAGCGCAAGGGCGATGTGGTGTCCGACAGCTGCCCCGGCAGGTCGATGAAGGCCGCGCCCGGGATGTGGCCGGCCTCGAAGTCGGCACGCCCGCTCTCCACCCGGAAAGGCCCGGGCACCGCCGGCCGCAGGTGCACCGTGGTGTCGTACAGACGCAGCGGCCGGTCGGTCGGCGTGGCCAGCCGTTCGGCCAGGGCGGAGGTGGAGATCAGCGGGTGGGTCAGCGGCTGCATGCGGCGGGCTCCTTTGGCTGGGCGCCCAGGGCGACCCGTGTGACGATTCTCAGGCGCCGCCGCGCAGCAGCGTGGCCGGCGACACGCGCATCTGGCGCCACAGCACGGTGGCCCCGGCACCCAGGCTCAGCGCGCTGACCGACAGCGCGGTGATGGCGCCGGTCCAGTACAGGCCGCCGGGGTCGAGTTCCAGCCGCCAGCGCAGCAGGCCCCAGGCCAGCGCGCTGCCCATCAGCAAGGCGAAGCCGGCCGTCACCACCGCCAGAAGCGTGTATTCCCAGCGCAGCACGCGCTGCAGGCTGCTCATGCGCGCACCCAGCGCATGCATCAGCGTGGCCTCGTACAGCAGCCGCGCCCGGCTGGCAGCCACCACGCTGGCCAGCACCAGCAGGCTGGCGGCCAGGCAGGCGCCGGCGATCAGCAGCAGCCCGCCGCTGGCACGCCGCATCAGGCCGCGCGTGGTTTCCAGCATCGTGGCCGTGCGCAGGCTGGCGATGTTGGGCGCGACGGCGGCCAGGCGGTCCTGCGCGGCGATGGCGTCGTCGTCGCCCAGCCAGGCCGCGCCGACGTGTCGCGTGACGAAGGGCTCGAGCGCCCCGTCGCTGAAGATGCCTTCCAGCCACAGCCGGGACTGCAGGCGCCGCTGGCTGTAGATGGCCACCAGCTCGGCGTCCACCGCCTGTCCCTGGATCTGGTAGCGCAGACGGTCGCCGACCTTCAGGCCCAGCGGCTCGGCCTCGCGGTCTTCCATCGCCACGCGGGGCTCGCCGCGGTGGCTGGCCGGCCACCAGGCCCCGTGCGTGATGATGACGTCGTCGATATTGCCGTCGCGGTGGCTCAGCTTGTGCTCGTCGCTCAGGCGCGGGTCGGCACCCGGACGCAGCGCCTGCCCGTTGACAGCCACCAGCCGACCCAGCACCAGCGGCGCAGTCTGCACGCGCTGCAGGCTGGGGGCCTTGGCCAGAGCCTGGCGCAACGTCTCCAGCTGCTCGGTCTGCACGTCGTGGAAGAGCATCGCCGGCGCCTGCTGCGGCACGGTCTGATTGACGGTGCGCAGCAGCGCCGCGACGACCAGGGTGCAGGCCACCAGCAGCGTCAGCGCCGAGCCCAGCGACAGCAAGGCCGCGCGCAGCGGCGAGCCCGGCCGCTGCAGCCCCGACAGCGCCACGCGCAGCTCGAAACCCGGCGACCAACCCGGGCGCCGCAAGGCCCAGGCCGCCAGGGCGCGCAACAGCCGCAGCACGCCTTCCAGCAAGGCCAGCAGCAGCAGCGCCACGGCGACGAAGGCCAGGCCGAACAGCGGCTGCGGCAGCGCCAGCACCAGCAGCGCCACCAACAGCCCGGCGCAGGCGGCGGTGAGCCACCAAGCGGCGCGCGGCGTGCGCAGGGCACCGCCTTCGATGCCGCGGAACAGCGCCGCGGGCGAGACCGACAGGGCGCGTCCTAGGGCCGGCAGGCCGAAGCACAGCGCCGTCAGCACGCCGAAGGCCACGGCCACGGCCATCGGCCCGGCCAGGCCCGCCAGGCTGGCGCTGACCGCCACCCGTTCGGCCACCAGCGCCAGGCCGCCCAGGGCCAGCGCACCGCCCAGCAGGGCGCCGGCCAGGCTGGCGCCCAGCGCCAGCATCAGCAGCTGCAGCAGCACCAGGCCGGCCAGGCGCGCGTCACGCAGGCCCAGCGACCGCAGGGTGGCCAGGCTGGCCAGCTTGCCCTGCAGGTAGGCCTGCACGCTGTTGAAGACGCCCAGCCCGCCGATGAACAGCGACGAGAAGCCCACCAGCAGCAGGCCCGAGCCGATCTGGCCCAGCACCTCGGCGATGCGGTCGCCGCGGTTGTCGGCGGTGCGGATCTCGACCTCGGCGCCGGGGAAGGCGGCGACGAAGGCGGCGCGCCAGGGGGCCGACGGCGCGTCGGTGGCGACGCGGTAGCGCCAGTCGACCCGGCTCAGCGGCTGCACCAGGCCGGTGGCCGTCAGCGCTTCGTCGGACAGCAGCACCGGCGCGCCGCTCCAGTCGGCGCGCAGGCTGCGGTCGGGCTGCTGCAGCAGCAGCGCGCGCACCTGCAGCGTGAGGTCGCCCACCTCGACGCGGTCGCCGATCTGCAGGCCCAGGCGCTGCGCCAGCACGGGGTCGATGGCGATGCCCCACAGGCCGTCGCGGCGCGTCAGCAGATCGGGCAACGGTGCGGCCGGCTGCAGCGTCAAGCGGCCGTACAGCGGGTACTGGGCATCGGCGCTCTGCAGCTGCACCAGCTGCGAATGGCCGTCGCCTGCGCGCAGCATGGTGCGCATCTGCACGACGCGGGAGACGCTGCCGCGTGCGGCCATCCAGGCCTGCTCCGCATCGCCCAGCGCACGCGGGCTGCGCACCTCGATGTCGCCGCCGAACAGCGCCTTGACGTCGGCCTGCATCGAGCCGGCCACCTGCCGGTACAACCCGCCGCCGGCCGCCACCAGGGCCACACCCAGCACCAGGCAGGCGCAGAAGATCCACAGCGAACGGCCGCTGCCGCGCAGGTCGCGCCAGGCCAGGTCAAGCAGGAACGGCATGCTTCTCGGGCGCGGGGGTGCTGCGTTCGAGCAGGCGGCCGTCGTGCAACTGAAGCACACGGTCGCAGCGCGCGGCGAAGGACGGGTCGTGCGTGACCAGCACCAGCGTGGCCCCGGTCTCGCGCTGCAGCTCGAACAGCAGTTCGCGCACGCGGGCGCCGGTGTGGTCGTCGAGGTTGCCGGTGGGTTCGTCGGCCAGCAGCAGCGCCGGCCGGTGCACCAGCGCGCGGGCGATGGCCACGCGCTGCTGCTCGCCGCCCGAGAGCTGGCTGGGGTAGTGGTGCAGGCGCTCGGCCAGGCCGACGCGGCCCAGCAGCTCGCGCGCCCGCGGCAGGGCCTCGCGCTGGCCGGCGATCTGCAGCGGCAGCGCCACGTTGTCCAGCGCGCTCAGGCTGGGCAGCAGATGGAAGGACTGGAAGACGATGCCGATGCGGTCGCGCCGCAGGTCGGCCAGCGCGTCGCGGCCCAGCGTGCCCAGCGCCGTGCCGCCCAGGCTCACGCTGCCGGCGGCGGGCTGCTCCAGCCCGGCCAGCAGCAGCAGCAGCGAGGTCTTGCCCGAGCCCGACGGGCCGGTGACCGCCACCGTCTGGCCGGCGGCGATGTCCAGATCGACCTCGCGCAGCACGTCGATGCGCGCGCTGCCCATCGCATAGTGCATGGACAGGCCGCGCAGGGAGATCAGCGGAGGAGGGGGAGACGTCATCGGCGGAGTGTGGTGCAGATCGAGGCGGCCCTGCCAACGCGGGGCCTTGGGCCTGCCGCCGACGGGCCTTCGTGCATCGGCGGCCGGCGATTTCGCGGGACGGGCTGGCCCGGACAGGCGCCGGCCGCGGGCTACCATCGACCCCGCATTTCCTGCAGGAGTTCCCTTTGCCCCTCCAGCTCTACGCCTTCGACACCCCCAACGGCCGCAAGATCAGCGTCGCGCTGGAAGAGATGGGTCTGCCCTACGACGTGCACGTGGTCGACATCTCCAAGGGCCAGCAGCACGAGCCGGCCTTCGTGGCCCTGAGTCCCAACCACAAGATCCCGGCCATTCTCGACCCCGACGGCCCGGGCGGGCAGCCGCTGGGCCTGTTCGAGTCGGGCGCCATTCTCATCTACCTGGCCGAGAAGAGCGGCCGCTTCCTGCCGAAGGACGCAGTGAAGCGCCTGCGCGCGCTGGAGTGGCTGATGTTCCAGATGGCCGGCTTCGGCCCCATGCCGGGGCAGGTGCACCACTTCCTGGGCCTGCAGGACGAGGCCGACCGCCGCTACGGACTGCAGCGCTACATGGCCGAGACGCGCCGCCTGTACGGCGTGATGGACACCCATCTGGCCACGCACGAGCACTTCGCCGACGAGCTGAGCATCGCCGACTTCGCCATCTTCGGCTGGGTCTGGCGGCACCCGCGCCACCAGGTCGACCTGGCCGACTTCCCCCACGTGCAGCGCTGGTACCAGGCGCTGAGCGCTCGCCCGGGCGTGCAGCGCGGCCTCGCCGTCGCGCTGCGCTGACCCCGCGGACATCGAAGCACGGAAACCCATGAACGCCTCCATGAACACCCATCTGCCCCATCGCTCCCAGCGCCAGCCCGTGCTGGCGCGCAACGTCATCGCCACCTCCCAGCCGCTGGCCTCGCAGGCCGGTGCCGCGGCCTTCGCGCGCGGCGGCAACGCCATCGACGCCATCCTGGCCGCCGCCATCACGCTGACGGTGGTCGAGCCCACCATGAACGGCATCGGCGGCGACGCCTTCGCGCTGGTCTGGGCCGACGACCAGCTGCACGGCCTGAACGCCAGCGGGCGAGCGCCGGCCGGCTGGACGCCCGAGCGCTTCAAGGGCCAGGCGAAGATGCCGGACCTCGGCTGGGACACCGTCACCGTGCCGGGCGCGGTGTCGTCCTGGGTCGCGCTGTCGGAGCGTTTCGGCCAGCTGCCCTTCGACAGCCTGTTCGTCGACGCCGTCCGCCACGCGCGCGACGGCTACCCCGTCAGCCCGGTGATCGCGCGCCAGTGGGACGGCGCGGCCGCCGAGCTGGCCGGCCAGCCCGGTTTCGACGCCTTCCTGGCACGTGGCCGGGCGCCGCGCGCCGGCGAGATCTGGTCCTTCGCCGACCAGGCCGCCACGCTGGAGGAGATCGCGCGCACGCGCGGCGAGTCCTTCTACCGCGGCCGCCTGGGCCAGGCCATCGCCGACTTCGCGCTGCAGCACGGCGGCGCGATGAAGACCAGCGACCTCGCCGCGCACCGCTGCGACTGGGTCGACCCGATCGGCATCGAGGTGCGTGGCCACAAGGTCTGGGAGATCCCGCCGAACGGCCAGGGCATCGGCGCGCTCATTGCGCTGGGGATGCTGGAGCACCTGCCCTACGACGACACGGCGCCGGGCTCGGCGGCGCGCCTGCACCTGGAAGTGGAAGTGATGCGGGCGGCCTTCGCCGACCTGGCCGCCCACATCGCCGACCCGGCCCACATGCGCTTCAAGCCCGAGGCGCTGCTCGACCCCGCCTACCTGCGCCAGCGCGCCAAGACCATCCGCCTCGACCGCGCCGGCCAGTACGCGGCCGGCCAGCCGCACAGCGGCGGCACGGTGTACCTGTGCGCGGCCGACGCCCAGGGCCGCATGGTCTCGCTGATCCAGTCCAACTACCACGGCTTCGGCTCGGGCCTGGTGGTGCCGGGCACTGGCATCGCGCTGCACAACCGCGGCCGCGGCTTCGTCACCACGCCCGGCCATCCCAACGAGGTCGGCCCCGGCAAGCGGCCCTTCCACACCATCATCCCCGCCTTCATGACGCACCAGGGCCGGCCCGAGATGGCCTTCGGCGTGATGGGCGGCAACATGCAGGCGCAGGGCCACCTGCAGGTCACGATGCGTCACCTGCTCGAGGCGCACAACGCGCAGGCCCTGTGCGACGCGCCGCGCTGGCGCATCAACGACGTCCAGATGCTGACGCTGGAAGCCGCCTTCGACCCCGCCGTGGCGCAGGGCCTGACCGAGCGCGGCCACGAGCTGCAGGTGGCCCCCGCCGACAGCCTGGGTTTCGGCAGCGCGCAGGCCATCGTGCGCCTGGCGGCCGACGAAGGGTCCGACGTGCCGCGCTACGCCGCCGGCTCCGACCCGCGGCGCGACGGGCAGGCCGTGGGCTGCTGAAGGTGCCCGGCAGGCCGGAGGTGACAGTCGGCCCGGGCCGCCATTGACACGAGTCCGCCCTGGGGCGAGCCCGTGGACCGGTGTGGCTTGGCCCGTGAACAGCTCGCGCGATGGTCAGCGACCCCGTACGGCAGGTGCGCTGGCGGCCTGGCGGATGGCCGCCGCCAGCGAGCGCACGCTCGGGTGCGAGGCCAGTTGCCTGGACACGAAGAAGCTCACCGGTGGCAGGTTCCAGCTCAGCTTGTAGGGCAGGGCCGCACACTCGCCGCGCTGCACGAGGTCGGCGACGATGTCCTTGGCCAGGATCGTCACCCCGTTGGGCAACTGGCGCAGCACGGTCTCGATGGTGCGCAGCGACATCGTCTCGACCACCGGCGACGGCGGCTGCACGCCGGCACTGAGGAAGATCGTGCTGAAGGTGCGGCGCATGGGGGTGTTGGGCGGTGGAAAGATCCAGTCCAGCTGGGCCAGGCGGGCCCAGTCCAGCGGCCCCCGCGCCAGGCGCGCGCGGCTGCGGGCCGGCACCAGCAGGCAGGGCTCCTGCTCGTAGATCGGCTCCTGCTCGATGTCGATGCCGACGCTGTGGTCGAACGAGCGTCCGATCGCGCAGTCGATCTCGCGCGCGGACAACGCGGCCACCAGTTCATCGGTCGTGCCCTCCTTCGACAGCACGGCCACCCGCGGCGACTGCCCGAGCAGGTGCGTCAACGCGGCGTTCAACAGGCCTTCGGGCACCTGCGGCGTGATGCCCAGCCGCACGCGGTCGATGAGGCCGGTGTCGATGGCGGTCAGCACCTCGGCCGTCGATTCCACGTCGGCCAACGTGATCTGCGCGAAGCGCAGCGCGGCGCGGCCGGCGGCGGTGGGCGCGAGCCCGCGGCTGGTGCGCTCGAACAGCCGGGCCATGAAGATGTCCTCGATCTCGCGCAGCGCCTTGGTGATGGCGGGCTGGCTCAGGTCCATCTCGGCGGCCACGCGGCTCAGCGAGCGGTGGCGATCCAGGCTTTGCAGCAGCGTCAGTTGGCGAAGCTTCAGGCGTGAGCCCAGGTTGTGGCGCAACCGCTGGGATCTGTCTTGGTTGGGCATAACTTTGAACTTATACCTGCATCAGAAAGTCGATCGATATGGTAATTCCTTGATCCTAGACTCGGCGCCATGTTCACCGCCTGCCACTCCCCGGCATACACCGGCGCGATGCTCGACCAGGGCCTGTGCGCGAACCTGCTCGACGCCGTCGCCGGAGCCCCCAGCGCCGACGCCGCGCTGGTGCTGGTCGATGCCTACCGCCGGTTGCTGGCGGGCCCGGGCATCTTCAGCATCCAGCTCAACGTGACCACGCGTGACGACCCCTGCAACGAGATCCGCCTGCAGCGGCTGTACTCGTCGGCGGGCAACGACTTTCCGGTGCAGGGCCGCAAGCGCAAGACGCTGACACCCTGGACCGAGACCCTGTTCGTCCGGGGCGAGGTGTTCGTGGCCGAGGGCAGCACCGCGCTGGAGCAGACCTTCGACGACTACGAACAGATGCGCCCGCTGGGCCTGAACGCCGCGGTGAACGTGCCGTTGCTGAACGGCCGGGTCTGCTACGCCACGTTCAACGTGTTCGGCACGCGTGGCGGCTGGCAGCCGGCCGAGGTGCTGGCGCTGCGGCTGTTGGCGCTGGCCGCGTCCCGCTGGGTCACGCCCGCACCGGACCTCGCCTACACACTGAATCCCCAACTGAATCCCGAACTGAAGTCCGAGTGAACCGCGTGGCCCGCGGCCCCGGCCGGGCGGCACGACCCCCACGAACCACCAAGGAGAGAACATGTTGCGCAATCCGTTGCCTTCCATCACCACCATCGGCCTGCTGCTGGCGGCCGGTCTGGCCCACGCCGACCTGGGCGAGGACTGGCTGGCCGGCAAGGTCACCACCGGCAACCCGGCCATCAACTACACCGGGGCGCCGATCGAGTTCAAGTACGGGCACCCGTCGCCGCCGGCGTCGGTCCTGGTGCCGCCCACCCAGGCCAACCTGAAGCGCATCGCGGCCGCCAGCGGCGGCAAGCTGCTGATCAAGGAGTACGGCTCGGGCAGCCTCTTCGGTGCCAGGGACGGCTTCAAGGGGGTGCGCAGCGGCGTGGGTGAATGGGGCGTCTGCTACCCCACCTACGAGGGCCGCGGCATGCCGCTGTCGCGGGTGTGGGAGCAGCCCTTCGTGACGCCGGCCAACCCGATGGTGGCCACGCGCATCGCGCAGGAACTGGCGTCGAAGTACTTCGTGCCCGAATTCAAGAAGCAGGGTGTGGCCTGGGGCAACCACGTGGCCTTCCAGCCCGCCGACATCCTGAGCAAGAAGCCGATCCGCAAGATCGAAGACCTGCAGGGCCTGAAGGTGGGCGCGCAGGGCATGTCGCCCGATGTGGCCAAGGCCTTGGGCGTGGCCCTGGTCAACCTGCCCTTCCCCGAGCTGTACACCGCCTTGCAGCAAGGCGTGATCGACGCCGTTTTCTGGGTCGATGCCGGCTTCGTGCCCTTCAAGCTGCACGAGGTGGCCAAGTTCCACACCGCGCTGGGCCTGACCGGTGGCGGTGCCTGGACTTGCTACAACCCGGAGGCCGTGGCCAAGCTGCCTGCCGACCTGCGACAGTTGTACCTGCGCGGCCTGGAGCCCTTTGCGATGGTGAACACCAAGATCTCGGGCGTCGACTTCTCGGTCAGGGCGAAGGAGGCCTACAAGGCGGCCGGCGTCGAGATGATCACGCTGGCGCCGGCCGAGCTGCAGCGCTTCAAGGACAGGCTGCAGCCGGTGGTGGATGCCTGGGCCGATGACCTGGAGAAGGACAAGATTCCTGCCAAGGCCCTGCTCAAGGATATCCAGGCGCTGACCACCAGGTACCAGGCCCTGTCGCCGAACGACCTGATGAAGCTGTCGATCGAGAACCCGGTGGCGGTGCAGCAGTGAACGACGATCCGGTCCTGGAGACGCAAGACGCGCGCGACCAGGGCCTGGCGCCGCCGGCGCTCGACCCCGACGCGCTGGGCGGGCGCTGGCTGAACGTCGGCGTGCCGTCGATCCTGCGCGACATCGCCGCGTTCGTGTTCCTGCCGCTCATCGTGGTGGTGATTGCGGTGGACGTGGTCGGACGCTACTTCTTCAGCCACCCCTTCCAGTGGTCGCAGGAGGTCGCCACGCTCGCGCTGCTGCTGCTGTTCGTGGCGGCCATTCCCTTCACCACGGCGTCGAACGGCCACGTGCGCACCGAGTCGCTGTACGAGAAGTACCCGCCGCGTGCCCGCGCCGTGACCGATGCGGTCGGCGCGCTCTGCGGCGCCGTGTTCATGGGCGTGGTCGGCTACTGGCAGCTGCGCGAACTGCCGGGCATGATGGCCCGCGACGAAGGCGCCGAGTTCATCGATCTGCCCTACTGGCCCATCAGCCTGTTCCTGGCGCTGTGCATGCTGTTCGGGGTGGTGCAGCTGCTGCTGCGTGCGGTTCAGCGCTCCCGCGATGCGCTGTCGCCGAAGGGGCGTGCGTGAGCCTGATCGCCATCGGCTACCTCGCCGTCGTTGCCATGCTGGGCCTGATCCTGCTCGGCGTGCCGATTGCGTGGTCGATGGCCATCGTCGGCGTGCTGGGGGAGCTCTACGTCACCGGCTTCACCGCCGCGGCCTCGAAGCTGAGCCTGACGCTCTGGGAGAACGGCACGCTGTTCGTCTTCATCGCGCTGCCGCTGTTCCTGCTGATGGGCCAGCTGGCCTACCGCACCGGTATCACCGACGACCTGTACGACTGCATCAGCAAGTGGTTCGGTCACCTGCCCGGCGGCATCGCGGTTTCGGCGGTGCTGTCGAACGCGGCTTACGGCGCCGTCACCGGCAGCAGCATCGCCTCGGTGGCCACCCTCGGCCCGATGGTGATGCCCGAGTTCCGCAAGTACCGCTACAACCTGAGCCTGGCCACCGGCACGCTGGCCTCGGCCGGTACGCTGGCGGTGCTGGTGCCACCCAGCACGCTGCTGGTGATCTATGGCGTCTGGACCGAGACCTCGATCGCCGATCTCTTCATGGCCGGCATCCTGCCCTGCCTGCTGCTGACGGTGGTGTACTGCACCGTGCTGGCCGTGTGGTGCGCGCTGAAGCCCGAGATGGGGCCGCGCGGGCCGCGCCATCCCTGGCCGGTGCGCCTGGCCTCGCTGCGCAAGCTGCTGCCGGCGCTGGTGCTGATCACCATCGTGCTGGGCGGCATCTACGGCGGCGTGATGACGCCCTCGGAATCGGCCGCCGTGGGCGTGCTGGGGGTGCTGGCCATCGCCGTGGCGATGCGACGCTTTCGCTGGGCGGCGCTGGCCGACTCGCTGCGCCAGACCATCGCCACCTCGGGCATGGTCTTCGTGATCGTCGTCACCGGCATCATGTTCACGCGATTCATGGTGCACACCAACGTCACGGCGGACTTCGTGGCCCTGATCGCCAGCTGGAACCTGAGCACCACCGGCCTGCTGCTGGCGATGCTGCTGCTGTATTTCGTGCTCGGCACCGCGCTGGACGGCCTGGGCATGCTCATCCTCAGCCTGCCTTTCGTGATGCCGCTGATGGCCGCGGCAGGCGTCGACAAGGTCTGGTTCGGCATCTTCCTGTGCGTGATGATGGAACTGGCCGCGGTCAGCCCTCCGGTGGGCATCACGGTGGCGGTGATGCGCAGCGTGGCGCCCGATGTGCCGACCAACGTCATCTTCCGCGGCTGCTATCCATTCCTGGGCCTGACGATCCTGCTGACCTTTGCCTTGATCGCCTGGCCCGCCCTGGCGCTGTGGTTGCCGGCCGCGATGCGCTAGGGTCGGCCCGCCCACTTCGCACCTGCTCGCTTGGGAAACTGCCATGCCCGTGACTGCCCTGCACCACTTCACGGTCCGCTGCACGCCGGACGAACTGCCGCCGCTGGTGGACTTCTACACCCGCGTGATGCGACTGACGGTCGGTGCGCGGCCGGAGGTCTCGGCGCCCGGGGCGTGGCTCTATGCCGACGGACAACCCATCGTGCACCTTTATGCTTTCCTGGCCACGCCGGACCCATACGGCACGCCCGCCACGGGCCCTGTGGACCACATCTCGTTCCGTTCACGGGGCCTCGCGGAGATGCGCGAGCACCTGTCTGCGCAGGGCGTGCCGTTCGCCGAGGCTCCGGTCCCCGGCTGGCCCTTGCACCAGGTCTTCCTGCACGATCCAAGGGGCCTGAAGATCGAGATGACCTTCTTCATGGACCAGGAAGAGGCGCCCGCCGCATGACGGACTTCGTGCAGGCCGGCGAGCTGCGCATGGCCTTGGAGCGCCAGGGCGCCGGCGCACCGCTGCTGCTGATGCACGGCGCCGAGGCCTCGAGGCTGATGTTCACGGCGCTGATGCCGCACCTGGCCCGGCACTTCACGGTGATCGCCTACGACCAGCGGGACTGTGGCGACACCGAAGGGCCGCCAACCGGATCGACGCTCGCCGACCTCGCCGACGACGCGCAGCGGCTCATCGAGGCGCTCGGCCTGGGCCGCGTGCATGTCTTCGGCTCGTCGTTCGGTGGTCGCGTCGCCCAGGCGCTGGCATTGCGGCACCCCGGCTGTGTCGACCGCCTGGTGCTGGGCAGTACCTGGCCGCTGCCCGACGCGTACGAGGCCCTGTGCCCGGATGCGCCACGCCTGGCGGCCCTGCGGCGCCAGTTGCCCGCCACGGCCGCGGAACTGGCCACCTGGTTCTTCCCCGAGGCCTTTCTTCAGCAGCGGCCCGAACTGCGCGGCGTGTTCGCGAACGCGCAGCCCGGCTCGGCGCGTTCGGCGCGCCGGACCGCCACGGTGCAGAGCACGCTGGCCCAGGACGCCACCGCCATTGCCGCACCCACCTTGCTCGTGGCCGGCGAGCTCGACCGCGTGGTGCCGCCGGGCGTGACCTTGTCGATGACCGCACGCATTCCCGGTGCGCAGACCGCCGTGCTGGCCGGCACGGGCCACGCCACCGCGTTGCAGGCGCCGCAACTGCTGGCCCGACACATCGCCTGCTTCCTGGCCGGCGACCCACCCCCCAAGGAGTAGCCCGATGGACGTGCTCATTGCCGGCGCCAGCATGGCCGGCCTCTCGGCGGCCTATTGGTTCGCCCGATGCGGGCACCGCGTCACCGTGGTCGAACGGGCCGAAGGCCTGCGACCCGGCGGCGCCCCCATCGACGTGCGCGGGCGCGCCCTCGGCACGGCCGAGCGCATGGGCATCCTGGCCACTATCGAGGCAGAGAAGGTGTCGATCGTCGAGCCGACACCGGTGCTCGACGGTACCGGCACCCCGGTGGCCAGCCTCGACCTGCGCTGGTTCGCCAACGAGACCGACCGCGATGTCGAGATCACGCGCGACCGCCTGAACCGCATCCTGCACAGCGTGGTGCCCGATGCGGTGGAATTCCGCTTCAACACGACCCTGACGTCGATCGCCGACGGCCCGGATGGCGTGGACGTCGGCTTCGTGGACGGGCGGCAGGCCCGCTTCGACCTCGTCGTCGGTGCCGACGGGCTGCACTCCACGGTGCGCCGGCTCGCCTTCGGGCCGGAGGAGAACTTCGTTCGCCACTTCGGCTATTACGTGGCGCTCGTCGATCTGCCGGCCGGACGGGACTGGCAGCGCGCCATGCTCAACGTGCCCGGCCTGACGATCGTCGTGCGCGATGCCGGCGACGGCCCCCAGGCCATGTTGCTGGCCGCCAGTGACGAGGTGGACTACGACCACCGCGATCTGCAGGCGCAGCGGAAGCTGCTCGCCGACCTGCTGTCGCGTGTCGACGCCTGGCAACTGCCGGCCCTGCGCGAAGCGTTCGCAGACCCCGCCGCCAAGGGCTTCTACTTCGACGCCGTGAGCCAGACGCACATGCCGAGCTGGATCCAGGGCCATGTGGCCGTCATCGGGGACGCCGGCCACTGCGCCGCCTTGCTGTCCGGCATGGGCACGACGCTGGCCATGGTGTCCGCCGAAACGTTGGCCACCACCTGGACCGAGTGTGGAGGCCACATGGCGGCCGCCTCGCCGATCTACCACGAGCGCCTGCGCCCCTATGTCGACCAATGCCAGGCCTTTGCGCACGAGGGCGCGCCCATCATGGTGCCGGCCACGCAGGAGGCACTCGACGCGCGCAATGCCACCTTTCGCGAGTACGCCGCCCGGTTTGCCGCCCGAACACCCGGTTGAGACGGGATGCCGCTGCCCGGGCGTGCGCTGCAGCCGGGCGGAACGGCGCCTGGAACCTGAACCAGGCCACCACGCCGCTTGAAGGCACGCAGGCCCTCGGCGATACTGCCGCTCCTCGGCCGCCTGTTGCGGCTCGTGACGCAGCCCGAGCCTCGGCTCCTCCGCCTTCTGGACGGGCACACCTTGCCGGCGCTGACGACTGCGCCCCCCTTCGCGAACGCAGGCCCGCCGTGACAGATCCGAACCCGACCGCGCAGTGGATGGACCTTGGGCGCGCCCTGCGCAAGACGGTCCAGCGCAGCAGCCACCACCGGCTCGGGCACCTCGACCGGGATCCGGTCGCACTGCTGCAGGCGACCGACACGGACCGTGTCAAGCGGCTCGTTCCCCTCAAGTACGGCCGCATGCTGGCGTCGCCCTTTGCCTTTTTCCGGGGCAGCGCCATCCTTCAGGCCCATGACCTGAAGCACACGCCGAACACCGGCCTGCTGCATCCGATCTGCGGTGATGCCCACCTGATGAACTTCGGCGGGTACGGCACGCCGGAGCGCCAGCTGATCTTCGATCTGAACGACTTCGACGAGACCCATCCCGGCCCCTGGGAATGGGACCTGAAGCGTCTCGTGGCCAGCCTGAACCTGGCAGCCCGGTACCTCGGTCTGACCGTTGCCCAGGGGGACGAGTCCGTGGCGGCCGCGGTGGCGAGCTACGTGGAGCACACCGCCATGCTGTCCCGCATGGACACCCTGGGCCAGTGGCGAGCCGTGATCACGCTGGCTTCGGTGCGTGCTGCCAGTCAGGACGAGACGGCCCGTGCGATGCTGTCGAGAGCCATCGGCAAGGCACAGCGGCGCTCGCACGAGCAGCTTCTGCCCCGCATGGGTGCGAAGGTCGACGGTCGCTGGACCCTGCACGACGCGCCGCCGGCCCTGTTCCACATCCACGGCGACAGCACCCTGTTCCCGCCCGAGGACGACTGGATGCGCCTGGGCCACTGGACGGCGCTGACCGACCATCTCTACCGCGGCTACCTCGACGACGTGCCAGTGGACGTGCGCGCCCTGCTGGAGCGCTTTCGCATGCAGGACCTGGCCTTCAAGGTGGTGGGGGTCGGCAGCGTCGGCACGCGCTGCCTGGTGCTGCTGCTCACCGACGCCACCGACGCGCCGATGATGCTGCAGATCAAGCAGGCCAATGCGTCCGTGCTGGCGCGCTTCGTGCCTGGCAAACAGCCGCGTCATCGGCATCAGGGCGAGCGCATCGTGGCCGGGCAGCGGCTGATGCAGTCCTCCAGCGACCGCTTCCTGGGCTCGACCACCGGGCCTTCCGGACGGCACTTCTACGTACGCCAGCTGCGCGACATGAAGATCTCCGTCGAGATGGAAACGCTGAATGCCAAGCTGCTCGCAGGCTATGGCGCCTTGTGCGGCCGCACGCTGGCCCGCGCGCATGCGAAGGCGGGCGGCTGCGCCGTGCAGGTCAGCGCCTACCTGGGAAAGGGTGAAGCCTTCACAGACGCCTTGGTGGCCTATGCCAAGGCTTATGCCGATCAGGTGGAACGTGACTTCAGCCACTTCCGGGCGGCCTGCCGCAGCGGGCGCGTCATCGCCCAGACGGAAGCAGACTTCGGCGCCGATCTGCGCGCCTGACGGGTTCCAGGTCGATGCCATCGGATCTGGTGTTCAGTCCCCGTGCGGCGCCGTACTGGTCGCGTCAGTTCCGTTCGGACGACCTGGGCGAAGTCCGGGCCTTCATCGGCAACAAGGATGGACCCCATTCGCGCGTGGCGCGCGGGGGCAGTCCCCTGGGCTATGCCATGTACCAGGTCGGCGCCCGCCACACGAACCTGGGCGGGTCCGAGTCCGCGCTGTCGCAGGTGGTCCGCGGCCACGTGCACGGCTGGGTGATGCACCTGGTTCTCCCGCCTGGCACGGTGCTGCGCACGGGCTTGCGGAGCTCTGCCCGAACCGAGCCGAACACCGCGGTGCTGATCCCGCCCGGGTGGGCCTTCACCCGCATCAGCCCGGCCGGCTCCCTGTTCGCGGTGGAAGTCGATGCGCAGGCCTTGCTGGCCGAGTTGCGGGCCCGACGACCCGATGCGGTCCAGCGGAACCTCGGGCGCCTGGCGATGCCGGCACTGACCGCAGGCGAGCGCTGGCAGCTGATGTCCGCCGCCTCCGACCTGGTGCTCGCCACCGAGCCCGGCCGCGACGACCGTCAGCAGGCCGCTGCCGAGGGCCGGCTCCTGGAGCGCGTGGTCGACCTGGTGCTGCGAGATGACGTCGCCCGACGTCCCGGCGACCTGGCGCTGGCCCGCGCGCGGGACCTGGAGGCCTGGATCGACTCGAACCTCCACGAGACGATCACGATGGGCCTGCTTTGCCGGGTGGCTGGCGTCGGCGACCGCACCCTGCAGAAGTCCTTTCTCTACCGGCGCGGGATTTCTCCGATGCGTTTCGTCGCCGAGCGCCGGCTGCTGGCCGCGCACCAATGGCTGGCCGGGGCCGCGCCTGGTGCCACCGTCACCGATGCCGCATTGCGCTTCGGCTTCTCGCACCTGGGCCGGTTCTCGGTCTCGTACCGCCAGGCGATCGGCGAATCGCCCTCGCAGACGCTGGCGGCCGCCAGGCCGCGCGGCTGAGCCAGGCGGGCCTGGGCTCGGCCGAGCCCAGGTAGTTGGCAGCGGCTGCGGTTCGCGAAGAGGATAGCCATGGACCTGGCCCCGCCATAGCGTCAGGCCGCGCGGCCCATCTGCAAGCGGCCCCTTGAAGGCGCAGGTCCCGCAGTCTGGAAAGCCAACCCCCGTGAAGCGACTCCCCCTGGCCTTTGCGCTGTGTCTCCTGAGCGCCGTCGCGCCGCCTGCCGGGTCCGGCATGGCGCGCAGACTGCGCACCGCTGCCGCGGCGGCCCTGGCGATCTGCCTGCCTGGCCTGGCCCTTGGCGCGGAGGCTGGCGACCGCCAGCCGCCGCGCCCGCCCGAGATCCAGCGAGCGACCGCCGAGCCTGCCGTGGTGCGGGTGCTGGGCGACACCATCACCTACACCGGCAATTTCTCGAAGGCCAGTTCCGCTGCCTTCGACGCCGCGGTGGCCGGGGTGCGCCGTGGTCAGGTGACGCGCCTGGTCATCAGTTCCGGCGGGGGCGACACGGTGGCCGGCCGGCACGTGGGCCAGTGGGTGCGCAACATGTCCCTGGTGGTCGAGGTCGACGTCATCTGCTTCTCGTCGTGTGCCGACTACGTGTTCCCGGCCGGGCGGGCGCGGGTGATCCGTGCCGATGCCTTCGTCGGCTGGCATGGCAATGAACGGCAATTCGAGGTGCTGGCCGCCCGCAGGGGCGTGAGCCTGGCCGAAGAGCTCGGCCGTGCCATCCCCCAGGACCTGGCGCCCGCGCAGCGCGCCGCCTTGATGCAGGAGTTCCTGCGCTCCATGGCCGTGACGCGTCCGGACGAGGACGCCTTCTACGCCCAGCTGGGGTTGAGCGACGCCTTTGCGGTGTGCGCGGTGGGCGACCTGCTGGAACGGCGCCCGGGCTACGCCGGGCAGATCGGCTGGAGCTTTTCACTGGCCGACATGGCGCGCCTGGGCCTGGCCAACACGGTCTACCTGGGCGATGGCCGGTATGAGACGGACTCGTCGCGGTTCCGCCCGTACCTGGTGCTGATCAGCGCCGACGAGTGCCTGGCCCTGCTGAAGTGACCGCCTCGACCTCCACGGAAGGACATCTCTCGTGAACACGACTCCCCACGCCCGGTGGCGCCTTCGCAGCGACTGGGCTGGCTGGAAGATCCCGTCGGCGACTTCGCCCCCTACAACGGTGTCCCGGTGTCCTTGGGGGGCGTGGACGCCGGCTTCCTGGGCGGTCGGCAGTCCCGCGTGGCGACCCCGTCGTCGGTACCGACGGGCCAGCTGAGGGGACCGGCATCGCCCGGCGCACGCGGCGACGGCGCAGCTTGTAAGCTGAGGGGCGCGCGGGACGACAGGTGTCGATCCCGTTGCCCTTCAGCACGGAGCCCCGCATGAACTCGTCGTCATCGCCTCGCTGGCCAGCCCGATGAGCGGGCCTGCCACCCTGCACGTCGACGTCGCCATCATCGGCGCCGGCACCGCCGGCATGAGCGCGTACCGCGCCGCGCTGCAGCACACGTCGCGTGTGCTGGTCATCGAGTCCGGCCCCTACGGCACGACCTGCGCGCGCGTGGGCTGCATGCCCAGCAAGCTGCTCATCGCCGCGGCCGACGCCGCACACGCCGTGGCCCACGCCGGCCGCTTCGGCGTGTTCGCAAGGCCGGCCCGCATCGACGGCGCGGCCGTGATGGCGCGGGTGCGAGACGAGCGTGACCGCTTCGTCGGCTTCGTCACCCAGGCCGTCGAGCGCTGGCCCGAGGCCCACAAGCTGACGGGGCGCGCGCATTTCGAAGGCGATGGCAGCCTGCTGGTCGATCCGGGCGACGGCCCGCCACCGCAGCGGGTGCGCGCCGATCGCGTCGTCATCGCCACCGGCTCGCACCCGGCCGTGCCGACCGGCTGGCGCGAAGCGCTGGGAGATCGCCTGATCGTCAACGACGAGGTCTTCGCATGGACCGACCTGCCGCGCTCGCTGGCGGTGGTGGGTGCCGGCGTGATGGGACTGGAGATCGCGCAGGCCCTGGCGCGGCTGGGCGTGCGCGTGCGGCTGTACGGCCGCGGCGGGCGCCTCGGGCCGCTCACCGACCCCGAGCTGCAGGCCCTCGCACCCGAGGTCTTCGCGCACGAACTGCCGATGACGCTCGACGCCGAGCAGTTGCAGCCGCGGATCGAAGGCGACGCGGTGGTGGTTCGTTGCACCCGCGCCGACGGCATGGTGTTCGAAGAGTCCTTCGAACTGCTGCTGGCCGCCACCGGCCGGCGGCCGAACGTCGACGGACTGGGGCTGCAGCACACGGCGGCCCCGCTCGACGCCGCGGGCCTGCCGCTGTTCGACCGCCGCACCGGGCAGATCGGTGCCACCAGCCTCTTCATCGCCGGCGACGTCGCCGACGACCGCCCGCTGCTGCACGAGGCGGCCGACGAGGGCCGCATCGCCGGCGACAACGCCGGCCGCTTCCCCGACGTGCGGGTTCGCCCGCGCCGCGCGCCGCTGGCGGTGGTGTTCTGCGAGCCGCAGATGATGCTGGCCGGGGCCAGCCACGCCGAGCTGAAGGCCGCGGGCGTGCACTACGAGGTTGGCGCCGCTTCCTTCGAAGACCAGGGCCGCAGCCGCGTCATCGGTCGCAACCGCGGCGCGCTGCGCGTCTACGGCGAATGCGAGACCGGTCGCTTCCTGGGCGCCGAGATGCTGGGCCCGGCGGCCGAGCACATCGGCCACCTGCTGGCCTGGTCGGTGCAGCGTGGCGACAGCGTGCAGCAGATGCTCGACAGCCCCTTCTACCACCCGGTCATCGAAGAAGGCCTGCGCACCGCGCTGCGCCAGCTGCAGCGCGCGCTGCGCATGGGCCCGGTGCCGGTGGAGCGCTGCATGGACTGCGGGCCGGGAGGCTGAAAACGCGCCGGCCGCAGGCCGACGCCACCCGATGCGACAGCAGCCGCTCAGGGCGACGGGCCGCCCAGGGCCGCCTTCACCATCGCCCGGAACAAGGCCTCGCGCGGAAACCCGAGGTCGGCGCTCAACGAGCGCATCCACGCCTTCGGATGGCGGTCGAGCGGCAGCGCCAGCGACCAGTGGTCCGCCCGCAGTTCGGCCCACAGCACGCTGCCCGGCAGCATGGCGTCGCTGGCCAGCACCTGTCCGTCGTTGTGCGGACTGAGGGCCTCGAGCGACCCGTAGGGCAGGCGCAAGGGCCAGGGAAGGTCGGGCCGGTGCGCCCGGGCCACCACGGTGTAGTAGGCCAGCCCGGCCGGCGGCGGATGCGCCGCCAGCCAGGCCTGCTGACGAGCGCGGCTCAGGCTGGCCACGTCACCCCCCATCGACGGGGTGCAGTCCAGGGGATCGAAGAGCGGCGACAGGGCCTCGTAGGCACCGGCGAAGCGGTCGGCCAGCGGCGTGCCCCGGACGATGCCGGACACGGAGACCAGCGCACGAAGCGACGGCGGCAGGGGCCCGGACTGCTGCATCAGCTGCAATGCGTGCAGCACGTCGGTGGTGCCCTTCGAATAGGCCACGATCACGACATGCTGCACCCCCGGCCGCCGCGCTTCGGCCTGCAGCGCGTCGGCCAGCAGCCGCCCGTTGTGCGCCGCCGAAGCGCGCCCCGGCAAGGGCAGCAGGCGCACCGACATCAGCCCCAGGTCGGCGTACTGCGCGTACGCCTCGGTGGCGCTGCGCTGTGGCGTCCGCAGCCGGCCATCGCCGAAGGGCACGCTCTGCGCCGCCACGCAGTCACCGAACAGGCCGGGCACCAACAGGACGACGCTCGAAGGCGCCCGCTGCGCGAAGCGCCGATGCACCGCCGCGGTGTCGATCGACGCGCCGTCACTGCCCCGTGCTGCGTCGTCCGTGGCGGTGGCCTTCACGAGCCATCGATCGATGTCGCGCGAGGTGCCCGACCCGGGCGAGACGTCCGGTGTGGCGCGCAGTTCGGCCGCCAGCAGCCGGGCAAAGCCCACGCGACCATCGGTCACGCCGGCCGCATCGACCACAGGCAGCGGATCGGACGCACGCGATGGCCCACCGGCAGGTCCGTGGGACGCACAGCCCGAGAACGCCGCCGCCAGTGCCAGCAACCAGCTGCACACGCGCCGCGCTGCCGCGCGTCCATGACATCCTGCGGGGCCTTGCCTGTCGGTCATTCCCCATCGTAATCAATGACGACGGGCCCGACTCCAGGGCCCCGGCGCCCTGAAGCCCGCCCAGGAGGTCTGGGCCGGACCTGCCTGGCCGAGCCTGATGACAACGGCGAGGAGGCGCGCACGCTGCGCGGCGGGCTTCCTGCGCGGCGCGCCATGTCCCGGGCATGACCCTTGCCCCATGTCGGGCTGGCGAACCGCCCCGATCCGTCCTCGCCAGCCCCCTCGAGAGTTTCCACAAGGAGCAGACATGCCGACGAAGTACACCCCCTGGCGAGCGCTGGCCGTCACAGCGGCGATGACGCTCGGTGCGGGGTCTGCGCAGGCGTCTCTGGTGCTGCTCAGCCCGGAAGACTTCGGCGGCACCGGCCTGGGTGCCGTCAACACGGTGCTCACCCTCCAGAGCCCTGCGAACAGCGAATTCGAGAGCGGCGGAGTGAGCTTCGGCGACGTCATCACCGGGGATGCATTGAGCGGCGCCTCGCAGACGAGGACACGCACACTGGGCGAGCTGGGGTTGACCTCGTCCACCGACCTGAGGGTGGTGTTCAACGCGCTCGAGCCCGGCAATCTCCTCAACGGCATCACCTTGCAGGACCTGGTCTTGAACATCTACGCCACCGACGGCGCCCTGCTGTTCACTTCGGGCGCCTTTGCACCGGTCGACTTTGCCGACACCTTTACCGGGGCGGGAAACGCCGGGTTCGTGTTCGGCCTGGACGCCGCCCAGCAGTTGCTGGCGGCGCCGGCGTTTGCCAACGCCGCCAACGTCATCGGACTGTCTGCCACGGCGGGATGCGGGCCGAACGCGGCGCCCGGATGCCTGGGTGCCACCGGCGGGTTCGAGACCTTCTTCGTCGCCGCCACCGAGAGCAACGGGGGTGGGCCTGGGGGTGGGGGCACCGTGGCCGAACCGGCCACGCTGGCCCTGGCGGGCATGGCGCTCGCATCGATGGGCTTCTTTTCGCGCCGCCGGCGCGACAAGGCCTGAGCCCGGGCCTTTCTCCCCGTCCGCGGCGGGCGGCCGGCCTGGCCGCCGCAGCGATCAGAACACCGCGTGCTCGCCTCGTTCCGGCGCCGACTCGCCGCGCAGCACCGCGGCGTAGTAATCGAACAGGGTCTCGCGCCCGGTCGACGGCGTGGCCGCGGCGTCGTAGCAGCCGGCGGCGGCGTCCCACACCAGCATCGATTCGGTGGCGTAGTAGCGGCCGATGCGCGCCAGCTCGGCCTTGGCGGCCAGCGGCGGCAGCAGCCTGCCGGCCGTGCCCAGCACGCCGATGATGGTGTCGAGCAGCGCCACCGGCACCTGCTTGAAGCGCGGCGGCCGGCCCAGCAGCTCGAACAGTCGCTCGCCCTGTTCGCGCGGCGTGATGGCCGGGCCCGGGCCGCCGATGGGCAGCACGCGGTTCCAGCGCGAAGCGTCCGTCAGGCAGTCGGCCAGGTAGTCGCCCAGGTCGCCATCGCTGATGGGCTTGCAGGCCGTCAGGCGGCCGTCGCCGAAGACCAGGAAAGGCTTGCCCTGCTGCACGCGCGCGATCTGCCCCGACAGCGACTTGAAGAAGGCCGTGGGCCGCACGATGGAGTGGCGCAGGCCCGAGTCGCCGGCGTCGATCAGTGCCTTCTCGAAGGCCAGCTTGGCCTGCTGGAATGCCAGCAGCGGCTTCTGCACGCAGATGGCCGACAGCAGCACCATGTGCTGAACGCCCGCCTGCTGCGCCGCCTGCAGCGCGTGCACATGGGCCTGATGGTCGATGGCCCAGGCGTCCTTCGGCACGCCGGTGCGCGAGGCCAGGCAGGACACCAGCGCATCGAAGCGTTCGCCGCGGAAGCCGTCGCGTTGCAGCGAGGCGGGGTCGCGCACGTCACCCGTGCGCCGTACGGCGCCCGCGGGCAGGTCGACGGCAACACCGGGGCGCTCGCGCACCAGACACGTCACCTCGTGTCCGCGCGCCAGCAGCGAGCGCACCGCGGCACGGCCGATGGTGCCGGTGGCGCCGAGCATGAAGACCCGCTGCGGCTGCGGCGGTCCAAGGGGGGCTGCAGCGCTTGGTGACAAGGGAGAGGAGGTGTCGGCCATGGCAGGTGCTCGGTCCGGCCGATCTTAGCCAGCCCGGCAGGCAGGCGCGGGCCGGCGGGCCGGTCGGCGCGGCGCGGTGCGGGTGCGGGTGCGGGCCTGTGTCCTGACCTGTCCCTGTTACGCTGCCGCATGCAACGTGAAGACCCGGCCTCGGCCGCCCGCGCGACGATGACCGGTCTGGCCTGGGGCCTGATGGCCGCGGTCATCTGGGCCAGCTACACGGTGCTGGCGCGCTGGGCCGTGAAGTCGGGGCTGAACGCCGCCGACCTCACGCTGCTGCGCTTCGCGCCTGGCGCGCTGATCATGGCGCCCTTCCTGTGGCGCTGGGGCCTGCGCGACCTGTGCGGCATCGGCTGGAAGCGCGGCCTGGTGCTGACGATCCTGGCCGGACCCGGATTCAGCCTGCTGTTCATGTCGGGTTTCACGCTGGCGCCGCTGGCCCATGGCGCGGTGATCGCACCGGCCTGCCAGCTGCTGACGGGTCTGACGCTGTCGGCCTGGCTGGCGCACCAGGGCTGGACGCGCGAGACCGCCTTCGGGGCCGCCTTCGTCGCGCTGGGCCTGGCCTTCATGGGCGGCGACAGCCTGCTGCACCACGAAGGCGGCCTGGTGCTGCTGGGCGACGGGCTGTTCGCCGCGGCAGGTGCCGCCTGGGGCCTGTTCGGCGCCTTGTCGCGGCGCTGGCAGGTCGACCCGCTGCGCATCACCGGCGTCGTCGTCGTGCTGTCCTTCCTGATGGTGACGCCGGCCTTTCTGCTCTTCGCCGACCCTTCGCGCCTGATGGCCGCCAGCCCCGGCATGCTGACACTGCAGCTGCTGGCCCAGGGCGTGGGCGCGGGCTTCCTGGCGGTGCTGGGCTTCAGCCGCGCCGTCGCGCTGCTGGGCCCGGGCCGGGCCGCCTTCTTCGGCGCCATGGTGCCGGGGGCAGCGTCGCTGCTGGCCATCCCCGTGCTCGGCGAGATTCCCACGCCCCTGCAGGTGATGGGCATCGTGGCCGTGGTGTCGGGACTGCTGATCGCCTTCGGCGCGATGCGTCTGCTGCTGCGACGCGGCGAACAGGGCGCAGTCTGAAGGGGCCGGGCAGGCGGCGGCCCGCATGCCCCTGGCGGCGGTGCCGGCGGGCCCGCGGTGATACGCTCCGGCGCCATGTTCAGTCTCGGCTTCGACAACACCTACGCCCGTGACCTGCCGGGCTTCTACGTGCCCTGGAAGCCGGCGGCCGTGCCGTCGCCGCGGCTGCTGTACCTCAACGGGCCGCTGGCCGCCGAGCTGGGGCTGGACGCCGCGGCGCTGCAGTCGGGCGACGGTGCCGCGCTGTTCGCCGGCAACCTGGTGCCCGAAGGCGCCGAGCCGCTGGCCCAGGCCTATGCCGGCCACCAGTTCGGCGGCTTCTCGCCGCAGCTCGGCGATGGCCGCGCGCTGCTGCTGGGCGAGTTGATCGACACGCACGGCCAGCGCCGCGACATCGGCCTGAAGGGCTCGGGCCGCACGCCGTTCTCGCGCGGCGGCGACGGCAAGGCGGCGGTCGGGCCGATGCTGCGCGAGGTGATCATCGGCGAAGCCATGCATGCGCTGGGCATCCCGACCACCCGTGCGCTGGCGGTGGCGGCCACCGGCGAATCGGTCTATCGCGAAGCGGCGCTGCCCGGCGCCGTGCTCACGCGCGTGGCGGCCAGCCACCTGCGCGTGGGCACTTTCCAGTACTTCGCCGCGCGCGGCGAGCTCGAACGCCTGCGCCAGCTGGCCGAATACACCATCGCGCGCCACGACCCGCAGCTGCTGGGCGCGCCCGACCGCTACCTGCTGCTGCTGCGCGCCGTGGCCAGACGCCAGGCGACCTTGATCGCGCAGTGGATGAACGTCGGCTTCATCCACGGCGTGATGAACACCGACAACATGACGATCAGCGGCGAGACCATCGACTATGGCCCCTGCGCCTTCATGGAAGCCGTCGACCCCGAGGCGGTGTTCAGCAGCATCGACCACGGCGGCCGCTACGCCTACGCCAACCAGCCGCAGATCGCGCGCTGGAACCTGGCGCGCCTGGCCGAGACGCTGCTGCCGCTGATGGCCGACGGAGAAGACGAGGCCGCGGTCAAGACGGCGGTGGCGCAGGTCACCGAAGTCATCGACGCCTTTCCCGACTGGTACGCCGCTGCGCTGCTGGCCGGCCAGCGCGCCAAGCTGGGCATCACGGCGGCCACGGTGGCCGACGACGAGGTCGACACCAACCTGACCGCCGACTGGCTTTCGCTGCTGCATGCGCAGTCGGTCGACCACACGCTGGCCTGGCGCCGCCTGGCCGATGCCGCCGGCGGCGACGATGCCGGTCTGCGCGCGCTGTTCAGCGACACGACGGCGGTGCAGGCGTGGCTGGCGCGCTGGCAGCAGCGGCTGGCTCTGGACACGCCAGGGCCCGGCCCCGATCGCGCTGCCCGGATGCGGCGCGTGAACCCCTTGATCATCCCGCGCAACCACCTCGTCGAAGAGGCGCTGAACGCCGCTTCGAACGACGGCGACCTGGGCCCCTTCCAGCGCCTGCTGGCCGCCGTGCAGCGGCCCTGGGACGATGCGCCTGAACCGACGGCCTACGCCCAGCCCGCGCCGGCCGCCGTGACCGCGTGCTATCGCACGTTCTGCGGCACCTGACCGTCCCCCCGGGCCAGGGGCTTGAAAGCCCCGGTCGTCGCGCCCAGATCCCGAGGTGAACGCGCCGACCCTCGCCCCGCTGCTGTTTTTCCTCGTGGTGGGGTGCCTGGGCACGGCCTGGTTGTGGGGCCCGCCCTTGTGGCGCGCACTGAAGCGGGCGCGCGTGCGACGCCAGCCCTTTCCTGCCGCCTGGCGCGAGGTCCTGCGCCGCCGCATGCCGGCCTTTGCGCGGTTGCCCACGCCGGTGCAGCTGCAGCTGAAGAAGCACGCCCAGGTGCTGCTGGCCGAGAAGCCTTTCATCGGCTGCGCGGGCCTGGTGGTCACCGACGAGCACCGCGTGCTCATCGCCGTGCAGGCCGCGCTGCTGCTGCTGAACCGCCCGGCGGGCTACTTCCGAGGGCTGCGGCAGATCCTGGTCTACCCCGGGGCCTTCCTCGTCGAGCGCGATGCACCCGACGGGCAAGGGCTGGTGCACGCCACGCGCCGCGCGCTGTCGGGCGAATCGTGGCAGCAGGGCCAGGTGCTGCTGAGCTGGGACGACGTGCTGGCGGGTGCCGCCGACCCGCACGACGGCCGCAACGTGGTGATCCACGAGTTCGCGCACCAGCTCGACCAGGAGAAGGGCGCCGCCAACGGCGCACCGGCCTTCGGCCTCGGACCGGCCGCGCAGCGCGCGCGCTGGGCCAAGGTGTTGGGCGCCGAGTACGACGCGTTGCGGCAGCGCCTGTCGCAGGGCGAGCCCGGCCTGATCGACCCGTACGCCGCCACCGACCCGGCGGAATTCTTCGCCGTGGTGAGCGAACACTTCTTCGAGCAGGCCCTGAGGCTGGCCACCGCGCACCCGGCGCTGTACCGCGAACTGGCGCGCTTCTACCGCTGCGACCCCCGCGTCTGGTGAGGCGTGGCGAGGGCGCCGAGCGCCTGCCGGCCGTGTTGAAAATTTTTTCGGCCGCGCTGCATCCAGGGCGGGGTGAGCCACGTCAGGTCAATGAACCGGCCTCTGCCGCACCACTTCACCGCCTGAACTTCACCGCCCGAAAGGACCTGCCATGACCCGCAAGAATCCTCTGCTCGCCCTGCTGCCCGTGCTGACCGCCCTGGTCACCGTGCTGTCCACGCCCGCCCAGGCTGCCGCCCCGCAGGTCTACGAGGCTCAGGTCAACGGCGTGCGCACGGAGCTGCGGCTGGTCGTGGAAGGCTCCGTGCTGAGCGGCCAGATGACCGAAAGCGGCATCGTGCTCGACCTGCGTGGCACGGCCCAGGGGCCGGTGCTGCAGGGCCAGGTGCACCAACCCGGCGGCGCCGCGCTGATGCGCTTCGACGGCCGCATCGACGGCCCGCGTCTGGCCATGACGCTGCACCATGCCGCGCTCCCGCAGCCGGCGCAAGTGACGTTCCAGCGTGTCGGCACGGCCGCGCCTGCCGACGCGGCCCCGTCAACCGCACCGCGCGGCGCGGCCGTCGATGGGCAGCTGGTCGGCCGCTGGCACCAGCAGTCGATGATCAACAGCAGCGGTGGTGCCGGCGGCTTCGCGTCCTTCACCACGCAGCGCACGCTGGAACTGGCCGCCGACGGCCAGGTGCGGCAATGGGTGCGTTCGGTGGGCGGCGGCTCGCAATGGAGCCACCGCAGCGACGCCGAGCTGGAGTTCAGCGGCCGCTGGGCCGTGCAGGGCCAGCAGCTGTGGGTGCAGCCCCAGGGCCAGCCGGCCTTCGTCGACGCCGGTCGCGCGGTGCTGGTGGACGGGCGCCTGGTGATCTACCGCGGCGGCAAGCGCCTCATCTGGCAGCGGTGATCGAGGCCGCGCCGCGCGTCCGGCGGGTGGGGCTTGGCACACAACTTGCGCCAGGCGGGCAGATCTGTACTGAGCCTTTCCACTTTGCCTTCCTGGAGCCATTTCATGAAAAGACGCGAACTGCTGGCCGCTGGTGCCGCATCCCTGCTGGCCGCCCCCGCCTGGGTCGGCGCCCAGAGTGCCTGGCCGACACGCGGCCCCATCAAGCTCGTCGCCCAGTTCCCGCCGGGCGGCCTCGTCGACACCGTCTCTCGCCTGATGGCGCCGCACCTGTCGCAGGCGCTGGGGCAATCGGTGGTGGTCGAGAACCGGCCCGGCGCCGGCGGCGTGATCGGCACGGACTACGTCGCCAAGCAACCGGCCGACGGCTACACGCTGCTGGTCAGCCATGCCGCCGTGCACGTCTACGCCACGGCCACGCGGCGCACCATGCCCTTCGACGCGGTCAGTGACTTCACCCACATGGGCATGCTGTGCGAGGCGCCGATGGTGCTGCTGGTGCGTGCGCAGTCGCCATTCCAGACACTTGAGCAGTACGTCACCGCCGCGCGCAGCAAGCCGGTGCGCTACGGCACCTCGGGCATCGGATCGGCCAACCACCTGTTCGGCGAGCTGATGAAGATCGAAGGCAAGGCGCCCAACCACGACCATGTGCCCTACCAGGGCAGCGCGCCGGCCATGCAGGACCTGCTGGGCGGCAGCATCGAAAGCGTGTTCGACCCCATCACCACCAACGTCGCGCAGCTCAAGGCCGGCTCGCTGCGTGCGCTGGCCGTCTCCACGCCGGCGCGGCTGCCGGCGCTGCCCAGCATCCCGACCTTCGCCGAACTGGGCTACCCCAACCTGACCGGCTCGCAGTGGCTGGGCCTGTCGGCGCCCAAGGGCCTGCCCGCGCCCATCGCGCAGCGCCTCACGGCCTTGATCCCCGAGGTGCTGGCGCGGCCCGACGTGGCGGCCCGCCTGGAAGAGCTGCAGACCCTGCCGCGCAAGACCCCGGTGCTGGGCGACGACTTCGTGAAGATCGTGCGCTCGCAGATCGACACCTGGCGCACGGTGGCCCGCACGTCGAACGTGGAAGTGATCGGCTGACCTATCGCGGTGCAGGCGTCGCACCGCCACGGTGCCTGGGTCAGAACGCCTGCACCGTCCCGCGTGGCACGAAGCGGCCCATGCCTTCGCGGCCCAGCCACTGCTCGCCGTCCACGATCAGCTCGCCGCGCAGCCACACCTTGTTCACGCGGCCGCGCAGCGTGCGGCCTTCCAGCAGCGTGTAGTCGCAATGGCTGTGCAGGTCGTGCGCGTGGATGGTCTGCGTCGCGTCGGGGTCGAACAGCACCACGTCGGCGTCGCTGCCCACGGCGATGGTGCCTTTCTTCGGGAACAGGCCGAACAGCTTGGCCGGCGTGGTCGACGTCAGCTGCACGAAGCGGTTCAGCGACAGCCGACCTTGCGTGACGCCGATGTCGTACAGGCTGGTCAAGCGCGTCTCGATGCCCGGCGCGCCGTTGGGGATGAGCGAGAAGTCGTGCCGGCCGCGCTGCTTCTGCAGTCGGTAGCCCAGGTGGCCTTCCTTCATGCAGAAGGGGCAGTGGTCGGTGGCGATGACCTGCAGGTCGTCGTAGCGCAGGGCGCGCCACAGGTGCTCCTGGTCGGCCGGCTTGCGCAAGGGCGGCGTCATCACGTACTTCGCGGTTTCGAAGTCATCGTTGTCGTAGACGCTGTCGTCGAACAGCAGGTAGTGCGGGCAGGTCTCGGCGAAGACGGGGATGCCTTCGTCGCGCGCCGTCACGATGTGCTTGAGCGCCTGGTGGCTGGAGACGTGCACGAAATAGATCTGCGCCTCGGCCAGTTCGGCCAGGCGGATGCCGCGGTGCGTGGCCTCGCCTTCCAGGATCGCCGGCCGCGTCAGCGCGTGGTAGCGCGGCGAGGCGTGGCCGGCGGCCAGGGCTTCCTGGATCAGCAGCTCGATCACCGTGCCGTTCTCGGCGTGCAGCGCCACCATGCCGCCTTCGCCGCCCACCTGGCGCAGCATGCGGAAGATGGCGGCGTCGTCGGCCATCATCACGCCGGGGTAGGCCATGAACATCTTGAAGCTGGTCACGCCCTCGTGGCGCATGGCGTGGCGAACATCGGCCAGCACCTGGGTGTCGACGCGGGTGACGATGCAGTGCACGCTGTAGTCGATGTTGACCTGCGGCTCGGCCAGCGCCTGCGCACGCGCGATGGCGCCCAGCACCGAGTCTTCGGCGGTCTGCAGCGCGAAGTCGACCACCGTCGTCGTGCCGCCGAAAGCCGCGGCCTTGGTGCCGCTGGCGAAGGTGTCGCAGGTGACCGTGGGGCCGATCATGTTTTCCAGGTGCACGTGGGTGTCCACGCCGCCGGGCAGCACGTACAGGCCGCTGGCGTCGACCACCGTCACGTCGGGGCCCACTTCCAGCTGCAGGCCGATGGCGCGCACCACGCCGTCCTGCAGCAGCAGATCGGCCACGTAGTCGTCGGTGGCGGTGATGATGCGGCCGTGCCGGATCAGCGTGGTCTTGCCCATGCGAAGCCTCGTCAGTCGGGAGATCCCGGTTGCGGGCTCAATGCTGACAGAACGCCTGGACGTGGAAAGGCGAGGCCGCCAGCCCGCTGCAGTACTGGTTGACGAAGGGTTCGAGCTGCTCCGACAGCGCGCGCGCCTCGCGGTTGACCTCGGCCAGGCGCTCCACCGCGGCGGCCGCCTTGGCGCGCAGGGCGTCGAAGTCGAAGGCCGTGAAGCGGCCAGCCTGCAGCAGCACTCTGCCGCCCACGATGACGGTGTGCACGCCGGTGCCGTCCTCGCAGTGCACGATCTGGTTCACCGGGTCGTTCAGCGGCACGTAGTGCGGCGCCGACAGGTCGAGCAGCACCATGTCGGCCTTGTAGCCCGGCGACAGGCGGCCGATCACGCCTTCGAAGCCCAGCGCCTTCGCGCCGCCTTCGGTGGCCGCGCGCAGCACCTCGGGCGTGCTGAGCCACTGGCCGATGTCGCGGCCGTGCACGCGCGACACGAAGGACGCCATGCGCATGGCTTCCCACATGTTCAGGTTGTCGGACGAGCCCGCGCCGTCGGTGCCCAGCGCCAGGCCGACGCCGGCGTCGAGCATCGAGCGCGTATCGGCCAGGCCCGAGCCCAGCTTCATGTTGCTGCCCGGGTTGTGCGACACCGAACAGCCGCGGTGCGCCAGCCGCGCACGGTCGTCGCCGTCGAGCCAGACGCCATGCGCGACGCAGAAGCCCGGCTTCAGCAGGCCCAGCTCATCGAGGTGCGTGACCAGCGAGTGGCCGTACTTCTTGTGCGCCACCACGGCCTGCATCTTCGACTCGGCCACGTGCATCTGCAGGCCCAGGTCGAACTCCTGCGCGAGGTCGCGGCAGCCGCGCAGGAAGTCGTCGCTGCAGTGGTGCGGGATGGTGGGCCCGAGTGCCGGGCGCACCTGGTTGCGGTCCCAGCGCCAGTTGATCAGCAGCTCGCGGCACACGGCCAGGCTCTGCGCGTAGGGCGCGTTGCGGATGGCCAGCGCCTGCTCGCGCAGCCCCGGCGGCAGCGCGTCGGCGAGGCCCGGAATGGCCTCGAAGAAGCTCTTGTCGGCCATCATCGGCGCGATGGTGGCGCGCAGGCCCACGTCCACGTAGGCCTGCGCCACGGCGTTGACGCCGTCGACGGTGGGCAGCGGGAATTCGGCGAACATGTCGAAGCTGGCCGTGCAGCCCTTCTTCAGCATCTCGCAGGCGCCCACGGCGGCCGAGATGTACTTCTCTTCCAGCGTGCGGCGGCCGCCGGTCCACGGCGAGTGGTTCAGCAGCAGCTCCAGCGTCCAGCGGTCCGACAGGCCCTTGGCCAGGTTGGTCTGCGCGTGGTTGTGGCCGTTCACCAGGCCGGGCATCACCAGCATGCCGGCGGCTTCGACCACCTGCCGGCCTTCGTGGCTCACGCTGTTGGGCGCCGCCAGCGTGACGATGGTGTCGCCTTCGACCACCACGTCGGCCGGCTCGAAGCGCAGGCTGCGCGGGTCGAGCACCAGACCACCTCGCACGAGCATCATGGGCGGGTCTCCTGTCGGGAGCTGTCAGTGTGCACCACCTGGGCGTCTTCCAGGCGCAGGAAGGATCCGTTGCCCTGGCCGTCGATGGCGAAGCCGTAGCTCAGGCGGCCCCGCAGCGTCAGCGGGCGCTCGGGGGCGATGCCTTCGCCCGGCACGAAGCCCGGCAGTTGCATGGCGGCTACCGGCACCGGCGAACAGTCGGGGCAGGCGCCGGGCTGGTCGACCACCAGCCAGCCGCTGTTGTCGTGCGTGGGCGCCACGTGGGCCTCGAACTGCACCCAGGCGCCGTCCAGCGCGCAGCAGCGCGCCGAGTAGCGCAGGCGCTCGGTGCCGATGTCGTCGAACAGCTCGTCCATCGCCACGGCCTGGCCGGCGGGTGCTTCAACCGGCAGCATGCTCTGCCTCTTGCGTGCGCATCACCTCGCGCTCCATGTGGGCGGTCAGGCGCGCGCGGTAGCCGTTGAAGGCCGGGTCGGTGTAGCTGCGCGGGCGCGGCAGGTCGATGCGCAGGTCTTCCAGCACGCGGCCCGGGCCGGCACTGAAGACGATGACGCGGTCGGACAGCAGCACCGCCTCGTCGATCTGGTGCGTGACGAAGAGGATGGTGGAATGGAAGCCTTCCCAGATCTCCAGCAGGAACTGCTGCATCAGCACGCGCGTCTGGAAGTCGAGCGCGGCGAAGGGCTCGTCCATCAGGATGAAGGCCGGGTTGCCGACCAGCGCTCGCGCGATGGCCACGCGCTGCTTCATGCCGCCGGACAGCTGGTGCGGGTAGTGGCGCGCGAACTTCGTCAGCCGCACGCGCTCCAGCACCTCGTGTGCCCGCGCACGGCGCTGGGCAGGCTCGACGCCCTTCATCTTCAACCCGAAGGAGATGTTGTCTTCCACGTTGAGCCAGGGGAACAGCGAATGCTCCTGGAACACCATCACGGCGTTCGGGTTCGGCCCGGTGACGCGGACGCCGTCGATCTGCACTTCGCCGCTGCTGATGGGCTCCAGCCCCGCGATGAGTTCCAGCAGCGTGCTCTTGCCGCAGCCCGAGGGGCCCAGCAGCGCGATGAACTCGCCCGAGGACACCGACAGCGAGATGTCGCGCAGGGCCTCGACGGCCAGGCCGTTGGCCGAAGGCCAGGTCTTGCCGACATGAGAACAAGTCAATGAGCTCATGGACTCACTTTCAGTGTGAGGACGCCTGCCACCACAACACCTTGCGCTGCACGAAGAGCAGGAAGCTGTCGACCGCATAACCCACCACGCCGACGATGCAGATGCCCAGCATGATGAGATTGCCGTTGAACATCTCGCGGCCGAGGATGACCATCATGCCCACGCCGTTCTTCAGCCCGACCATCTCGGCGGCCAGTACGGCCATCCAGGCGGCGAAGAAGTTGATGCGCAGCATGGTGAAGACCTGCGGCAGCACGGCCGGGAAGATCACCCACTGCCAGACCTGGCGTTCCGAGGCGCCGAAGGTGCGCGCCGTCTTGATCAGGCGCTGGTCGACCGAGGCGACCGACGCCACCGTCGACAGCGTGAGCAGGAAGAACACGCCGGTGAAGACGATGAAGATGGCGGTGGCGTTGCCGATGCCCAGCAGCATGATGCCCAGCGGGATCCAGGCGATGGGGGCGATGGGCGCCAGGCCGCGCACGATGGGCAGCAGCGCGGCCGACGCGATGCCCGACTTCGAGATCGCGATGCCGGTGACGAGTGCCGCCGCGAAGCCCAGCGCCATGCCGGCCAGCACGCGGTAGACGCTGGCGAGAATGGCGCCGGGGATCGACATGGCGTCGTTGCCGAAACCCACGCGCAGCTGGTTCTCGACCGCGTAGCCGAGGAAGGACGAGGGCGGCGGCAGCAGCGAGGCTTGCACCCAGCCGCGCGCGATGGCCAGCTCCCACAGGCTGACCAGCACGACCCAGGGCAGCAGCGTGGCCAGCGCGAGCAGGCCGCGGCGGCGCCACGGCGAGGCCTTCGCCGGTGCCGTGGCGGCGGCGGCTTTCAGCGAGGCCGGCGGGGGGATCACGGCGCTCATCGCTGGAGCCCCGCGCTCAGACGGTCTTCAGGGTTTCGCGCAGCAGGCGCAGGTCCAGCACTTCCGGCGTCTTCTTCAGGTAACCCAGGGTCAGCATGTCCTTGATGGCGACTTCCATGCCCTTGTCGCCGCCCTGCGTCAGGTCGACCTGGGGCAGCTGGCGCGGCAGCGAAGCCGCCAGCGTGGCCTTGTCGACGCGGTAGTACTTGCCCTTGTCCAGCACCTCGACGGCGGCCGGCATGTCGGCGCGGATGGCACGGTCGGCCTTCAGCAGCACCCTCAGGTAGCGGCGCGTAGCGTCGGGGTAGCTGGCGATGAAGTCCTGGCGCGCGTTGGTCACGCAGTCGGGGCCGTCCTTGCCCCAGGTCTCCAGGTTGCTGGCGATGGGTATGCCGCCCATCTTGTCGACCAGGTTGGTGGCGAAGGGTTCGACGTGGGTCACCACGTCCACCGCCTTGGCCTCGAAGGCCGCCGCCATCGACAAGGTGTCGTTGAACCAGACCATGTTGAAGTCGTTGTAGCTCATGCCGTTGTTGGCCAGCGCCCGGTAGGCCATCATCTCGAAGGTGTTCAGGCGCATGGCGCCGATCTTCAGCCCCTTGCCCTTGGCCTTCTGCAGGTCGGCCATCGAGCGCACGCCGCTGCCCGCCTGCGCGATGAGGAAGATGCCGCCGGCCCCCGAGCCGGCGATGGTGCGCACCGGGGCGCCGTTGTGCGAAGCGACCACCACGTTGGTGAAGGGCAGGTGGGCGATGTGGATGGCGCCGCTGACCAGTGCGGCCAGGCCGTCGCCCGGGTTGGGCACGAACTTCAGGTCGACGTTCAGGCCTTCGGCCTTGAACATGCCGGTGGCGTGGCCGTAGAACAGCGGCGACATGCAGATGCCCACCAGATGGCCGATGCGGATGACCTCGGGCGTGGTGGCCTGCGCCTGCACGGCGGTGGCGGCACCGAGGCCGGTGGCGGCCACGGCGGCCGTGGTTTCGAGGAACTGGCGTCTCTTCATGGCTTGCACCTCCGCAGGGGAAAATGGGGTCGGCCGTGGGGCCGGGACCCGAGGCTCCACGCAAAGCCTGTGCCACCACCCGTGGTGGCCTGTGCATCGCAGGTTGTATCCAAACCGCACCACAACGGCGCTCGACACCCCGTGAGGGCACTTGCATGGTGCTTTCTTTGTATCCAAACTAGGGCCGTTCCCGGGTCAGAGCGAGAAGCCAACCCATGTCCAAGGCTGCCATCACGCTGGCGCAGAGCGTCACCGACCGCCTTCGTGCGGCCCTGCTCGAAGGCCGCTTCGGCCCCGACGAGAAGCTCAATGAGGAGTCCTTGTCGGCGACGCTGAAGGTCTCGCGCACGCCGGTGCGTTCGGCCCTGCACGGCCTGGCCGCCGAGGGTCTGCTCGACTACGTGCCCAACCGCGGCTACAGCGTGCGCAGCGTGGACCTGGCGCAGCTCACCGCCATCTTCGAGGTGCGCGGTGTGCTCGAGGGCCTGGCCGCTCGCCTGGCGGCGCAGCGCGGCCTGACGGAAGACCTGCGCAGCCGGGCCGTATCGGCGCTGGACGAAGGCGACCGCGTGATGGCCAAGGGCCGGCTGCTGGTGTCCGACCGTCCGGTCTTCAGCGAGGTCAACGCGCGCTTCCATGCCTGCATCCTGGAAGCCGCCGACAACCGCATGGTCAACGACATGCTGCGCCTGTGCCACAACATCCCGGCTTCGTCGGAGCGCAACGTGATCTGGGACGACCACGCCTGGCTGCGGCGCAGCCACGACGACCACCACCGCATCTTCGACGCCATCGAGCGCCGCGATGGCGCGCGCGCCGAGTCGCTGATGCGCGAACACGTGCACACCGTGAAGCTCAAGCGCGGCACGCGGCTGCTGCCGGAGGCGGGTCTTCGCGGCTGATGTCGACCGGGCACGCGGGCGACCGGGCCCCGCTGCCGTCCAGCCAGGGAACGGGGATTGCCGAACTTGTGGATCGGGCCGCTGTGGCCCGTGAACGCACATCCCCCACCGACACTGGAGCACCCGCATGAACCGACTTCTCGCTTTGGCCGCCGTCGCCGCGGCAGGACTGGTTGTCCGCAACCAGATGAAGAAGAGCAGCAGCAGCGGATCCGGCCGCATGTCCAGCGCCACCGAGTCGATCGAGGTCGACGTCCCCGTCAGCACCGCCTACAACCAGTGGACGCAGTTCGAGACATTCCCGCAGTTCATGTCGGGCGTGCTCGAGGTGCGTCAGCTCGACGACACCCACCTGCACTGGCGCGCTCGGATCGCCGGCAAGGAAGAGCAGTGGGACGTCGAGATCACGCAGCAGATCCCGGACCGCCTGATCGCCTGGCGCAGCACCGGCGGCGCGCGCAACGAAGGGGCGGTGAACTTCCGTTCGCTGTCGGACAACCGCACCCGCATCGAGCTGCGCATCGACTATGAACCCCGAGGCCCCATGGAGGTGCTGGGCGACGCCTTCGGTGCCGTCAGCCGGCGCGCCAGCGGCAACCTGCAGCGCTTCAAGAGCTTCCTGGAAGACCGCGGCAGCGCGACCGGAGCCTGGCGCGGCACGGTGGCGGGCGGCCAGACCCAGGAGGGCAGGCCAGGCGACGCACCAGGCGACGCACCAGGGGACACCCAGGTCGAGACCCTGCGCAGAAACGAGTCGGCGCCGACGGCGCTCTGAATCGGAAGCCCGTTCGAACCGCCCGCGGGTGATCGTCCGCGGGAGCGCCGATTGCTCCGTCGGGGCGGTCCCCTGGCGGTGCCGGTGCGTTTGCGCGCCGATGGGCCAGGGATGGGCTCTCCGAAGGACAACCGTTGGCGCGGGCCCCGGCCGTTCGCCAAGCCGACCATGCCGTGGCTCAAGTTGCTGCACATCGCTGCCGTGATCGTCTGGTGCGGCACCCTGCTTTACCTGCCCGCGGCCATCGCGGCGGCGGGCCGAGGGCGTCGTGCCGGGCACCGCCACGCCTTGGTGCGCGGCCTGTTCACCAGCGTGGCCACGCCGGCGGCGCTGGTGGCCATCGTCGCGGGCACGGGAGTCTTCGTGCTGCAGGGGCCGGTGGCGCCCTGGCTCATCGCCAAGCTGTCGCTGGTCGGGCTGCTGGTGCTGGGACACGCTGCCTGCGGCCTGCTGATCCTGCGCATCCAGCACGGCAAGGCCCGTCTGGGTGCCGATCGCGGCAAGTGCATCGCGCTGGGCGGCTCGATGCTGCTGTGGCTGCTGGGCATCGCCTGGCTGGTGCTGAGCAAGTCGTGGCCATGACGGCGGCCGCATCACGTCGAGGTGTCGACACCCACCGCGTGCTCGTAGACCAGGCGCCCGCCAAGGTAGGCCGCCAGGCCGATGAAGGTGGCCGTGACCAGCGTCAGCAGGCCGCCCCAGGGGTCGATCAGGGCTCCCGGGTCCTCGCCCAGGCGCAGCAGCCAGTTCAGCGTCGCCAGCGACAGCATCATCACTGCCACCAGGGCATGCATCCAGGCGGTGATCAGCCGACGCACGCGGGCGACGGCCAGCAGGTCGACCAGCCCGGCCAGGCTGGCCCCCCAGCCCCCCAGCGCGCCGACACCGGCCATCCACACGCCGGCGCGGGCCCAGAACGGATCGCCGCCCAGCAGATGGGCGGCGTCGGTGCCGACCAGCCCGATGAGGGCGGCCACCGGGAAGTGGATGAACATCGGGTGCAGCGGGTGCCCGGCGATCGCGGCGCGGCTGAGGATGGGTTCGGGCGTCGTGCTCATGAGGACTTTCTGCGGCACGGCGGCGTGCCGTCGGACCCTGCGGGCAGGCGGTGGGCCCGGACCTTCCTGCAAGTCGCCGCGGCGGTCTCGCTGGCGGGTTGCGAGCGGCCGCTGTCGGTGCTGCACCCGGCAGGGCCGTCGGCCCGGGCCATCGCCGAGGTCTGGTGGTGGATGTTCGGCGTCGCCAGCGTGGTGCTGGTGGGCGTGGTGGCCCTGTGGCTGCTGGCCATGCGCCGCCACCGCGAGATGGACGAGGCCGCGGCGCAGCGCGTGGGCGTGCGCTGGATGGTCGGCGGCGGCATCGTGCTGCCGGTGGCGGCCATCACCGCGCTGCTGGTGTTCGGGGCGCAGGCCGGCCGCCACCAGCTGCCCTGGCCGCAGGTCGGCGCGCAGCCGCTGCGCATCGAGGCCATCGGACATCGCTGGTGGTGGCAGCTGCGCTATCCCGACCACGGGCACGACTTGCGCAATGAACTGCGCCTGCCGGTCGGCCGGGCCGTCGACATCCACACCCGCAGTGCCGACGTCATCCATTCGTTCTGGGTGCCGCGGCTGGGCGGCAAGCTCGACGCCGTGCCGGGGCGCACGGCCGTCGTGCGCCTGCAGGCCGACCGCGCGGGCATCTACCAGGGCGTGTGCGCCGAATTCTGCGGCACCGGTCATGCCCACATGACCATGACCGTCATCGCGATGGAGCCGGCAGATTTCGACGCCTGGCTCGCCGGCGGCCCGCCATGAACGGGCAGGCCAGCCATGCCGACGACCTGCACGACGAACTCGAGGCCGTGTGGGCCAACCCGCGCGGCTGGCGCGCGCTGAGCGTCGTCAACCACACCACCATCGCCAGGCGCTTCCTGGTCACCGGCACGGTCTTCTTCGTCATCGCCGGCCTGCTGGCGATGCTGATGCGCGCGCAGCTGGCGCGGCCGAACGGCAGCTTCATGGGGGCCGGAGCCTACAGCCAGGCCTTCACGATGCACGGCACGATGATGATGTTCCTCTTCGCGGTGCCCATGCTGCTGGGGCTGGCCTCGTACCTGCTGCCCAAGATGCTGGGCGCGCGCGACCTGGTGTTCCCGCGGCTGTCGGCGTTCGGCTACTGGTGCTACCTGTTCGGCGGCATCATCTTCACCAGCAGCCTGCTGTTCGGCCTGGCACCCGACGCCGGCTGGTTCATGTACACGCCGCTGTCCAGCAACGTCTACGCGCCGGGGCTCAACTCCGACTTCTGGCTGCTGGGCATCACCTTCGTCGAGATCGCCACCATGGCCACGGCCATCGAGCTGGCCGTGTCCATCCTGCGCGCCCGGGCCGCCGGCATGTCGCTGGACCGCATGCCCATCTTCGCCTGGGCGATGCTGGTGACGGTGATGATGATCATCGTCGGATTCCCGCCGCTGATCCTGGGCTCCATCCTGCTGGAGATCGAGCGCGCCGCCGGTTGGGCCTTCTTCGATCCGCTGCGCGGCGGCGACCCGCTGCTGTGGCAGCACCTGTTCTGGCTGTTCGGCCACCCCGAGGTCTACATCATCTTCCTGCCGGCCGCGGGCATCGTCTCGACGCTGCTGCCGGTGTACGCGCGGCGTCCGCTGGTCGGCTACCGCTGGGTGGTGGTGTCGCTGATCAGCGTCGGCTTCATCAGCTTCGGCCTGTGGGTGCACCACATGTTCGCGGTGGGCATCCCGGCGCTCGCGCTGGCCTTCTTCTCGGCCGCCAGCATGCTGGTCGCCGTGCCGACCGGCGTGCAGGTCTTCGCCTGGATCGCCACGCTGTGGACCGGCCGCCCGGTGTGGCACACCCCCATGCTGTGGCTCGCCGGTTTCCTGGCCATCTTCGTCGCCGGCGGGCTGACCGGCGTGATGCTGGCCTTCGTGCCCTTCGACTGGCAGGTGCACGACACGCACTTCGTCGTCGCCCACTTCCACTACGTGCTGATCGGCGGCATGCTGTTCCCGCTGCTGGCCGGCATCTACCACTGGCTGCCGCACTTCAGCGGCCGCATGCCGTCCCCGGGCCTGGCCAAGGTCGGCTTCTGGCTCACCTTCGTCGGCTTCAACGGCACCTTCCTGGTGATGCACTGGACCGGCCTGCTGGGCATGCCGCGGCGTGTCTACCGCTACGACGCCGGCCTCGGCTGGGATCTGCCCAACCTGCTGTCGTCGGTCTTCAGCTTCGTGATGGCCTTCGGCGTGGCCGCCGTGCTGCTGGACATCGCGCTGCACTTCCGCTGGGGCCGCAAGGCGCCGCCCAATCCCTGGGGGGCCGACACCCTGGAGTGGGCCACCGGCACGCCGCCGCGGGCCTACAACTTCGCCAGCCTGCCGCGCATCACCAGCCGGCATCCGCTGTGGGACCAGCCTGAGCTGATGAAGAGCATCGCCCAGGGCGAGCACGAACTGGCGCGGGCCACGCACGGCAGGCGCGAGACGCTGGGCAGCGACGCGGTGAGCGGCCGCACGACCGAGGTGTTCCACCTGCCCGGCAATTCCTGGTTGCCGCTGATCGCCGGCGGGCTGCTGGCCGTGCTGTGCATCACGCTGCTGCTCAAGGCCTACCTGCCCTCCGCCGTGCTGGCGCTGGCCGTGATCGTGGTGCTGGTGCGCTGGTCGTGGGAGAACGGCGCCCACCCGGCGGCGTTCTCCGGCGAGGCGCGCGGTCTGCCCGACGGCCTGCACCTGCACTCGCGCGGCTTCGATGGCCCGGGCCTGTGGGGCATGGGCCTGACCCTGCTGGCCGACGCGGCGCTCTACGCCTCGCTGGTCTTCGCCTGGGTCTACCTGTGGACGGTGGCGCCGAACTGGCAGCCCCCCGAGCGGCCTGCACTGAACGCCTGGGTGCTGGCCGCCGTGGCCGGGGCCTTTGCCGGCGGCTGGGCGCTGCTGCGCAGTGGCGTGCGCCGCCTTCGCGGCGGCGGCGACCAGGGCCTGCAGCTGCGCCTGCTCGGCGCGGCAGGCTGCGGCTTGCTGGGCAGCCTGGTGCTGGGCTGGTGCCTGGTCGCCACGCCGCTGGCGCCCACGCGCAGCGCGCACGATGCCATGGTCGCCTTCGTGCTCGCCTTCCTGCTGCTTCACGGCCTGCTGGCCACGTTGCTGGCGCTGCTGCAGGTCTGGCGCGTGCGGCGGGCCCACGTCGGCCTGCACGCGCCCTACGAAGTCGGCGTGGTGGCGCTGTGGTGGGTCTTCACCGCGGGCGCCACGGCGGTGGCGGCGCTGGCCTGGGGGGGCCTGCCGCTGGCCATGATCGGGGCTGCGCCATGAAGCCGGCGGCCGACAGCGGCTGGCAGCTGGTGCTGGGACTGAGCTTGTGGGCGCTGTGGTTCGTGGTGGCCTATGGCGGCGCCGCAGCGGCCTGCCGCTGGGCCCCGCCCGACCCTTCGAGCGGGGCCATGACGGGACTGAACGCAGCGCTGCTGCTCGTGGGCTTGACCGTCGCCGCGCTGCTGACGTGGCTGGCCTGGCGCTGCCTGCAGGCCGGGCGGCGCCTGCAGCACGGGCAGGCGCCGCCCTATCGCCGCTTTCTCGCCCGGACCGGGGCCGTGCTGCATGCCGTCGCGGCGATCAGCACCTTGGCCGTCGCCCTGCCGCTGCTGCTGCTGCCGCCATGCCTGTAGTGCCTGTGATGGCCGTGCTGCCGGGCCGGTCCGCTTCGAAACGGTCGCTGCCGTCGGCGCGACGCGTGGCCGCCGGCGTCCTGGCGGCCGCTGCCGCCGCCATGCCGCCGGGCGCGTGGGCGCACGCTGGCCTGTTCAGCGGCGACAGCTCGTCGGCCCCGGTGTGGCTGGCCCAGGTTCTGTGGGCGCTGGCCTGGATCGGTTACGGCTCGGGCGCGCTCCGGGTGCGGCCGCTGCTCAGCCGCTGCCTGGCCTTTCATGCGGCCATGCTGATCGGCGGCCTGGCGCTGTTCGGCCCCTTCGACCGCTGGGCCGAGTCGAGCATCGCATGGCACATGGTGCAGCACATGCTGCTGATCGTGGTGGTGGCGCCCCTGGTGGTGATGGCGCGGCCCTGGCCGCAGTGGCGTGCGCGGGCCGGCCGCGCTCTCGACCCCACCTGGCGCGCCCTGATGCATCTGAGCCGTCACCCCATGGCCTGTGCGCTGCTGCATGCCCTGGCCATCTGGTTCTGGCATGCGCCGGGGCCCTACATGGCCGCGGTGTTCGACACCACCTGGCACGTCGTCGAACACGCCTGCTTTCTCTTCACGGCCTGGCTGTTCTGGGGGGCGGTGCTGCGGGCCGGCCGCGCGGCGACCTTCCAGGCGCTGCTGGCCCTGCTGTTCACGCTGATGCACACCGGTCTGCTCGGCGCCGTGCTGACCTTCGCCCGTGAGCCGCTGTACGGGCGCGGGTCCAGCGGGCTGTGGGACCAGCAGCTGGCCGGCCTGGTGATGTGGATCCCCGGCGGCACGGCCTACCTGGCAGCCGCGGCCTGGGTGGTCTGGCGCGGCCTGGGCAGCAGCGGGGACTACTCGCTGGGCACGAAGATCCACAGCAGGGCGTAGGCCAGCATGCCGGCACCACCCCACAACGACAGCAGCACGAAGCCCAGGCGCCAGGCCCAGGGCTGCAGGCCAGTGGCCTGCGCCAGGCCGCCGCAGACGCCGGCCACCCAGCGCTCGCCGCGGCTTCGCCGCAGCGTGTTCAGCGCCGACAAGGGGCTGCCGCCTGCCGCCGTGCCTTCCGACCCGGCGCTGTCCGCTCGCAGCACGCGCGCCTTGGCCTGCGCGAACTCCCCGTCGGTCAGTGCGCCGCTGCGGTGCAGATCGGCCAGGCGGTTCAGTTCTTCGCTGAGGGACATGGTCGGGCCTCGTGTCGGTCGGTGGGCGTCTGCATGCCGGCGGCAGCGTCGCGCGGGCCAGCTTAGCGCAGCACCGGTCCAGAATGCCGTGGAAGGAGCCATCCGATGAACAACGCACGCAGCGACAGGGTCGCCGGACAGGGCGAGCTCGACCCACCGCCCGCCGACGACGGGCCCGCCCGGTCGGGCGGCCGGGCCTGGCTGTTTCGTGCGCTGGGGCTGGGCGCCGCGTTGCTGGTGTACGGGCTGCTGGGCAACGCGGAGATGGGCCGTGATGCGCGCGTGGTGGCGGCGGTGGCCACGCTGATGGCGGTCTGGTGGATGACCGAGGCCGTTCCGCTGTCGGCCACCTCGCTGTTGCCCATCATCCTGCTGCCCTTGTTGACCGACCGATCGGTCGCCGAGGCCACCGCTCCCTACGCCAACCCCATCGTGTTCCTGTTCCTGGGGGGTTTCCTCATCGCCATCGCGATGCAGAAGGTCAGCCTGCACCGGCGCATCGCGCTGCTCACGCTGCGTGCCGTGGGCACGCATCCGCGGCAGATCATCCTGGGCATGATGATCTCGACGGCCTTCCTGTCGATGTGGGTCTCCAACACCGCCACCACGCTGATGATGCTGCCCATCGCCTTGAGTGTGCTGACCCTGGTGGCCGAGCACGGCCGTCGCGGCGCGGGCCCGGGCGCGGTCGACCTGCGCGCCGGCCTGGCGGCGGGGCGCAAGGTCAGCGAGCTGATCCCCGACCGGAACGTCCGCACGTTCGGCGTCGGCCTGGTCCTGGCGATCGGCTGGTCGGCCTCCATCGGCGGCCTGGGCACGCTGCTGGGCAGCCCGCCGAACGCCATCGTGGCCGGCTACATCGGCAAGGAACTGGGCCGCGAGGTGGGCTTCGCGCAATGGATGATGCTGGGCCTGCCCATCGTCGTGGTCTTCATCGGTCTGGCCTGGCTGCTCATCACGCGCCTGCTGTTCCGCTTCGAACTCGAGGAGGTGCCCGGCGGCCGGCAGATGATCGACGCCGAGATCGCTTCGCTGGGTCCCTTCAGCCGTGGCGAAAGGAGCGTCAGCGTGGTGTTCCTGCTGGCTGCCTTCTGCTGGATCGTGCCGGGACTGCTGGCCGGCGTGGGCGACCTGGGTCGGAGCCTGCCCTGGCTGCGCCTGTTCAACGACACGGTCGTCGCGCTGGCTGCCGGGGTGCTGCTGTTCCTGCTGCCCGGCGTGAAGCCCGGGCAGCCGGTGCTCGACTGGCAGGACGCCGAGCGCGGCCTGCCCTGGGGCGTGCTGCTGCTGTTCGGCGGCGGGCTGTCGCTGGCGGCCTCGGTGGCGTCCAGCGCCCTGGACCAGTGGTTCGGCCGGCAGGTCATCGGGCTGGGCGTGCTGCCCACGGTGGCGCTGATCGCCAGCGTGACCCTGATCGTGCTGTTCCTCACCGAGATCACCAGCAACACCGCCACGGCCGCCACCTTCATCCCCATCCTGGGCGGCGTGGCGGTGGGCCTGGGCATCGACCCCATGGTGCTGCTGATCCCGGCCGCCCTGGCTGCCACCTGCGCCTTCATGCTGCCCGTGGGCACCCCGCCCAACGCGATCGTCTTCGCCACGGGGGCCGTCAGCATCGCAGAGATGGCGCGCGGCGGGCTCGTGCTCAACGTCGTCGGGGCCGTGCTGATCACGGTGTTCAGCGTGCTGATCGGGCCGTGGGCGCTGGGCTTCGTCCTTCCCTGACGACCATTCAGCGCCGTCCATCGACCGTTCAAGCCAAGGTCGGCGATCAGGCGTCGGGCAGGTGCCCGGTCCGTTTGCACTCCCAGGGGGTCCCGGGCGGCTGCTTCACCTGACGGAGTCGGCTCTCAGGCCAGCTCGGGCGACAGCTCGTGCACGGCCTGGTAGTGGGTCAGGAACACCCGCCCGCTCAGGCCGTGCAGGAAGGCGGTGTTCTTCAGGCGGTCCATCACCGGGCCCTTCACCTCCGACAGGTGCAGTCGAAGGCCGGCGTCGCGCAGCCGCTGGTCGATCGCTTCGAGGCTTTCCAGGGCACTGGCGTCGATGTCGTTGATGGCCGAGCACAGCAGCACCACGTGCTGCAGCGCGGGCCTCAGGGCCACCGCGTCGTTGATGCGGTCTTCCAGCGACCGCGAGTTGGCGAAGTACAGGCTCTCGTCGACCCGCAGGCTCAGCACCCGCGGGCTCACCAGCACGTCGTGCCGTTGCACGTTGCGGAAGTGTTCGGTGCCCGCCACCAGCCCCACTTCGGCCATGTGCGGCCGGCTCGAGCGAAACAGGTGGAGCGCCAGCGAGACCGCCACGCCGACCACCAGCCCGGTTTCCACGCCGACCGTCAGCGTGGCCGCCAGCGTGGCCACCACGGCGACGAAATCGGACCGGGCGAAGTTCCAGGTCTTGCGCAGGATGCCGAAGTCCACCAGCGACAGCACCGCCACCACGATGGTGGCGGCCAGGGTGGCTTGCGGCAGGAAGTACAAGGCCGGCGTGAGGAACAGCGTTGCCAGCGTGATGCCGATGGCGGTGAACACGCCGGCCGCGGGTGTCTGCGCCCCGGCATCGAAGTTGACCACCGAGCGCGAGAAGCCTCCGGTGACGGGGAAGCCGCCGGTGAATGCGGCAGACAGATTGCTCGACCCGAGCGCCACCAGTTCCTGGTCGGGCTCGATGCGCTGCCGCCGCCGGGCCGCCAGCGTCTGCCCGACCGACACCGACTCGACGAAGCCGACCACGCTGATCAGCAGGGCCGGCACCAGCAGTTGCTGCCACAGGCCGAGGTCCCACAGCGGCAGCGTGAAGGGCGGCAGGCCCTGCGGCACCGCGCCCACGACCTTCACGCCCAGGGCCTGCCAGTCCAGCGCCCAGGTCAGCAGCGTGGTCACGACGATTGCCGCCACCGGGCCGGTCTTGGCGACCATGTCGGCCGCGCGCGGCCTCATGCCCAGGCGCTGCAGCAGGGGCTTCAGGCCGCTGCGCACCCAGAACAGGAAAGCCACCGTCGTCGCGCCGATCGCCAGCGTGGGCAGATGCACCTGCTCGAGCCTGGACAGCAGCGACAGCATCAGGTCGACGAGGTTGTGCCCTTCGGCCTGCACGCCCATCAGCGCCTTGAGCTGGCTGGCCGCGATCAGGAGGGCGGACGCCGAGATGAAGCCCGAGATGACCGGGTGGCTGAGGAAGTTGGCCAGAAAGCCCAGGCGCAGCAGCCCCATGGCCAGCAGCATCAGGCCCGACAGGAAGGCCAGCGTGATGGCCACCGCCCAGTACTGCGGCGTGCCGGCCACGGCGTGCTCGCCAATGGCAGCAGCCGTCATCAGCGAGATCACCGCCACCGGCCCCACGGCCAGCACCCGGCTGGTTCCGAACACCGCATAGAGCAGCAGCGGCGCCACGCTCGCATACAGGCCCACCTCGGGCGGCAAGCCCGCGAGCATGGCGTAGGCCAGGCTCTGCGGGATCAGCATGAGGGTGACGATCAGTGCTGCCAGGCCATCGCTGAGCAGCGTCTGGCGCCGGTAGTCGCGGCCCCATTGCAGCAGGGGCAGGGAAGGCCACGACCGGCGGCGGGTGGGGTGTTCCTGCACGCGCTGCCGGTGGGTTCGGTGGCGCAGGGGCGCAGACCCTGTCAGGCCCCGACGCGGCGACGCAGGCCGCTGCGCTCGGCGACCTCGAAGACCACCATGCCGGCCACCATGGCCGCCACGAACACCGCGGCCTTCACTTCGCCCGAGGCCATGCTGACGATGCCCGGCCCGGGGCAGAAGCCCGCCAGGCCCCAGCCTGCGCCGAAGGTCAGGCCGCCGAGCACGAGGCGCTTGTCGATCTGGCTCGCCCTGGGCAGGTGCAGGGCGCCGCCCAGGAAGTTCATGGTGCGTTGGCGGGCCACTGCAAAGGCGAAGAAGCCCACGGCGATGGCGCCGCCCATGACGAAGGCGAGCGACGGGTCCCATTGACCGAAGAGGTCGAGGAAGCCGAGCACCTTGCCCGGGTCGGTCATGCCCGACAGCAGCAGGCCCAGTCCGAACAGCAGGCCGACCAGGAACTCGATGAAGCGGTGCATGTTCGGCCTCCTCACAGCGCGTGGCGAACCACGAAGACCATCGCGAAGCCCGCGCCCATGAAGGCCAGCGTGGCCACCAGCGAACGCGGCGACAGGCTGGACAGCCCGCACACGCCGTGCCCGCTGGTGCAGCCCGAGCCGTAGCGCGTGCCCAGGCCGACCAGCAGGCCCGCGGCGACGATGGTGGACAGGCCGGCGTCGATGCGCGGCGCCTGCACGAAACCCGCCGGCGCCAGCAGGCCGAAGACCAGCGGCGCTGCCAGCATGCCCAGCAGGAAGGCCAGCCGCCAGCTGGTGTCACCTGTCTTCGGTGGCAACAGGCCGCCGAGGATGCCGCTGATGCCCAGCACGCGGCCGTTGACCAGGATGAACAAGGCCGAGGCCAGACCCAGCAGGACGCCGCCGGACAGCGAAGCCCAGGGAGTGAAGTTGGCCCAATCTATCGTCATGACTCACTGCCTTTCACAGACACAGAATTGTTCGTAGAGCACCTGGATCACGGCCACAGCCTTGGGGCTGGTCAGCGCGTAATGGATGTTCTTGCCCTCGCGGCGTGTGCTCACCAGACCCTCGTCGCGCAGCACGGTGAGCTGCTGCGACAGGGTCGGCTGCACGATGCCGAGCAGCCTTTCGAGATCGCCCACGCGTCGCTCGCCCTGCGCGAGCTGACACAGGATCAGCAGCCGGTCGGGGTTGGCCAGCACCTTCATCAGGCGGCTGGCGCGGCCAGCCGCCGACTGCATCTCCATCAGGTCCAACGCGACGCTCTTCATCGGCGCTCCTTGCGGTTCAGCGAGGCGGCGCAGCGCTGCCTTGCCCGATGTCAACACTATATTGACACATATTTTATATGTCAATATAGTGTTTGCCAGCGCATCAAGGAGCCCGCAATGACGTCACCTGCCAGCAGCCGCCCCCGGGCCCAGGTGCATGGCCTGTTCGATCCGGCCACCTGGACGGTGAGCTACATCGTCCACACCGGCCCCGGCACCGAATGCGCCATCATCGATTCGGTGCTCGACTACGACCCGAAGTCGGGCCGCACCCGGCACGTCTCGGCCGACAAGGTGATCGCGCACGTGCGCAGCCTCGAGCTGAAGGTGCAGTGGATCCTGGAGACCCACGCCCATGCCGACCATCTCTCGGCCGCGCCCTACCTGCGGGCGCAGCTCGGCGGCAGGATCGGCATCGGCCGCCACATCACCCGCGTGCAGACGGTCTTCAAGGGGGTCTTCAACCTGGAGCCGGACTTCAAGGTGGACGGCTCGCAGTTCGACCACCTGTTCGACGAAGGCGAGAGCATTCCCCTGGGCGCGCTGGCCGGTGAGGTGATGTTCGTGCCCGGTCACACCCCGGCCTGCGCGGCCTACCGGTTCGGCGACGCGGTGTTCGTCGGCGACACCTTGTTCATGCCCGACGTGGGTACCGCACGCTGCGATTTCCCGGGCGGAGACGCGCGCACGCTCTACGCCTCGACACGCCGGCTGCTGAGCCTGCCGCCCGAGACGCGGCTCTTCATGTGCCACGACTACCCGCCCAAGCACCGCGAGGCGGCCTTCGAGACCACGGTGGCCGAGCAGCGAGCGAAGAACATCCACGTGCACGACGGCATCAGCGAAGACGAATTCGTGGCCATGCGCACCCGGCGCGACGCCACGCTGGACATGCCGACGCTCATCCTCCCATCGGTGCAGGTCAACATCCGCGCGGGCGGGTTGCCGCCAAAGGAAGGCAACGGCGTGGCCTATCTGAAGATCCCGCTCAACGCCCTCTGACCCGGCGCGCGAGACGAGGGCTCCCGACGGAGCGCCCGCCTGCAGCGCAGCCGCCCGTCACTGCACGCGGCCCACGCTGGCGCTGGTCAGCGCACCCGGGCGATAGACCAGGAAGTTGCGCTGCAGGTCCTGCACCTGCACCGTGGCACCGGTGTGGCTGGCGTCCAGCTTGATGCCGTTCCAGGCCAGCCTGCATCCCCCTGCGGCGGTGGTGACGCAGCTCAGCGACTTCAGCGCGGCGACGCGGGCGCCGCTGTGCACCTGCATCAGCGCCTGCACCTTGACGCTGCGCAGCGGCTGGCCCTTCTCGTCCAGCACGGTGACCTGGAAGTGCGGTGTCCAGTTCACCGCCGCCGGCTTGCTGCGGTGCATCGTGCCGCTCAGCGCCGCCAGGGTGGCCTGCGGGGCCGCCGGCCGTGCCACCTGGGCGCTGCGGGGGCCGCCGCCGGTGTAGGGCAGGGCAGGGCTCTTCACCTGCGTCACGGCCACGCCCAGCAGGGGTACCGTCAACCATGGCACGGTGCTGCTGTTCAACATGCACAGGCCCGTTGCGTCCGACGTGCAGATGGTTTCCTTGGACGAGTTCGAGAAGCGGCCGTGCACCTTGGCACCGGCCACGGGCCGGCCCAGCTGGTCGACCACGGTCACCGCGGCGCTGGCCTTCCAGGAGCCCGGAGTGGGCACCAGCGTCGTCAGGGCCACGCTGCGCACGACGACGGCGGGCGGCGTGGCTGCCGGGGCCGGGGCTGGCGAGGGGGTCGGACCGGGCTGGACGGCGCCCGGACTGGCGGGCGGCGGTGACGCGCTGCCGTCCTGGCCGGCGAACAGCAGGTGACGCGTCATGCCGGCAGGCGCGCCCGACACCAGGTCGGCGCTGGCCTGGGCCAGCAGCTGCTGCCGCGTCTGGGACGGGGCCGCTGCGGGCTGGGCCTGCAGCAGCAGCGCGACGGCGCCGGCGACATGCGGTGCGGCCATCGACGTGCCGTTCATCGTCACGATGTCGCTGGCCGAAGCGTGCCCGGCAGATGCGATGGCCGTGCCGGGCGCCCACAGCGCCACGCAGGGCCCCCAGTTCGAGAACGCCGCCTTGGCGTCGGTGCGGTCGCTGGCCGCCACCGTGATCACGCCCGCGGCGCGGCCGGGGGACTGCAGGCAGGCGTCGACGTTGGTATTGCCCGCGGCCGCGACGACGCTGAAGCCCACCGTCATCAGGCGCTGCGTGGCGGCGTCGATGGCCGAGGAGGCCGGACCGCCCAGGCTGAGGTTGACCACCGCCGGGCGCGCGCCCTGGGCGGCGATCCAGTCCAGTCCGCTCAGCACCGAACTGCCGGAGCTGCTGCCGGTGCAGGTCATCACGCGCACCGGCACCACGCGTGCGCCGGGTGCCACGCCCAGCGTCTGGCCCGCGGCGGTGCCGGCGACGTGCGTGCCGTGGCCGTTGCAGTCGCCGGTGCCGCGACCGTCGTCGATGGCCGAGAAGCCCGGCGCCAGACGGCTGCCGAACTGCTGGTGCGGGTTGATGCCGGTGTCGACCACGTAGAGGTTCACGCCGCTGCCGTCCAGCGTGTGGCGAAAGACACCGTCGAGCTGCGCCGCGCGCTGGTCGATGCGGTCCACGCCCCAGGCGCGCGTGTCGAGCGTGCGCAGGCCGGCCGAGGACTGTCCCACCGTGAAGCTGCGGTCGGGCTCCACGCTGTCGACCGCCGGGTTGCGCGCCAGCGCTGCCGCCACTGCGTCGGCCTGGGCCCAGGGCACCGACAGCACGAAGCCCTCGACCGCGTGTGAAAACTGCTGACGCACCACGGCGCCGGGAGCTTGCCCGAGCACCGATCGCGCCAGCACCGCCTGCGAGGCGCTGGCCACGGCACGCACCTTGGCGGCCAGCTGCCGGGCGCGCAGCGCGGCCGCATCGCCGGACTCTCCGGCACCGGCCGCGCCGAGCAGTGCCAGGCGCTCGTTGACGAAGACGGCGGCCGGATTGAGCTGCACGATGAGCTGCACGGTGCTGCCGTCTGCCCACGGATCCTGTGCCGCCTGTTCGGCCTGCACCTTCGCGCCTTCGCCGGGGCCCCACAACGCGAACCGACGTTCCTCGACATCGTCCGACGGTTCGGAGGCGGGGCTGCGGTCGGCGACGGCCGCCGCCGGGATGTCCTCGCCACTGCCGCCGCAGGCTCCCAGCAGGAGCGCCAGCGTGAAGGCCGCCAGAACGGCGCGACCGGGGGCGCGGCCGGCAGGGCGTGGGTCGGACGAGGGGTTCATGGCAGTCGCTCGCTTGCAGTGAAGATCGCGAGGGCCACGCCTGACAGCCGCCCGCGTCCGGTGGGGCGCGGATGCCGGGGCAAAGCCCGGCCTGGCTGGCAACCCCGCTACCTTGGCACCGTCAGGAAGGACCCGGACGTGGTGCTGTAGGCCGGAGGCTTTGCGTCCCTGCCTTTCGGCAGGTTTGCCCTCGGTGAAAGATGTCGGCGTACCGGGCGGAAGCGCTCCGTTACGCGTTGACACAGAGTCTAGCAACACCCCGCTTTTCGTGCGCATCGCGGGCGCGAGCCGGTGGCCCGTGCTGTCAGCAGTTCACGAAATGGCCGTCAGCGCCGCCGCCTCAGGCGCGCTGACCGTCCCGCCAGGCCCCCGGCGTGACGCCGGTCCAGCGCCTGAAGGCGCGCGTGAACGACGTCTGCTCGGCGTAGCCCAGGCGGCCGGCCACTTCCACCAGGGGCAGCCCGGGCATGGCCAGCAGGCGCACGGCCTCTTCGTGGCGGAAGTCTTCGACCACGTCGCTGAAGCTGCGGCCGGTCTCGGTCAGGCGGCGCTGCAGCGTGCGCTCCGACACCCCCAGCAGCTCGGCCATGCGCGCGGCGTCGGCGCGCCCCTGGGCCAGGGCGTCGCGCAGCCGGGCGCGCAGGGCACGCTCCAGCGTCGAGTCGCCCGGCTGCGCCAGCTGCAGCTGCGCCGCCATGGCCTTGAGCGTGGCGTGCAGGAAGGGATCGGCGCTGCGCGTGGGCATCTGCCAGGTCGCAGCGTCGATCAGCATCTCGGCACAGGGATGGCCGTAGGCCGGCACCAGACCGAACAGGCGTTGCCGCACGGCGTCGTCGGCGGGCCGCTGCAGCGGCAGCCCCAGCAGCCGCGGCTGGAAGCTGCCGCCGCTGATGCAGCGCAGGCGGCTGAACATCGCCGCCAGCGTGAACTCCAGCGCCTGCACCGGCAGCGCCGGCGCGGCGCGGATGCGCAGCGCGTGGTCACCCCCTTCGAGCGGGTCGATCTCCAGCGCCACGTCGATGGCCACCATGGCGAAGTGCAGTCTCGCCGACTCGCAGCAGCCAGCCACCGTGTCGGCGCTGCCCACCAGGTAGTCCAGCGCGCCGAAGGCGCCGAAGGGAATGGCGTTCGCCAGCGCGCTGGGCAGGCCCGGCTGGCCGTACTGGCGCTCGGCTTCGTCCCACATGTCCAGGTAGGTCTGTACCGGCACCAGGGCGTCGGCGGCGTCGGGCAGGGGGCCCACGCGGGCTTGCAGCCGCCCGGGGTCCAGGCCCAGGGTCGCCAGGCCCTGCAACTGCAGTCGCAGGGTCAGCACGGGCAGCCAGCCGGGTGATTCAGGCATGGCGCAGGATGTTCACAGACTGGCGCGACATGGCAAGCCGGCGGCAGGCCCGATCCATACAGTGACTCCATCGACAACCGATCGGGAGCTTAAGGGCTATGAAAAGACGTTCGTTCATGCGGGTACTGGTTGCCGGCGGCGCCACGCTGGCGCTGTCGGGCTGCGACACGATGCCTGCTTCGGCCATCGCACCCTGGGTCTCCCCCGGCGCGACGGAGTCCGATCCGCGCCTGCGGGCGCTGTCCTGGGCGCTGCTGGCCCCCAGTGCGCACAACCTGCAGAGCTGGGTGGCCGACATCCGCGAGCCGGGCCTGATCCGCCTGACGGTCGACCTGCAGCGCCTGCTGCCGGCCACCGACCCGCCCCACCGGCAGGTGCTGATCGGTTGCGGCGCCTTCCTGGAACTGCTGTGCCAGGCCGCCGCTCAGCAGGGGCAGCGCGCCGACGTGACGCTGCTGCCCGAGGGCGAGTACGCGGCCGGAGGTGTCGATGCGCGGCCCTTCGCCGTCGTGCGACTGTCGGCCGACCCGGGCGTGTCGCCCGACCCGCTGTTCGCCGCCGCGCCGCTGCGCCGCACCAACCGCGAGCCCTACGGCGCGCAGGTGCCCGATGCCCAGGTGCTGGCCCGGCTGGCCGGTGCGGCCCGGCGGCCCGGCATCACGCTGCACACCAGCACCGACGCCGCCCGGGTGGCTCGCCTGCGCGAGCTGGCCATCGCCGGCTACCGTGTCGAGTTCAGCGACCCGGCGGCCTGGGGCGAGAGCGCCGAGGTGATGCGCGTCGGCGCCGCAGCCGTCGCGGCCGAGCCCTCGGGCATCGCACTCACCGGCACCATGGCCTGGTTCGGGCGCCAGCTGGGCCTGCTGGACGCTGCGGCTCTGCGCAAGACCGACGGCGTTGCGGCAAGGACCGCCATCGACAGTTCGGTGAAGGCCGCGCAGAACACCCCGGCCTGGGCCTGGCTGTCCAGTGCCGACAACAGCCGCCGCTCCCAGATCGAGGCCGGCCGCGCCTATCTGCGTGTCGACCTCGCCGCCGCGCAACTGGGCCTGGCCATCCACCCCAATTCCCAGGTGCTGCAGGAGTTCGAGGCCATGCGCGCGCTGTACGACCGCTTCCATGCCGAAGTCGGCGTGGCGCAGCCGGGGCGGGTGCAGATGTTCGTGCGGCTGGGCTACGCCGCCCGGCCCGATCCGTCGCCGCGGCGGGCGCTGGGGCAGGTCGTTCGTGTCTGATGGGGCTGCCTGGCAGGCAGCCGGCAACCATGCGGTCAGGCAGCGTCGCGCTGCTTGCCGCCGGCCCGCAGCAGCGCCGTCATCTGCGCCGCGGCCATCGGCCGGGCGAACAGGAAGCCCTGCACCTTGTCGCATCCCGCCTCGTGCAGGAACTGCAGCTGGCTCTCCGTTTCCACGCCCTCGGCCACCACCCGCATGTCCAGGCTGTGCCCCAGCGCGATCACCGCCTGCGTGATGGCCGCGTCTTCCCTGTCGCCGGGCAGCCCGTCGACGAAGGTGCGGTCGATCTTCACCGTCTGCGCCCGAAAACGCTTGAGGTAGGCCAGCGACGAGTAGCCGGTGCCGAAGTCGTCGATCGCGATGCGTATGCCCAGCGCGTGCAGGCCCTCCAGCGACTGCCGGGCCCGCTCGGGGTCTTCCATCAACGCGCTCTCGGTGACTTCGATCTCCAGCGCGCTGGGGTCGAGCCGGGCCGACGCGAGCGCCTCGCGCACTTCGTCCAGCAGGCTGGCGTGGGCGAACTGCCGCGCCGAGACGTTGACCGAGCAGCGGCGGGGGTCCAGACCGGCGTCGATCCAGGCCCGCATCTGGCGGCATGCCGTCTCGAGCACCCAGCGCCCCATGGGCACGATCAGGCCGCTTTCTTCGGCCAGCGCGATGAACTCGCCCGGCGCCAGCCGTCCGCGCTGCGGGTGCTGCCAGCGCACCAGCGCCTCCATGCCGAGCAGCTCTGCGCTGCGCACATCGAACAGGGGCTGGTAGTGCAGGCGCAACTCGTCCTGCTGGATGGCCTGACGAAGTTCGCCTTCGAGCGACATGTGCCGGGCGGCCTGCTCGGCCAGGCCGGGCGTGAAGAACTGGAAGTTGTTCTTGCCGCGCGCCTTGGCCAGGTACATCGCAGTGTCCGCGCACTTGAGCAGGCTCGCCGCATCCGCCCCGTCGCCCGGGAAGCGGCTGATGCCGACGCTGGCGCTGACCTGCACCGGCCTGCCGCCCAGGTGCAGGGGTTCGGCCAGCCGGGCCAGCATGCGGCCGGCGACGCGGGTCAGCATGCCGGTGTCGGGGTCGCCGTCCAGCAGCACGACGAATTCGTCGCCGCCCAGGCGACCGACGACGTCGGCCCCACGCAGCAGCCCGGTCAGGCGCGCCGCGACCGCCTTCAGCAGCTCGTCGCCGGCATCGTGGCCCAGCGTGTCGTTGACGGCCTTGAAGCGATCCAGGTCGATGAAGAACACCGACAGGCTCGTGCCGCCCTGCTGCGCACGCACCAGGGCGTGTTCGAGCTGCTGCAGGAACATGCTGCGGTTGGCCAGGCCCGTCAGGGCATCGTAGCGGGCCAGCTGCTGCACGCGCTGCTGGGCCAGCGTGGCGGCCGTCACGTCGGAGCCGACGCCCCGGTAGCCGCGAAACTCGTCGCCGTCGAAGACGGGCTCACCGCTGAGGCGCAGGTAGTAGGGCTGGCCGCCGGGCTGCGTCAGGCCGAACACGACGTTGCGGAACGGACGGCGGGAGGCGACGCTGGCCTCGAACTGCCTGGCCTCGACCTCGCCGACGGCCGCCAGGTCGAGCAGGACACGCTTGCCGGTGAGCAGGGTCGCGAGGTCGTTGCCGATCTCGTTCGTGTGCGCCGACACGTAGTTGAAGCGCAGCGTGGTGTCCTGTTCCCAGACCCAGTCCGACGACAGCGACAGCAGGCTGGCCAGGCGCGCCTGGCTGGCAGCCAGCTGCGCGTGCAGCTCGCCCATCTCCCGCGAGGCCACGGCCTGCGAGCGCTCGAGCAGGTAGCGGTCCTGGTCGGCTTCGGCGTAGCAGCGGCTGACGCGCTCCAGCAGCACGGGCAGGCAGGCCACCGCGGCGAGGTCCGAAGGCAGCAGGCCCACGCGCTTGACCTGGCGCTGCAGCGTCGGGTGCAGGGAAGGGTCGGCCATAGGTTCAGGCTTCGCTCAGCACGGTGACGGTCATGGTCTGGTTGTGCAGTTCGCAGCGGCCGCCCTCGTCGCCGTGCGCGATTTCGCCGTACGAGTAGAAGCCCAGGTGCAGCGCCCCGGGCGGGGCGCCTTCCACCAGCGACTCGACCTCCTCTTCCGTTCGCTCGCCCAGCATCAGCCGCCGCCCCACGCAGCTCACCGAGATGACCAGGCACGGGTCCGTGGGCGCCAGGCCGCGGGTCGCCTGCGCGATGGCGCGACTGGCGCTGCCGATCAGCCCGTCTCCGGTGGTGTGCATCAGGCGGGCCTCGTGGCCTTCGGGCACGTCGCCTGCAAAGGTCATCGAGCGCTTCTTCTCGTCGATGGACAGGATGGTGCGCACCAGGGGCGAGTGGCCGGCGCCCGGGCGCCGGATCGACAGGGGAAACAGCAGGGCCGTGCCCGGCAGGCCCGTCGCCAGGTCGCCCAGGTAGTCCTTGTAGAGGTCCAGGGCCTGTCGCCCGTCCAGCTCGAACAGCTCGTTGCCCTGCGAGCGCGTGATGCGGCGCTGGGGCCCGAAGTCCGACCAGCCCCCATCGCAGCCATGCCCCACGCGCAGGCGCTCGCCATAGAGGCCCACGGCGCACACATGCTTCGGCCGGGCGACCCCGCCGGCGAGCACCCAGGTGCTGGCGAAGCGGCTGCCGTCGCCGGCCAGGCCCCCGGAGATGGGCGTGCCCGGCGGCAGGCTGCGGGCCAGCGCCGAGACCAGCGGCGTGCCGTTCACGTCCAGGCCGTCGCAGAGCACGAAGACCGCTCGCAGGCCTTCGCCGGGCAACTGCGCCGCCAGGCGCGTGCCGGCGGCGCTGGAGTCCTGCGCGCTGGCAATCTCGGTCCGGGCGGTGACCAGGCGGGTGTGCTCGAAGCGACAGACAGCAACGCTGACGGTGTCGTCGTCGACGAGTTCGCCCGCGATCTCGCCGGCCGTGGAGCAGCCGATCACCGCCGAAGCCGGAAAGGCGGACACCAGGTCCTGCAGCGGTTCGTGCGCCTGACCGTATCGCTGTGCGCCGAAGGCCAGGACCAGCGTATCGGGGCTGTCGAGCTCGACGGGCAGTGGCCTGTCCCATTGGCCAGGGGACAGGTACCTGGCCGACGTTGTGTGCATGAGCGTCCTGTGCGGCGAATCTGTTCGTGGTCAGTGGATATCGAACGCTCGGGCGCCAACTTGAGGTCGGTGCGCGGTGCTTGACGTCGCTGATGAACGTGCATGCCGGGCGGTCGCGACGGCCTGTTCCACAGGATCCCTGCCAGCCCCCGCTTGAGTCCAGGACAGGGCGCGGGAGCCGATCTGCGGCGCGTCTGACGGCGCCTGTGCCCTCTGGTCAGCGGTGCGGGCTGCCCGACGCAGGCTTGCGCGCCCAGATGAACAGGTCGTCCTGCTCCGTCGGATGACGCCGTGTCGCCACATGAACCGAGGCGATGTCGAACCCGGCCGACGCGACCTCGGCGACGATGTCGTCGGCCCGCCCGACATGCCGGGTGGGCCGCCCGTCGACCACGATCGTGGACGAGGCCGGGTCGAACAGCCCGCGCAGGCGATCGTCGAGGACCTCGCCGCACATCGTGGCCACGATGAACGTGCCGCCGGGGCGCAAGACACGATGCACGGCCTGCAGGCACGATGCTCGGTCGGTGCCGATGACGCAATGCAGGCAATGACCGTCGACGACGACGTCGAATGCCGCGTCGGCGAACGGCTCCAGTCCGACGACATCGCCCACCACGAACGACGCGGCTACCCGAGCGGACTGCGCGCGTTCGACGGCCCACGCGATGGCGGTCGGGGCGATGTCGACGCCGGTCACCGTGTAGCCTCTGGCAGCGAGCATCAGCGACAGATTTCCGGCCCCACAGCCCAGTTCGAGCAGCGCTGCTCCGGGCGGGAGCCGCGGCAACCAGGGCAACAGGCGATCCAGCACGGACCTGACCTCGTCGTCACTGCCCCAGCCCACGGCGCCGGCCGCCCGAAGCCTGCGGTAGACGGCGTCGTGCATCAGGTAGTCGACGGGCAGGTGGGCAGTCATCGGGAGGGCTTCCAGCATACGCCGCCGCGGGTGTGAAGCATCCCCGTTGGGTACGGCGGCGAACGCCGCCGGCATCGACGGCACTTCGGGGCCCACTGGCTCGGTGCTTTCCGTGGCCGGCGCAGCATCAGGCTTGCCACGGGCGCGGCCGGGCTCTCAGGCCCGGTCCGCGTGCGCCCGGGGCCTCCGCCGGGCCGCCACGCCGGCCACGAAGCAGCCGAAGGCTTCGAGCAGCGGCGCGGCGTCGAAGGACGGACCCTCCAGCAGGGCCAAGGCCTGCACGGTGGCTTCCAGCGTCGAAACCTGGTCGGCCCGCCGCGCTGCGCGGATGGCCCGGTAGCGCGTCGGCGCGGGCGCGGCGATCGACAGCCGAGGCAGCGCTGCCAGCGCCGGGTGCTCCAGCAGCATGCGCAGGCTCTTGCGCCATGTCGCGTCCAGGACGACCAGGCGCAGCGGCATGCACGCCGCCGTGGCCGGGGCCGGCGGCGCGGGTGCGGCAGGCATGTCGGGGTAGAGCAGGCGCGTGTGCCGCCCCGGGCGCTGCAGCAAGGCCTCGAGCACGCCGGGCGCGAAGCGCTCGCCGACGACCACCTCGCAGTGCGCCAGGGACAGGCGCAGCAGGGACACGCTGTTCTTGGCGTGGCGCTGCTCCTGCGGGTGCTGCAGCACCAGCACCTCGGTGCGATGCGCCGTCGGCCGCGCCAGTGCACACAGGCAGGTCGCCTGCGGGCGCAGGCAGCGCGCGCAGGCCGATCGGCGGGGAATGGGCGCGTCGTCCAAGCGGACATGGTCGCATGCCCGAGCGGTCCACCGCCCTGCGCCGTCGGCTTCGTCGCGGGGGCCGCGGTGGTCGACGCCTGGATCAAGCGCCGTACGATGCTCAGGGGCGATGGTGCTGTCCCCGACCTTGTCGCGCCCGCACCCTTGCTCGTTCATCGCCATGCAACCCGTCCTGCTCACCGGCACTGTCTACGTCGCCGCGGTCTTCGCGGCGGGCTTCGTGCTGGGCGTGCTGCGCACGCTGGTGCTGGTGCCACTGCTCGGCGAACTGGGCGCGGTGCTGGTGGAACTGCCGGTGATCCTGAGCATCGCCTGGCTGGCCTGCAGGCGCATCCTGCGGCGCTGGCCGCTGCCGCCTCCTTCGGCGCTGGGGATGGGTGCCATCGCCTTCCTGCTGCTCATGGGGGCCGAGGCCGGTCTGTCGACGCTGCTGGCCGGCCGCAGCCTGGCGGAACACCTGGCGCTGTACTCACAGTTGCCGCACCAGGTGGGACTGGCGGGGCAACTGGCGTTTTCGGTGTTTCCCTGGCTGCAGGCGCGGCGACCGCGGAGGCTGCCGGGCTGAACCGGCATGAGCAAGACCGCCAGAGCGCCCCTCGTGAGGCGGGCCGCCCTTCAGCCCTCGTGACCCACTCCATGCCGTTCGCGTGTTGAGTCCACCAGGCGTTCACGGGGAATGATGTGCCAGTGAATTTGCACGCTGGCTGCACGACATCTGTCCATGGCGATACGTGCGCTCGGGCCCTAGATTGGAGGCTCGTTGGCACATCGCCCCACGCTTCGCACTCTGGAGATTCCCCATGCACAAGCTTCTCGGTTTCGCCCTGGCCCTGACCACAGCGCTCTCCGCCCAGGCCGCTCCGGTCACCCTCGAGTTCTCGGCATCGGGCTTCCAGAACGGGGGCGTGCAGTTTCCGGGCTTCAGCGGGCCGGTGACTGGCCGCATCTCCTGGGATCAAGCCAATGTGGGCGATCCCATCACCGCGCTGACGGACATCGATCTCACCATCGCCGGCCACACTTACGGGCTGGCCGAGGTCGGCGTGGCCGGCAACGGCGCGACCAACACCGCCATCGGCGGCGTGGGCAACGGCTTCAACGCGGTGGTCGGCAGTGGCGAGTTCAACGACTTCCTTTTCATCTTCGACCGGGTGAACCCGTTGGTCAGTACCTTCACCTTTTCGATCCAGGGCAAGGCGGGCGCCATCTGGTGGTTCCCGAGTGCCACCGAGGCCCGCTTCGTGACCCAGGCGGTGCCGGAACCGGCGTCAGCCCTGCTCGCACTGACCGCCCTCGGTCTGTTGGCCAGCCGCAGTCGAAGGACCCGGGCGCAGGTCGCCGCCTGAGGTCGTGCAGCTGGACGACGCGGGCATGCCGCCCCGGCATCGGGGCGCCTGCACGAGGGGCCCGAAGAGCGGGTCGACGATCTTGAAGCAGGCGTGTCCTGTTCGGCACACGAGCCTGTCGTCGGCCAGCCTGGGCAAGGGCCGCAGCCTGATCATCTTCCAGGTGTGCAAAGTCCAGGCACTCTGCGTCCGCTCGCGAGGGTGAAAGCTCTCCCATGAAGGTCACCCAAGGCACGCATGACGCCGATGTAGTCGCTGCCGGGTCGGGTCCTCATCGACCAGTCTCTCGGAACGCGGTGGACTCCAGTCGACGCTGAAGAGCCACTCACCAACCCAAACTGGACGCCTCAGACCGGCCGTTCGCCAGTGACCTACCGTTCCATCCGGTAACGCCAGATCTGAGAAATGTGGGGGCTGAGGCAACGGCCAATCCGGTGGCGAGGTGCGATGCAATTGAGCTGCCATCGTCGCCGTCAGTCACTGGCCGGCTGCTGGCACTCGAGGTGAACCTGCTGGCGTGGCTCAGGCGGCCAGCGCAAACGGCTGGATCTGTTTGAAGATGGCTTTGCCGTTCTCGATCTCGGCCACGCGCAACTCGTAGGCCGCCTGAAGGTTCAACCAGCCCTGGCCTCGCTGCCGAAGTAGCGCTCCAGGCGCAGGGCCGCATCTGCCGACACGCCGCGCTGGCCCTTGGTGATCTCGCTGAAGCGCGAGTAAGGCACATGCAGGGCCATGGCCACGGCGCGCACGCTGACGCCCATGGGCTTGATGTAGTCCTCCAGCAGGATTTCACCTGGGTGGACCGGACGCATACCGTTCTTGAACATGATGCACTCCATTGCTGTTCCGGATTTCAATGCCCGTCGGGCCTGGGTCAGTGTGGGTCTTCGATGAGCACGTCATACGGGCCGCTGTCACCCCACTTGAAGGTCAGTCGCCACGGGTCATTGATTCGCGCATGCCAGGCACCACCGTATTCGTTCAGGTCGTTGCCTGGCGGGGCCTTCATGAAGCTCACCGAAGGCGCCGCGTCGAGTTGGGCCAATTTGCGTTCGACGACGCTCTGGATGTTGACGAACCGGCGACCCTTGCCTGTGGTGCGCCGAGTATGCGCAGGACCAGACCGACGGCGTGCTGGCCGGCGCCACGCCCCCCAAGGCGGGGTTCGAACTGAGAGCGCTCGAACCCTAGACCCCTGGCGCCGCTCAAGGTGTGCCCATCGCCTCCCGCCAGCGCATCGCATCGTGGATGCGATGCCGCGCACTCGGGTGGTGGAAGAACACGAACTCCTCGACGGCGCCCGGATCGGTCTTGCGGTAGTCCGACAGCTTCAGCATCACCTCGGCAAAACCATGTGGGTCACGGGCCAGGTGCAGGCCGAAGCGGTCGGCCTCGATCTCCTGGGTGCGGATGATGGTATTGAAGACCGGCGTGGCGAGCAGCATGAAGACCGCGAACACCGCACTGAGCAGCGGCAGGCTGGCGACGTCGGCAACCGACTGCGTGCCCCAGCGTGGCCCAAAGCGCGCGAACAGGCGGCGCATCGCCCAGTTGCAGAACAGCAGGCCAGAGAGGATCAGCAGCCCGAACTGCATCAGCATCTTCGGTCCGTGGTTCAGCACGTAGTGGCCGAGCTCATGCGCCATCACTGCGCGGATCTCGGGCAGCGAGGTGCGGTTGAGCAAGTTGTCGTTCAGCCGGATCGCCGCGGTGGCGCCGAGGCCGCTGACATTGGCACTGACACGTTTGGTCTGGCGCGAGGCGTCGAAGGCATAGACTTCGTCGGCGGGGACGCCGGTGGCATGCGCCATCGTCAACACGGCGCTGCGCACGGGGCCAGGCTCCAGCGGCTTGTAGGTGTTGAACAGCGGGTCGATCAGCACCGGGCTGACCAGCAGCATCAAGGCCAGCAAGGCCGAGCAAGCGGCGGCGCCCCACAGCCACCAGCGCTCGCCGGCGCGGCGGAACACGGCATAGAGCACCGCCACCGCTAGCGCCGTACCGACGACCTCGATGCCCAGCCCAACGCCCCACTCGGCCCACCAGTCGGCCGCCGTCTGTGTTGACATGCCATAGCCATGCTCGCGCCAGTAGTCCTTGTAGAAGCCCAGCGGCAGCATCAGAAGGCCGGCCACCAGGCCATAGACTCCGCCATACAGCCCGTCGCGCAGCACGGCATAGCGACCGACGCGTTGCGCCCAGTCACGCAGCTGCGCCGTGCGGCGGCCCTGCAGCAGCAGCCCGGCAATGAGCAGGCCGATCAGGACCTCCCAGACCTGCAGCCAGTAGCCGCCCTCGTCGTACGCGTCGGAGCGCTGCACCGCCTCCTTGGGCAGGCGGTCGAGGTAGGCCTGGGTGGCCAGCTTCGCGTCGCGCGGCAGCGCAGCCCGCCAGGCGTCGTCGACCGGCGCGATGGCCAGCGGCGCCCGCACGCTGGCGTCGCCGGCATGGGTGTGCAGCAGCTCCGCCGCGCGCAGCGGCGCGGCCAGCAGCAGGCCGCACAGGAGCAACAGCAGGCCGAGGCGGCGCAGCAGCGCCGGCAGGAGCGTGGATCTTGGCATGGGCGGTGTCCGGCTGGCGAAGCGCGCAGTCTCCCGAAGCGGGGTTGCAAGGCAAGCCTGCATGCGACGAAACGGCCTGCGACCGGCCCCAGCTGCCGCTGCGCCGGACAGGCATGATGCCGGCGCCCCACTCCCTTCGCCGACCCTGCCCAAACCCTGATGAACCTCGCCGATGCCGTGTTCGACTCGGCGCGCGCCAGCTCGGCTGCAACCTGACCGTGCTGCCGCCGGGCAAGGCGCAATGCCCGTTCCACAACCAACGCAGCGAGGAAGAGATGTTCTTCATCCTCGAGGGCGAGGGCGAGGGCGAGGGCGAGGGCGAGGGCGAGGGCGAGGGCGAGCTGCGTTTCGGCGACTGGCGCTATCCGCGATGCGGACCAAGAGCAACGACTCTTGGGGGCTCCATGTAATGGAAACCAAGCCGACAGATATCAAACCGCAACGGTCCATGCAATCAGAGACGAAAGCAGACTGCATGCGTTCGATGCTGACTCCCATCAGGCTGAAGGGTAGCTGACTGCAGCGGCCGCATGGGGCAGCAGCCGGCCATCAAGCGACATTCGAGCCCAGTCAGACCGGTCGTTCGCTCGTAGCGGGCTTGGCCCCGCCCGGAATCACCGATGCAAGCACTCGCCGTTGGGGGCTACCGCCCCCAAACCCCCGAAAGGGTCGAAGGGCTCGCAGCGTCAAAGCCTCAACGTGACCGCCTCCTGCGCGCCACCGCCGTCGCGCCCAACGCCAGCAGTGCCAGTGCCAGCGTCTGTGGCTCCGGCACAGAGGCGGTCACATCGCCGGGGCGCACAGCCACGGCATACAACGCAATGTTCTTGCCGCCGAAGCTCTGGAAGCCAATGGTGTAGAAGCTCCACGCGACGCTCGGATTCGGCGCGTACTCCGTACCGGACCAGTAGAAGTCGGACTGCACATTCGTGAATGCCGTCACGCCAGTCAGATCGCCGTAGGTGGCGAAGAGTGCGGCGTACTCGCTGATCTCGGGCAGCTCCCAGTCGGTGCTGCCGGCGAAGTCCAAACCTTCGGCCCAGGCCTTCTGCGTGCTCCAGTTCTGCAAGCCATTGACGTTCCAGTTCTGCAGCCAGATCAGGTTGGTGTTGGTGTCTGTCACTGTGCCATCGGGATTGCTGACCAGTGCAGCCTGCGCCGCGCCCGTCGACATCACCAGGCCGATCGCGGCCGCCCAAGTTTTCAACTTCGTCATGCTTGTCCTCCAATCGTTGCCTTGGCATGTTCACGCCGACATCTGCCGGCGTGCTCCTGCATCCGGCAACCGCGAGTCTGCGGGGCGGTCGTGTTAAACGGTGTGAAGCGACCCAGGGGACCCTCGATCGCGGGGGGTGCCGATGACCGACGACAGGCACCGGCATCCGGGCCGCGGTCGGCCGTCTGATCCGGCCGCCGCCCAAGCGCACGCGCAGCAGCGCCGGGCTCAGCCCGCGGCGGCCTGCGCGAGCCAGGTGCGGGCCGCCTCCAGCGCTTCGATGGCGCGGCCGTGTTCCACGGGCGCGTTGGTGGCGTCGGCCACCTGCAGCGCGGCCTCGGCGGCACGCACGGCTGCCTGCGCGTCGGACGGGGTGCCGCCCAGCGGCAGGCGGGCCGCGCACACGCGCGCCAGGTCGGCGTGCGAGCGCGCCCAGTCGAGCGGCACTTCGTTCTTCGGGCGCAGTGCCAGCGAAGCGTGCAGCGCGGTCTCGGCCTCTTCGAGGCAACGCCGGGCCTGGGCCGGCGGCAGCAGCGCGGCCAGGTGCAGCAGCGCCTCGGCTACTTCGTTCTGGCCCGCGGCGTGCGCGCGCGGCTGGGCCTGGACGGTGTGCTCTTCCAGCGCCAGCCGGTAGGCTTCTATCGCCTCGCGCAGCAGCGGCGCGCCGCGCTGCAACGTGCCCAGGCGGGCGAGCACCATGCCCAGGTTGTGCTGGCCGTACGACCAGAGGGCGCCGCCGTCCTCGCGGCCCACGCGCTCCAGCAGCGTCCGGAAGACCTCGGCTGCCGCGCGCAGGTGTTCGACGCTGCCCTCCTCTCGGCCCTGCAGCATCAGGTCGATGCCCAGCAGGTTCTGCACGGTGGCCCAGTCGGCCGCCGCCTCTTCGGCCGGCAAGCGCGCCAGCGTCTGGCGGTGGTGCGCCACCGCCTCGCGGCGGCGAGCCGTGCCGGCCTCGCGGTTGGCCAGGTGGCTCAGCACCGTGCCGCGCTGGTGGCGCGTGCGCACCCAGGTGTGAAGCCCGCGCTCGGGGCTGCGCACCTCGAGCGCGCGGTCGCACGACTCCAGCGCCGCCAGCAGGCGCGCACTGTCGGCATCGGCGGCCCCCAGCCACAGCAGCGCGCCGGCGCGCGCGTGGTGGGCATTGGCCCAGGCCACCGCATCGGTGGCGGCGTCCAGCACCTGCAACGCGGCATCGGCGCTCGCCAGGGCTTCTTCCAGCGTCTCGCGGCGGCTGCTGCGGCGGCCCAGGTCGTGCAGCGCGCTGGCCAGCATCACCGTCGCCTGCGCCCAGGCGGCCGGCTCGGTGCTGCGCGACAGGCCCTGCAGCGCCGTGTGCGCGACGTCGGCCGCGGCCTGCATGTCCTGCGGCCCGACCCGGAGCAGGCCGCGCGTGAGCAGCGCGTCGGCCTGCACGCACAGCGCGGCAGCGCGCGCCAGAGAGATCGGAAGAGCA
>JALHMT010000028.1:0-3308 GCA_022843905.1 Rubrivivax sp.
CGCGATCGTCAGCGCGCTGGCCTCGGGCGCCGCGGTGGCGGCCGCGGCCGACGGCCCGACGGCGGTGGTCGACGCCGCCACCGAGCAGCGGCTGCGCGCCCGCATGCCCGACCCGGCGCAGGACCACTTCGAGAGCCAGACCGGCTTCGTCGTCCAGGGGGCTGTGCTGCGCCGTGCGGTGGCAGCGCGTGGCGGGTCCGGTCTGGCTGTCGAGCTGCTGACCGGCGGCGACGGCTCGGGCGCATCGGGTCTGCTGCGGGTGAAGGCAAAGAAGGGCTTCATCGTGCCCGACGGCCACGTCGGCTCCATCGGGTTGCAGTTCGCGGACGGCCGCTGCGCGGTGCTGGCGGCGCTGCCGGGCTACATCGGACACGTCACCGTCGGCAGCCGGGGCGTCACCAACGTCAGCTACCTGCCCTCGTCCAACCACTGGCGCTGGCACGACTACGTGCACCGCCGCGGCGAGGTCGACCGACTGCGCGCGATGGTCGCGCTGGCCATCGACCGCAACAGCTTCCAGCTCCGGTCCGACGCCGAGGCCGAGGCCCTGGCGCGCCGCATCCGCATGTACAAGGCGGTCGATCCCACGCTGGGTCTGTATGCCGCGATGGCCTTCGCGCAGGCCAGCAACGACGCGCAGCTGCTGAGCGTGCTGCAGTACATGCGCGCCGACCTGCGCGCCGACCTGTTCGACGTGCTGCTGCTGGCCAGCCGGCAGCCGGCGGCGCGCGCCGCCCGCCTGCCGGTGGTGCCGCTGTGCCCCATGCTGACGCAGAACTGGAGCCTGCTGGCCAGCCGGGGCGTGAAGCTCGCCCCGGCCATGGCGGCGGCCGGCCAGGGCCTGGCCGATTCGCTCTGGACGACCTTCGAGCCCGAAGTCTCCCGCGCGCTGCTGCGCGCCATCGAAGAAGGGGAACTGACATGAGGATCCTGATGGTGCACGGCCGCGGCCAGGGCGGCCGCAGCGAAGCCGAGCTGTCGACGATCTGGACCGAGACGCTGCAGGAAGGCTTTCACGCCGCCGGCAAGCCCTGGCCGGCCGGGCTGAAGATCGACCTGCCGTTCTACGGCGATGCGCTGGACGCCATCACCGCACGCTCGCGCCTGCCCACGCCCGACGACGTGGTGCAGAAGGGCCCGGGGCAGAACCTGGCCTTCGAGCAGTTCATGCAGTCGGCCCTGGACGAGATGCAGCAGAAGGGCGACATCGCCGACGCCGAGGTGCGCGCCGAGATGGCGCCCACGGCCAGCCAGCAGAAGGGCATTCAGAATTGGGGCTGGGTGCAGGCCATCGCGCGCGCCATCGACAAGCGGCTGACGCCGGCGTCCGACTTCACCATCGAGACCTTCCTGAGTGACGTCTTTCTCTACGTCACGCGCAAGGAGGTGACGCGGGAGATCGACGCCATCGTCGAGGCCCGGCTGACGAACGAGCCCACCCTGGTCATCGCGCACTCGCTGGGCAGCGTGGTCGCCTACAACGTGCTGCGCCGCCGCCATCGCACGATGGACCTGCGCGGCTTCATCACCGTGGGCTCGCCGCTGGGGCTGCGGGCCATCAGCAGCAAGCTGGGCGTGGCCGAGAACCCGGCCGCCGCAGTGGGCTGGACCAACGCCTACGACGAGCGCGACATCGTGGCGCTGAACCCGCTGGACGACGAGTACTTCCCGGCCGATCCCGCCATCCTCAACCACGACGGCGTCGACAACGACACCGACAACCGCCACGGCATCGTCGGCTACCTCGACGACCGCCAAGTGGTGCTGAAGGTGGCCCAGGCGCTGGGCTGATCCGAAGGCGGCCAGGGTGCCGCGGGGGTGTCAGTCGAGTGAATACAGCCGCTGCAGCTTGGCGCGATAGGCCGCCTCGCCCTTGGCGCGCACGCGCGGCAGGCTGAAGCCGTCGGCCAGGATCACGTCGCTGGCTTCCCAGGAAAACTGCCGGATGAAGTCGACCCGTTCGCGCCGTCGCTGTTCGAAGCCGCGCACCAGCGCCGGCACCGACAGCCCGCCGGACAGCGCCTGGCGGAAGCAATCGACGAAGACGGCGCCGTCCTCGATCGCGGTGGTGGCGCCCTGGCCCAGCGTGGGCACCATGGCGTGGCCCGCGTCGCCCGGATAGAGCACGCGGCCCGTGCCATCGCACCAGCGCACCGTGCTTTCCTGCAGGCGCGACCAGTGCAGTTCGCCGCGCTCCGCCGCACGGCAGGCGCCCTGCAGCAACTGCCGCGGCACGGGTGCCATGACACCGTCGTCGGGCGTGTAGCTGCGCGCCAGCGCCGCGGCGGTCTTGTGGCTCTCCGGGATGTCCTGCCCGGCCTCGATCGGCAGGTTGCCCGACAGGTAGACCAGCCCGTCGCGCAGGCGGAAGGCCAGCATCCGGTTCGGACCGTTGAACCACTGCTCCAGGTCGTCCAGCGGCCACTCGCCGTGGTCCTGCAGCAGCACCCGGAAGTTGGCCACGCCCAGGTAGGTGATGTCCGGCGCGCCGCAGAGCTGCGGCCGGATGCCTCCGAAGCGGCCCTCGGCGGCGATCAGCAGGTCGATGCCGTCCACGCGCTCGGGCGTGCCGTCGGCCCGCCGCACCTGCAGGGCCAGCGGCCCGCTGCCGTCGCCCGGCATCACCGACTCGACCTCGGCGCGGTAGCGCACCACGCCGGCGTTGTGCTCGCGGCAGGCGCGGTAGAGCTCAGCCCAGCGGATGCGCAGGCCGGCGCTGGCCGCCACCGCCGACAGCGGCACGTGGGCCAGCAACTCGCCGCCCACCGTGCTGGCGCGCCACTGCCGCCACGGCAGCGAAACCTGGCGCAGGCGATCGGCCAGCGCGGGCAGCGCGCGGTCCAGCGCCAGCAGGGCGTTGGGCCCGACGTTCAGGCCGTTGCCCGCCACCGCGTGGTCGTCCGGGCCCACGCGCTCGAAGGCCAGCACCTCCACACCGGGCAGCGCCGCCAGACCCGTGGCGATGACGCCACCGGCCACACCCACGCCGGAGATGGCCACCCTCATCGCCCTGCACCTCCAGCGACGCACCACCTTGGCGCTGCGCACGCACGCCAGGTCGCCGCCGTGCACCGTGCTGTCGATCGGGTGCACCCGTCAGGCACCTTCGCTCCCGCGTCAGCGGAGACCCGGGCGGACCCGTCGTGCAGAGCGTGCGCTGCGGGCCCAGGAAGTTCGTTCGATGACGTCATGGCCGCGATCCGAGCAAGGACAGTGCCGGACCGCGGTTCTTGGCGCATCGTGGCGCCCAACGCCAAACTGCAGGCGAGGGTGATGCCGCAGTAGCCCGAACAGCCCGCGCATGCGGC
>JALHMT010000028.1:3408-66714 GCA_022843905.1 Rubrivivax sp.
ATGGCCGCGATCCGAGCAAGGACAGTGCCGGACCGCGGTTCTTGGCGCATCGTGGCGCCCAACGCCAAACTGCAGGCGAGGGTGATGCCGCAGTAGCCCGAACAGCCCGCGCATGCGGCAGCGCCGGCCGATTGCGAGACGGACTGTCAGCCTCCCCACCCCGTGCGTCTGAGCTGGGCCAAGTTGCTCGAGCGCGTGTTCGAGATTGACTCGGAACGCTGCCCGAACTGCGGCGGCGAGCTGGAGATCATCGCGGTGATCCTCGAGCAGGATGACGGTCGGAATGCGGTGATTGGCGTTGTGCAGTTCCCAGCGCATGCCCAAGGTCTCGGCCAGCCTGCTGAAGGACTCATCAGAAACACTCGTGCTCTGCCACCGCATTGACGAAAAGTGACAGCGCTTCACACAATCCATCGTGCCTGCCGACAACGTTCCCCTGCTGCCGGGCCCCATCGGCTTTGTGCTCTTTCCGCGGTTCATGACGATCGCCCTGGCATCGGCCATCGAGCCGTTGCGCATCGCCAACCGCTACCTGCAAACGCCGTACCGCTGGAAAGTGCTGTCGCTGGACGGCGCGCCGGTGCCCGACGGAAACGGCCTGGCGGTCCAAGCGCATGGCCGCGTGTTCGACGAGCTTTCCCTGGGCAGCGTCATCCTGTGCGCGGGCATGCAGCCCGAGCGCCACTACACCCGGGAGCTTCGGCGCTGGCTGCACCATCACAACTCGGCCGCGGCGTCACTCGGCGCGCTTGACACGGGCACCTTCCTGCTCGCACGCGCGGGCCTGCTTGAGCGCTGCCGCGTGACGATGCACTGGGAGGTGGTGGAGGCGTTTCGCGAGCGCTTCCCGCACACCGTGGTGGCGCAGACCTTGTACGAGGTCCACGGCCGGCGCCTGACCTGTGCCGGCGGCACGGCGGCCATCGACATGATGCTCGAGGTCGTCGCGCGTGACCACGGCCCCGAACTGGCGGCGCGGGTGGCCGAACACTGCCTTCATGAGCGCATTCGCCCCGGCGATGCCACACAGCGCACGGCCACCGCGGCGCGCGGGCGCATCCACCACCCCGCGCTGGCATCGGCCATCAGTCTGCTGGAATCGACCATGGAGCGCACCATCGGGGTGCCTGAGCTGGCGCAACACGCACAACTGTCGAGCCGTCAGCTGCTGCGGCTGTTTGCCCGGTTTGTCGGCGAAGGTCCCGGCCGCTATCACCGTCGCCTGCGCCTGGAGCGCGCGCGCAGTCTTCTGCGCTACACCACCCTGAGTGTCACGGACGCAGCGGTGGCCGCGGGGTTCGATTCACTCGCCCACTTCTGCCGCGCCTACCGCCAGCAGTACGGCATTTCGCCCGGCGCCGACCGGCAGCCGACACCACGCGGAGCGCCTCTGGTGCGAGATCGGTGGTTGCCCTTGGATGGCGGAGATCGACAAGCGTAAGGCAGTTTTGGTCAATAGCTGATTCGACCACGCCCCTAGTCTGGGGACTGCCCGGTGTTCTGTGAAAGGTCGATCCCGTGAGTGACATACCCGGCCGCGCCGACGTTGTCATCGTCGGTGGCGGCATCATTGGCTGCTCGATCGCCTACCACCTCACGAAGATCGGCATCACCGATGTCGCGCTGCTGGAGCGACGGCAGCTGACCTGCGGCACGACCTGGCATGCCGCTGGCCTGGTGCCGCAGCTGCGCGCGACACGCACCTTGACCGAGCTGGCCAAGTACACGAGCGAGTTGCTGCATTCACTGGAGGCCGAGACCGGGCAGGCCACCGGCTTCAAGCAGAACGGCTCGGTGGCGGTGGCGCTGTCCGAGGCGCGCTTCGAGGAATTCAAGCGCACCGGTGCGATGGGCCGGGCCTTCGGCGTCGAGGTGGAATTCCTGACGCCGTCCGACGTGCTGGCCAAGTACCCGTTGCTGGATGGCAAGGGGGTTGTCGGTGGCCTGTGGACACCGAACGATGGCCAGACCAATCCGATCGATACGACGCAGGCCTATGCCAAAGGCGCCAAGCAGCGCGGCGCCAGGGTGTTCGAAGAGACCGAGGTCACGGACATCGTCGTCGAGAACGGCCGTGCGGTCGGGGTGAGATGGCGGCGTGGCGGGGTCGAGGGCGAACTGCGCGCACCGACCGTGGTGCTGGCCTGCGGCATGTGGAGCGCGGAACTCGGCCGCAAGCTCGGCCTGCGGCTGGCGCTGCAGGCCGCGGAGCATTTCTACATCGTCACCGAGCCGATGAAGGACGTGCCGCGCGACTTGCCGGTGCTGCGTGTGCCCGACGAATGGGCTTACTACAAGGAAGACGCCGGGAAACTGCTGCTCGGTGCATTCGAGCCGGTGGCCAAACCCTGGGCACTCGACGGCATTCCGAAGGACTTCTGCTTTGACGAACTGCCGGAAGACTTCGACCACTTCGAGCCCGTTCTGAGCAAGGCGATGGAGCGTGTTCCGGTGTTGCAGACCACCGGCATCGCCACCTGGTTCAACGGTCCCGAGAGCTTCACGCCCGACGACCGTTACCTGCTGGGTGAAACCGCCGAAGTTCGCGACCTGTTCGTGGCCTGTGGCTTCAATTCGATCGGCATCCAGAGCTCGGGCGGCGCGGGCAAGGTGCTGGCCGAGTGGATTCGCGACCGGCGCGCGCCGGTCGACCTGCCCGGCATGGATGTGCGCCGCATGCACCCTTGTCAGGGCACACGCGCCTACCTGGCCGAGCGCACGACCGAGTCGCTCGGGCTGCTTTATCAGATGCATTGGCCGTTCCGGCAGGTCGAGAGTGCGCGCGGTGTGCGCCGCACCGCCTTCCACGACCGGCTTGTCGAACAAGGCGCCTGCATGGGCGAGCTGAGTGGCTGGGAGCGTGCGAACTGGTATGCCGCACCCGGCTCGCAGCCGAAGTACGAGTACAGCTTCGGCCGCCAGAACTGGTTCGCGAACACCGCGGCCGAGTGCCGGGCCGTCATGAACGACGTGGCCTTGTTCGATCAGTCGTCGATGGCCAAGTTCATGGTCCAGGGGCGCGATGCCTGCAAGGTCCTCAACCGGATCGGCACCGCGGACGTCGACGTCGAGCCGGGGCGCATCGTCTACACGCAGTGGCTCAATGTGCTCGGCGGCATCGAGGCTGATCTGACCGTGATGCGTCTGGCCGAAGACAGCTTCATGGTGGTCACCTCGGTCTCATCCCATGTCCATGATCTGGCGCACCTGCGCGGGGCCATCGGGGACGCGTTCTGCACCGTCGTCGATGTGACCGCGGGCTGGCCGATGCTGGGTGTGATGGGCCCGAAGTCACGTGCCCTGCTGCAGCAACTCACCGGCGAGGACCTGAGCAACGAGGCTTTCCCTTTCGGGACCTCGAAGGAGATCGAGATCGGCAGTGCCATCGTGCGCGCCAATCGCATCACCTATGTCGGCGAGCTGGGCTGGGAGCTCTACATTCCTGCCGATTTCGCGCTGCATGTGTTCGACCGCATCATCGACGCCGGCGCAGCCCACGGTCTGAAGCTTGCCGGCTTCCATGCGATGAACGCCTGCCGCACCGAAAAAGGCTATCGCCACTGGGGCCACGACATCGGCATTGAAGACACGCCGATCGAGGCCGGCTTGAGCTTCACCTGTGCCTTCGACAAACCCGGGGGCTTCGTCGGGCGCGAGGCGGTGTTGGCGCAGAAGGCGCGCGGTGTTCCAGCCAAGCGACTGCTGCAGTTCCGGTTGGACGATGCGGATGAACTGCTGTACCACGAGGAGCCGATCTTCGCCGACGGCCGGGCGGTGGGCGTGATCACGTCGGGCATGTATGGGCACCGGGTCGGGGCCTCGCTCGGCATGGGCTACGCCAGGCTTTCGCAGCCGATCGACACCGCGCTGGTGGCCGCGACGCGCTGGGAGATCGGCGTCGGGGATCGGCGTGTGACGGCCCGGGCCCAGCTCGGCCCCTGGTACGACCCCAAGAGTGAGCGTGTACGTGTCTGATCGCGCCATGCGTCTTGCCGAAGATCGACCCCGCTGTCCCAGCGCAGCGTTCGCCGCCGGTACGTGTGATGCGCCCAAAGAGGCGCCACCTTTCCCCCTGCGCAGGCCCCCGTGCTGCGCGTCCCTTCCATTCACAGGAGAAATCAGATGACAAGATTCTCAGCATCCATCCTTGCTCGCTTCGTGGGAGCTTGTGCACTCGCCGCGTCGGCCGTCTCGGCCTCGGCCCAATTGAGCGAAGTGACTGTCGCCTACTTCCAGGAGTGGCCGACGGCCAATCAGGTGGCTCAGCTCGAGAAGACCTACGACCAGAGGATGGGCGTGAAGGTCAACTGGCGCTTCTTCGCGAACGGCAATGAAATGGCTGCCGCCATGGCCTCGGGTCAGGTCCAGATTTCCTACAGCCAGGGCCTGGTGCCCTTCACGTTGGCCGTCACCAGGGGCGTCCCACTCAAGATGGTGGGCGTGGCAGTGGCCTACGGAGAGGCTGACAACTGCGTGGTGTCCAAGGCCTCGGGCATCACCAAGGAGAACGCCAAGAAGCTCGAAGGCATGAAGGTCGGAACACCGATCGGCAACGTGACGCACTACAAGTTGCTGCGCATGCTCAGCCACCTGGGGGTCGATGCAAGCAAGGTCAACCTGGTGCAGATGAATGGCGCCGATGCCGCCGTGGCGTTCGCACGGGGTGACATCGTCATGGGATGCGCCTTTGGCGGCCCGATGCTGCGCATGAAGGAGACCGGCGAGTACCTGATGACGGCGGCCGAGCAACAAGCCATCGGCATCCGCGTGTTCGACGTCATCTCGGTCACCGAGGAGTTCATGACGAAGCACCCGCAGCTGGTGCAGAAGTTCATGGACGTGACCAACGAAGCCAATATCGCCTACGCGAAGAACCCCGCCGAGGCCTTGCCCAAGATCGCCAGGGCTTCCGGCATGAAGATCGAGGACGCGAAGAGGATCGTCGACATGTTCGCATTCCCGACCAAGGAGCAGCAGGCTTCGCCCGCCTGGCTGGGCGGCTCGGTGCAGAAGTTCACCAAGGAGGTGGCGGACTTCTTCGTTTCCCGCAAGCAGATCGACAAGGCGCTGCCGAGCTACGACCACGCCATCACCACGCAGTTCCTCAAGTAGGGGCCAACGCGCCGGGATCGGCTTCGTTCGATGTCACGATCGTCCCTGGGGCCGTCGGGGCGGCCGTCACGAGCCGCCTCGACGTACCGTTCACCGGCGTGGCTGATTTCGAAACTGTTGGGGGGTGCCAGATGAGGTCGTTGACGATCAAGGATGTCTCGATGACCTTCACCGTACCGGGCGGCAGCCCGGTGCATGCGCTGAAGAACGTTTCCTTGACCCTTGAACCGGGCGAACTCTTGTCGGTGCTGGGTCCGTCGGGCTGCGGCAAGTCGACGCTTCTCAACATCATCGCGGGCTTCCTGGCGCCGACTTCGGGCAGCGTCCTGCTGGGCAACCAGCCCGTCAAGGGGCCGGGCGCCGAGCGCGGCATGGTGTTCCAGCAAGGCGCATTGTTCGAGTGGATGAATGTCGAGCGCAATGTCGCCTACGGGCCCGACATGATGGGCAAGGACAAGGCCGAGACCAGGAAGACGGTCGAGCGCCTGCTCAAGGTCGTGGGCTTGCAGGACTTCGGGTCCAAGCCGGTCTACCAGCTCTCAGGGGGCATGCAGCAGCGCGTCGCCCTGGCGCGCTGCCTGGCCAACGATCCGGAGGTCATCCTGATGGACGAGCCCCTGGGCGCGCTGGACGCGTTGACGCGCGAGAAGATGCAGGGCCTGGTGCTCAAGCTCTGGAAGGAGACCGGCAAGACCATCATCCTGATCACGCACTCGGTGGAAGAGGCGTTGATCCTGGGTGAGCGCCTGATCGTGATGGCGCCTCGACCCGGACGGATCGAGAAGGAGTACCGACTCGACTTTGCCGAGCGTGGATTGACGCTCAGCCCGCGCGAGATCAAGTCCACGCCCGAGTTCGTCGCGAAGCGGGAAGAGATCCTCTCCATGATCTGGAACATGGAAGACGAAATCATGGGTGGCGGATCGTCCGGCAACTCAACCGAAGCGTAGGAAAGGGCAGCTCGTGTCCAAGGATTCTTCCCCGTCCAAGCTGATGATCTGGCTGGGTCTGGCCGACAACAGCTTCACGCGCCAGAAGACCGTCAAGTTCGGTGACGCGTCGGCGGTCAACTCGGGTCGTGCCTATGGCCTGTTGTGCGTGGCGGCCTTGCTCTTGCTGTGGTGGCTGTCGACGAGCATGGGTTGGGTCAAGCCGATCTTCTGGCCGCCGCTGTCCGCGGTCTTTTCGCGCATGGGCGAACTGTTGAGCGAGGGCTATCGAAACACGCCGCTCTGGGAGCACGTCTACATCAGCGTGTACCGCGTCATGTCCGGTGTGTTCTACGGCGCGATCGTGGGCATTCCGTTGGGGCTGGCCATGGGCCTGTCATCCATCGCCCGCGGCATGTTCGACCCCATCGTCGAGTTCATCCGGCCGATCCCGCCGCTGGCCCTGATTCCCTTGGTCATTCTCTGGTTCGGCATCGACGAGTTCGCGAAGATCTTCCTGCTCTTCCTGGCCTCCCTCTTCATCATGACGATCGCCGCGCGCTCCGGCGTCAGCAGCGTGCGAATCTCGAAGGTGCACGCGGCCTATTCGCTCGGCGCCTCCAAGGCGCAGGTTCTGCGCACCGTGATCCTGCCCAATGCCTTGCCCGAGATCTTCACGGGCCTGCGCACATCGATGGGTGTGTGCTGGGGCACCGTGGTTGCGGCCGAGCTGGTCGCGGCTGACAAGGGTCTGGGCTCGATGATCATGATCGCCAAGAACTTCCTGCAGACCGACACGGTCGTGATCGGCATCTTCATCATCGGCCTGATCGGGTTCGCGATCGAGATCCTGATGCGCAAGCTCGAGGCTCGGCTGATTCCGTGGCGCGGCAAGGGCTGACGCGCCGTCCTGCAGGACAGCCGACCCGCGTGCCAGCCGCCGGGGCGGGCGCCGGCGTCTGTCGGTCCCGGTGCCCCCTGTCATCACTTCCATCCATCACGTGCAGGGTTTCAATCCATGTCCAACCCCTACAAGACCGCCATCATCGGTGGCGGCATCGTTGGCGTCTCCACTGCTTACCACCTGGCGCTGCGGGGCCGGTCCGACGTCGTCCTGCTGGAGCGCTCGGAGCTGACCTCCGGATCGACCTGGCACGCCGCGGGCAACCTGCCGCACTTTCACGGCAGCTACAACATGATTCGGCTGCATCAGTACGGCAAGGCGCTGTATCGGCAGCTTGAGCAGGACTTGGGGCAGCCCGTCGGCCTTCACTGGACCGGTGCCTTGCGGCTGGCGCACACGAATCAGCGTGTCGACGAGTTCGAACGTGTGGCCTCGATGGGGCGAATGCTCGGCCTGGGGATGCGCATGATCGACGCATCGGAGTGCCGCAGGCTTCATCCCTTCCTCAACACGGACGGGTTGAAGGGCATCCTGTGGGACCCGGTGGATGGGCATGTCGACCCGACCCTCCTCACCCATGCGCTGGCCGGTGTCGCGCGCGCGCGTGGCGTGACGATCAGGCGCAACAGCCCGGTCAACGCGATCCGTCGTGGCCCGTCCGGGCAATGGCTGCTCGAAACGCCTGGCGGTACGGTCCAGGCCGAGCAGCTCGTGATCGCCGCCGGCTTTCGCAGCCCGGAGGTGGCGGGCATGCTCGGACTCACGATTCCATTGGCGAACATGGAGCACCAGTACCTGGTCACCGATGGTGTGCCTGAGCTGCTCGCCCACGGCAGAGAAGTGCCGATGGTGCGCGACCCCGACGACTCCTACTACCTCCGCCAGGAGGGCAAGGGCTTCGTTCTCGGCCCCTACGAACATTGCGGTCGGCCCTGGGCGGTCGACGGCGTGCCTGCCGACTTCGGGCAGGAACTGCTGGCGCCGGATCTGGACCGCATCGAAGACATCGTCGCGATGGCGATGGAGCGCACCCCGATCACGATGAATGCCGGCATCAAGACCATCGTCAATGGCCCGATCACCTACACCCCCGATGGTGGGCCGCTGATCGGTCCGGTGGCCGGCGTGGACGGCCTGTTCCTGAACACCGGCTCGGGATTCGGCATCGTGCAGGGCGGTGGCAGTGGCAAGCTGTGCGCCGACTGGCTGCTGCAGGGCGAGACCGAGTGGGACATGTGGGAGCTGGACCCGCGCCGCTTCGGCAGCCACTACACACCCGAGCGCACGATCGACAAGTGCGTGGAGATCTACGACAACGAATACGTTGCCGGCACGCCCTACGAGTACGAAATGCGGCCCGCGGCACGCGGCATCAAGACAACACCGGCCACCGTGCGCCACGACGCCGCGGGGGCGGTGTTCTTCGCCCGCTACGGCTGGGAGCGGGCGGCCTGGTACGCGCCCGCAGGCACCGAGCGGGTGGAGCGTCACAGCTTTCGCCACAGCAACTGGTTCGAGCCGGTGCGCGCCGAGTGCATGGCCGCGCGTGATGCGGTGGCCGTGCTCGACCTGTCGCCCTTCTCGAAGTGGGAAGTGCGTGGCCCCGGCGCGCGGGCCTACCTGGACGGTGTGGGCGCCAACCCTGCGCCGCGCAAACCCGGGGGCGTGGCCTTGACGCATGCGCTCACCGATTCAGGCGGCGTGCGCAGCGAGTTCACGCTGACCTGCCTCGCTGAAGACCACTACTACGTGGTCAGCGCGGCGGCGGCGGAAGACCACGACGCCGACGTGCTGCGCGCCGAGTTGCCGACCGATGGCACGGTCGAACTCGAGCGCTGCACCGCCCGATGGGGCTGCCTGCTGGTCACCGGGCCCCGAGCCCGCGCCGTCCTGTCGAGCCTGACCGATGCCGACCTGAGCAACAAGGCCTTCCGCTGGCTCACGGCGCAGACCATCACGGTGGCGGGCATCACGCTGCGCGCCCTGCGGGTGAGCTTTGTCGGCGAGCTGGGATGGGAGCTGCATCACCCCATCGATCAGCAGGGCGCCTTGTTCGACGCCCTGATGAAGGCCGGCGCGATGCATGGCATCAAGCCCATCGGGCTGCGCGCCATGGACTGCCTGCGGATCGAGAAGTTCTATCGCAACTGGCGCAGCGATCTGAACACCGAGTTCAGCCTGCTGGAAGCGGGCATGGACCGGTTCTGCAAGCTGGACGATGAGCGCAGTTTTCGCGGCAAGCTCGCGCTGGTGGCGCAAGCTGCGGCCGGTGTGAGCCACAAGCTGGTGCTGCTCGAGGTGGCGTCCTCAGGGGCGCACTGCCTCGGCTCGGAGCCGGTGCTGATCGATGGGGCTGCCGTCGGCATCACGACCAGCGGCGCGCATGGCATGCGCTGCGATCGCAGCCTCGCGCTGGCCTACGTGCGCGCCCAGTACGCGGTGGCCGGGTGTCGACTCCAGGTCGACCTGCTCGGCCAGCGGCTGCAGGCGACCGTACTTCTCGAGGGGCCGTACGACCCAGCCAACGAGCGGCTGCGCGGTTGACCACGGCGAGTGCGGCCAGGGACTGGATCGCCGGCCCGTGGATCTGAACACCGGGCCCGTCGCGTGCGTTCGCCGACCGCGACGACTTCTGCGTCGTGGTCTCGGGTTGATCGGACTCCAGAAACCCTCGCCACGGATACCTGGGGGCAGCCCAGGTGCTCGAAAACATCACGCACAGCGCGTGGCTGGAGACCGTCCGAGGTCACTGCCTCGGGAGGATCATCAGCAGGCCGCTGCCGAGCTCGAGGACCGTCGCAATGGGTGTTCAAGCACCTTTTTCACGCACTTCTGCTTCCATGCTGTGGCCACGCTGCGCGGCGCGCACAGAGAGCTCGGGGACCGCATCTGTGGATGTTCAAGCGCCTTGGCATGGGGGCCCTCGGGAGAGAATGGAGCGCTTGAACTTCCTGTCCTCCTGCGCCGCGTTGCGCCTTCGGTGTTCGCCGATGCCGCCCACGCGAGCCGCAGCGCCCGGTAAGCCTACATCCCCACCGTGCGGATCCTTCAGGGCCTGGCTCGCGAGGGTTTCGACGTGTACTCGGCCACCCACCCACCTGCATACACAACCATTGCCGCCACCATGCATCGCCAACTCATCAGTTCAGGATCGGTATTCGAAGAGCAGATCGGATACTCACGCGCCGTTGCTCAAGGCCCGTTCGTCTTCGTCTCCGGAACGACAGGATTCGACTACGAGACGATGACCATCGGAGAAGGGGCGGCAGAACAGGCCGAGCAGTGCCTGAAGAACATCGATCAGGCCTTGCGCAAGGCCGGCGCCTGCCTGGCCGACACGGTCTCTGTGACCTATGTCCTGCCGAATGGCGAAGACTTCGAGAGTTGCTGGCCGGTCCTCAAGAAATACTTCGGCACTGTTCGGCCGGCCGCCATGATGATCTCGGCCAGGCTGCTGGATCCACGCATGAAGATCGAGATCCAGCTCACCGCCATGAAGAAATCGGATTGATCGAGGTCCCTGTCCTCGCTGAACGACGGACCCCCTGTGACTGAACGTCGCCTCCTGCGTGTACTTCGGATGCTGTGGGCGCTGCCGTGCAGCATCGTCGGCCTGGCGCTTTGTCTCGTGCTGGTCCTGCTTGGCGGCAGCGTGCGTCGCGTCGGGCACACGTTCGAGGCCGCGCTCACCGTTCAACACCTGCAAGTGCCCCGCTGGGCAAGGCAGCTCGATTTCGCGGCCATCACCCTGGGCCATGTCATCCTGGGCCAGAGCCACGACGTGTTGGCCGTGCTCCGCTCGCACGAACGCGTGCACGTCAGGCAGTACGAGCGCCTCGGCCTCTTCTTCTTTCTGGCCTACCCCGCCTCCAGCCTGGTCGCCTGGCTTCAGGGCCGGTGCCCGTACGCCGGCAACCGCTTTGAGCAAGAGGCCGTCGCGCAGGTCGCAGACAACCCGCAGGCGCCCTGACGAAGCGCTCGAGAGCAGACGACAGTTCCACAAGCCGCCGACATACCCGTCGCACCTCCGAGGCATCGATCATGAACATGCAAGGCATCCCCTTCGGCACCACCGACTGGGAGTCGATTCCACGGACCGAGCACAAGGGCACCACCGGTGTCGCCTACTGGCGAACGGCGAACTTCGGAAGCATTCGAGTGCGCATGGTCGAGTACTCACGAGCCTACGAAGCCGACCACTGGTGTTCCAAGGGCCACATCCTGCTGTGCCTGGACGGGGAGCTCGAAACCGAGCTCGAGGACGGCCGCAGATTCACCCTGAAGCCGGGCATGAGCTACCAGGTTGCCGATGGCGCTGAACCGCACCGCTCGCGCACCGAGCTTGGCGCCACGCTGTTCATCGTCGACTGACGAGGCATGGACGACGGCAACTCTTCAAGGCGGTTGCCTTCGCGGCACGGTCCGGTTCAAGGCCACCAGGCCGCCGCTGCGGACAGTCGCTTGCCACTGCACGTTCTGCCGGAAAGTCACCGGCTCCTCGTTCCATGCGGAGTCCTTCTTCGACCAGGAGAGCCTCGGCGCCATGGACCTGGCCTGCGTTCGCGCCAGCACCTGCACACCGGGCGGCGCCGCCAGACCCGTGGCGATGACGCCACACGCCACACCCCCGCCGGAGATGGCCACCCTCATCGACCGGCACCCTGGTGGCGCACCACATTGGCGCTGCGCATGCACGCCAGGTCGCCGTCTCGCACCGTGCTGTCGATCGGGCGCACCAGTCGGGCACCTTCGCTCCCGCGTCATCGCTGACCCGGGCGGGCCCGTCGCGCATTGCGCGCGCTGCGGGCCGAGGAAGTTCGTTCGATGACGTCATGGCCGCGATCCGAGCAGGGACAGCGCCGGACCGCGGTTCTTGGCACAGGCCTTGCTGAAGTCGCCCGCCCCGCCGGGGTGTCCGTTCGCGCTCACCACGTCCCATGCTGGTTCTCCGAAACTCACGTCATCTCGACCCGACCGGCTGGCACAGCGTCGACCTGCTGCTCGACGCCGGGCGCATCGTGGCGCTCGGTGAAGACGCGGCCGCGGGCCTCGGCAGCGACGTGCAGAGCGTGGACGCCAGCGGCCTGATGGTGCTGCCGGGGCTGGTCAACGCCCACCTGCACTCCAACGAGTGTTTCGAGCGCGGCCTGTACGGTGCGCTGCCGCTGGAACGCTGGCTGGCGCGGGCCTATCCGCCGCTGGGCTCGCCGGCCGTGCCGACGCGCTGGCACCGCCTGCGCACGCTGCTGTGTGCCATCGATGCGCTGCGCTCGGGCTGCGTGGCGGTGCAGGACGACTTCCTCAATCCCGGCAACGAGCCCGAGGCGCTCGACGCGGTGATGCAGGCCTGGGCCGACAGCGGGCTGCGCGCCAGTGTCGCCACCACGCTGGGCGACCGCCCCTACCTGGACGGCCTGCCTTTCGCGCGCGAACTGTGCGAGCCCGGGCTGGCGGCACGGCTGGACGCCCGTGTCGCGCTGCCGCTGGCCGATCAGGCCGCCTTCTTCGAGTCGGCGCGACGGCAGTGGCACGGCCAGGCGCAGGGTCGGCTGCAGATCATGCTTGGCCCGCGCGGGCCGCAGCGCTGCAGCGACGCGCTGCTGCAGCAGGTGGCCGCTCTGGCCGAGCGGCTCGGCAGCCGCGTGCACATGCACGTGCTGGAAACGCACACCCAGGCCGTCACCGCGGCTGAGCAGGGCGGCTGCTTCGTGCAACGCCTGCAGCGCCTGGGCCTGCTCGACCGACGTCTGACGATCAACCACGCCGTGTGGCTCGACGCCGCACAGATCGACGCCCTGGCGCGCGCCGGCTGCCAGGTCACGCACAACCCGCTCAGCAACCTCAAGCTGGGCAGCGGCATCGCCCCGCTGCGCGCGCTGCTGGACGCCGGCGTCACGGTGGCGCTGGGCTCCGACGGACCGGCCACCGGCGACACCGCCGACATGGTGGAAGTGCTGCGCTGCGCGGCGCTGCTGCACCGCGCGCCAGCGACACCACCCTCGCAGTGGCTGGGCGCTGCCGAGGCCTGGTCCTGCGCCACCACGGGCGGCGCCGCCAGCATGGGACTGGCAGCCGGCTCCGGCACGCTGGCCGTGGGCGCGCCGGCCGACCTGATGCTGCTGGACCTGCGCCACCGTGCCTTCATCCCGCTGCACGATCCCGTGGCCCAGCTGGTCTATGCCGGCACCTCCGAGGCCGTGCACAGCGTGATCGTCGGCGGCCGGCTGCTGATGCACGGGCGCCGCATCCTGGCCTTCGACGAGGACGCCGTGCTCGACGAAGCACGCGAGGCCGGTGAGCGCTACTGCGCCGAACAGCTGCCGGGCAAGCGGGCCAGCGGCGAGGCGCTGGACCCGCTGCTCGAAGCCGTGCACCGCCGCGTCTGGTCATCGTCGGCCCCAGCCGGGCTGCACTGAACATGGACTTCGACCTCAAGATCTTTCTCGACACCCTGCCGTCGCTGGCCTGGGGGGCGGTCACCACCGCCAAGCTGGCCGCGATGTCGGCCCTGCTCGGGCTGGTGGTGGGTGTGCTGGGCGGGCTGGCGCGTGTTTCGCGGCACAAGCCGCTGCGCACGCTGGCCTTCGCCTACGTCACGCTGATCCGCGGCCTGCCGCTGCTGGTGATCCTGCTGTTCCTCTACTACGGTCTGCCTTCGGTGGGCCTGCTGCTGCCGGCCACCGTGGTGGCGGTGCTGGCCCTGGCGATGACCAACGGCGCCTACGTCACCGAGATCGTGCGCGGCGGCATCGAGTCGATCGACCGCGGTCAGATGCGCGCGGCGCGATCGCTGGGCATGTCCTACCCGATGGCGATGCGCCGCATCGTGCTGCCGCAGGCCCTGCGCCGCGTGCTGCCGCCGCTGACCAACGAGTCGATCACGCTGCTGAAGAACACCGCCCTGGTGTCGGTGATCGCCATCTCCGACCTGCTGCGCGCCGGCGTCGACGCCATGACCTGGAAGGCCAACACCTTCAGCCCCTTTGCCGGCGTGGCGCTGTTCTACCTGCTGCTGACGCTGCCGCTGCTGGCGCTCAACGGCTGGCTCGAGCGGCGCTACCGCGTGCACTGAAGGTCCAGCCGCCATGGCCATGCTGCGCATCCACAACCTGCACAAGAGCTTCGGCGCCAACGAGGTGCTGCGCGGCATCGACCTCACCGTGCAGCGCGGCGAGGTGGTGGTGGTGATCGGCCCGTCCGGCTCGGGCAAGAGCACGCTGCTGTCCTGCATCAACTTCCTGGAGCCCTTCGATGCCGGCGACGTGCACGTCGACGGCGAGGCCATCGGCTGGAGCGGCGGCAGCGACGGCATGCGTGTGCGCCAGAGCGAGCGCGAGCTGGACCGCCTGCGCACCGGCATCGGCATCGTCTTCCAGCAGTACAACCTGTTCCCCCACCTGAGCGTGCTGCAGAACATCATCGAGGCGCCGGTGCAGGTCAAGCGCATGCACCCCGACGAGGCCACCGCGCAGGCCCTGGCGCTGCTCGACAAGGTGGGCCTTCGGGCCAAGGCGCAGGCCTGGCCGGCCGAGCTGTCCGGCGGCCAGCAGCAGCGCGTGGCCATCGCGCGCGCGTTGGCCATGGCGCCCAAGCTGATGCTGTTCGACGAAGTGACCTCCGCGCTCGACCCCGAACTGGTGGGCGAGGTGCTGGCGGTGATGCGGCGCCTGGCCGACGAGGGCATGACCATGGTCGTGGTCACCCACGAGATGGGTTTCGCGCGCGACGTCGCCGACCGCGTCGTCTTCATGGACGGCGGCCTGATCGTCGAGCAGGGTCTGCCGCAGGACATCTTCACGCGACCCACCGAACCGCGCACCCGGGCCTTCCTGGCCAAGGTGCTGGCCGATCTTCCCCCACCCTCTTCAGGAGCATCCTCATGAAACGCAGACATCTCGCCGTGCTGACGCTGGCCGCCACGCTGATGGCCGCCGCAGGGCCGGCCGCGGCGCAGGACACGCTGGCCAAGGTGAAGGCCGCCGGCGTGCTGATGATCGGCAACGGCGGCGCCTTCCCGCCTTTCGAGTTCATCGAGAACGGCCAGCTGGTGGGTTACGACATCGACCTCGGCAACGAGATCGCGCGCCGCCTGGGCGTCACGCCCAAGTGGGAGAAGATCGACTTCTCGGGCCTCATCGCGGCACTCACCAGCGGCCGCGTCGACGTGCTGATCACGGCCATGACCAAGACGCCCGACCGCGCCGCGCGCATCGGCTTCTCCACCTCGTACTACAACTCCGGCATCGCGGCGGCGGCGCGTGCCGGCACCAAGCTCGACTCGCCGGCCGATCTCGCCGGCAAGGTCGTGGCGGTGCAGATGGGCACCGCGGGAGAGCGGTTCGTGCGCGACAACCACGCCGGCACCGTCAAGGAGATCAAGGTCTTCAACGAGTTCCCGCTGGCCTTCGCCGACGTGGAGACGGGCCGCTCCGACGTGGTGGTCAACACCTTGCCGGTCCTGAAGTACAACGCCTCGCGTCGCGGCGGCAAGCTGGTGGTGTCGCCCTCTTTCGACTCGCGCGAGGTGGGCATCAACACGCGCCTGAACGACACGGCCATGATGGACGCCATCAACACCATCCTGGCGCAGCTGCGCAGCGAGGGCTTCCTCGACAGGCTCGACCAGAAGTGGTTCAAGTGACCGCGCCGCAGGAGCACGCCATGCAGACTTCCACCCCCCACCCGTCGGCGCCCCTGCGCACCGTCGACCTGCCGGTGGCGACCATCAGTGCCGACGCCTTCGCGCCCTTCGGCACGCTGATCGCGCCGGCCGAGGACGGCAAGCTGTTCGGCCCCGACGAGGCCCAGCTCGAACTGACGCGCGGCACGCCGCGTTTCTACGTCATGCGGCTGAAGCGCCGCGACAAGGCCTTCACGCACATCACGCGGCACCTCTCGGTCACGCAGTGCCTGGCCTCGGTGGGCGGCAAGCCCTGGCTGCTGGCCGTGGCGCCGCCGGCCGACGCCGACAACCCCGGCGGCGAACCCGATCCGGCGGCCATCCGGGCCTTCCAGGTGCCGGGCGATGTCGCCGTGTCGCTGCACCGCTCGACCTGGCACGCCGGGCCGTTCTTCGACGATCCCACGCACGACTTCTTCAACCTGGAACTGGCCGACACCAACCAGGTCGACCACCACAACTGCCTGCTGGACCAGCGCTTCGGGCTGCGCTTCCGCTTCGTCGTGTGAGCCGGCGATGTCGCTGCGCCAGCACGGCCGCCATGCCTACTCGCCCATCGTCGAGCGGCCGGCCTACGACTGGCCGGGCGGGCGGCGACTGGCGGTCTACATCGCGGTCAACGTCGAGACCTTTCCTTTTGCCGAAGGCCTGGGCCCCGAGCTGAACCAGCGCCAGCCCGACCCCGACATCGTCAACCACGGCTGGCGCGACTGGGGCAACCGCGTGGGCGTGTGGAACCTGCTGGAGGCGCTGGACGAGCACGCCCTGCCGACGGCGGTGCTGATGAACACCGCCGTGTACGACCACCACCCGCAGATCGCCGCGGCCTTCCGGGCGCGCGGCGACGAGGTGCTGGGCCACGGCCGCACGAACGCCGAGCGCGCCGCCGACATGGTGCCCGGGGCCGAGCGCACGATGATCGGCGCCTGCACCGCGCGCATCGCCGCCGAGGAAGGCGCGCCGCCGCAGGGCTGGATGAGCCCGTGGGTCAACCAGTCCGCGGCCACGCCGGACCTGCTGGCCGAGGCCGGCTACCGCTACACGCTGGACTGGCCGATGGACGACCAGCCCGTCTGGCTGAAGACGGCGACCCGGCCCCTGCTGGCGCTGCCCTATGCGCGCCCCACCAACGACATCAGCGCGCTGCACGGCGCCAGGATGGCACCCCGGGCCTGGGTCGAGACGCTGTACGACGCGCTCGACGGCATGCTGGAGATGTCGCGCCAGCGGCCGCTGGTATTCAACCTCAGCCTGCATCCCTACCTGATCGGGCATGCCTTCAGGCTGCAGCCTTTCCGCGGCTTCCTGGCCCACCTGGCAGCGCTGCGTGACGAGGTCTGGCTGACGCGCCCGGGCGACATCGCGCGGCACGCGGCGGCCTTGCCGCCGGGCACGGTGCCTTGAGTCCCGGCTTGTTTTCCAGAACGCTCCAGAAGCCCCCCGCATGAAGACCGGCGCCCAGCACCTGCAGGCCCTCGACGACGGCAGGTGCTGGATGCTCGACGGCGTCGCGGTGCCCGACGTCACCGTGCACCCCGCCTTCCGCAACTTCACGGCCACCGCCGCCGGCTTCTTCGACGCCATCGCCGCGCCGCAGAACCAGGCCTTGATGAGCTTCGAGTCGCCGAGCTCGGGCGCACGCGTGGGCCGTCATTGGCAGCTGCCGGCCACGCGTGACGAGCTGCTGGGGGTGCGCGCCCACATGCAGGCCCTGGCCGCGCTGAGCTGCGGCATGGTCGGCCGCTCGCCCGACCACGTCGCGGCGGCGCTGGTGGGCATGGTGATGGGCATCGAGGTCTTCGAGCGCCACGACCCGCGCGGCGCGGCGGCCCTGCTGGACTACTTCCGCCATGCCCGTGACAAGGACCTCTACCTCAGCTACGTCATCGTCAACCCGCAGGCCGACCGCAGCCGGGGCGCGGCCGGCCAGGCCGGCGGCGACCTGGTGGCGCGCATCGTCGACGAAGACGCCCAGGGCATCACCATCCGCGGTGCCAAGATGCTGGCCACCTCGGCGGTGGCGGCCAACGAGATCCTCGTCTCCGGCATCCAGCCCCTGGCGCCGGGCGACGAGGCCTACGCCTTCACCGCGGCGCTGCCCGTGGCCACGCCGGGCCTGACCCTGATGTCCCGGCGCTCCTACGAAGCCATGGCGGCTTCGGAGTTCGACAACCCCCTGTCCTTCCGCTTCGACGAGAACGACGCGGTGGCGCACTTCGACGACGTGCGCATCCCGCACGAGCGCGTCTTCCTCAAGCGCAACGTGGTCGCCGCCGCGGCCCAGTGGCACGACACCCGCGCCCACGTGTACCAGAACTACCAGTCGCTGGTGCGGCTGACGGTCAAGCTGCGCTTCCTGCTCGGCATGGCGCACCGCATCGCCGAAGTGAACGGCACGGTGGCCATGCCGCAGGTGCGCGACACGCTCGGCGCGCTGGCCGCCAAGGTGACCCTGATGGACGCCGCCCTGGCCGGCATGGAAGCCGCCGGCGAGGCGTACCGGGGCTGCTTCGTGCCCAACCGCAGCATGCTGTGCGCCGGCCAGGCCGCGGCGCAGCGCCTGTACCCGGAAGTGGTGCACGCGCTGCGCGAACTGGCCGGTGGCGGCCTGATCATGCTGCCGTCGTCCGTGCAGGACCTGTTGCACCCGGCCACCCGCAGCCTGGTCGAGCGCACCCAGCATTCCCCGGCGGCCAGTCCGCTGGAGCGCGTCAAGTTCTTCAAGCTGGTGTGGGACGCCGTGGGCTCCGAGTTCGGCTCGCGCCACCTGCAGTACGAGATGTTCTACTCCGGCGCGGCCTTCGTCATCAACGGCCACAACTACCGCTTCTACGACTGGGCCGGGGCGGTGGGCCTGGTCGGCGACTTCATGCGCGGCTACGAGACGCCGCCGCTCGGCGGCGTGCAAGGCGCCCCTTGAGAGGTCGGGGCAGCCTGCGTCGCCCGCCGAGGGCCGGTCCTTCGGCCCGGTTTGCGGGCCACGATGAAGACCCGGATGTCCTTGCCCCGGGTGCCGTGTCGCTCGACCGACTCGATGACCCCTCCCTGGCTGACGATGGCGTCCTGCAGCTGCCTGCCGCTGAAGCACAGCACCGGGGGCGCCTTGCCGATGGCGCGCATCAGCGGCAGCGCCAGGTAGGGAACGAGCGGGTTCATTTCCGAGATGCAGGGTGTCTTGGAGATCAGCAAACCCCCGGGACGCAGGGCCTGCAGGGCCAGCGCCAGGGCCTGGTCGAGGTCGCTCACGAGGTGCAGCAGGTTGAAGGCCAGCACCGTGTCGAAGGTGGCCGGGACCCCGCCGGGCGCACCCGCGTCGGCGACGGCAAAGCTCAGCTGGGGAACCGGCGTGGCTGCCAGCTTCTCGCGGGCGATGGCGATCATGCCGGCCGAGACGTCGGTGGCCCGCAGGCTGCGGGTGAACGGCGCCAGCCGCAGCGCAGAGGTGCCGGTGCCGCAGCCGATCTCCAGCACCGCCTGGTCGGTCGACAGCAGCGCCTGCACGCGTCGCAGCGTGGCCTCGTAGCCCGCCGGGTCGGCGATCGGGTCTGCAGCGTAACGCCGGGCGATACGGTCCCAGAAGCGCGCCTGGCGGGCGGCTGAGTCGCTCAGCGCCGGCCCCGGTGCGAAGGCGGTGGCCAGGAGGGCTGTGGGCAGTGGCATGGCATGCTTCAACGAGTCCCTGCAAGGGACGGTGTTCGCATGCTATCCATGCGTTGTGCCGCAGGAAATGGCGGGAATTCGCAGGGACCATATACATTGGCGTATGGATAGAGTCGACTGGAACCAGCTTCGGGCCTTCCTGGAAACCGCCGAGGCCGGCTCCCTGTCGGCAGCGGCGCGCAGGCTGGGCCTGACCCAGCCCACGCTGAGCCGCCAGGTCGCCGCCATCGAGCAGCGCCTGGGCGTGACCCTGTTCGAGCGCGTGGGCAAGGCCATGGCCCTCACCCCGACCGGGCTGGAACTGCTCGAGCACGCTCGCGCCATGGGTGCTGCGGCCGAGGCCCTGGGCCTGTCGGCCACCGGCCGCTCGCAGGCCGTCGAAGGCGTGGTCTCGGTGTCGGCCAGCGACGCCGTGGCCGCCCATCTGCTGCCTCCGCTGGTGCGCCGCCTTCGCGAGACCGAACCGGGCATCGCGATCGAGGTGATCTCGTCGAATGCGCTGAGCGACCTGCTGCGGCGCGAGGCCGACATCGCCATCCGCCACGTCAAGCCCGAGCAGCCCGAGCTGATCGCGCGGCTGATCCGCGAGGCCTCGGCAGGCTTCTACGCCTCGGACGACTGGGTCCGGGTCCACGGGCACCCGCGCAGCGCGGAAGACGCGGCCAGCCTGCCTTTCGTCGGCTCCGACCGTTCCGGCCGCTACCTGGCCTACCTGCGCCAGCATGACCTCGCCTTGACCGAGGCGAACTTCAGCTGTTATGCCAACCACTCGGTGGCCCACTGGGCCCTGGTGCGCCAGGGCCTGGGCATCGGCGCCATGATGGACGAGATCGCCGTTGACACCCCCGGCATCCGCCGCGTGCTGGACGAGGTGCCGCCGGTGCGCTTTCCGATCTGGCTGGTCACGCACCGCGAACTGCGCACCTCGCGGCGCATCCGCGTGGTGTTCGAGGCCCTGGCGCGGGGCCTGGCGCCGACGGCACCCGGCGCCTCTCATCTCATGGGTTCAGGCCCGGCGCAGCAGCAACAGGCAACCCAGCACGATCAGCCCGGCTGAAGCCAGCGTGTACACGGTGGGCACCTCGTCGAACAGGAAGTAGCCCAGCAGCCCGGCCCACAGCAGCCCGGTGTACTCGACCGGCGCGGCCTTGCTGGCCTCGATGTGCTGGAAGGCCCAGGTCACGGCCAGCAGGCCGACGGTGGCCAGGCCACCGATCAGGCCGATGGTCGGCAGGTCGGCCCACTGCAGCGGCCGCCACATCGCCCAGGCCGGGCCCGCCAGGGCGAGCGTGGGCAGCAGGTTCTGGATCAGCACGATGGTCCACAGCGAGTCGCGCTGGGCCTGCATCCGGGCCAGCACCATCACGCCGGAGAACGCCACCGCTGCGAAGCCCGCCGCGGCCAGCCCCAGCAACTGCGGCGTGGCGCTGCTTCGCAGTTCCGGCCACAGCGCCACGCCGGCGCCGGCCCCACCCAGCGCCAACGCGACCCAGATCCAGCGCGAGGGCCTTTCGTGCAGCACCCACATCGCCAGCAGAGAGATGAAGATCGGCGCGGTGTAGCTGATGGCCACCGCCTGGGCCAGCGGCAGCACCGTCAAGGCGAAGAAGTAGGACGTCAGCGTGACCAGCAGCAGGCCGCTGCGCAGCAGGTGCAGCCGCCACTGCGCGCCGCGCGGCAGCGGGCTGCGAATCCAGCCCCAGAGGCACAGCGCGAACACCAGCCCGCTGGCAAAGCGGAAGAAGGCCAGCTGCACCGGGCCGTAGCGCGGCGCCAGCGACTTCACGGCGGCGTCCATGCTCACGAAGCACGCGGCGGCCAGCGCGGCGGCCAGCAGCGGCAGCCAGACCGCTACGGCGACCGGCGACCCGAGGGCGGCCGCCGTCAAGGTCGGCGGGGCAAGAGGCGGTTTGCTCATGGGCGAGTCTAGGCGCGCGCCTGGGGGCCGCCCAAACGCGGCAGGCGGCTGGGGTGATGGCAGCCCGTGCTCCGGGCGTGCCGTGGACGCTGCCGTGCAGACGGCGTATCCAGTCCGCCGATTCGCGGCCTTGTTCCTTGGCCGGCTTCCCGGGGTGCGCGAGAATGCAGGAATGTTCGACCGTCTGCGGCGCCTGATGCCCACCCCCGAAAGCATTGCCGGCAACCGCTGGCTGCGCTGGCTCGGGCCTTCGGTGCTGCACCCTCGACTGTGGCACATGAGCCGCCGCGGCGTGGCCACGGGTGCTGCCATCGGCGTCTTCTTCGCCTTCATCACGCCGATCGCACAGATTCCCCTGTCGGCCGGGCTGTCGGTGCTTCTGCGCGCCAACGTGCCGGCCGCCGTCGTGGCCACGCTGGTCAACACGCCGCCGACCTTCGGGCCGGTGTACTACGGCGCCTGGAAGCTGGGCAGCTGGGTGTTGCAGGAACCCACCGACGATGCGAACGCGCCGCAGATCCTGGCTGGCGGCGGCGGCGGCGCCCGCGTCCCTGCCCCGGCGACAGCGACGCCGGCGGTCCTGTCGGCGACCGGCCCGGCAACCGAGACGGCCACGGCCACTGTGATCGCCGGCGTGGCGGCAACACAGCCATCGGCCAGCCCCGACAGCACCTGGTGGCAGCGCACCACGGCGACACTGGGCCAGATCGGCAAGCCGCTGCTCGTGGGCACGCTGATCTTCTCGGTCGTGTTCTCCACGCTGGCCTGGCTGCTGTGCAACGGCATCTGGCACTGGCGCGTGCGCAGCAAGCGCAGGCGCCGCCTGCGCGAGGCGGCGACGCGCGCCTGACGGGCCCGGCCCGTCTCCTCTGCGGGGGTGCCGCGGTGCATGGCCCGATGGCCAGCCCGCGTCTGTCAGTCGAACATGTCGGGCTCGGCGCGCACCAGGTCGTTCCAGATCGTCTGGAAGTGCAGCCAGCCGATGTACTCACTGCCCACATGCTCGCGGCTGTAGCGTGAACGGTCGGCCGGCACCAGCCGGGGCGTGGCGCCCGTGGCCTCGACCAGCAACTGCTGATGGCAGCAGCGCTCCAGCGCGATGAACCAGAACGCCGCCGCCTCGATGCTGTGGCGGCTGGCGGTAAACAGGCCGTGGTTCTGGTGGATCGCGGCCTTCACGCCGGTGAACCAGTCGGCGACCTTGGGGCCGGCGTCTTCCTCGACCGCCACCTGGCCCGCCTCTTCGGTGATGACGACGTGATCCTCGAAGAACGCGGCGGCGTCCTGCGAGATCGGTGCCAGCGGCTTGCCCAGGGCCGCGAAGGCGGTGCCGTACAAGGTGTGGGCGTGGCACATGGCGACGATGTCCGGGTGCGCCTCGTGCACCGCGGCGTGCAGCACGAAGCCGGCACGGTTGACGGCGTGGTCGCCTTCGACGACCCGGCCCCGATGATCGACCAGGATCAGGTTCGACAGCCGGACCTGCGCGAAGTGCACCGCCATCGGGTTGGTCCAGTACAGGTTCGGGCGCTCCGGGTCGCGGATCGTCAGGTGCCCTGCGAAGCCGTAGTCGAAGCCCTGGCGCGCGAAGGCGCGGCAGGCCCCCACCAGGCGCTCCTGGAGGTAGCGCCGTTCCAGGGCGACATCGTCGAACTGCGGGCGGCCCGGGAAGACCAGTCCCGGCTGGTCGGGCTGGTAGATCGAGACCTTCTTCTCGGTCAGCGGGTCGAAGCGGTACTCCTTGCGCGCAGCGGCCTGGAGCTTCTCGATGACGGCGGACATGGCGGATCCTTCGGGGCGGCAAAGAGCGCTATGGTCGCCCGTCCGACCGGGTTTGACAAACCCGGCTGCGCATCCGGCGCGTGAACCCGGGCGCGCCCATGCCCGGCGCACGGTGTTCAACCGCCAGCGCCCGACACCTCCTGCGCCGCCAGCTCATGGTGCTGCTGTGCCATGAACTCGTCGTAGACCGCGTCGGCGTCGCTCAGGAACAGCTGCCGCGTGATGCCCGAGACGATGCGCGGCGCGGTGTAGCGGATGTTGCTGTTCGACGCCGCGCTGGGCCCCAGGCTGAGCGTGGCGCCGCGGAAGTTGGCGAACAGGCGGCCCGCCCAGGGCGCCGCCCCGGGCGTCTTCTCGGTGAAGGCGCCGTGGGCGTCGAGGTAGGGAAAGCGCGCCAGCCGCGCATCGGCCTCGGCTGCGGGCGGCTCGAAGCGGTCGCCCCACAGCGCGACATGCGGCGCGATGGCGGCCAGCTCCGGCCGTTGCGCCAGGTCGACCACGATGCCGGTGCCTGCGATGACGAAGTCGTAGGACAGCGGCCCCTCGGGCGTGTCGACCTGCACCCCGCCGGCCTGCGGGCGCAGTGCCAGCCAGGGCGTGGCCGGGCGCAGCTTGAAGCCGGGCATCTCCACCGCACGGCGGAAGGTCGGCTCCGGCGGCGGCTGGCTGATGTCGAGCAGCCGCTTCATGTAGCGCCAGCGCTGCAGGTCGGGCAGCTCGGGATAGTGGGCCAGGAAGCCGGCGAATTCCATCCAGCGACGCGGGTTGGACAAGGGCAGCGCCGGCCGCCGGAAGCACAGCTCGGCGGCGGCGGCGCCGGCTTCCAGCGCCGCCGAGGCGTTGTCGAAGCTCGAGGCGCCCGCCCCCAGGATGCCCACGCGCTTGCCGGCCAGTGCCGTGAAATCGATGGCGTCGTTGGTGTGGGCGTACAGCGACGGCGGCAACTCGCGGAACATCGGCGGCACGACGCGTGCGCCGCTGCCCTCGGCGCCCGTGGCCAGCACCACGGTGCGCGCCAGGCTGCGATGCGTGCGGCCTTCGTGCTGCACCTGCAGCTCGAACAGGCCGTCGGCGCGCGGAGAGACCGCCGTCACCGCGTGCGCCGGCCTCACGTCCAGGCCGGTCACCTCGCGGTGCCAGTTCAGGTAGGCCTGCCAGTCGGGCCGCGAGATGCGGAACAGCCGCTCCCAGGCGCCGGCGCCGTAGCGCGCCTCGTAGAACGCACGGAAGGTCAGGCTGCCCACGCCCAGATCGGGGCCCGTCAGGTCCTTGGGCGTGCGCAGCATGATCATGCGGGCGAAGGTCAGCCAGGGGCCGGCCAAGCCGGCCGGGTTGGCGTCGAACACCACCACGCCGTTCACCCGCTCGCGCTGCAGGCCGAAGGCCACGCTCTGGCCGAACTGGCCGCCGCCGACGATGGCGCAGTTCAGCACCTCGGGGCCGGCCGCCGACGGGCGCACCCAGGGCTTGTCGGGGTAGGACAGGCAGGCCAGGTCGTGCCGGATGCGGGCCCGCAGGGCGTCCAGGTCCGGGTCGGGGGAAGGCGTGGGGCTCATGGGTCGGCGAAGGAGGGCTGCGGTGCAGCGGCGGCACGCAAGCCATGTGCCATGCAGCGGCCGGCGGGGCCGCCGGCCGCGCCTCTGCGCGGCACAGGCCTTGCTTCACCACAGCCATGCCCGCGCCGCCCCCGACCCACCTCGACCTCGACTGTCCGGTGACCGACCCCGCCACCCTGACGGCGCTGTACGACAACAACGCCAGTCCGCGCAACCAGGCCGACCTGAAAGCCCTGCAGGCCCGCAGCGCCGCGGCGTTTGCATCGCCCACGCTGGTCCACCGCCGGGTGGTGCTGGGCGAAGGCGAGAGCGACTGGGCCGATCTCTTCCGCCCGGCACAGGGCACGGGCCCCTGGCCGGCGCTGGTGTTCGTGCACGGCGGGCGCTGGCAGCTCAACACCAGCCGCGAAACCGCCTTCTGGGCCCAGGCCTGCGGCGACGCCGGGCTGGCCTTCGTGGGCCTGAACTTCCCGCCGTTGTCCGCCGTCGGCCTGCCGGTGCAGATCGCTCACGTCGCGCGAGGCATCGAGGCCGTGCGCGACCAGGCCGCGGCGCTCGGGCTGGACGCCGGCGCCCTGGCGTTGTCCGGCCACTCGTCGGGCGCCCACCTGGCTTTGGCCGCGCTGCTGCGCCACCCGCCCGCGGTGATGCCCCGCGCGCTGCTGCTGCTGGGCGGCCTGTACGACCTGGCGCCGCTGCGCCTGACCGCCCACCAGGACAGCCTGGGCTTCAGCGCCGACGACGCCGCCACCTGCAGCCCCTTGCATCTGCTGCTGGCAGCGAAGGCGGTGCCGCCACTGCGCCTGCCGCCCACGCTGGTGGCCGTCGGCGCCGAAGAGACCTCGGAGTTCATCCGCCAGTCGCGCGCGCTGCGCCATGCGCTGGAGCCGCACACGGCGGTGCAGGGGCTCGAGGTGCAAGGCGCCGCGCATTTCGACGCAGCGCTGGCCTTCAACGCCCCCGGCCCCGGTGCCGGCCTGCGCAGCTTCGTCACCCAGGCCTTGCAGGAGGCCGCACCATGAGCTGGCCCGACACCCCCGCGCTGCGCGCGCTGACGCGCCAGGTGCAGCAAGAACTGGCGCTGCTGGCCTACCCCGACCGGCCCTGGGTGCTGCCCTTGCCCGACGTCGGGGGCCAGCCCGTGCACGACGTGGTCATCGTGGGCGGCGGGCAGGCCGGTCTGGCGGCCGCGCTGGCGCTGCGTCGCGACGGCGTGCAGCGCGTGCGGGTGTTGGACAGCCAGCCCGCGGGCCGGGAAGGCGTGTGGGAGAACTTCGCTCGCATGACGCACCTGCGCACGCCCAAGGCCACGGTGGGCATCGAAGGCGGCGTGCCCAGCCTGTCGGCGCCCTCGTTCTACCAGGCGGCCTACGGCGAAGAGGCCTGGGCCGGCATCGACCGCATCGAACGCCCGCGCTGGATGGCCTTCCTGCGCTGGTTCCGCCATGCCGCGGGGCTGGACGTGGTCAACGGGCAGGCGGTGGTCGGGCTCGGGCCGCTGGCCGGCACCGAAACCTCGTCCACCACCGCGCCGATCGCGCTGCAGGTCGCCGACACCGCCGATCCGCACAGCCCGCCGCGCACGCTGCTGGCGCGCCACGTGGTGCTGGCCACCGGCTTCGACGGCTGCGGTGCCTGGCGCGTGCCCGCCCACATCGCGCAGGCCGTCGCGCCGCAGCGACTGAACCACTCCAACGAGCCGATCGACTTCGCCGCGCTGGCCGGCAAGCGCGTGGGCATCCTGGGCCACGGTGCCTCGGCCTTCGACAACGCCTGCCTGGTGCTGGAGCACGGCGCGGCCTCGGTGGACCTGTGCTTCCGGCGCGAACGCATCCCCACCATCAACCCGCACCGCCGGCTGGAGTTCGCCGGCTTCCTGAAGCACTTCTTCGAGCTCGACGACCTCACGCGCTGGAGCACCAACCGCTTCTTCGAGGTGCACGACCAGCCGCCCACGCAGAACGGCTGGGACCGTGCGCACGGCTTCCCGCAGTTCAGGGTGCACGCTGCCTCGCCCTGGCTGGAACTTCACGACGACGGCCGCCAGGTGCAGGTGCGCACGCCGCACGCCAGCTTCAGCTTCGACCACGTGATCTGCGCCACCGGCGCGGCGGTCGACTACGAGGCGCGCGCCGAACTGCGGGCGCTGGGGCCGGTCGTCAGGCGCTGGCACCACGTCTTCACGCCGCCGGCGGCGCTGCGCAGCGAGGTGCTGGGCGAGTACCCCTATCTGGGCCCCGGCTTCGAGTACCAGCCGCTGGACCCTGCCGCCCACCCCTGGGTGAAGCGCGTGAAGGCCTTCAACTTCTCGTCGGTGGTCAGCATGGGGCCGCACACCACCTCGGCCAGCGGCCACAAGCACTCGATCCCGCGCCTGGTGGCCGGCATCACCGGCGCGTTGATGCAGGAACAGGCCGGTGCGCTGATGCCGGCACTGCAGGCCTACGACGAGGCCGAACTGCGGCCGCTGCTGCCGGCCTCGGCCTGGCCCCGGGCGGCCGCGTGAGCCCGCAGTCCATCACCGTGCTGGGGCTGGGCCAGCTCGGCCTGCCGGTGGCGGCTGCGCTGGCCGCTGCCGGGCACGCGGTGCAGGGCGTCGACCCGCAGGCCGGGCGGCGGGCGCTGGCCGAAGCCCAGGGGTTGAAGGCCGTGCCTGCCGTCGAGGCCCTGGAGGTCACGCGCTGGCTGGTCAGCGTGCTGCCCGACGATGCCACGCTGGCCGCTGCACTCGGCGGCCGGGCCGGCGCACCGGGCGCGCTGGCGCTGCTGGCACCCGGCGGCGTGCACCTGTGTGTCGGCACGCTGGGCGTGGCGGCGGCGCAGGCCGCGGCCGCGCTGCATGCCTCGCTGGGCCGGCATTTCGTCGCCACGCCGGTGTTCGGCCGGCCCGACGAAGCCTGGGCGCGCGACCTCACCGCGCTGTTCGGCCCCTCGCCGGGCCTGCCCGAGGCCGAGCGTGCGACCGCCCTGGCGCTGCTGGGCTGCGTGGCGCAGCGCCTGCACGAAGTCGACTCGCCGATGGCCGCCTGTGCGGTCAAGCTGGCCGGCAACCTGATGATCGCCAGCGCCATCGCCACCATGACCGAGGCCTTCGGCCTGGCGCAGCGCCACGGCGCGCCCGCGGCGCTGGTGCACCAGGTGGTCACCGGCAAGCTGTTCAGGGGCCCCGTGTACGAAGGGGTGGGCCGGGCCGTGGCGCGGGCCTGCGGTGCCGAACCCGGGCCGGTCGCGGCACCGGGCTTCACGCTCCGTCTGGGCCTGAAGGATCTGGCGCTGTGCCAGGACGCCGCGACCGCGGTGGCCTTTGACCTCTCGGTGGGCCGTGCCGTGCAGCAGCGGCTGCAGGACGCCGTGGCGCGCGGTCATGCCGAGCGCGACTGGGCCGAGTTGCCGGCCCTGTCCGCCTGAAGCCCTTCGTCACCCGCCCTGCCCGAGCACGGAGACCGCGCCCCCATGAACCTCTTCGACCCCACGCTCTACACCGAAGTGCGCAAGCCGCTCGACCAGGCCCAGGGCCTGCCGCCGGCCTGCTACTTCGACGAGGCCTTCTACCAGCGCGAGCTGGACACCATCTTCCACGCCGGCTGGGTGATGGTGGGCCGCACCGAGCGCCTGCCCGAGCCGGGTTGCTTCTTCACCGCCGAGTTCGGCGCCACGCGGCTGATCCTCACGCGCGCCGACGACGGCCGCCTGCACGCGCTGGCCAACACCTGCCGTCACCGCGGCGCGCCGCTGCTGGAAGGCGAGGGCCGCTGCAAGACCATCGCCTGCCCGTACCACGCCTGGACCTACGGCCTGGACGGCACGCTGCTCGGCGCGCCGGGCATGAAGGAGTCGCTGGGCTTCGACACCGCCGACTACCCGCTGCGAAGCGCGCGCGTGGACACCTGGGGCGGCTTCATCTTCGTCTGCCTGTCGCCGCTGACGGCGCCGCTGGCGACCTGGCTGGGCGACCTGCCGCAGCGGCTGGCCATGTACGGCTTTGAGCACATGCGCACCGCGCGCCGCGTGAGCTACGACGTGGCTTGCAACTGGAAGGTGTGGGTCGAGAACTTCATGGAGGGCTACCACATCCCCACCGTGCACCGCTCCACCATTTCGCGCCAGAAGGCCGTCAACATCCCCGAGGACCCGGGCCGCGGCGAGTACACCGCCATCTACGAACGGCACGAAGGCACGCGGGCGCTGCTGTTCGGCGACACCGGCTTCCCGCCCATCGAGACGCTGAGCGGCGACTCCTGCGAAGGCAGCCGCTTCGTGCTGGCCTACCCGGCCACCATGCTGGCCATCGCCAACGACACCATGTGGTCCTTCGAGGCCCACCCGCTGAGCGCCGTGCGCACGCGCATCGTGCTCACCGCCTGCTTCCCGGCGCAGCGCTTCGAGCGCGCCGACTACGCCGAGCTGGCGGCCCACTACTTCAAGCGCCAGGACATCGTGGTGCGCGAGGACAACGACATCTCCGAGCTGCAGCAGCGCGGCCTGCAGTCCTTCCATGCCGTGCCGGGGCGCTTTTCCGTGAAGGAAAAGATCGTGCACGCGCTGGACAACTGGGTGCTCGACCGCGTGCTGGGCGGGCCGTCCCTGCACGCCAGCGTGCCGCTGAAGGCGCTGGCATGAGGGCCGCGCGCGGCCTCGCGCTGCCGCAGGCGCGGCCCGGCGCGATCGATTGGCGCGCCGACGAGACCGCGCTGGTGGTGGTCGACATGCAGAACGGCTTCCTCAAGCCCGGCGGCTACTTCGACCAGGTCGGCTACGACCTCGCGCATGCGCCCACCACCGTGCGGCAGGTGCAGCGCGCCGTGGCGGCCGCGCGCATCGCCGGTCTCTTCGTCACCTATATCCAGAGCGGCTTCGACGCGCAGCACCTGGTGGTGGGCGGACCCACGGCGCCGGTGTGGCACAAGTCCGAAGCGCAGGTGCTGATGCGCGAGCGGCCCGAACTCGCCTTTGGGCTCATCACCGACGGCACCTGGGACTACGCCCTGGTCGACGAACTGCAGCCGGCACCGGGCGAGCTGGTGGTGCGCAAGTCGCGCTACAGCGCCTTCGCCGGCACGCCGCTGGACCAGGTGCTGCGCGCGCGGCGCATCCGCAACCTGGTGTTCGTGGGCGTGGCGGCCAACGTCTGCGTGGAGAGCACGCTGCGCGAGGCCTACCACCGCGAGTACTTCTGCCTGCTGCTGGAAGACGCCACGCACCACGCCGGCCCGCCCTTCCTGCGCGAGGCCACGCTGTGGAACGTCGAGCGCTTCTTCGGCTGGGTGGCGCCGGTGGCGATGTTCGAAGCCGCCGCCGACGCCCGGGGCGCGGCGGCGTGAGCGAGACCCGCCGCTATCACGACGTCGGCGGTCGCCTGCACAGCCCCGGCTGGGGCGACGCCGGTGCCATCGACCGCAGCGAGCGCACGCTGTTCCACTGGGAACGCCAGTGCGCGGCCATGCGCGTGCTGCTGGGCGCCCAGGGCCTGGTGCCGCTGGACGAGCTGCGCGACGGCTTCGAGAGCTTCGGCGAGACGCTCTACAACGACCTGTCCTTCTTCGAGCGCATGCTGACCAGCATGACGATGATCCTGCAGCGCAAGCAGGTGCTGGACGCCACAGCACTGGACGCCACGGTGGCCGCGCTGAAGGCGCGCTGGCAGGCCGACCCCGGCTGGTTGAGCCAGGTGCTGGACCGCGCCGCCGACCCCTGCGCCGAAGCGCCCGGGCAGCGCCGCGACCCCTACGGTGGTCGCGGATACCTGCCGGTGGCCGACGCGCCGCCCAGCGACGCCGAGTGGCGCACGCTGGCCCTGGCCGAGCTGCTGGTGCAGCAGGGCCTGCTCACGCGCGACGGCATCCGCCAGGCGGTGCAGCGCATCGACGCGCCACAGCCGGCCTGGGGCGCGCGCATCGTGGCGCGCGCCTGGGTCGACGCCGACTTCCGTCGCGCCATCCTGGCCGACGGGCGCGTGGCCTGCGAGGCCTTCGGCATCCCCTTCCTGGACGGCCGGCTGGCGCTGGTCGAGAACACCGAGCAGGTGCACTGCGTGATCGTCTGCACCTTGTGCTCCTGCTACCCGCGCAACCTGCTCGGCCAGCCACCGGCCTGGTACATCGGCAAGGCCTACCGCACACGCACGGTGCGCGAGCCGCGGGCGGTGCTGGCCGAATTCGGGCTGCAGCTCCCCGCATCGGTGCGCGTGGACGTCTACGACAGCACCGCCGAGCTGCGCTACATGGTGCTGCCGCGCCAGCCCGATGGCACCGAAGGCTGGGACGAGGCCGCACTGGCCGCCACGGTGACGCGTGACTGCCTGATCGGCGTGGCGGTGCCGGCCGCATGACCTCACGTGTGATCGCCTGCCACGGCCTGGGCGCGATGGGCTGGCCCATCGCAAGTCGCCTGCGGCAGCAGGGCGCCCGGGTGATCGGCCTGGACGCCGACGCGGCCGTGCAGGCGCGCTGGCAGCAGCAGGCCGCTGGAGAAGCGGCGAACCTGCAGGCGGCCCACGTCGTGCTGGTCTGCGTGACCGATGAAGCCGCGTCGCGCCGGGTCTGGCAGGAGCAGTTGCCGCACTGGCAGCGTGGTGCGCTGGTGATCGAGCTCGGCAGTGTGTCCCACGCCTGGGCGCTGCAGGCGGCGGCGGCCTGCGCCGCTGCCGGCCTGCGATACGCCGATGCGCCGCTGAGTGGCGGCGTGGCCGCTGCCGCGGCGGGCGAGCTGGTGGCCATGCTCGGCGCCGAGGCTGCCGACCTGCCCGAGCTGCACGAGACGCTGGCGCCCTTCACGGCGAAGGTGGTGCACCTCGGCCCCCCCGGGGCCGGCCAGCTCTGCAAGATGGCCAACCAGCTCGCCATCGCCGGCGTGGCGGCCGGGCTGGCGCAGGCCCAGGCCTTCAGCCGCGGCGCCGGGCTGGACTTCGCCCAGGTGCTGGACGTGCTGTCGCGCGGCACGGCCGCGTCCACCCAGCTCACGCGCCTGCGCGACACCCTGGTGCTGCCCGGCAACCACCCCCCCGAGACCTTCGCCTGGCTGCAGAAGGACCTCGACGCGTGTCAGCAGGCCAGCCCCGTGCCGCTGCCGCTGGCCCGGCTGTGGCAGGCCTGGTGGCAGGCCGGCAACCCCGACAAGGACAGAAGATCATGACCGTGCACACGCTCTGCTTCGACATGGCCGGCGCCGGCGACGTCTCGGCGCTGGACACCTGGCTGCAGGGCCTGCCCGTGGCCGCGCTGCGCCGCCTGGTGGTGATGGCCAAGACCGAAGGCCACCACGCCCCCAACGACTTCTCGCGCGACCTGCTCAAGCTGCAGCTCGACCGTGTCTTCGCCGCCCACGGCCTGCAGGATCGGGCGCTGTCGCTGCTGGCCATCGGCAGCGAAGGCGTGGGCTCGCCCAAGGGTTTTGCCTTCGCCGAAGACGACGCCACCGACCAGCCCGGCGGCCCGCCGCGCCTGGCGCTGGGAACGGCGCGCAGCGAGCCCGTGCCGCTGTCCGAGATCGGCACGCTGCAACTGGTGGACCGCGTGACCGAGACGGCACGGGCGGCGCTGCGCGACGCCCGGCTGCAGGCCGGGCAGGTGGAGCTGCTGTTCATCAAGTCTCCCCTGCTGCCGGCCCGCCACCCGGCGGCCACGCCCTTGAACAGCACCATGCACCGCGGCCGCGCCATCTCGGCGCTGGGCGGCGGCGTGGCGCTGGGCGAGATCGACCGCGGCCTGCTGACCGAGGACGGCATCGCGCGCGACCTGTCGCTCTACACGCGCCACGTGCAGGGCATCACGGGAGCCGAGATCCGTTGCGTGGAAGTGGTGGCCATGGGCAACCGCCCGGGCGCGCCGGGCGCGCTGCGCATCGCGTCGACGCACACGCGCGACCTGCTCGACCAGCGCTCGCTGCGCCAGCTGCTGGGCAGCCTGGGCTTCCACTTCGACGCCTGGGGCGAACTGCTGGACGGCGAGCGCATCCATGCACTGATCGCCAAGACCATGGTCGCCGACGACGGCATGCTGAGAGGCTCGCGCACCACCGTCTACAGCAGCGGCTGGGCGCCCGAATCGCACATCCGCGCCGCGGCATCGGGCGTACTGGGCAGCCTGATGGGGCACCTGCGCTTCTTCGTCTCTGCCGATTCAGTGCACCAGGCACCAGTCGGGGGCGGCGTGGCCGCCGTCGTGTATCAAGTCGGGCCGGCGGATGCCGACCCGGCTGCGGAGATTTGATCGACCGCCGCGGCCTAGAACCTCTTGGCGGCCAAGGCAGCCGGCACCATGCGCTCGGCCTTGGGCGGCAGGAAGGCGTCGGTGTAGAGGTCGTCGATCTTCGGCGTGGTGGTGAACTTGAAGGACTCGCCGATCTGCACGATGGAGCGGCTCAGGCGCGCCGGGTCGACGTGGCCCACGCCGTGCGTCTTGACCTCGGCGGTGAGGAAGTTGTCGTTCATGAACATGGCCAGGCGCATCTTCTCGGCGGCCTCGGTGGTGACAGGGTTGCGCTTGAGCACCGCGGCCACGGCATCGGCCGGGTTGGCGGCCACGTCCATGAAGCCCTTGATGCTGGCGCGCACGAACTTGCGAACCACCTCGGGGTTGTCGCGCAGGAACGTCGGGTTGGCCAGCAGGGCGTTGCCGAACAGCTCCAGCCCGTAGTCGCGCATGTACATGATGGAGATGTCCTCGGCCTTGAAGCCGTTGCTCTGCAAGGCCACCCAGGCGCTGTAGCCGAAGCCCACGATGGCGTCGACCTTGCCCTGCATCAGCATGGGCTCGCGCACCGGGAAACCCACGTTCTCGATCCTCACCTTGCTGCCGTCGACGCCGGCGGCCTTCATGAAGGCGGCCCAGTTGGCGTAGGCGCCGTCGGCGGCCGGTGCGCCCACCAGGCGGCCTTCCAGGTCCTTGGGCTTGAGGATGCCGTTCTTCTTCAGCGAGGTGACGGCGAAGGCCGGCGCGTTCATCAGCATGAAGACCGCCTTGATGGGCGGGTTGGCCGGGTTGTCGCGGAAGCGGATCAGCGAGTTCATGTCGGCCATGGCCAGGTTGTACGAGCCGCTGGCCACGCGGTTGATGCCGTCGACCGAGCCGTTGCCCGGATCGATCGTCACGTCCAGACCCTCGGCCTTGTAGTAGCCCTTGTCCAGCGCCACCATGAAGCCGCTGTTGGGTGTCTCGAAGCGCCAGTCGAGCGAGAACTTCACCGGCGTCTGCGCCCACGCGGTGGCGCTCAGGAACAGGCTGGCGGCGGCCAGCAGGAAGGGCAGGCGGAGCTTTTTCACGGGGGTACCTCGATGGGTTGACAGGCCGAACGTGAAGGCGTCTTTGCAAGCGCCATGCCACGGCCGCGGCACGCCACTTGCAATCGCCCGGCGCAGCACCCATCACTCCTGCAAAGACCCCACGCCGTGTCCAGCCAAAACGAGCACCTCGTCCAGCTCCAGAAGGTCAGCCTCCGTTACGGCAGCGGCGCCAAGTCCACCCTGGCCGTCGACAGCATCGACATGAACATCCGCCGCGGCGAGTTCGTGGCCGTGGTCGGCCCCTCGGGTTGCGGCAAGAGCACGCTGATGAAGATCATCTCGGGGCTGGCGCCCATCAGCGACGGCGTGGCGCTGGTGGAAGGTCGCGAAGTGGCCGGACCGCTCAAGTCGGTGGGCATGGCCTTCCAGGCCTCCAACCTGCTGCCCTGGCGCAACACCATCGACAACGTGATGCTGCCGCTGGAGGTGGTGGAGCCGCACAAGCGGCGCATCGGCAGCCACCGCGAGGAGTACGAGAAGAAGATCGAAGCCCTGCTGCAGCGCGTGGGCCTGGCCGGCTTCGGCAGGAAGTTTCCCTGGGAACTGTCGGGCGGCATGCAGCAGCGCACGTCCATCTGCCGTGCGCTGATCCACGAGCCCGAGATCCTGCTGCTGGACGAGCCCTTCGGCGCGCTCGACGCCTTCACGCGCGAGGACCTGTGGTGCACGCTGCGCGACCTGCACGCCGAGCGCGGCGTCACGGTGCTGCTGGTCACGCACGACCTGCGCGAGGCCGCCTTCCTGGCCGACACGGTCTACGTCTTCTCGCCACGGCCGGGGCGCATCCTGCTGCGTTACGAGGTCGACCTGCCGCGCCCGCGTGACCTCAAGCTCACCTACTCGCCCGCCTTCGCCGACATCGTGCAGATGCTGCGCGGCCACATCCGCCACCAACACGACTGAAGCCCACCATGGCCCGCCTGCCCTCCTACGTCGTCTGGCCCTTCACCTTCACGCTGGCGCTGTTCCTGGTCTGGGAACTGGCCTGCCGCGGGCTGGACGTGCCGCCGTCCTTCCTGCCGTCGCCGTCGCTGATCTTCAAGGCGATGTGGGACTTCCGCGTCACCATCATCGACAACTCCATCGTCACGCTGTGGACCACGCTGCTGGGCTTCGGCATCGCCACCGTGGTGGGCCTGGCGCTGGGCGTGATGATCGGCGCCAGCAAGAACATCTACGAGGCGCTGTATCCGGTGCTGATCGGCTTCAACTCCATCCCCAAGGTGGCCATCGTGCCGGTGCTCATCCTGTGGTTCGGCGTGGGGCCGCTGCCGGCGGTGCTGACGGCCTTCCTGATCTCCTTCTTCCCCATCGCGGTCAACGTCGCCACCGGCCTGGCCACCACCGAACCCGAACTGCGCGACGTGCTGCGCGCGCTGGGCGCCTCGCGCATGGAGATCATCCGCAAGATCGGACTGCCGCGTTCGATGCCCGTGTTCTTCGGCTCGCTGAAGGTCGCCATCACGCTGGCCTTCGTGGGGTCGGTGATGGCCGAGACGGTGGGCTCCAACAAGGGCGTGGGCCACCTGATGCTCAGCGCGCAGGCCGCCTTCCAGGTGCCGCTGGTCTTCGCCGGGCTGCTCGCACTGGCCGTGCTGGGCATCGTGCTCTACGCCATGATGGCCGTCGTCGAGCGCCGCTTCACCACCTGGGCGTATCGCTGATATGGCCCACCCCCTACGCGCTTCGCGCGCCATCCCGCGTGAAATCGCGGGATGGCCTTCGCCAGGCGCAGAACGCCTTCCGGCGTCCTGCGTCCAGGCTCAGCCCACCTCAAGGGGGCCGAGCAGCGACGAAGAACCGTCCCTGCGGACGGTTCTTCGCCTGCGAGGGCCAGCCGGCATGCTTGCCGGCTGGCAACGCCAGCGGCCCGGCAAAGCCGGTTCCGCGGCGTTTGCTCGGTCCAACCGGTTTCGTGCGTCGCGGATTCCGCCCGGCGCAATGGACCACTGATATGCAGCGCTGGTCGGTCGGGCAAAGGCTCCGGGTGCTGCCGATCAGCCGGCCCGGTCACAGCCGCGTGCCGGGTTTCCTGGAAGGCCGCTTCGGTACGGTGCTGCGCGACTGGGGCGACTTCGCCGACCCCGAGCAGCTGGCGCGCGGCCACCTGCAGGCGCCGCTGGTGCCGGTGTACCTGCTGGCCTTCGAGCCCGCGAGCCTGTGGCCCGACGCGCCGGCCGAGCCCGGTGACCGCGTCCTCGTGGACGTGTTCCACCCCAATCTGGCCCCTGACGGGGAGCGCAGCGATGACACACCCTGACGACCACCCGCGCGACTACGCCGGCTATGGACCGAACCCGCCGCATCCGCAATGGCCGGGCGGTGCGCGGCTGGCCATCAACTTCGTGCTCAACGTCGAGGAAGGATCGGAGTACAGCTTCGACAACGGCGATGGCCGTTCGGAGACCACGCTCACCGACGCCGGCATGGGCCCGACCGGCGTCGAAGGGCGCGACCTGGCGGCCGAGTCCTTCTTCGAATACGGCAGCCGCGTGGGCTTCTGGCGGCTGTTCAAGCTGTTCAGGGAGCGGCAGCTGCCGCTGACCATCAGCGGCTCGGCGCTGGCGCTGGAGCGGCTGCCACAGGCCGCCGCGGCCATCCGCGAGGCGGGCGACGAGGTGCTGTGCCACGGCTGGCGCTGGGTCAACCAGTTCAACCTGCCCGAGGCCGAGGAGCGCGAGCACATCCGCCGTGCGGTGGAAAGTCTGACGGCCAGCACCGGGCAGCGCCCGCTGGGCTGGTACTGCCGCTACGGCCCCAGCCTGAACACGCGGCGGCTGCTGGCCGAGGAGGGCGGTTTCCTCTACGACAGCAACGCCTACAACGACGACCTGCCCTACTGGACGCGCGCCGCCGGCCGGCCGCACCTGGTGGTGCCGCACACCTTCGCCACCAACGACAACAAGTACGCGCGCGGCTGGTGGGGCACCTCGGACGACTTCTTCACCTGGGCGCGCGACAGCTTCGACGTGCTGTACGCCGAAGGCGCCACGCAGCCCCGGCTGATGAGCGTGAGCCTGCACCTGCGCGTCTCGGGCCACCCCGGCCGCTCGGCGGGCGTGGCGCGCTTCCTGGACTACGTGCTGCAGCACCCGGACGTCTGGGTCTGCCGCCGCGTGGACGTGGCGCGGCACTGGAGGGCGGTGCACCCGGCGGGGTAGGGGCAGGAACGAAAAAGGGCGCCGTCGCCGGCGCCCTTCCTACCTCCATCGGCGCTTCGCTTCAGAACCGCTGCCAGGTCCCCGCCAGCGGCTGCTGCTCCACGCCCGGACGCGACCAGTCGCACACGCCGGTCGGGAAGGCGGCCTGCAGCCGTGCCCACTGCGGCGCGTTGAAGGCCACGGCGTAGTCGGCCGGGGCCGGCGACCTGAGCTGGCACTTCACGATGTCGGCCGCCACCGCCGCGCCTGCCACCTCGCGCGGGAACGAGTTGGAGGGATACAGACCCTCGCAGCTGGTGGCCGGGTCCCGCACCTGCGGCTGCGCGATGAAGCTGCGGGCGGCATCGCGGGTGAGGCAGCCTTCCTGCAGGTCGGCCGGCTTGTTCTGAACCACCTTCTCGATGGCCGGGATGTTCCGCGTGTCGTTGCGGATGGCGGTGATCCAGCGGTCCATGCTCAGCACCGCGCGCTGCAGCAGCGGGCTTTCGCTGCTGTAGAGGCCGTACTGCATGTCCTCGACCAGCATCACGTGGTTGTCGGCCCGGCCGTTGGCCTTGACGAGTCGCTCGCGCAGGCTGAACGAGTGGTAGCGCACGTGGATGTCGCCGTTCGGGGCTTCGTCGTTGTAGGCGCGGTAGTCGATGATGGGCATCGTCGCCAGGCCGCCACCGCCGTTGGCCAGGCGGCCGCTGCGGTACGCCGCGCGGGTGGCCTGCAGGTCGGCCACGGTGCGGCCGCCCGGGGGCAGGATGTTGGCATCGATGTCGAAGCCGCCCACCTTCTCGTTCAGATCGAGGAACTGATCGACCGAGATCACGCCGCCGTTCAGCAGCTTCAAGCCGTACTGGATGCCCACGTTGTCCAGCGGCCGCCGCGCGAAGCCCGTGGCCGGGTCCTTGCCGAAGCTGTTGACGGCGTGGTCGTACACGTTGCAACGCGAACCGGTCGGGTTGGTGAGGGCGTTGTAGCGCAGCGCCACCGGCAGCGTGCCGCAGTTGGCGTCGGGGTCGATGCGGCGGGCACCGACGGCCACGTTGGGGGCCGTGTTGTAGACACCGAAACCGGTGACCAGCCGCTTCTGCTCCGCCGACCAGGGCACGCCGGCGCGGGTGTTGAAATAGTTGTCGATCAACCACGCGTCGGTGATGAAGTTGACCGTGGCGAAGTTCACCTCGGGGAAACTGCAGCCGGGGATGATGCCGTCCAGCAGCCCGGGGTAGTTGTCGCCGATCTGGTGCTGCGCGTAGCTGCCGCCCGAGCAACCCCAGCCCTGCGTGTGCACCGGCGGGCCGTAGGCCTCGATGAAGCGCTCCTTGACCATCATCATGGACTCGGCGGCCGTCAGGTCGTTGCAGTTGTTGCCGAAGACATTGAGCGACGACGAGGCCAGTGCGTAGCCGCTGCGCAGCAGGAAGTCGTCGGTCACGCCGCCGGTGGTGGCGCCCTGCCGGTACCAGCCGCCGAAGCAGCCGCCGCCGAAGGTGTAGACCAGGCGGCCGTTCCAGTGGCTGGGCGGGGCCTGCCATGACGGTGCGGGCTGCGCCAGCGGGTCGTGCAGCACCGTGGTCTGGTAGATGGCGCGGTTCACGGTCCCGGTTTCCATGCGCACGATGTAGGGCACCGTCTTGCCCAGCGTGGTGGTGGTCATCGCCAGGTTGGACGGGTAGGCGGTGGCACCGGCGGGCCAGGCGACCAGGGTGTTGGCCGTGGTGCGGTACAGGTAGTCCACGCGCGTGGGCACGTGGCAGTTGGGGTCGGTCGTGGTTCCCAGGTTGCCCAGGCCGGCCGGCAGGTTGAAGCTCTGCGTCGCGCAGATGTAGGGCTGCTGATGCGGGCCGCTGAACACCGGGCCCTGCACCGGGTGGTTCTTCAGCGTGGTTTCCAGCGTCGGGCGGCCCTTGCCGCGGCCGTTGCTGTAGACGCCCAGCGTGTTGTCGCCCACCGTCATGCCGCCGACGAGGCCGGTGATCAGGCGCAGTTGGTCGTTGCGTACGAAGCTGCCCGTCACGTCGGCGCCGTTGAGCCTGACGGTGACCTGGTGCATGGGCACGTTGATCGGCACGCTGATGCGCAGCAGCGCGTCGCCCGCGCTCACGGTGTCGGCGCGGCCCGAGAGCACCTCCACCGCGAAGTCCTTGGGAGGTGGTTTGGCGTGGCTGGCGGTGGCGGCCAGACCCAGCCCCAGCAAGGCGGCGGTCGCGGTCAGCGCGGCGCGCAGACCTCTTGGAAGTATTCGGTGCGACATGGTGTGTGTCTCCTGGAATTGTTGTTGGATGCCGCACGGACCCGCCGCACGGTCACCGACCAGTAGAGCACCAATGCGATTGCTGCGCACCCGGGTCTGCCCGCACCAGCGACCTCGACGTCGCCGATCCTCGTCAGCGAGCGGGCAGCGCCATCGACGAGCCTCACGTGCCCCGCGATTCAGCGGGATTCAGGCACCGATTCATGACGCCAAAGGACTGAACGGGCCATGCCGGCACAAAGTCTCTCCATCCCCATGCAGCCCCGGCTGCCTCATGAAGGAGAGCACGATGAAGACCCCGACCCGCGCCACCCGAATCATCGCTTTCGCCGCAGCCGGCATCGTTACCAGCGTACTGTTCTCGGCGGTCATCTCGATCGCCGAACCGCAGCACAGTGCGTTGATGGCGAAGAATGCTGCGCAGCCGCCGGCTGTCACGGCTTCTGCCGCGTTGCGGATGGCGGATGCTCGCTGAGGAGCGGGCACCCGGGCATCCGCAGCGGCTGTGCCCGCAAGGCCTCAGCGGAAGCGCGTGCCCATGTCGGACACGCAGTTGGTTGCGATCACGTTGCCGCTGAGGTCCCGCACCTCGCCGCGCGTGTCTCCGGTGTAGCTGTTGAAGTCGGCCGATAGTGTGCGCGTGCTGGTGACGACGTTCGTGCCGGCCAGCGTGCCGTCGTTGTTGTAGCGGTAGAAGCGGAACTTGGCGGCGTAGCTGCCGTCGTTGTTGCGCCACCAGATGCCCATGCCCGGCCCGCGCGAGCCTGGCGGGCTGGCGTTGGTGTCCACCAGCGTGCCACCGCGGTGCAGCACCTGGGCGCCGCGGAAGGTCCCCAGCGTGGCGCCTGTGCCGCAGTCGCGCAGCGTGACCACGGCCTCCCACGCCCCCTCGAAGGGGTCGGCTGGGGATTCGAGGGCGTGGCTGTCGGCGCAGGCCTGGACGAAGAGTGCGCAGGCCGCCAGCGGCATCAGCAGAACCAGCGCAGAGTTGGAACGGATCGGATTCATGGCAGGGACTCCAGTGGTTTGAAGAGGGCTTCAGGCGTCGGCCCGGTACGGCCGGATCCGACGCCGGCATGCTCGGCGCCACGTCGTTTCAGGTCTTGGGGTCGGACCTGAATTCTTCTGAATGTGGTGGCTGGCCAGACCCGGCTGCGGCGGCTGCTTCTACGATCGCCGGCATGGACACGTGCTACCGATTCCATCAGTACGAGCTGCTGCCCGCACAGCGCCGGTTGCTCGACGCCGGGCGCCCCGTGAAGCTCGGCGGCAGGGCCTTCGACATGCTGCTGGTGCTGGTGGAGCGGCGTGATCGCGTGGTCAACAAGCACGAGCTGATGGACCTCGTCTGGCCGCGGCTCGTGGTGGAGGAGAACAACCTGCAGGTGCATGTGCTGGCGCTGCGCAAGCTGTTGGGCCACCCGGCCATCAGCACCGTCCCGGGCCGGGGCTACCGATTCACGCTGCCCGTGACGGTGGACGGCGGCACCGTCGGCGTCGACGCGCAGCCGCCCCAGGCCGAGCCCGCGCCGTCGCCGGGCAATCTGCCCACCCAGCTGCCTGCGCTCATCGGTCGCGACGAGGATCTGCTGAGCCTGCAGGCCTTGATCGACCAGCATGGCCTGGTCACGGTGACCGGCGCAGGCGGCATCGGCAAGACCCGGCTTGCCCAGGGGGTTGCCAGCCTGCACGCCCAGCGGCCCGGCGACGGCGTGTGGTGGGTCGAGCTGGCCGGTCTGAACGACCCCGCCCTGGTGGCCGCCGCGGTGGGCCGGGCCCTGCAGGTGCCGCTTCAGGGCCATGCCGATGCGACGACGGCCGTGCTGCAGGCGCTGCAGGGCAAGGCCGCGCTGCTGGTGCTGGACAACGCCGAGCACCTGCTGGACGGAGTGACCGCCCTGGTCGGCGTGCTGCGCGAGCGCGCGTCCGGCGTGAAGCTGCTGGTGACGAGCCAGGAGGTGCTGCGGATGCTGGATGAACAGGTGTTCAGGCCCGGCCCGCTGTCACTGCCCTGCGCCGACGACGGAGTCTCGGCGCAGCGCAGCGGCGCGGTGTCGCTGTTCGTGTCGCGGGCGCGCCTGGCCGACCCGCGCTTTCAGTTGGACGACCACAACCGCGCTGCGGTGGTCGACATCTGTCGGCGGCTGGACGGCATTCCGCTGGCGATCGAGCTGGCAGCGGCCCGCGTGCCGCTGCTGGGCGTGGAAGGTGTGCGGCAGCGGCTGGACCATCGCTTCAGCGTGCTCACGGCCGGAGCGCGCGCCGTGATGCGTCGCCACCAGACGCTGCGTGCCGCGCTGGAGTGGAGCCATGGCCTGTTGACGCCGCTGGAGCAGCGGGTGCTTCGCCGCCTGGGCGTGTTCGCCGGCAGCTTCAGCCTCGACGCCGCGCAGAGCGTGGCCGAGGACGAGGACATCGACGCCTGGGAGGTGCTGGAACTGCTGGGCGCACTGGTCGACAAGTCCATGGTCGCGGCCGACGGCCATCCATTGCCACGCTATCGGCTGCTGGAGACGACACGGCTGTACGCGCTGGAAAGGCTGGCCGAAGCCGAAGAGACCGACAGCGTGCTGCGGCGACATGCGGAGTACTGCGTGGCTGTCGCCGAGGACTTCGACGTCGAGGCGGCGCAGCGCGGCCAGGCGGCCGACGCGCTGGATCGGCTCGACCTCGATCGCGACAACATCCTCCACGCCCTGGCGTGGTGTGCCCAGACCGATGACGCCGGCGCGATTGCCTGGGGCCTGCAGATGGCGGGCGCGCTCCGCTACTACTGGCCGTCCCGCGGCCTGCGCGGCATGGGACTGGCGGTCACGCTCAAGGCGATCGACCGTGCCGGTTCGCTGCCGGGCCATGCGCATCTGGGCCGAGCGTTGGGCGCCGCAGCACTGATGTCGGGCTGGCTGGGCCGGCAGGCGGACACCGAGGTCCTGGTTACCAAGCTGCTCGCGCTCGGTGAGGCTCTGGGCCTCGACTCGGCCATCGCCTCGGCGCACTTCCTGAGGGGTTACCTGGCCAGCGATGGCCGGCACTGGGCCGAGGCGACGGCGCATTTCGAGGCCTTGCGCACCGTGGCGCGCCGCATGAGCAGCCTGAACCTCGAAGGCAACGCGCTCGCAGGCCTCGTCGACGTGCTGAAGCGGCAGGGCCGGCTCGAAGAAGCGGCGCTGCGGGCAGACGACATGCTGGCGCTGCGTCGGCTTGCCGCCCATGGCCACAACCTTGCCTTGGGGCTTGAAACCGCCACGGCGATCGCTCTGCGTCGAGGCGATCTGGTCCGCGCGCTGGAGTGGCTGTCGGAGTCCTTGCCCTGGATCCGCCGCTCTGGGTCGCACAGCCTGGCGCGATCCTGGTGCAGCCTGGCGGCGCGCGCGGCACTGAGGCAGGGGCACTGGCACCGCGCCGTGACCGTTTTTTCCGCCATCGCGGCCCAGTGCACAGCCGACGACCTTCTGGCCGAGGAGGACGACCAGCGGGACGAGCAGACCGATCTGGCGGCCGCGCGTGCGGCACTGGGCGAAGACGAATACGAGGCCGCCTGGGCTGCCGGCCGGAAACTCGACTTGAACGACACCGTGGCCCTGGCCTCGACCGGCTTCGATCATCGGCCTTAGCCCGGAGGCACCGCCGCCCGACGCGCGGAACCTGCCCTACCCGCGCATGGCAGGCTTCGCGACAGCCGGGCGCACGCAGCGGTGCGGTGTTGCCGGCCCGGCGGGCGCCTCAAAGCGTGGGGTCGAAGAGATTGGTCAGGTCGACCACGCGCACGGCCCTGCGCTCGAGCTTGACGCGCCCTTGGAGTTCCAGCCGCTTCAGCTCCTTCGACAGCTTGGGCCGGCTCACGCCGCTGCGCTCGGCCAGTTCTTCGTGCGTGGCGACGATGAGCGCATGGCCCGCCGCGTCATTGCCGGACTGCTGGGCCAGCCGGGCCTGTTCACGGCAGATCTCGCGACTCTCGGTCCGATCCGGTGGGGCGGCTCCAGCACAGCAACAGCAGCACCGTCCAGCCGAATCAGCGGGCTTGTGAGACCCTTCCGAAGGGGTAGGCGAGGCATCTGCAACGGCAGGCTTGACTCTGGAGACGGTGAGATGGCACAGAATGTTGCGCCGTGCCCCACCCGTTCGCCTACCTTCGTGCAGCACACAACCTCTTCGCCTCCATGGCCGCTGCCGCCGTGCTCGCCACGGCGGGCTGCGACCGCGGGCAGGGCAGGGGAACGGCGAGTCCGGGGCCAGTGGCTGCAACCGCAGCCTCTGGTGCAGCTCCAGTCGCACCGGCGGCCGCTGCGCCACCGTCGGCGCGGGTTGAGCAAGGGCGCCAGATCTATGAGGGCCACCTGGCCCTCGTGGCCAGGCTGGCCGGTCATGACCAACCGCTCCCCGCCTTGGCGACGCGATGCGTCAACTGCCACGAGCTGCGCCCTGCCGACGCGCCGCTGCGGGCCCCGGCTGGGCAAGGCGCTGGCGCGACGCCTGTGCCGGGCAGCGCGGCGACCCGCGCGTTTGCACCTGCGCTCGACGGCGCAGCGCTTGTCGCGCCAAGGTCAAGGCGGGGCGGTCCGACGTCGGCCTTCGACGCGCGCTCGCTGTGCCAACTGCTCCGCACAGGCATTGACCCGGCATCGGTGATCATCGACACCGCGATGCCGCGATACGAACTGACGGACGAACACTGCGATGCGCTCTGGTCCTATTTCACCCGTGCCACCCGCTGAGCCCGGCGCGCCGAGGAGTCGCAGAGCCTGGCTCGCCGGCATGGCGGGCTGCTTGGCACCCTGGCCGGCCGTGCAGGCGCACAACGACGCAGGCCGCGTGCAGCCGCCGCAACCGGCGCCGTCGTGGGCCTGCACCGACACACGCGGCCGCCGTACCACCCTGCCGGCATTGCTGGCAGGGCGCACTACGGCCTTGCAGGTGATGTTCACGTCGTGCAGCGCGACCTGCCCCATCCAGGGCGCCCTCTTCCAGGCACTTCAATCAGAGCTCGCTGGCGTGGGGGCCAGCCAACCGCGCGGCACGGCATCGCCGGGCAATGCGTGGTGGCAACTGGTGTCGGTGACCATCAACCCCTTGGGCGACGATCTGCCCCACATGCGCGCCTGGTTGACGAAGCATGGCGCGGGCAACCAGTGGCTGGGCCTGATTCCCGAGGTGCGTGACGTCGATCGCTGGTTCGACTTTCTGCGTGCGCGCACGGTCGGTGCGGACAACCACACCGCGCAGGTCTATCTGTTCGACCGCCAGGGGCGCCTGGTGTTGCGCTCCACCGATTTCCCCAAACCCGTCGGCATCGCCCTCGCGATGCGTGAGTTGGCCGGGCTGCGTTGAGCCGGCCCGTGAGTCTGACTTTCCCCCCTCCCTCACTCAGTGGGTGCATTGCGAGCCCACCCAGGTGAGGGGAGCGCGGTCGGGGAGGATAAAAGTAGCATCCAGGACCCTTATCCCCGCGAGCTGCTTCAAACCATGTATCCGGTTACACGCGAGTCGGTGGCTTCGCCAGCAGGCCGCCATGCAGGGCGCTCCGCAAGGACACGGTGGTCAATGGCGTTGGGGGGGCTGTGCGTGGCTGCACTGCTTGCCAGCTGCGGGGGCGGAGGTGGCGAGGACGAGCGTGCGGTGAAGCGGCAAGCCCTGGCGGCGGGTGGAGCGGAGCCTGTCCACAAGACGCTGGCTGAGCCCAGCAAGGCGGTATGGGGGCCTGTGATCAATCTGCCGCTGGTGCCCGCGTCGGCAGCCGGGCTGCCCAACGGCAAGATACTGCTTTGGTCCGGCATCGACCGCTTCCGAAACTCTGTGAGCTATTCGCCTGCGCAGACCTACTTTGTCGAGTACGACCCGGCCACCGGCCAACTGACCGAGCGCGTGGTCGCCGAAACCGGCCACGAGATGTTCTGCACCGGCACCACCAATCTGGCCGATGGGCGGCTGCTCATCAACGGCGGCAGCAACGCGGCGCACACCAGCATCTTCGACCCGGCCACGAGCACCTGGACCCGCGGCGCGGACATGACCATTCCGCGCGCTTACCAAGCGAACACCTTGCTGCCTGATGGCAGCGTGCTCACTCTGGGTGGTTCGTGGAACGGCGGCATCGGCAACAGGAACGCCGAGATCTGGACGGCGGCTGGCGGCTGGCGAGCCCTTCCCGGCGTGCCCGTGCAGCCGATGCAGAGCGACCCCAACGTGGTGGCCACCTTCTGGCTCGAAGACTCGCACATGTGGCTCATCCCCACCGGCAACGGCAAGGTGCTGCAGGCTGGACCCAGCGAGCGCATGCACTGGATCGATACGCGTGGCAATGGCTCCTACGCGTTTGCGGGCACCCGGGGTGACGACGGCTACGCCACCCAGGGCACCACCGTGATGTTCGATGCCGGTCGTGTGCTCAAGACCGGCGGTGGCTCCGGCAGCATGAGGTCCAATGCCTTCCTGATCGACACGCGAAACGGCGCCACCGCTCGCCGCCTCGCGCCCATGGCCTACCAGCGCATCTACCAAAACAGCGTGGTGCTGCCCAACGGGCAGGTGGTGATCGTCGGCGGCTCGACCACCGGCCAGCAATTCACGGATGCTGGCGCCGTGTTGCCCGCGGAACTGTGGGACCCGGCCAGCGAGACCTTCACCACGCTGCCTGCGATGCAGGTGGCGCGCGGCTACCACGGCGTGGCCTTGCTGCTGCCCGATGCGCGCGTGCTCAGCGCCGGCAGCGGACTGTGTGGAGACGGTTGCGCCGGCAACCACCCCGACATGCAGATCCTCACGCCGGCCTACCTGCTCAACAGCGACGGCACGCTGGCCACGCGGCCCGCAATCACGACGGTGCCAACGCAGTTCGTGCGCGGCACGCGCGTGGAGGTGAGCACCGATTCGCCTGTCAGCGCCTTCTCGATGGTGCGGGTGAGCAGCACCACCCACACGGTGAACAACGATCAGCGTCGCCTGTCGCTGCAGTTCGAGCAGATCGGCTCCAACCGCTACGCCGTGACGGTGCCCGACAACGCCGGCTACGCGCTGCCCGGCTCATGGATGCTCTTTGCCATGGACGCCGCGGGCACGCCTTCGGTGGCCAAGTTCGTCAACGTCACCGGCCAAGGGGCTCCCAGCATCGGCATCGTCGATGACGTGCAAGCACTGGCGGGCCAGGCAGTGAGCGTGGTCCCCACGGCCACGCCACCCGCCGGGCAGGCCATCGTGCAATGGAGTGCGCGTGGCCTGCCGCCGGGCTTGGCGGTCGACCCGGCCTCGGGCCGCGTCAGTGGCGTGCTGCAGCAGACGGGGCGCCATGCCATCACGCTCACTGCGCGCACGGCCCTGGCGAGCGTCAGCACAGAGTTCGTGGTGGAGGCGATCGGCCAGGGCGCGGCGCGCTATGTCCGGCTGGAGGTCCTCTCCACCGAAAACGGTCTGGCGCCGGCCCAGCTCAGCGAGTTCGAACTTGTCGATGTGGCGCGAGCGCCGCTGCCGCGCAACGGCTGGGTGGCCAGCGCCAGCAGCGCCGCGGCGGGCCATGCCGCAGCCATGGCCATCGACGGCAACGCGTCCACGATGTGGCGCACCCCCGCAGGCGGGCCCGCGCTGCCACACAGCTTTGTGGTCGATATGGGCCGCATTCAGACCGTGGGAGGTTTCCGCGTCACTCCCCGCGCCGACTCACCCGATGGGCGGATCGCCAACTATCGCGTGCGCCTGAGCCTGGATGGCGCGACCTGGACCGATCCGGTGGCCGAAGGCAACCTGGCCACCATGGGCAACGGCGCCAACCCCAAGACGGTGATGTTCTGGGAGTGGGCGCACGGCCGTGCGGCCAGGCAGTCGAGCACCTATTTGTCGGGTGAGGCGTCTCGCGCCGTCGACGGCGGCACTTCCATGAACTGGAGCGACGGCAGCGACACCTCGGTGGCGCACACCCTCGGTGAAGCCAGCCCCTGGTGGCAGGTGGACCTTGGCGCCGCAAGGTCGATCAAGCGTGTGCGCATCTGGAACCGGGCCGATGCCTTGCAGGAACGCCTGGACGACGTGCACGTGTTCGCATCGGCCACCGACCTCACGGGCCGCAGCTTCGATTCCCTGATGGCCGACCCCACCGTGGCGCGCGCGATCCTGCGTGGCGCTGCGGGTTCACTGATCACGTTGCCGCTGGTGGCACCCAATGCCAGGTATGTGCGCGTGCACAGGCCTGCCGCTGCCGCATGCTGCGTCCTCCAGATGGCGGAGCTGGAGGTCTCGAGCATCAATCGGGCCCCCCTGCTTGGCCATCCGGGGCGCGACATGGTTCAGCTCGGTGAGCCGGTGTCGGTTGCGCTGCCGATCACCGACCCCGACGGCGATGCGTTGTCCGTTGCGGCCACCGGGCTGCCCCCGGGCCTGAGCTTGAATGCCACCAGCGGTGTGATCAGCGGTACGGCCACGGCCGCGGGTGTCTACACCATTGCCGCCACGGTCACCGACGCGCTGGGTGCCGCAACTTCGACGGCCTTCAGCTTTGCGGTGCTGGCGCCACAGCCGGTGATTGCCCCGATCGCGGCGCGCATTGGCACCGCGGGCACCGCCACCTCGTTTTCGATCGAAGCGCAGGGCCAGGGCCTGACCTACGCCTGGAACTTCGGCGACGGCACGCCGACCACGGCCTACAGTGCCAGCAACTCCACCTCGTACACCTACGCCATCCCAGGCACCTACGACGTCAGCGTCTTCGTGCGCACGCTCGAGGGGCAGGTGACGGCGCGCAGCTTCGTCCGTTCTGTCACCTTGCCGGTGGCCGCGGGCACGCCGCAGGCCAGTTCAGCACTGGTCTGGGAGGCCCGCACCGTCGGTGACCGCCTATGGTCGGTGAACCCCGACGCGAACACGGTGGCCGTGATCGACAAGGACTCGGGGCAACGAGTGGCTGAGGTGAACGTCGGCGCCGCGCCGCGAACGCTGGCTATCGCACCGAACGGCGAGGTGTGGGTCGTCAATCGGGAAGCCTCCACCCTCAGCGTGATCAGCCCCACCACGCTGGCCGTGACCCGCACCCTGCAGCTGCCACCGAACACGCTGCCCTTCGGCATTGTGTTCGGCAATGACGGTCGGGCCTACGTGGCCTTGGAGGCGGGCGGCGGCGTCTTGCGGGTCGAGCCGAATGGCACGATCTCTGGCAGGTTGTCTACGGGCGGCAGCCCGCGGCACCTGGCGCGCTCGGCCGACGGGCGCCGTCTGCTGGTCAGCAGCTTCATCACCCCACCTCTGCCCGGCGAGAGCACGGCCAATGTGGGAACCAGCGGCGGTGGCCAGGTGTTCCGGGTAGACCTGACGACCTTTGCACAGGAGGGCAGCACGACGCTCGCTCACAGCGAGCGTGCCGACACCGAGGCGCAGGGGCGCGGGTTTCCCAACTATCTGGGTGCGCCCGTCTTCAGTCCTGATGGCCGCAGCGCCTGGGTGCCTTCCAAGCAGGACAACCTGCGCCGCGGTGCGCTGCGCGATGGCCGCCCGCTGGATTTCCAGAACACGGTACGCGCCATCAGTTCGCGCATCGATACGGCCACCTGGGGCGAAGAGCTGGCCGCACGCATCGACCACGACAACGCCAGCATGGCCAGCGCCGCCGCGTTCCACCCCAGCGGCGCCTATCTCTTCGTGGCGCTGGAAACCAGCCGCCAGGTCGCGGTGGTGGACCCTTACCGCCGGCGTGAGCTGTTCCGGCTGGAGGTGGGGCTGGCGCCGCAGTCGGTGGTCGTATCGCCCGACGGCATGCGCCTGTACGTGGGCAATCTGATGAGCCGCAGCCTGAGCTTCTTCGACCTCAGCCCGCTGATGCTCAATGGGCAACTCAGCGCGTTGACGGGCCCCATCATCGGCACGCAGGGCACTGAGCGGCTGGCGGCCAATGTGCTGCGAGGCAAGCAGCTCTTCTACGATGCGCGCGACCCCCGCCTGGCGCGTGACGCCTACATGAGCTGCGCCAGCTGCCACAACGAAGGCGGCGGCGACGGGCGGGTGTGGGACCTCACCGGGTTCGGCGAAGGCTTGCGCAACACCATCAGCCTGCGCGGCAAGGGTGGCATGGCGCATGGCCTGCTGCACTGGAGCGGCAACTTCGACGAAGTGCAGGACTTCGAGCGCCAGATCCGCGACCTCGCGGGCGGCACGGGCCTGCTGAGCGATGCGACGTACAACGCCGGTACGCGCAACCAGCCGCTCGGCGACGCCAAGCGTGGCCTGAGCGCCGATCTCGACGCGCTGGCCGCCTACGTCGGCTCGCTCGATGCCGTGGACCCAAGCCCCCAGCGCAATGCGGACGGCACCTTGACGGCGCAAGCCGTGGCGGGCAAGGCCGTATTCGCCGCGGCCAATTGCGCTAACTGCCACGGCGGCACGAACTTCACGCTGAGCAACAACGCCTCGGGGTTGCAGAACATCGGCACCGTCAAGCCGGGCAGCGGCACGCGCCTTGGCGCCGCGCTGACCGGCATCGACGTCCCGACGTTGCGCGGTGTGTGGGGCACGGGCCCCTATCTGCACGACGGCAGCGCGCTCACGCTCGCGGCAGCGGTGCAGGCCCACGCCGGCATCACCGTGGCGGCGACCGATATGGCCAACCTCGTGGCCTACCTCGGGCAGATCGACGCCGCAGAGCCCGGGCCCAACGCCGGCAGCCTCCCGGCAAACGGCGTGTACCGTCTGGTGGCCGCTCACAGCGGGCAAGTGCTCGACGTGTCCGGCGTCAACACGGCCAACTCGGCGCCGACCGTGCAGTGGCCCTGGAACGGCGGCAACCACCAGCGCTGGCAACTCACCGCCATGGGCGGTGGCGTCTACAGCCTTACCGCAGTGCATTCCGGGCTTCTGCTCGAGGTGCGCGACTGCAGCACGTCCGACGGCGCCATCGTCCAGCAATACCAGTCGAGCAGCGCGCCCGATTGTCAGAGCTGGCGCGTCGAGCCCCTGGGCGACGGCACCTACCGCCTCGTCAACGTGCGCAGTGGCAAGGTGCTCGACGTGTCCGGCGCCTCCACCACCAACGGGGCAGCGATCCATCAGTGGACCTGGCTCAACGGCGCGAACCAGCGCTGGCGGCTGGAGCGGCAGTGAGCGAGGCTGCCCCCAGCGCTGGGCACTTGAACTGTCCGTCCCCGAGGCACAAGGCAACTGTTCAAGGCCCAGGCTGCTGAGAAGGCGTCTTCTGGCGCCAAGGTCTCAGGCCGCGAGGCACCCACACCTGCCAAGCCCCCCAGATTGATTCCGACCTACCTGTCTGGATTGGATTTGGTGAGCGAAGCGGTGCGGTGTTGCCGGCCCGGCGGGCGCCTCAAAGCGTGGGGTCGAAGAGATTGGTCAGGTCGACCACGCGCACGGCCCTGCGCTCGAGCTTGACGCGCCCTTGGAGTTCCAGCCGCTTCAGCTCCTTCGACAGCTTGGGCCGGCTCACGACGCTGCGCTCGGCCAGTTCTTCGTGCGTGGCGACGATGAGCGCATGGCCGGCCTCGTCATGCCCTGACTGCTGGGCCAGGCGGGCCAGTTCACGGCAGATCTCGAGGCTCTCGGTCCGTTCGGGTGGGGATGCTCCGGAACGCATGACCCGTCCTCTTTGTGCCCGTAGAGACTGACCGTGGTCCGGGTTCGAGCCGATGATCGACCCCCCGGCACTCGACCTGGAACAAGCCGCATGAGCCGCACGAGCGCACGCAAGGTCCTGATCATCATGTCAGCCGAGCACGATCCCCGCTACATGGGTTCTTCGGGTCACCCCATCGTCCAGACGCCCCACCTGGACCGGGTTGCGGCCCGGGGCGTGCGCTTCGCCAACGCGCAGACACCCAGTCCCATCTGCGTGCCCGGACGCGCCGCGTTCGCCACCGGACAGCGCGTGTTCCTGACCCGCCACTCGGGCAATGCATCGCTCTACACGGGCACACCCAGCGGCTGGGGCCATGCCCTGCAGCTGTGAGGGATTCGCGTCGAGAGCATCGGCAAGCTCCACTACCGGGCCGAGGAAGCCGAGGATGGATGGTCAGCGGCTGCCGCCCGACCTGGCGCGACGCAGCAAGCCTGCACACGAGGCCGACGAAGGCCAGTGCGGAGCCGCCCTCGAGCCGGAGCGTCCCTCGCGTTCAGCGTCGCGTCCGTGTCGACGGCGGCGCCGTCGAAGCACGGCCGACGAAGCCGGCCTCGAGCTTCAGCGCCCGGATGGGCAGCCCGTGGTCGAGGCGCTGCACCAGCGCCTGTGCGGCCAGGCGCCCCATCAATTCGGTCGGCAGATGCAGGGTGCTCAGCGGCGGTTCGCAGACCGCTGCCCAGTCGAGATCATCGAATCCGAGCACCGACAACTGGCGTGGCACGTCAATTTGCGCGCGCCGCGCCTCGAACAGCGCCCCGAGCGCCAGCACATCGGACAAGCACAGCAGAGCAGTGGGGCGTGCCCGCAGCGCCAGCGCCTGGCGGGCTGCGGCGGCGCCACCGCCAGCATCGAGCGTGGTTTCGATCAGGCGCAGGTCGAGCCCGGCCGCTGCATCGCGCACACCCTCCAGGCGCATCACGGTGCGGTCGTTGTCGGCCACCGGGCCGTGCAGCACCGCGATGCGCCGATGGCCCAGCGTGACCAGGTGACCCAGCGCGACGCGGCCCAGCGCGCGGTTGTCGTAGCCGATGGTCGGCAGGGGATTGGCCGGGTCGAACACGCTGGTGGCGACCACCGGCAGACCGCGTTCGACGACAAAGCGCTCGAACGCCCGGTCGCGTGCGACCCCGGCGACGATCAAGCCCTCGGCGCCCAGATCGAGCAGATCGCGCGCACGCCGCGCCTCGTTCTGCAGGCCCCCTCCGCCGGTGGTGGCGATGATCAGCGCGTAATTGTGCAAGGCCAACTCGCGCTCGACGGCGTTGAGGAAGGTGGCGAAGATCGAGTGCGCCAGCGTAGGGATGATGGCGCCGATGGTGCGACTGCGCCGCGTCGACAGGGCACGCGCAGCGGAGTTGGGCAGGTAGCCGAGCCGGTTCACGGCGTCGAGCACACGCTGGCGGGTGGCCGGCGCCACGTCCGCGGCGCCATTCACGACGCGCGAGACGGTGGCCGTCGACAGCTTGGTAGCCCGTGCAATGTCGCGCACGCCTGGTGCTTTGGGCGCAGACGGCGACGCCTCAGGCTTCGGGTTGGCAGGGCTGCGTGGCATCGGTCGATTATGGGCTTGGGGTCTACCCGGCGGCATCGACGCCGTTCCACTTGACAGGCTGTAACCGGTTACGGCAAGATGACCCGCAAGATCAACCGCCTTCACATGCCGAACGCCATCGCCACAACGCCGGTCGCGGTTGCGCCGCTCCGTCTGCGCGGCATCGCGCCGGCGTCGGTGCAGGGCCCGCGCCTGCTGCGGGCGGGCGAGACCCTGCGCCTGGCCGTACGGCGCGGCGACGAGTTGGAGCTGGTCAATGCGGATGGAGCGTCCGCCCTGTGGCTGACAGGCATCAACGCGGCTGGCGTTCTCGATTCGGGTCTGCTGGACATCGACGGCGCGGTCCTGGCCTCGGTCGCCTCGGCGGCCTTTGGCATGGGTTACCCCGCATCGACGCCAGCGTGGACTGTCGACGGCGCGTACACACCGGCCGGTCGCAGGCATGGCGTTCGCATACAGGCCGATGGCCTGCTGTGCTGCGCCACACCGCCACCCGAGGGCCGGCTCGAAGAAGCGGGCGGGGCCACGGCCACGCTGCGCTTCCTGCGCCGCTCGGGGGCGCCCGAGCTGCCCGAGCCGCTGGGCCCCGTGCGCGCGGAGTTTCGCGTCCCGCGATGCACTGCACGTGCCTACCGCGTACGCGCCGGCGAACTGATCCAGATCATCGATGTCGAGGGCCAGCAGTGCTCCGATTTCATGGCCTTGCGAGAAGACAGCCTGGCGCGCGGCGTCGAGCGCTTCATCGACTCGACGGTGACACGAACCCTGGTCGGAGGCGCCTATCCCGGCCCGGGCCTCTACGACAAGTACTTCGACCAGGACATGCGCCCGCTGCTGGCCGTGGTGCAGGACACGGTGGGTCGCCACGACACCTTCGCCCTGGCCTGCACCGCGCGCGGCTACGAAGAACGCGGGTTCCCGGGCCACGGCAATTGTTCGGACAACATCAGCGATGCTCTGGCGCCGTTCGGCGTGGCGCGGCGCGACGCCTGGCCGGCCATCAACCTGTTCTTCAACTCCTGGATCCTGCCCGGTGACAACCGCCTGCGATCCGACGAGGCCTGGTCGCGCGCCGGCGACCACGTGGTGATGCGTGCCTTGACCGACCTGCTGTGCGTGAGCACGGCCTGCCCGGACGACATCGACCCCATCAACGGCTGGAACCCCACCGACATCCATGTGCGCATCTACGCCTCCGATCTGGCCGTTTCGCCAGCCGTCGCCTATCGCAGCGATCCGATGGCCGAGCCGGTCATGATCGGCGAGAGCGCCTTCCATCCGCGCACCAGCGCCCTCACACGGACTTACGCACCCGCACGCGACCTCTGGCTGCCGCTGCGCTACGACGCCTCGCAAGCACTCGAGGAGTACCGCGCCTGCCGGGAGGCCGTGACGCTGCAGGACTTGTCGTCGCTGCGCAAGTTCGACGTCGTCGGGCCCGACGCCGAGCGCCTTCTCGACCTGTGCCTGACGCGCGACGTGCGACGTCTGTCCGTCCATCGCGGCCTCTACGCGCTGGTGTGCGACGAGGCCGGGAGTGTGATCGACGATGGCACGCTGTTCCGGCTCGCCCCGGATCTGTTCCGCTGGTGCCCGAGTTCGGAACAGAGCGCCCTGCACCTGAAGGACGTGGCCGCCGCGCGCGGCTTCGAAGTCTGGATCCGCGCCCACCACGCTTCGATGTGCAACCTGGCACTGCAGGGACCGCGAAGCCGCGAACTGCTGAGCACGCTGGTGTTCACGCAGCCGACGGTGCCGTCACTCGCGGCCATGAAGTGGTTCGGTTTCACGCTCGGCCGCATGCACGATCGCGCGGGTGCGCCTTTCATGCTCACGCGCACCGGGTTCACGGGGGAGCTGGGCTACGAGTTGTTCTGCCACCGTCAGCACGCGCTGCCGATCTGGGACGCGCTGGTTGAAGCGGGCCAGGCGTTTGGATTGGCGCCGATGGGCTCGGAAGCGCTGGGCCTCTTGCGTGTGGAGGCCGGCCTGGCCATGCAGGGCACCGAGTTCGGCCACGACATCGACGCCTACGAGGCCGGACTCGGCTTCGCGGTGGATCTGGGCAAGCCGGCCTTCATGGGCCGCGACGCGCTGGCACGCATCCAGGCCGCGCCTCGGCGCGTCCTGACGGGCCTGCTCTTCGACGGGAACGAGGCGCCCGCCCACGGCGACCCGGTCTTCGATGGCCGCCAGCGCGTCGGCACCGTGACCAGCGCCGTGCGTTCCCCTGCGCTCGGCTGCGCCATCGCCATGGCCCGGGTGGTTGCCGAATACGCGGCGCCGGGTCAGTCGCTCGAGGTCGGTCGGCTCGACGGTCAGCTCAAGCGTCTGGCCTGCCGCACGACCGCCTTGCCCTTTGTGGATCCGCAACGCCTGCGGGCCCGCTCCTGAGGTGATCCCTCGTCATTGAAGAAAGAGGTGCTGCATGAAATCGCGACTGACCAAGACCTTGTTGGCCCAGACCCTGCTGGTGCTGGCTGCGACAACCGCTGCCAGCGGTACGTGGGCGCAGAGCACGGTCATGATCGGCGAGCCGAGTTGGCCGGGGGCCAAGATCATCGCCAACCTGATCCGTACCGTGATCACGACGCGCCTCGGCGGCCAGGCCGCGATCGTGCCTGGCACCAACCCGGTGATCTTCGCCGCGATGGACGGCGGCAAGGGCGATATCGATGTCCACCCCGACGTCTGGCTCCCCAACCAGAAGAGCTTCACCGACAAGTACGTCGACGGCACCAAGAACGTCGCCCTGAGCAAGGGCTCGTACACCGGCCGGGCGGGCTTCTGCGTGCCCACCTACATGGTGAAGGACCACAAGATCAAGTCGGTCTACGACCTGGCCACGCCGGAAGCGCAGAAGCTGTTCGACTCCGACGGCGACGGCAAGGGCGAGATCTGGATAGGCGCGTCGGGCTGGGCCTCCACCGCCATCCATCAGGTCAAGGCCCGCGACTACGGAATGAACGACTTCCTGGTGCCGACCAAGGAAGACGAAACCGTGTTCTTTGCCAAGCTGGCATCGCAGATCGCGAAGAAGAAGGGCGTGGCCTTCTATTGCTACACGCCGCACTACGTGCACCGGATGTACGACGTGACGATGCTCGATGAACCCGCTTTCGACGCCACCAAGTACAAGATGGTGCAGCCCAACGAAGACGCCGACTGGCTCGCCAAGTCGAAGATCACGGTCGGCGATGCACCCAAGTCCGTCCACGTGGCCTATTCGAAGTCGCTCGAAAGGCGTGCACCGGACGTGGCCCGGTTCCTCGCCAACATCAAGCTCGAAACCGATCTGGTGAGCGGCTGGACACGCGAAGTGATCGTCGAGAAGAAGGATCCGGCCGACGTCGTCAGGGCCTGGGTCGCTGCCAATCCGAGGGTCGTCGACCGCTGGCTTGGCCTGTGATGAACAAGCCAGACATCGCGATAGACGTCGCCGGTGTCTGGAAGGTTTTCGGCGAGCGCGCCGGCGAGGCCATGCAGGCCCTGCGCGGCAGCACGATCAGCAAGGCCGAAGTGCTGCAGCGGTATGGCTGCGTGGTGGGCGTGGCCGACGCGAGCTTCCAGGTCGCGCGCGGCGAGATCTTCTGCATCATGGGCCTGTCGGGCTCGGGCAAGTCCACGCTGGTGCGCCACATCAACCGCCTGCTGGAGCCGACCGCCGGCCGCATCCTGGTCGGCGACGTTGACGTGACGGCGATGGATGAGCGCACCCTGCGCGAGTTCCGCAACCGCCAGGTGGCGATGGTGTTCCAGAGCTTCGGCCTCATGCCGCACCGCACCGTTCGAGACAACGTCGCCATGCCCCTGGAGATGCGCGGCGTGGGCAAGCGCAAGCGCTGGGAAGAGGCCGACCGCGTGATTGCGATGGTGGAGCTCACCGGTTGGGAAGACAAGTACGCGCACGAGCTCTCGGGCGGCATGCAGCAGCGCGTGGGCCTGGCTCGCGCGATCGCCGCCGACCCGACCATCCTGTTGATGGACGAGCCCTTCTCCGCGCTCGACCCCCTCATCCGCCGGCAGTTGCAGGACCAGTTCATGGCGCTGTCTGCCTTGATGAAGAAGACCACCATCTTCATCACCCACGACCTCGACGAAGCGATCCGCATCGGCCACCGCATCGCGATCATGAAGGACGGCCGCATCGTGCAGATCGGACGACCCGAAGACATCGTGCTCTCGCCGGCCGACGACTATGTGGCCGAGTTCGTGGCCGGCATCTCGCGCCTGAAACTGGTCAGCGCGGCATCCGTCATGCGCGCGCTGCCCGTCGACGCGTCGGAGCGCGCCGGCCTCGTGGCCAACGCCCCGCGCGTCACCACCGAGCACAACCTCGACAGCTTGATCGATCTGTCCGTGCAGCATGAAGGCCCACTGCTGGTGATGGGCGCCGACGGCGCACCGGCCGGCTGTGTGGAACGTGTCGATCTGCTGAAGGCGGTTCAAGGCGAACGACGGCGCGAAGAAAGAGCCCTTGCATGACCGCGGATGCCGCGTCGGCGAGGGTCGAAGCCTTGGTCGACGAGTTTGTCGGCCCCGGTGCCGCCTACTACCGCAAGCAATTCGCACGCTTGGGCGCGGCGCCCGGCTTTCGCCTCTCCTTCAACCCTTTTGCCGCGCTGGGTGGCCCGGTATGGTTTGCCTCACGGGGCCTGTGGAACTGGTTCCTTCCCTTCCTGCTGGTCGAGGCCTTCGGCTGGGTGCAGATCATCATCGGCCTGTTCGGCGACCGTGGACGCGAGCAGCGCGAGCGCGCCGAAAGCATCCTGCGAACGCTCAAGGGCCGGCGTGAACAGTTGCAGGAGGCCATCGCCGGTGCGTCGCCTTCGGTCGAGTCGCTGCAGCGCGCGGTCAACTCGCTCGAGCGTGCCTTGGCCGACGCCACCAGCCAGGCCCAGCAAGCATCGCAAAGCGGGTTGGCCCTGGTGCTCCTGGGTGTCGCGGTTCTGGTGGCCGTCCGGCTGGTTCAGGGCGCCTTGGCCAACAGCGCGCTCGAACGGCACTTCACGCGGTGGCGCTCCGATCGCAGCGTCGCGGCGGGGCGCTCCTGGATGCGCGCCACGGCGGGCACGGTGCTGATGCTGCTGGTGGTCGGCCTGACGGGTACGCGCTTCGCGCGCCCCGAGCTGCTGCCCTTGCTGGTCGATTTCCCGACTCGCCGCAGCATCCGCGTCGACAGCGCCGACTGGATCAAGGGCTGGTTCGAATGGGCCAAGCGCGCAGGAGAAGGGGTCTTTGGCAGCATCACGCTGGGCGTGAGGCGACTGCTTGACGGCCTGGAAGTTCTCTTCGTCGGCACACCCTGGCCGGTGGTGATGGGCGTCGTGGGTCTGCTCGGCTGGCTCTGTGGCGGCATCCGGGTGGCGCTGTTCACGCTCGCTGCGCTGGCCTACCTCGGACTGTTCGGCTTCTGGGAAAAGGCGATGACGACGATCTCGCTTCTCGGTGCCGCGGCCCTGGTGTCGATTTCCCTGGGCATTCCACTGGGCATCCTGTGTGCGCGCCATCCGAGGTTGTTCGCGGTCGTGCGGCCGGTGCTCGACTTCATGCAGTCCATGCCGTCCTTCGTCTACCTGATCCCGGTGGTCGCGTTCTTCGGCGCCGGAAAACCCGCCGCCATCGTCGCCACCCTCATCTTCGGCTCTCCCCCGGTCGTGCGCATGACCGTGCTGGGCCTGCAGCAGGTGCCACCTGCCGTGCGCGAAGCCGCGATGGCCTTCGGCGCCACGCCGATGTACCTGCTGATGAAGGTCGATCTGCCGCTGGCTTCTCGCACCATCATGGCGGGAGTCAACCAGACCATCCTGCTCAGTCTGGCGATGGTGGTGGTGGCCTCGCTCATCGGCGCAAAAGGCCTGGGTGAAGACGTCCTCGAGGCGCTCCAGTACGCATCCGAGGGCCAGGGCATCCTGGCGGGCCTGGCGATCCTGTTCTGCGCCCTGATCCTCGACCGCATCGTCCAGGGCCAACGCAAGGGCTGAGCACCGGCCTCGATCGGGCTCTCGCTTACCTGAAGACGACGGTCTTGTGACCGTTGATCAGCACGCGGTGGCGTGCATGCCAGGTGACGGCGCGCGCCAGCACGGCGCTTTCCACGTCGCGCCCCATCGTCGTCAACTGCTGCGCGTCGCAGGCGTGATCGACCCGTGACACGTCCTGCTCGATGATCGGACCTTCGTCGAGGTCGCCGGTGACGAAGTGGGCCGTGGCGCCGATGATCTTGACGCCGCGCTCGTGCGCCTGGTGGTAGGGCTTGGCACCCTTGAAGCTCGGCAGGAAGGAATGGTGGATGTTGATCGCCCGCCCTTCGAGCGCGCGGCAGGTCTCGTCGGACAGCACCTGCATGTAGCGCGCCAGCACCACGAGCTCGACCTCCTCCTGCGCCACCAGTTCCAGCAACCTGGCCTCGGCCTGCGGCTTGGTCTCGGCCGTGACCGGAATGTGATGGAACGGGATGTTGTACGAGGCGGCGAGTTGATAGAAGTCGCGATGGTTGGACACCACGGCGCGGATGTCCAGCGGCAGCAGCCCGCTGCGCCATCGGAACAGCAGGTCGTTCAGGCAATGGCCGAGCTTGGACACCATCAGGATCGCCCGCATCGACCGCTCGGCGGCGTGGAGCTGCCAGCGCATCTGCAACTGCTCGCCCAGGGCGCCGATGGCCTGGCGCAGTGCCGGTTCGGCATCCGTCTTGGGCAGGCCGAACTGAACGCGCATGAAGAAGCGATCAGTGTCCTGGTCGTTGTACTGCGCCGCCTCGGTGATGTTGCCGCCATGTTCGTACAGCACGCCCGTGACTGCATGCACGATGCCCGTGCGGTCCGGGCAGGACAAGGTGAGTACGTGGGCTGTGTGCATTGGCAGGCTCCAGCAGAGGGTTTTGAGGGCGCAAGTCGGTTGCCATCGCTTGGCGAGCGCTCTATTATGAAACCGGTTACATCCCTCATCAAGCAACTCCCGGCGTCGCCATCGAAAGGCTGGTTCATGAGTGCAGATCTCCCGTCGCGATGCGACGTCGTCATCATCGGCGGCGGCATCATCGGTGCTTCGATCGCCTACCACCTCGGCAAGATCGGCATCACGGACGTGCTGCTGCTTGAACGCAGACAACTCACCTGCGGCACCACCTGGCACGCAGCCGGCCTGGTGCCTCAATTGCGTGCCACGCGTACGCTGACCGAACTGGCCAAGTACACGAGCGAGCTGCTGACCACGCTGGAGGCAGAGACGGGCCAGGCCACGGGCTTCAAGCAGAACGGTTCGATCGCGGTGGCGCTGTCCGAGGCCCGGTTCGAGGAGTTCAAGCGAACCGGGGCGATGGGCCGCGCCTTTGGCGTCGAGGTCGAGCTCCTGACGCCGGGCGACATCCTGTCGCGCTATCCGCTGCTGTCGGACAAGGGTGTGGTCGGCGGTCTCTGGACGCCCAACGACGGCCAGACCAACCCGATCGACACCACGATGGCCTACATCAAGGGCGCACGGCAGCGTGGCGCGCGCGTGATCGAGAACGCCGAAGTCACCGACATCGTGGTCGAGAGCGGCAGCGCCAAAGGCGTGCGCGTCAACATCGACGGTGCCGAGCACGAGGTGCGTGCCGCGACCGTCGTGCTCGCTGCCGGCATGTGGAGTCCGTGGATCGCGCGCAAGCTCGGCATTCGCCTGGCGCTGCAGGCCGCGGAGCACTTCTACATCGTCACCGAGCCGATGGCCGATGTGCCCAGGAACCTGCCCGTGCTGCGCGTGCCCGACGAGTGGGCCTACTACAAGGAAGATGCGGGCAAGCTGCTGCTTGGCGCCTTCGAGCCCGTCGCCAAGCCGTGGGCGCTCGGTGGCATCCCGAAGGACTTCTGCTTCGACGAGCTGCCCCAGGACTTCGACCATTTCGAGCCCGTGCTCAGCGCTGCCATGGAGCGGCTGCCGGTCCTGCAGACGACCGGCATCGCGACCTGGTTCAACGGCCCGGAGAGCTTCACGCCTGACGATCGTTACCTGCTCGGAGAAACGACCGAGGTGCGCGATCTGTTCGTCGCCTGCGGCTTCAACTCCATCGGCATCCAGAGCTCGGGCGGTGCCGGCAAGGTGCTGGCGGAATGGATCCGCGACCGCCGTTCACCGATCGACCTGCCGGGCATGGATGTGCGGCGAATGCATCCTTGCCAGGGCACGAAGGCCTACCTCGCCGACCGCACGACCGAGTCGTTGGGCCTGCTCTACCAGATGCACTGGCCGTTCCGGCAGGTCGAGAGCGCGCGCGGCGCGCGCCGAACGGCGTTTCACGACCGGCTGGTCGCGCTGGGTGCCTGCATGGGCGAGCTCTCCGGCTGGGAGCGCGCCAACTGGTACGACAAGCCTGGTTCGACGCCGACCTACGAGTACAGCTTCGGGCGCCAGAACTGGTTTGCGCACACCGCGGCCGAATGCCATGCGGTGGCCCACGGCGTGGCGCTGTTCGATCAATCGTCGATGGCGAAGTTTCTCGTCCAGGGGCGCGATGCCTGCAAGGTGTTGAACCGCCTGGGCACAGCCGATGTCGACGTTGCGTCGGGCCGCATCGTCTACACGCAATGGCTCAACGTGAACGGCGGCATCGAGGCCGACCTGACCGTCGTGCGACTGGCCGAAGATCGCTTCATGGTCGTGACCTCGGTGTCTTCGCACATCCGCGACCTGGCGATGTTGAGCGAGGCGATCGGCGATGCCTTCTGTACGGTCACCGACGTCACCGCGGGCACGCCGATGCTCGGACTCATGGGCCCGAACTCCCGGACGCTGTTGCAGGCCTTGACCGGCGCCGACCTGGGCAACGACGCCTTTCCCTTCGGCAGCTCACAGGAGCTCGAGATCGGCTACGCGATCGTGCGCGCCAACCGAATCACCTATGTCGGCGAACTCGGCTGGGAGCTCTACATGCCGGCCGACGCCGCGCTGCATGTCCTCGAGCGCGTGCTCGAGGCCGGCGCCGCCCATGGACTCAAGCTGGCCGGTTTTCACGCCATGAATGCCTGCCGCACCGAGAAGGGCTACCGCCATTGGGGTCACGACATCGGCATCGAAGACACGCCGATCGAGGCGGGCCTGGGCTTCACCTGCGCATTCGACAAGCCGGGCGGCTTCGTCGGCCGCGAGGCGGTGCTGGCACAGAAGGCGCTCGGCACGCCGCACAAGCGCTTGCTGCAGTTCAAGCTGGACGACCCGAACGAATTGCTCTTCCACGAAGAGCCGATCTACGCCGACGGCAAGGCGGTGGGCGTGATCACGAGTGGCATGTACGGCCACCGCGTGGAGGCCTCACTCGGCATGGGCTACGTGAGACTGCCGCATGCGTTGACGCCGGACGTCATCGCTGCGACGCGTTTCGAGATCGGCGTCGGTGATCGCCGCGTTCGCGCGTCGGCGCAACTTGCGCCCTGGTACGACCCGAAGGGCGCGCGCATCAAGGTCTGAGGCGGCGTCGGATCAGAAACTGACCTTCAGCCACTCACCGTGCCGACGCACTCACCGAAGCCGATGCGGCGCGCACCCGGCGCAACAGGCTGTCCGTGTCCGGGCAGGCGCAGTTCCATCGGGCCGGTGGCGATCTCGATCGGCTGTGCACCCGACGCCAGTACCCGTGCACCGGCCCGGTGCGCGTCCTTCACGCGGAAGGCCCGGCCGCAGGCAGAAGGACCGTGTACCGCCGCGAAGTAGGCGGCGGGACTGCGTGGCTCGCGATGACATGCGCTGACGACTGCCGCAACGGCTATGGGGACCGCTTGTTCCAGCGCGACGCCGTGAAGCTGTCGGGGTCGAGAACCTCGACGATGCCGCGCAGCAGCTTCAGCCGACCGCTTCGCTCGAGTTGCTTCAGCTCACGCGAGAGCTTGGGGCGGCTGACACCGCTGCGCGCGGCCAGGTGCTCGTGCGTGGCTGCGATGAGCAGGCGCCCGTCGGGCCGTGACTCGAGCTCGCCGATCGGCACCCAATGTGCAAGCAGGTCTTCGGCGACCGCCAGGTCCACCTTGATCGTGGCGGTGCTGAACAAGGCCGAGGCAAATGCCAGTTCACCTGCCTTGAAGGTGATCGGGATGATGCGGTTGCCTTCTTCACCCAGGTAATGGATGGCCTCGATGCAGCCGCGCTCGATGATGGGCAAACGGGTCAAGGCATCCCCCGCGCTGTGCAAGGTCTGGCCCGCTGCCGCCTTCTGTGCCGGGAAGCGCTCCATGGCGAGCTGGGTCTTGACCAGCAGCACCAGCTGCCGGTTCAGCGCTCGGCTCGCAGAAAGATCATGCATGGCAGACGACCCAGGACTCGAGGCGCAGCGGCAGGCCGGTCTACGGCAGGGGGCAAGAGACCGTGCCCCGCCACGCCGCTTGGTTCGAACAGCACCAGTGCGAGTTCTACTCCTCGCGGCAAAAGCCCTTTGTCAGGGATTGCGCGCAGCCGTTCAAGCCGGCCCGACAGGATCGGGCAAGGGGTCGTGCATGTCCGCCGGACGGGACAGCAGGCGTTGCGTCAGCTCGTCACGCAAGCCGCGGTGGGCCGGGTCGTCGAAACGGTTGACGCATTCGTGCGGGTCTTCGCGCAGGTTGTACAGCTCGCCCGCGCCATCTTGCGCAGCATGAAGCCCGCCGTGTTGCTGCCAGCGGCGTGACCCTCGTTGAAGACCTGCCGACAGTCGAGGTGTCGACTGACTTCTTGAAGCTTGACAAGTTGCGGATAACGGAACTGCAAGTACGCCAAAAGCTGGCACGACTTGCCTTTCAGATTTGAGGTGGACACGAGCATCCTTTGCTCCCGTGCAGCGTTCAAGATGACTTCGCCGGACGTACATGGACGCCCCCGGTTTGCCAAGCTTCCAGCTCACTTCTGCACTGAGGAAGAGATTGCACCCGTACATTCGGACTTCTGACGCGAGACGAGCTCGCTGTCCCTGATGGGTTCTG